>DAIDJL010000001.1 GCA_027450205.1 Candidatus Parcubacteria bacterium
CGCCGTAAACTGGTCGCCGCGATCGTATTCGTTCTTGAAGATGCCGAAGCTGGTCGCGCCGGGGGAGAGGAGGATGATGTCCCGCGGCGCGGCTGCCGCGAGCGCGGCGCTGAATGCATCCGCCATATTTGCCGCGGCCGAGTATCGGAAATCTTTCGTAAAGAGCGCTTTCATTTTGTCCGTCGCTTTTCCGTCAAAGAGGACCAGTTTCTTTGCGGACCTTTCTATCTCCGGGACGAGCATTGAAAAATCCAATTCTTTGTCGCTGCCGCCGGCAATGAGGATGATTGGGCGGCCGAGCGGCGCGAGCGCGCGGAGTGCGGCGATCGCGGCTTCGGGTGTGGTGGAATTTCCATCGTTATAAAATGCAATGCCATTCTTTTCTCCGAGCAACTGCAGCCGCCCCGGCAGGCCGGAAAATGTTTTTAATGTATTTTTAATGACGTCGTCGGTGATGCCCATGGCGCGTGCCGCGGCCGCGGCAAAGGCGGCATTCCTGCGATTATGCTCGCCGGGCAATGCGACATCCCAATCGTCGGGGATCGCCGGGTCGGCCACGACGGCGCCGGCAAGCGCGCCGAACCGGGATTCGATCCTTTCTTTTATTTCCCGCGTTGTTACGAAATGGTCGCCCGATTTTTGGAAGCGTGCGATCGCCGCCTTGTCCTGGAAATAGCGGTCCATATCACCCCTGTAATAGTTCATGTGATCGGGATAAAAATTCGTCCATACGGAAACGTGCGGGCTCATGCGTGCGTCTTCAAATCCCTGGAGCTGCCATGAGTCGAGTTCGAGGATGACGGTGCTCTCTGCGTCGGTTGTTAAAAGGAGCGGGAGCGTCGCGGTGCCGCGTTCATTGCCGCCAAGGGATGGATCTTTGCCGGCGGCCTTCGCCATCTCATATATAAGGTGGGTGACCGTCGATTTCCCGCGCGTGCCGGTGATCCCCACGATCATGGCGGGGGAGAGCGCGGCAAAGAGCGATGCGTCCATTTCCACCGGGATGCCGCGCTCGCGCGCGCGCGCGATGAACGGCGAATCAAGCGGCGTGTTCGGCGCGCGGATCACCATGTCACGGTCCTCAAAATCCTCCAGCCGGTGTCCGCCGAGGTGGTATGCAATGTTCTTAAACCCTTTCAGTCGTTCGATGGACGGCGCGAGCTCCTCGGCGGACTTAAGGTCGGTCACGATAAGCTCCTTTACATCGCACGCCGCCAAAAATTCCGCGTCACCGACGCCGCGCCCGAGGAGTCCGAGGCCCATCAGGGTTATTTTCTTTCCTTTGAAGTTTTGCGCGATCGCATCCGGTATTGCCGTCACCATTTGATAATCTCATTAATCCATTTTTTTGACAATCATGCTTTGACAATCGCGCCTGAAAATTCATATAATGCACAGGTTGGTCGCGACGCAAAACGTGCGCCGTGATTTCATCGCGCGGGAGGGTTGGGAAAGGTTTTCCGGGAAGCCCCATAAGCTTCCGAAGCAAGTCCGAGTCTTGCCCCCGCAACAATCGTTCGGTCTTTATCTTTTTGAAAGGACGGCGTTCCGGCTTACTAGCCGGCCGCCTTGGCTCTCGCCGCCTTCGCGGCTCCGAGACACCTTTCAAAAAAACAAAGACCTCACTCTTAATTATTTTAAAAAAACACCGCTCCCATTTCTGAGAGCGGCGTATGTGGGTTTTTACGATTAGCGTAATTCGAGAACTTCTCGATACGCGTCTGCATAAAAAGTTGCGAAGCATTCGAGGACGTTCTTGTGCTGGTTTGGCAGCTTATGAAGCTTGAGATGGCCGCTGTCCAGAACACATTTCTCTTTCGTCGGGATTGCCCGCACTGTTCCGCCATATTCGAGAATATATTGGATCTGCTTTGCGGGATCCCCAATCCTTTCTACGCGTTCGCGGAGAATACCTCGTTCGTTGCGTTCCGGCAGAGGGAGTTCTTCGATCCATTTCCACCAGAGGAACCTTCGTTGGACTTTTTGCCTGGTGAGCACTTGCCGTACGACAGCTCCGGTTTCGTCGAGAAGCCGGAAGCGTACGTATGGTCCTTGATAATAGGTCGACGGTAATGGAGTTTCCATACCATCCCCGGATCGGCGCACCCAGTGTTCGGCCCAGTCGTAAGAGTTTGGTCCGAGATCCTGCTTCTCGAACAACGCCGCATCCATCCTCTCGACATGGAACGTTTGTATGTCGTCGAGGCTGAATATCCAGTTTCTAAGGACGGGGAATTCATTGCAAAGCGCTTCGCGCTTGAAAGATGTAAGCTCCATAATTCCTCCTTCAGCACCCAGCTGATCATGGGTTTGGCACCCAGCCAAACCGAGTTATTGGTGACCATTTCACGCCCGGTGAAATGAGCTGCTGAGGTAAATTTGATACAAATTACCATCTATGTCAAATTTTGCGGCTGCATTTCTTGCGTCATAAGGGTTCCAACTTCGTCCCACAACCGCATCCGCCAAGGCAAATTCTTTTAAGGCCGATGCTTGACCGATGAAATATCTTTAATTATAGAATAGTATGATAGACAGTATGAACGGTTACATAGCGAATATCGAAAAGCTCTCGCTTGAAAACGATAATTTTCGTAGGGTTCTTTATACTGGCAAACATGGCCAGCTGGTGCTTATGTCCTTGCTTCCAAAAGAGGAAATAGGAGAAGAGATCCATGACGTCGACCAATTCCTTCGGGTTGAGAAGGGCACGGGCAGTGTCATATTGAACGGCATTCCGCACGATATTGCGGACGGCATCGCGATCGTCGTTCCGGCGGGAACCAGGCACAATATTTTAAATAGCGGATCAGATTCAATGAAGCTCTACACACTTTATATGCCTCCACATCACCACGACGGTGTGGTTCATAAAACGAAAGCGGAAGCAGGGGCGGATACGGAACATTTCGACGGGAAGACGAGCGAATAAAGAGGTCTCATTGACCGTGGAATAGCAAAATATTACCGGCCTCCTTCCAATAAAGCGTTCCTGAAGTTTTCCAATCCCCGCAACAGCCAAGGTGAAGTTCAGAGTAAGACCGAGAGGCCCGGCTCCCATTGCTGTCGCGATAGGCGATGCGGCGGGCAACATTGACAAAATTGTCATGATTACTTATATAATGTATTAGGCCTTTCACACAGAAATAGGGATTTTCAGGGTGTATGAAGCGAGTATTTAGCGGACAATGCAAGCCCCTTAAATACTCGCTTCACAACCGAAGTGCGCCTCTCTTTGGAGAGCATCTTGTAAAAAGGGGATGATGATAATGATGATCGCATCGATCAAGTCAAAAATTACGAAGAAGCAAAGGGAGCAGTATCGGCGTTTTGTCAGGGATGCAACCAGCAAAGGTATAAAACTCGCACTGGAAAAGGTTCCGCTCGACAGAGCCGGATTCCAGCTGCTTCTTGGCCGCGATGAAGAATTTAATGCGGCAATCGTTGCATTGATCGTGGAAAAAACCTCCGAGTTTTCGCTTTCCAGCCAATTTGCGAAAGAGGAAATAAGATCCGGCTACGCTTATCCGCAGGGATATCGTGTGAAACAGATCGACGAGCAGGCGGAACTGTTGCGGAAGTTCTTTCCGGATCTTGGGGCGAACAGCGAATTGATCCAAAGTCTGGCGGAGCGTCCGCTTCCTGCAGGTGCAGACGGATGGTTCGCTATTCCTCGCTGGGAGAAGATCGCGGCGACCTATGACGAGGCTCTTCTGAAGGTACTCTTGTGCATCGCGGTCACGCGGAAGTTCTGCGACCACCGCGAGGGTAAACTGGATGGGCGCTATCTCCGCCAGACCTACCAGGCGATCGCCGCCTGGAAAAAGCTTGGGGAAGAGCAGAATGGGGACATTCTGGTCGTCGCTGCGCAGTTTGGCATCCGGCACCGCGGCCGTTCCGTCCGTCGGGCCCGGCGAGTCATGATCGCCAGAGAATTCGGTCTCGGCGCGTTCGCGGTCGGCTGCATGTTGCTCACTCATCCCGAACGGGAGCAGGAGCAGGAGCAGCGGGAGCAGTTGCATATTGATTGTGCGGGGGACGAATTCCGTCCGGATGAGGGCGGCCCGTTCGTAAATGCGCCGAGCTTCCGTTTCCGCGACGATGAACTGAGGTTCCACACCAGCGAAGTTGACAGCGCGAGCGAGGTCTACGGATCCGCGTCGGGCTTTCTTCCGGAGCAAATTAAACTTTGAAACCTTGAATGCTGGATCGTCTTTTTCTCTTTTCGATCCCCTGTATTCATGCCGTTTTTACAGGACCGTTCATGCATTTATCGTGGACGGCCCTTTTTTAATGATAAAAACTGTTTTTGCCTTTACAGCAGCCCTTTGAGCGCGTCTCCCGCGCCCATCATCGTCTTTGCCATGCGCTTCTGAATGGCGCGGGTCGCTTCGTTGATGCAGTCCACAAGGACGCGTTCCTGTTCCACCGGGGAGAGTGCGGGGTTGAGCGTGATGGATTCCACTTCAAGCGTTCCGTTCACCGTGACGGCGATCCCGTTCCGTTGCACGGTCTCGCGTTCCTGCTTCATGGAATTCTGCAGGCGCTTGAGCTCCTGTATCTGTTTGAGCTGATCGAACATGAAGATCAGTATACCAGTCGGGGATATGCTTGCCAATATGGATGTTCGATCGGCAGACCATGGAAAGTGGCGGCCGGGCAGGCACCACAAACCCGGATTTTTTTATTGAAAATTCGGCGAGGTTCGCATATAGTGTTCTATGGCGGTTCGCCGCCGACGTAGCTCAGTGGTAGAGCAGGGCTTTCATAAGGCCAAGGTCGCAGGTTCGATCCCTGCCGTCGGCACAAGCAGGTCTTGGAACGTACATACTATATGTTCGTGCCGTTGTTGAGGCGGAAAGAATCTGATACCATCGTAATTATGGAATATAAGATATCCCTCGATGAGCAGAATAAAATTTTGGCGGCGCTCGACAAGCGCACGGACGCAGAGGCGGCGCGGATCAAGCGCTATCTCGCCATGCCGGACCTTTCCCGCACACCGGGCAGCCCGCTGTATGAAATAGTGCAGGCCGCGTGCAGCACGCCGGTCCTGAAGGGTTTCGATAATATCGTCATTCCGGAGATCGTTCCGGCATCGATCAATTTTGATTTGTTCGATTTTGCGCCCGACCATCCGGCGAGGAGCAAGTCGGATACGTATTACGCGGACGATAAAAATATTTTGCGCACGCACGACACGGTGATGTGGTACTACTATACGCAGCTGCCGGAGGTAAGGGAGCGCATCGCGCGTCATGAAAAGCTGGGCGTCGTCTGCTATGGCAAGGTGTATCGCAAAGACGAGATCGATCGCAAGCACATGAACACCTTTCACCAGTTTGGCGGATGGTATATGACGCCCGCGGATACCGACCCGCTCACGATCGACGATCTGCGCAACGCGCTCTCGGAGATCGTAAAGGCGGTCTTCGGCGCCAACGCACACTATCGTTTTCTGGATGATACGTTTCCATACACGGATCCGTCATTGCAGGCGGAGGTATGGATCGGTCCGGGAGCGCCGACAACCGAATCGTCGGATGATCCGGGGCCGGACGGTGGACGCTGGATGGAGATTCTCGGCGGCGGCATGACCAAGCAGAGCGTGTTCAAAAAGTTCGGTGTGGAAGGCTACAATGCGTGGGCGTTCGGTTTCGGCCTGGAGCGGCTTGCGATCATCAGTATGGAACTGCCGGACATCCGGCTGTTGTGGTCCGACGATCCGCGCGTCAAAAAGCAGCTGCACATGGGTACGAAGTTCATGGAAGTGAGCAAATATCCGCCCGTCATTCGCGACATCTCGTTCATCGTACCGAAAACGTTCGCGCCGAACGACTATTTTGATCTCGTGCGCGACATTGCGGGCGACCTCGTGGAGCAAGTCGAGCTCATTGACGAATACGAGAACGCCGAAAAGTTCGGCGCGGATAAAAAGAGCTATGCGTATCGCATCACGTATCGCTCAAGCGACCGGACGCTCACAAATGAAGAAGTGGATGTGTTGCATAAGAAGATAGAGGAGGGGACGGTGAAGGAATTCGGCGCGTCGGTGCGGTAAAAAAACCGGGCGCAAATGATCGCTCCCGGTTTCGATTCAGGTCAGTCGTCTTCGTGCTCGCACTTGCATTTCCAAATGATGAATACGCCATGCCTTCCCAGCGTCATCGATGTTATTATGACGCGGGGATTTTCTTTTTGAAAATCGTCAAGCGCTTTTAGCACCTCTGACGGACGGTCGCCTGCCTCCCTATCCGCTGCGATCGGGATATACGAGGAATAGTTGGCGTTGATGGTTTGTGAAACTTTTTCCGGGAATGCCGCCGCTGTTACGGTGGGTTTTGGATGTTGATGGTGCAGCAGGTAGTACCGCGTTGCCAAAACCGATCCACCGATCAGTATCATTCCCAAAACGGTCATTCCCAAAACGGTCACGAGCGTGCGCTTTTGCATGCCTGCCCTCCTGTCATGGTTTTTGTGATGTACCTTTGAGTTATACAATAATTATCTCATTTCAATTACAATGAACGTATGAAGATCGACGTACCCGAAGAGGTCGTTGCGGTATCCAGAACGCTCGCCGAAGCGGGTTTTGAGGCGTACCTTGTGGGCGGCTGCGTGCGGGATATCATGCTGGGTCGTGAGCCGAAGGACTGGGATGTGGCAACGGCCGCCGATCCGGCGGAGGTGCAGAAGCTTTTCCCGGAGAGCGTGTACGAGAACGATTTCGGCACGGTTGGGATAAAGACCGAGTCAGAAGATCCGCGGCTGAAGATAATAGAGGTCACGACGTATCGCATTGAGAGCGAGTACACCGATAAGCGCCATCCGGACGCGGTGAAGTTCGCCTCTCATATAGAAGACGATCTTTCGCGCCGCGATTTTACCGTGAATGCGCTTGCGATGGATATGAAGGGGGACGTGATCGACCCGTTCGGCGGCGCGCGCGATATCAAAGACCGCGTGCTTCGTACCGTTGGCGTGCCGGAGGAACGGTTCTCGGAGGACGCGTTGCGCCTGATGCGCGCGGTGCGGTTTTCCGTGGAGCTGGATTTTGAGATAGATATGAGCACGCGCCGCGCGATCGTAAAACTTGCCGGCGGACTTGAAGCGATCGCCAAAGAGCGCGTGCGCGACGAGCTCATAAAGATCGTAATGGCACCGAATGCGGCGAAGGGAATCATTTTATTGGAGGAGCTCGATCTGCTTCGCTATGTTTTGCCGGAGTTGCGCGAAGGGATCGGCGTCGGGCAGAACAAGCACCACATTTACACCGTGTTCGAGCATAACGTGCGCGCGCTCGATTACACCGCGCGCGAAAATTATTCGTTGCCGGTGCGCATGGCGGCGTTACTCCATGACGTGGGCAAGCCGAAGGTAAAAGGAGGCAACGGTCCGGATTCCACGTTCTACCAACATGAGTACGTGGGCGCAAAAATGGCGGTGCGTATGCTCGATCGCCTGCGATTCTCAAAAGACTTCGTGGAGCAGGTGGCGCACCTCGTCCGTTCGCACATGTTCTATTACGACACCGGCGTGATATCGCCCGCGGGCGTGCGGCGCTTCGTGGTGCGCGTGGGGCCGGAGAACATCGATGACCTGTTAAAGGTCCGCGAAGCGGACCGCATCGGTTCCGGGGTAAAAAAGGCGATGCCTTACCGCCTGCGTCATTTGCTCTTTATGATAGAGAAGGTAAAGCGCGATCCGCTCTCGCCAAAAATGCTCGCGCTTCGCGGCGATGATCTGATGCCGCTACTGAACCTTCCCCAGTCGCGCCGCGTCGGCTGGATCCTGAACGCGCTCATGGAAGAAGTAATCGATGATCCGAAAAAGAACGACAAGAAATACCTGGAAAAGCGTGCGAAGGAGCTGAACAGGCAGAGCGACGAGGAGCTGCAGGAATTGTTCGCGAGCGCGCAGCAGAAGAAGCGCGAGGCGGAGGAGGAAATGGACAGTGAGATCAAAAGGAAACACTACGTAAAATAATCGCCGCGCCATACCACCATGAACATAAAGATAAAACGATTTGATAAGGACCTGCCGTTGCCAAAGCGGCAGACCGAGGGTGCGGCCGCATTCGATCTGGCCGCGCGCGAAGCGGTGACGATCCAGCCCGGTTCCGTCGGCTATGTTCCCCTGAACGTCGCCATAGAAACACCGCCCGACCACTTCCTTCTTATCGCCGCGCGGAGCGGCACCCACAAGAAGGGGATCATGATGGCGAACGGCATCGGCATCATCGATCCGGATTATTCCGGCAACGACGACGAGATCAAGGCGGCATACTTTAATTTCAGCGGCGCGCCGGTCGTTATAGAAAAAGGAGAGCGCATCGCGCAGGGAACGTTCGTAAAGATCTCGCATCCGGAATGGGATGAAGCCGATGAAATGTCGAACAGGACGCGCGGTGGATTCGGCACGACCGGAATGAAGTAAGTTGAGTTTTTCGCCGAAGTGCGGTTAAATACTTTGGTATTCTACGGGCCGTAGTATACCGGTAGTACGTGCGATTCGGGTTCGTAAAGACCGGGTTCGATTCCCGGCGGCCCGACAACAGCAAACAAAACACCCTTCCGACACACGCTATTGACATCCTTCTTGCCATGAGTATACTTACTCCTAAGATACGAATGGTAAAGAACACTAATCTTTCACAGCAAGACGGCTGACCGCGCGTATTTTACGCGATGGAGCGGCCGCTGAGCGGCTGATTTTTTTTCTTGGCAGTTGTATCTGGGTGCTTTGTTGGTCGCCCCTTGGGCGATGGCGGCATTCGCAGCGTTATTTAAAATCATCTGCCGATTTGGTGGAACTCCGAATTGTAGAGTCGGAGGACATAATATGGAGACCCTGTGTCACTATTAGATCTGGTCGCTAACATCCGCATTGCGGATGGGCCGGATCGCTGCATACGCATATGTAGTCAATTTCTCGTGACGGACAGGGTCAAATCGTCATCGGTAAATTTATTTTTATCGATGGCGGCGAGTACTGTGCGTGTATTAGTTTTTTTAACGGTCAGGTTCCTACCTGGCATTTCCGTTAAAAAAATTAATACACGCACAGTACAAGCAAGTCAGCATTGGGATGGTTGGCAAAATAAGGGCGAACGGTGGATGCCTAGACTAGAAAAGGCGATGAAGGACGCGGCGTAGCAGCGATATGCCTCGGGGAGGTGCGTAGCAACCTATGATCCGGGGATCTCCGAATGGGGAAACCTAGTTGAGTAACCCTCAATTGTTTCGAGCAATCGATTCGCGTACCCACTGAAGTAAAACATTCCAGTAAGTGGAGGAAAAAAGAACAAATCAGTTATTCCCCTAGTATCGGCGAGAGAACAGGGAACAGCCCAAACTAAGGTTGTGATTTATCACCGCCTTGGGGTTTAGTAGAAAACGCTCTCCAGTGAATAACGCAGGGCGCGCGAAAGCGTACTCTTCGTTATTTGCTGAGAGGTGGAGGAGTAAAAAAATCTTTTGTTAGCCAAAGCCGTCTGGAAAGCGGCGCCAGAGCGGGTGATAGCCCCCTAGGCGAAAACAATTGGTCTCCTTAGTTTTTTAACTTGAGTACTTCGGAGTAAAACAGTTCCGGAGGAATATACCTGTACTATCAGGTAAGGCTAAATACTTTTCTAGATCGATAGTGAACAAGTACCGTGAGGGAAAGGTGAAAAGCAGGCCGGCGAGGCCGTTGAAATAGAACCTGAAACCGTTTGTCTACAAGGAACTGAAGTTCTAACAGTGCTTCACATTGAGAGTAATAGCGTGACTGAAAGGCTCGAAGTTTAGCGTAAGCGAAACTTCTTGATAGAGCCATCTTCAGGCACACTGTTGTTCCCAGTGTGAAGCACTGGGAACAACAGTGTGCCTATTGAAGAATGATCCAACGACTTATTTTGTGTTGCTTGTCTAAGCGCGCATAGCGTGAAGGCGTAGCGAAAGCGAGTCTTAATAGGGCGCATATCCCACTCAAATTTTTGGAGAAATAAAAGATCATATTGGCATCTGTCCGTTGGTGTTGCGTGAATTAAAAATATCACCCGTCCGCGAGGAAAGCGGACAGGTGATGATCATATTACACGCACGGGTTTTCGGTTTTTTTCTTTGCCAGATAACAACAGGCGAAGAAAACCGCGACGGCGAATGTGGCGGCGATAGCGACGATCCAGGAGCTCAAGTCCCGGAAGAAGTTATCGAAGGCAACGATGGAATGCGATGGATCGGCGGGGGCCAGATAGAGCATATGCTTTCTCCTCGTTGTTAAACGTATTCTGAAATAAATCGTACCATTTAGAAGAAGATCTGTCACGTATCCAAAAATTTGAGTGGGATCGCAGCACAAGATAGACCCGAAGCGTTATGAGCTTGCCTTGGCCAGGGTGAACTCCCGAGAAATCGGGAGGGAGGCCCGAACCGGTTGATTGTTCAAAATCTTCGGATGAGCTGAGGTAAGGAGTGAAAAGCTAATCGAATAACGTAATAGCTGGTTCTCTCCGAAACAGTTTTAGGACTGGCGGCAAGAGTTCCTCTTGGGGGTAGAGCACTGGATGATCGTTACAGGGGGAAACTCCGAACGATCAATCAAACTCCGAATACCGAGAGTCAAGATCTTGCTAGTTAGACTGTGGGGGCTAAGCTCCATGGTCGCGAGGGGAAGAGCCCAGATCGTCATCTAAGGTCCCTAAATCCATGCTAAGTGTAAAAGGTAGTCATGACCCATAGACAGATAGGAGGTTGGCTTAGAGGTAGCCATCCTTTAAAGAGTGTGTAACAACTCACTATTCGACGGGTCGTGGCGCCGAAAATGTACCGGGGCTAAGCATGGTACCGAAGATACGGATGTATATCTCCTTCGGGAGGTGTACGTGGTAGGAGAGCATTTCGGCCTGCAGTGAAGATCGACCCGCGAGGGCGTTTGGAGCGGCCGGAAGAGAAAATGTTGGAATGAGTAACCACAATCCCAATGAGAAATTGGAACCCCGAAAATCCAAGGTTTCCGTGGCACTGGCAATCAACCACGGGTGAGGCGGTCCTAAGGCGATCCCGAAAGGGGCAACCGATGGGAAGCTGGTTAATATTCCAGCCCGGCCGCACGATCATAACCGGAGGACGAAGGATATAAGCGGATGTGCCTTATTGGTTTGGCATTGTTTGCAGCGAGTTCAAGCGGCTGCCGACAGAAGGTCAGGAATTTACCTGGCCGACATTCGTGAAGAGCCTTCCGAGAAAAATCCGGCCAAATCGAGCGTGTGGTCTCCGTACCGTAAACCGACACTGGTGGATAGGGCGAGTAGCCCAAGGGGAACGAGTGATTCATCGTTAAGGAACTAGGCAAAATAGCGGCCGTAAGTTAGCAATAAGGCCTGCCCTTCCAGCCTGGCGTAAGCCAGGGCAAGAGGGCCGCAGCTAAAGAATCTCTGGCGACTGTTTACCAAAAACACAGCTCCCTGCTAACTGGCAACAGGATGTATAGGGGGTGACACCTGACCGATGCGAGAAGGTCAAGATTGGGGGTGGCGTAGCAATACGTTGCTCACTGATTCAAGCCCTCGTCAATGTCAGCGATAACTATAATCGTTCTAAGGTAGCGCAATTCCTTTTCGGGTAAGTTCCGAAGCGCACGAAAGGTGTAACGACCGGAGAACTGTCTCAACGATGAGCTCGGTGAAAATGCGATTCCCGTGAAGACGCGGGATACCTGCAGCGGGACGAAAAGACCCCGGAAGCTTTACTGCAGCTTGGCATTGATTTTAGAGTTTTACTACGTAGCGTAGTGGTGAGGATTTGAAGCGTCGCTTTCGGGTGGCGTGGATCCGACAATGAAACAGCCATTTTTAAAACTTTAACGTCTAACTGGCAACGAACCCTCCGGGGAAGCGTTGCTAAGACAGTGCTTGGTAGGCAGTTTAAATGGGGCGTTTTCCTCCAAAAGAGTAACGGAGGAGTTTATTAAGGTCAGCTTAGCCCGGATGGAAATCGGGCAGGACGTGCAAACGCAAAAGCTGGCTTGACTGCGAGACATACAAGTCGAGCAGGTGCGAAAGCAGAAGTTAGTGACCCGACGGCCCTTCATAGAAAGGCCGGAGATACCGGATAAAAGCTACTCCGGGGATAACAGGCTAGTATTGTCCGAGCGTCCCTAGCGACGACAATGCTCGGCACCTCGATGTCGGCTCGCCACAGCGCGGGGGTGTAGAAGCTCCCAAGCGTTTGGCTGTTCGCCAATTAA
>DAIDJL010000002.1 GCA_027450205.1 Candidatus Parcubacteria bacterium
GCCACGCGGCGAAGGAGACGATGAGGGAGTTCCCGGCGGTCGTGCCCGAGGCGAAACTGTCCGTGGTCGTGCCTGCGGAACCCAAGAATCCTCCGGTGCTCGTCGCCTGCACAAGGGAGATCTGGGCGTGCGCGGGGGCGGGGGCAAGGAGACATACGGCAGAAACAACACCAAGAAAGATGATGCTCGAAAATACACGCTTTAACAAAGAAGGCGCGAAAAAACCAAATGACATATTCCCATTATACAACAGCAGACGGATAAACGAACAACGCTTTATATATCGCAACGCCCTAAACCGCCAAATCTGCCATCAATATAAAAAACCGACCATCGCTGGCCGATTTTTATCCTACTTAGGATTCCAAATCTTTTTTTCTCCTCGTATTCTTTTTTATCTATCTCTCCCTTCGCGTACCGCTCCCCAAGGATCTCCATCGCCGACTATCCCCGGTCATGCCATCCATGACGACCTTTATTGCCTTAATCCAAAGTTTCTTTTTTGAGCAGTAGCGCGTTCCCGACCACGATCACCGACGACGTGCTCATGAGGATCGCCGCCCATGCCGGGGGAAGCAGGATATGGAAAGACGGATAGAGCACGCCCACCGCGATGGGAATGGCAAACACGTTGTATCCCGTCGCCCATGCGAGACTACCGCGCTCTCTTAGCGCTTCGCCCACTGGGGAGCGCGGCGTGCCTTATTCAGGCCGTACTTCTTGCGCTCGACCATGCGGGAATCGCGGGTGAGGAAACCCATGGTGCGAAGGCGCGGCTTCCAATCCGGAGACTTGGCGATGATCGCGCGGGAAAGGCCGAGACGCACGGCGCCGGCCTGCGCATGGATACCGCCACCGGTCACGTTGACGGTGACATCATATTCGGTAAGCTTCAACTGCTCGAGCGGCGAACGCGCGTCCTGTACAAGCCGCGGGAGGGTGAAATACTGCGCCGGGGTCTTGCCGTTGACCGTCATTTTTCCGGTGCCGGGCATGATGCGCACGCGCGCGATGGCGGTCTTGCGGCGGCCGACGGCCTCCGTATAACGATGGCCCTTCGACGCGGCAGCTTTATGCGCAGCCGTGGATGCCGGAGCGGCATGTGCGGCATGCGCAACGGCGGCGTGATGCGCCGGCTTTGCCGCTATCCCCTTCTTTTCCGTTTCCTGTGTGGTTGCCATGATATTATTTCGCCGCTTTTACCTTTTTTGGACGCACCCGCTTGCCGGCATCTTTCGGCCCTGCCGGTTCAACAAATATCAAATTATTGAGGCGCTTCTGCGTGAGAAAATTGCGCGGGAGCATTTTGCGGACGGCGCGACGCAGGACAAACTTGGGATCTTTGGCCATATGCTGTTCGAAGGACTTCTCCTTAAGATGCCCGACGTAGCCGGTGTGCTTATAATAAACCTTATCCGTTGCCTTCTGGCCGGTGACGACGATGGAGTCGTAGTTTGTTACGTAAACCTTATCAGCGCTCACGCGATTGCGCTCGAACGTCGCCGACTTTTTGCCCTGCAACATGAGGGAGATGTCGGTGGCCACGCGGCCAAGCACTTTATTCTTTGCATCTACGTGATATTCCATGGATCTGATTTCCGGGTAAGTGTACTCTATATATTAAACAAATTCAATGCGCGCCATGCGGGTGCCGTCGCGCTTGCGGGTCTGCGCCAGCTTGATGATGCGCAAATAGCCACCCTTCCGGTCGGCGTAGCGCGGGCCGTAATCGCTGAACAGTTTCTTGACGATCTTTGCGTTGCCGACGCGGCTCGCGACGAGACGGCGGTTGGCGACGGTTGGGTTTTTGGCGAACGTGACGAGTCCCTCCACGCGCGGGCGGATCGCTTTGGCGCGGACCTCCGTGGTCTCTATCTTGCCGGCACGAATAAGGTCATTGCCAAGATTCCGCATGAACGAGATGCGTGCCCCGCGGAGCCTGCTAAATTTTTTATTGTCCTTTTTGCCGTGTTTCATGATGGAGACGAGTCGTCGTTATTTCTTTTTTGCCGCAGCCTTCTTCTTGGTTTCGCCGTGCTCCGACTTCGGCGCATCGAACTCCTTTACCTCAACGACGCCCACCTTCTCGAAGTGGTCCTGCAGGATCTTTGATGCCTTGTGCAGCGCGGATGACGGGCTAATGGTGCCGTTCGTCGAAACCTCCAGGCGCAAACGATTGTAGTCCGTACGATCGCCGACGCGCATATCCTCGATGGTGTAGTTAACTTTAAGCACGGGCGTAAAGATGGAATCGATCGCGATAGTACCGATCGGAAGGCGGCCCTCCGACTTGCGCGCATCCACCGGAACATAGCCAAGCCCGCGCTCTACCTTGACCTCGATGTCGATCTCCGCGTCCTTTGCGGTAAGGTGGCCGAGCACGACCTCCGGATTGATGATCTCAACATCCGAATTGAGCTCGATATCGCCCGCCGTGATCTCCTTCTCTCCTTTCAGCTTAAGCATGAGCACCTGCGGCTCGTCGGTGTGCGAGCGGAAATAGATCTTCTTGAAATTGAGCGCGAGCTCGACGATATCCTCTTTGAGTCCCGGCAACGTGGAGAATTCATGCGGAACGTTCTTTATTTTTATCTCGGTAACGGCCGCGCCCGGCAAGGAAGACAGGAGCGCGCGGCGAAGCGCCGTGCCGATCGTCAAACCGTACCCCGCGTACAGACCCTCGATCTCGAACACGCCCTCGCGCGCATCCTCGGAGATGGTCTTTATGGAAACACTTGAACTGACGTATGCAAATTCCATGGAATGATTAAAAGATGGTTAAGGTTTTTATTTAGAGAATGAATCGACCAAAAGATTGATTTCAAAAGGAGGGGTAAGGTCCGTCGGAACGGAAAGCATCTCGCCTTCCAGCTTGACCGGATCCATGCGAAGCCAGGCCGGCGCGTCATATTTTTTTATGAGCTCCGCGCGGTCGGTGAACGCCTTCTTTTCTTTGGACGCATCGCGTACGGCGACGATATCGCCTTTGCGAAGCTGGTATCCAGGCGATGTCACCTTCTTCTTATTCACCGCGATGTGCCCCTGTACCACAAGCTGGCGCGCCGCAGCCCGGGAAACCGCCCATCCGAGCAAAAAGACCACCGAGTCGAGGCGCGATTCAAGAAGTTCGAGCACTTTCGTGCCGGACTCGCCTTTGGCCGCACGAGCCATCGCAAAGAGGCGCTTCATATTATTCTCATTCACGCCGTACGCGATCTTGAATTTATTCTTCTCGCGCAACTGGAGCCCAAACTCGGAAAGCGCTTTCGGGCGCGAATTCGGCCCGTGCGCTCCGGGACGGTATGGCTTGCGCGCGAGCGCCGATTTTGGAGACATCGCACGGTCGCCCTTCAATCCGAGGCGCACGCCCAATGCCCGCTCTTTTTTCTCTTTAGGACCTCTCATGATAATGATTTAACGTAGTTGATAGAATAACAGTTTTTCGATGATCAATCAAATTTTCATTGTGGACCCCTTAAACTCGCCGCGTCTTCGCGGGGCGCGGACCATTATGCGGGACCGGAGTGGCGTCTTTGATGGAGAGGATATTGAAACCGTTATTAATGAGCGAGCGGATGGCCGAATCACGGCCGGAACCGATCCCTTTTACGATCACCGAGATATCCTTGGGGCCGCTGGCCTGTATCTTTTCCGTGATCGCCGAGATCACCTTTGACGAAGCGAATGGCGTCGCTTTCTTCGGACCGGAGAAGCCAAGAGAACCTGCCGACGCCCATGCGAGCACATTGCCCGTGTTATCCGTGACGGTGACGACGGTATTATTATATGTGGCGTTCACATAGACCTTGCCTTCCTGCACATGCTTGGATTTGCGCTTCGCCGAAGACGCCGCCTTGGCAGCGCCGCCTTCAACAGCCTTGGTCACTTTTTCCACGGCATCGCCTTCTTGAGTTTTCACAGTTTTCTTTCCCATGGTGATTATGTATTCGGATTACTTCAGATCAACTTTACGTTTGCCGCTTCCCGCTGTCTTGCGGACATTGCCGCGAACGGTGCGCGAATTCGTACGCGTGCGCTGGCCGCGCACCGGAAGACGCCGCGCATGACGATTGCCGCGATAGGTGCCGAGATCCTTCAGCCGCGAGATGTTGCGCCGGACGAGCTGGCGAAGCTCTCCCTCCACCGGGAAGCTCTTCTCCAAAAAATTCTGGATACGAAGCACTTCGTCCGCGGTGAGATCCTTCGCTTTCTTATCCACCTCAACCTTGGCCGCCGTAAGCGCCTTTTTGCTGACCGCCGGACCCACTCCGTAAAGATACGTAAGCGAGATCTCTATCCTCTTATTATCCGGGATGTTTACTCCAAAAATACGCATGATAATTTACCCTTGACGCTGTTTATGTTTCGGATTCTTGCAGCGGACAAAAAGCTTGCCATTTCGCTTTACGATCTGGCAACTTGAACAAATCTTCTTGATTGAGCTTCGTACCTTCATGTTTTTATAATCTGCGCACGATCCTTCCTTTCTCGCCGTCGGGACTCAACTCAACAAGCACCCGGTCGCCGGGCAACACCCGAATATTGTGCATCTTCATCTTTCCCGCAAGATGCGCGAGAACTTCGGTCTCTAAGCCGTTGATCTTGACCCGAAACATCAAACCCGGCAGGGCTTCATATACCTTGCCCTCTTTCGCGGCCTCAGTTTGCATCACGTAAAATCAAGGTAAGACTCATAAACCAATGAGACGATTATATACGAGGGCCCGGCACTTTGTCAAACCTCCCTTCGGGGTAAAGCACTGCCGGTGCCGTGAACAGATTCTTTGACTCTCTAGTTTACCGCAATATGGATCTTTGCCGGATTGGAAGGAATGGTCATAAGCCATGAGGGCCACATGGATATTTCGCCGTCGGCGAGCTGCGGAAGCGCGGCGATGGTGCTGCGCGCCGCGGAAACGCTCTGGCCCTCTATGCCCGTGACAAACTCGGCGACAGTGAAGGCGGGCTCAAGCTGTGCCTGTACGGAAAGCGCGAATGAGACCTGACCTTTCGTGAAGTCCGCGGAGACGTCGCTGTAATTGAGGTTGACCGTCTTGAACGTGGAACTCGCTTCCTGCGCCTGCGCGAGCGAGAGCAGATAATTTTTGAGCGCCGCCTCGTCGAAGCCGATCGCCTGGAGCGTCGCCACGCCGAAGACGGTAAAGTTACCGTTGGCGTCAGTGGAGGTGTTCACGGTAAGCGTCGTCACTTTGACCTGCGTCGCACCGTCAAGGATCTTGAAGTTATTGGGGTATGTGCCGGAGAAGCCGTTCTGCAAACTCCCCTCCAGGATCGCGGTGGTGGACGCCTTCGCGGCAGTAATATCCGCGGCGGTAGGTGTCGCGCGCTGGCCGATGAAGCCGCCCGTCGTGGATGCGGTGATCACCCCATAGAACCCTGCTTCGCGGCCAGGATCATTTTGGAATCCGGGGATGGTAAGCTTGGCGACGGGGCCGATATTATAATCCGGCCCTGCCTGATCGGCGACGATCGGGGCGGTGACGGACGACGGCGCAAGCGTGCCATTTGCGGCTTTCGTCTCGCCGGGCACGACAACGTTCTTCGTAATGCGGAATATTTTTCCGTCAGGCGTAAGGAATCGCGTCGTCGCCACGAGCTCCTGCGGCGCGGCGCTGTATGCGTTATATATAGTGATCGTCCCCTGCGCTTTCTGCGATACCTGCGTTACCAGCGAACCATGGAACGACTCCGTCACATTCTTTGTGGAAGTGAAGATCTGCGCGGGAATTATGTTGTTTGCCGGATCGATGCCGACCGCGTTCTTGCTCGCGGTAAAATTGTTCTGATAGCTCCACGGCATCTGCTTGAAGTTGATCGTGATGTCGGCATGATCGAAGAACGCGCCCGTCATCCAAAACCCGATGCCGCCGAGCATGATGACTACAATGACCGCCCAGACGGTTTTCTTCGGGAAACGGCGCGGGGCACGGTCATCGTCCTCGATATCACCGATGTCGGGAGTGCTGTCAAAGAACCTGCTGCGAATGGCAGAAACGCCGAGCGCGGATCTTTTCTGCGGGGCTTCGCCCGCTTCTTCTTCCCTTCCCAAAAATTCCTCCTGTTTTTGCTCGTCTTCTTCCTCCTCTTCTTCGATGGCCGATTCAACTTTCTTACCGCGCCGGCTTGCAACGATCGGAGCCGGTTTTTTTGAAGGCCGGAATTTGTTCTCGCTCCCGCCTTCGTCATCATCCTCAACATCGCGGCCGTCGGCGCGGACCGGAGCCGCCGCATCCTCGTCACGGCGGGAAACGATATCCGAAAAACCGCCCAATCCCCTGACCCCCTTCCACAGCGGATGGCTTGATTCAATGCCGCTCTCCTTGGCAAGTGCAAGGATCGATTCGTCGACGGACTCGACCACCACCGAGCGCCCGGCGGAATCCGCCTCGCGCTTCAAAAGATGAAAATTGCTGACAGACCTGCCAAGCGCAGACCCCTTCGGGATGACGACCGATACCTCTTCGTCCGGTTCGTTCAAAATGCGATCGATCACCTCCGCGATGCCTTCGTTCTTATCTACGATTATTTTCTTCATTATTAAAAATTATATCACATTTGCCGCACAACGCACCCGGGGCGCATGTTTGGCAATGCGTCAGTCGACAAGCCAATGCAGCCGCCGGCGCAATTTCTGGTTGATCTCGGAATTGCTCCGATCAAAATACGCCTCAAGGAATGGCAGAAGATGCCTTGAAACGACCGCAGCCGGTGCGGCGGCGTCCTCGCCCCGGCCCGCAAACCCCAACTGAGCAAGGATCTCCGTAAGCGGGAAATGTTCGAATATCACGCCACCGCGGCGATATGGAAGATCGAACGGCAACTCATGCCCGGCGTCCACATATACAAACCCCTTGATCTTGCCCTTCCCGACCTCCTTGAAAAACCGTTCCACCGCCGGGTCAATGAATTTCTTGAACGCGCGCGCGGCGCCTTCAGACATCGCGCCGCCAAGGTACGCGCGGTACATCTCCCGCGCGGCTGCGTCGCTCACTCCGAGCTCGGCCGCGATGCGCGTGAATAAAATATCAAAGCTCCACGCGAGCTTCTCGCGATAGAGCACCGGATGGCCGTCCTTTGTTTTTTGCAAAACAAAGAGCGACGTCCCGCGCGGGCCTTCGTCCACTATCAGGTTGATCGGCAACTTGCGGGCGCGCGCCAAAGATGCAAGGCGTGCCTGCGCCGACTCCGCAAAAAAGAAATCTTCCGGCGCGTTGAAGAACTGCTTGAGGTCCTCGAAGAGCGCGCGCCCGGTGAACGTCAGCTCGAGCAACAGTGAAATTTTCTTGCCGGTGAACCCCACGGGATTCACCACCAGGCGCCCGTCCACCTTGAAATTGCGTGCTTTCGCGCCGACCATGATCGTATCCAGCTCGTGAATGCCGAGCCGCGCGGCCGCTTCGTTGCGGCACTGGTTGAAGATCTTCCCCATTGCCTGTGCGATAAGATTCTCGAGCTCCGGCAAGACGATCTCCGCGGACGCCGCGCCGGATTCCCGCAGGAGGTCAAGCGGAATCGGGATCGTCGTCGCAAGCGCGGAATCCGCGGCAACGATCACCTTGCGGTGCGCTTTAAAAAAATAATTCCCTTCCCACGATTTTTGCGCCACATTCCGCATCGGCGATGCGAGAAATTTTTTAAGATCCAGATCTTTTACGCGCTTTTCGAAAATGATGTTCCGGTCCTCGTCCACGCTCAGAAACAATCCGTCCGCACCGGACGGCCCGATCGCCAGCACCAAGAACTTCTCGCGCGGCTTGAAGAGAGTGGGTTTCTTCACTTTATTATTTTAGCACAAAAAAAGCGCTGCCCGCGCAGCGCGCGTTTCGTTATTCGATCACTCCCCGTATCCTCCGGATCCCCGCAGCGACCGCCTCTTCCTTTGCGATCGTAAAATGCCCGATCTCGCCGGTGTGCGAAACGTGAGGACCGCCGCAGAACTCTATGGAGAACGCCTTATCGAACTGCGGATTTTCCAACGTCGCATCCTTCGGACCGATGGAGTATACCGACACCCGCGCCGGATACTTCTGTCCGAACTCGTGCTCGGCGCCAAGCTTCTCCGCATCCTCAAGCGCCATCTCGCTGCGGATCACCGGCAGATCCTCCGCGATCTTCTCGTTCACGATCTTTTCGACGGACGCCTTTTGTTCATCGGTCAGTTTCGCATCATGCAGATAATCAAGGCGCAGCCGCTCGCTTGTGATATTGCTCCCCCGCTGTTTGACCGTCGGCCCGAGCACCTGCTGAAGTGCACGCAATAAGAGATGGTGTGCAGTATGCAAACGCACTGTCTTCTCCGATGTGTCCGCGAGACCGCCCTTGAACGTGCCGGCGGATGCGGTGCGGGAAAGGTCGCGATGTTTTGTAAACTCGCGCTCGAATTCTTCTTTGTTCACCCGAATGCCTTTTTCCGTTGCAATCTCCTGCGTAAGCTCCCACGGGAATCCATAGCTTTGATAGAGATCAAACGCGTCCTTGCCGGTGATCATCCCCGCGCCTTTGCGCTTTTCGAACTCACGAAGCCCCTCGGCCACCGCTGCCATGAATTTCCCGAACTCCTCATTGATCGCCATTGCGACCTTCTCTTCGTCTTCCGCAAGATTCTCATAGCTATCTTTATAAAACCCGGCCACCACCTTGACCATGGAATCCACCCATCCCTCCTTTGGCTTCACCGATAATGAAAATAACGCCGTCCTCCGAAGTAAACGACGCAGCACATATCCCTGTCCTTTATTAGATGGCAGAACACCGTCACCGACAAGGAATATTGCCGCACGAATGTGGTCCAAAATAATACGCGTCTTCCGCACGCCTTCCTCCGTCTCCATGATCGCGGGGTCGACTGCCAAAACATTCGCCATCGCATCAAATATGTCTATATGAAACACATCCGGATCGCCGATCGATGCGGCGGTGATGCGCTCCAACCCTCCGCCGAAATCCACGTTCTGCTGGGAAAGCTTTTCGAACTGACCGTCCTCGCGCCTTTTGTATTCCATGAACACGCTATTGCCGATCTCCAAAAAACGGCCGCAATCGCAATTCGGATGGCAATGCGCGCCGAACGTTGCGTCGTGCCGGGGGCGGCCCGATCCATCATTTTCGCCGAAGTCATAGAACACTTCCGAATCCGGGCCGCCCGGTTCGCCCGCCGGCATTTTGGACGGCACACCTGCACGCGACCACCAGTTCTTTTTTACGTCGTATGAAAATATCCGGCCGCCCTGCATGCCGACGGCGCTTCCGTTCTCTTCCGAGCCGAGCGCGACGTACTTCGCGTCAATGTCCTTCGAATGGAAAAGATCCGTCCAGATGCGCACCGATTCATCGTCAGCGGGAATTTCCATCTCCGAATCCCCCGCAAACACCGTCACATACAGATTCATCGGATCAAGTCCGACGCCGTCCTTCTTATCGGTGAGAAACTCAAAGAACCATGGAAGCTGCTCCTTTTTGAAATAATCGCCGAGCGACCAGTTGCCAAGCATCTCGAAGAACGTGGTGTGACGGTTGTCGCCCACCTCGTCAATATCGTCCGCGCGGAAACTTTTTTGCGAGTCCGTAAGCCGGCGGCCTTCCGGATGCGGCTGGCCAAGCAGATACGGCACGAGTGGCTGCATGCCCGAGCTCGTAAAAAGCGTCGTCGGATCGTTCTCCGGCACGAGCGACGCCGAAGGGATCACGTTATGCCCCCGCGCGGCGAAAAATTTCAGATAGCGGGAACGAACTTCTGATAATGTCATAAATCCTATGGTAAACGAAAAATGCCGGTATTTCCAGCGTTCCTACAAGCTGTCGAATCCTTCCAGCGCAGCAGCTTTCCCGTGCTCGCGGATCTTCTCGAGCGCCTTCGCCTCGATCTGACGGATGCGCTCGCGCGTGACGCCGAACGCCTT
The DNA here is from genome assembly GCA_027450205.1 of Candidatus Parcubacteria bacterium. Lineage (GTDB taxonomy): Bacteria > Patescibacteriota > Minisyncoccia > UBA6257 > 2-01-FULL-56-20 > JAKAGE01. The sequence continues at coordinate 9,921 of DAIDJL010000002.1, forward strand.
GCCCACTTCTTCAAGTGTGTGACTTATACCGTCATCCAAACCAAAACGCATCTTGAGGATCTGCTGCTCGCGCTCGGTAAGATCGATCATAATCTCTTTGATAAGGTCCCTGAGCATCGCGCGCGCGGTCAGCTGTGACGGCGTCGCGTTGCGCTCGTCGGGAATGAAATCGGACAGCGTGGAATCCTCCTCATCGCCGATCGGCGTTTCAATGGAGAGCACTTCCTGCGAGATCTTTTGGATGTGGCGCACTTTTTCCACGTCAATGCCCATTTCCGCAGCGATCTCCTCCGCGAGCGGATCGCGGCCCAGCTCCTGGATGAGCTGGCGGCGCACCTGCGTGTACTTTGAAATGGTCTCTACCATGTGCACCGGGATGCGCACGGTGCGCGACTGATCGGCAAGCGCGCGGGTGATCGCCTGGCGGATCCACCACGTGGCATACGTGCTGAACTTGAAGCCGCGGCGGTAGTCGAATTTTTCGACAGCGCGGGACAGACCGATATTCCCTTCCTGGATGAGATCGAGAATGCTCAAGTGCGGCGTGCGATTGACGTATCGCTTCGCGATGGAAACTACCAAACGCAAATTCGCCTTCATTAAACGCTGACGCGCTTCTTCGTCGCCTTTCTCGGAGCGCTTCGCGAGTTCGCGCTCTTCGTCCTTCGATAAAAGCGGCGTCTTCCCGATCTCTTTTAAGTACATTTGCACCGCGTCCGGCACGTCGCCCTCGAACGCCATAGAGTCGTCGATCGTGTCGCTCTTTTCGTCCTTTGAAAAATCGATCAGCGCGCTCGTCTCGATCACTTTGATGCCCGCCTTTTCCAAGCGGTCATAGATCTCGTCAAGCAGATCGACATTGTCTTCGATCTTGGGGAAATAATAGAGGATCTCGTTGTCGGTCACAAAACCGCGCGGGCGGCCGCGCTCGATGAGCTCGTTGATCTCCGACGCATTGACCTTGATGGCCTTATCCAGCTTGGAAAGCGGCTTGCCCTTGCCCTTTTTTGCCGCCGGAGATTTTTTAACAAACTTCGACGCCAGACGTTTTACGCTGGCTTTGTTCGTCTTCTTTACCAATGCCTTTCCGGGCTTCTTTTTTAAAGCTTTCTTTGTTTTCTTCGCCATGTGGCTTTTTTTATCCGCTTTTTTTGCCGGCTTCCGAACGCCCTTCTTTTTTGAAGGCATGAGATATATACGATATCATCCTCTATTTCTTACGATTTTGCAAGGGATGCCTTGGTCTCTGCCTGCACTCTTTGAAACACCGGCGAAGACGGATTCAAAATAATTCTTACGCTTCCCCTCCGGGAAGCTTGCTCAACTCAGCAAGCGCGGCTTCGAGCTCGGACTGATTGCCACGCGCTTCGGCGTTGCGTACCGCGAGCGAGAGGATCTTGCGCCGCTCTTTATAATATTCCCTCGCAAGGCCGTCTTTTATTACCGCGATGTCCTTGTCGGAAAGTTCGCTCGCGGCGGTCGGATCGCGAAGCACAATAAGGTTCACGATAGCGTCGAGTGTGGCGTCGTCACTCCTGCGCTCGCCGCGCTTTAATAGAGCGAAGATCTCTTTTTGCGCGGGAGTAAAGAATGCGACACAGTCCTCTATGAATGCGAAGTCATTGCGCGCGAGCGCGATGGCGAAGAGGTCCTCTGCTATAAGCTCCTGGCGCGAAACCTGGCGTTTGGGAGCCTGCTCGTCCTGTCCGGCCATATTGTTCGTGGTGGAGGGAGTTGGCGCTGCGTATTGTGTGGCCGCCGACTTCTCTCCCTCGTCCTTGAGCGTCGCTTCATCAACCCCCGTGCGCTTGGCAAGTTCCTTCATCCAGAAATCCCGTTCCACCGGACTCGCGATATTCCGCAGCTTTAATAACACCGTACGCAATTTACCGAGACCCTCGCGCGTCGTGAATGCGGCGGGGTCAGACGACGTTGCGCCCGGCGCGAGCGGCGGCAGATATTTTTCAAAATAGAAAACCGGCGCCGTCACCGCCGCGGCCACTGTCGTGCGTACATTCTCCGGATCCGCTTTCGCCGCATCCGCCGCATCCTTGAAACCACGATACGTCGCCACCTTCACCGAAAAATCATTCGCTTCAGCGAGGTCGATCGCGCGCTCGGCGGCGTCGGAGCCGGCAATGTCCGAGTCAAAACATAAAATGACCTCGTCCGCCAGGCGCCGCACGGAACGCAGGTGGTCGGCGGTGAGCGCGGTACCCGATGACGCGATCACATTGCGCACGCCGCTCTGGTAGCTCATCAAAAAATCCATCTGGCCCTCCACGAGCACGGCGGTCTTCACCTCGCGGATCGCGTCCCTGCTCTTCCAAAACCCGTAGAGCAGGCGCGACTTCTGGAAGATCGGCGTCTCCGGACTGTTCACGTATTTTGCGGTCACGTACGCAGCCTTCGGATCGTTCGACGTATCGAACTGCGGAAGAATGCGGCCAGTGAAGCCGACCACCTTGCCAAGATGGTTGTGGATCGGGAACATGACGCGGCCGCGGAACCGGTCGAGCATCATCCCCCGCTCCGTCTTTATGGACAGGCCGGCCTGCAGGAGGTCCTGTGGCGCGGCGCCACCGTTCAAAAGATGCATTGAAAGATCCTCCGGTTCGTTCGCCGCCCAGCCAAGCTCGAACTCCTCTATGGTGGCCGGCGTAAGCCCGCGCTCCGCCAGATATTGCTTGACGATCGGCGCCGCCGAGAGCGCCTTCACGTAAAAATTTTTTGCCGAAGCGTTCAGATCGTAAAGCAATCCGGTATAGCGGTATTCGGCGGGATTCTCGTGCCGCAGTTCGACTCCCGCTTTTTCCGCGAGCATGCGCAAAGCCTCGCCGAATTCCATATTCTCGTACTTCATCACAAAACCGAAAATGTCGCCGTCCGCGCCGCAGCCGAAACAGTGGAACCGCTGGCGCTCGGGCGAAATGCTGAACGACGGCGATTTCTCATGGTGGAACGGACAGAGCGCTTTGAAATTCTTGCCCGCGGGCGTGAGCGTCAGATACCCGCGGAGAAAGTCCACGATATCAAGCTTGCTCTTTATAAGTTCGGCGGTGGATGATGGCATGGTCACGCGATGATCGTTGTCTGAATCTTACGCCAAAAAAAATGGCGCCGCAATCGGACCGCGAGGCGCATTTTTTATTTATTATTATATGACCGTCGCGTGCAGAAACCCGATGTTCTGGTTCAACACAATGCACAGTCCCGCCACTACGATCACAACCAGCCCGCCCAGGATAAGCCGCGGATATTGCACGCGGATATTGATGAACGTATTGAGCGCGATTGCGATCAGGAAAAGAACCATTAAGAAAAGATAAAAACCGTTCGCCAGCGCTTTCGGATTTGAGAGAAGCTGCTGGACGACATTGCTCTGCGCGACCGGGGCGGGCGATGCCTGCACGGGAGTCGCCGTCGCGGGAACCGGCGTCGGCTGGTCTGTCTGGGCGCTCGCGCCCCTTACCGCGACAAAGCTTTGCTCCGAGCTTGTGGTCTGTGAGTCCTGCATCGCAACCACCGTCGGCACGGCCGCGATCGGAGCGGGTTTTTTTATTTTTACCGGCGCAATGGCAGCGATCTTTGCCGGTGCCGGCGGCGGCGCCGCTGAGGGAGCCGTCGCGGCATTCGCGGTATTTACGAACGCGACCGGAGCAATGGCGGGAGCCGGAGTACCGAACTCCTCCACCACATACGTGGCAGGCTGGCCGTTATAAATCCCCTGCGCGGTGGCAATGCCGATCTGCGTATAATTGGTATCCAAAATATTCGCGCGGTGCTCCGGGGAATTCATCCATGCGTTCGTTACGTCCTGCGAATCGGAAAAATTCACGGCAAGATTCTCTCCTGCGTAATCAAAATTGTATCCGACCTGCTCGAACCAGTACCATGGCGTGAGTCCCTGGGGGCTTGTGTGTGCGAAATACCCCTTCGTCGCCATATCATTCGCTTTCTCCTGCGCCGCCGCCTGAAGCAACGGGCTCACCTGGAGATCGGGCAGGCCGTCCGCTACGCGGTTCTGATTGGTTTCATCCACAAGCGCGTTCGCTTCCACAATACCGAACAATTTTGACTGCGGAATGATGTACTTCGCGCCGAAGACGAATACCGACTCGGCAACAAGCGCGACCATGCATACGAATGCGATCGTCCGTGCCCGCAAAATATGCGGTTTATGGTCGTTCCCCTCGTGCGGAATGAAATAATTCTTGGCCGCCCGCTTGACCCTTTTCATGATATATATTATATCATATTTCCCCAATAACACAATACCCCCGTTTTACGGGGGTATTGTGCCGCCATGAGCGGTCCTATCCGGGACGATTACTCGCCCGTGTCCACCTTCAATGCCGGAACCGGCAGATTGAGCGGAGGGCACATGATGAGATTGATCCACCGCTGCGTCGTTTGATAGACGTAACTCGTTGGAGTGAATTGCGTCGGGAGCCCCAATGGGAGCCACGGCGCAAGCACTTCAGTGTGGTATTTCACCTGGAATTGGTTCACCGCCGCGATCGTCTGATCGCCGTAATAACCTGTGATCGGCAAGTGCAGTCCAAGATTCTGGTTAAGGAATATTTGGAGCTTCTTTACCTGTGCCGGATCGTTCAGGTCTTTGCGGATCGGGTGGATGTAAGAAGTGAGATACAGTCCGCAGCTTGCGCCGAGAACCTGGCCCGTACTCGTGCTTGCGCCGAGAACCTGGCCCCCACCACCTCCTCCGCCGCCGCCGCCACCACCGCCGCCGCCGACATTAATGGTCACGCTCGAGGAATTGTTTCCGGAAAGCGGATCAACTACGGTCGGCGATTCGTGCACCGTAGCGGTGTTTGTGATCGCTGTCCCGTTCGCCGCGGTAACTGTTGCGGTGATCGTGAGCGTGGCACTCGTGCCATTGTTCATCGTACCGATCGTCCAGATCCCCGTCGAGCTCGCGTAGGAGCCTTCCGACGAAGTTGCTGAAACGAAGGTGACGCCCGAGGGCAGAGTGTCATCCGCCACCACGCCGAACGATGCTGACGGGCCGGCTGCGGTCACGGTCAATGTGTAATGGATGGTGCTGCCCGATGCCGGGTTCGCGTTGTCCACCGTTTTCACAATGCCGATCTCCGCGCTCGGCGTATTACCGCCGCCGCCACCCCCGCCGCCGCAATTGCTGGTACAAGGTGCGGCCTGGACATTGAGCGTCACCGACGAACTGTTGTTCGCGGGATTCGGATCAATGACCGATGCGAGCGTCGAGGAAACGGTCGCGGTATTCGTGATCACGGTACCCGCCGGAGCGGAAACCTCTGCCGCGATGGTCAACGTTGCCGTTGCGTTCGGAGCAAGGGCGCCGATCGTCCATACGCCGGTACCGAGATTATAGCTCGTGCTTGCGGTCGTCGTCGCCGCGATCGTTGCCAGTCCCGCCGGCATCTGATCGAGCGCGCTGATCATGGAATCCGTCGCGGGGCCGTTATTGGTCACAACAATGGTGAAGTTCACATTGCTGCCCGTCACCGGGTTCGCATTGTCCACCGTTTTTACGATGGCCAGATCTGCCTGGTTCGATGACGAAGCATTGCCGACCACGGTCGTTGCTTGCGCAATATTATTCGCCGTGTTCGTATCCGTCAGAGTCGATGACTCGCCGATGGTCGCCTGGTTCGTGATCGTGGTGCCGGCAGTGCCTGTCGCATTCACGGTCGCGGCGATCTGCAGGGTTGCAGTCGCGTTCGGCGCAAGGGTGCCGATCGTCCAGGTTCCCGTCGTGCTGTCATACGTCGTACTGGCCGATGTGGTCGCATTCACGAACGTAAGTCCGGAAGGCAACGTGTCGGTTGCAACGACGCCGGTCGAAGGCTGAGGGCCGAACGCCTTCGCAGTGATCGTGTAATGGAGCATATCGCCCGGAAGGGTTGACGTTGCATCCACGGTCTTCGTGATGGCGATGTCGGCATCATTGCCGCCGCCTCCGCCGCCCTGCACCGTGATCGGAACAGTCGAGGAATTATTCCCTGGGTTGTTATCGATCGTGCTGGTGGATTCGGAAACGGTGCCGGTGTTATAGATGGTGGTCCCGGCCGTGCCGGAATTCACCGTCGCTGCGATTTTCAAGGTTGCGGTCGAGCTTGCGCTCATGTCGCCGATCGTCCAGATCCCCGTCGAGCTCGCATAGGAGCCTTCCGACGAAGTTGCTGAAACGAAGGTGACGCCCGAGGGCAAGGTATCGCTCGCCACGACGCCGGTCGAGGTCGCGGGGCCGAGTGCGGCAACCGTCAACGTGTAATTGACCGTATCACCGACGCTCGGATTCGCGTTATCAACCGTTTTCGTAATGGAGATGTCCGCCGAAGGAACCGTGGTGGTCGCCGTCGGCACGTTCCACGCCACGCAATAATATGTGCCGCCCGCCGCCGGCGAGACAACCCGATCATAATTGTCGTAGTTGAGCACGTCGGTATGGCAGAACATTTCAGCGCTCGTGGTGCTGTTCACCGCATGTCCCGGATAGAAACTGAAAGGGATATATCCGGATTGCAGATCCTCGCGCACCCAGAAATTCGAGGTGCTGGTCGGATTCGCGATCTGGACGGTCGCCTGTCCGTTGCTATTGGTCGGGCCGAAGGTATTCCATCCGGTGGAGGTCGGCGCGCTGCCGATAAAATCGCCTCCAACGTTCGGGTCGGCCACGGACGAATTGCCCCACTGGAACTGCCATCCTGACGCCACGTGGCATTCGGGATGCGCCGCAATGAAGTTCGCCGCCGTGCTTGAGGTGATGACCGCTCCCGTGCCGGAAAGGTACGGAAGGTCGGACACGCTCGGACAAACGATCTTTGTCGCAACGATGGTCGCCGACGGTGTCGATGTCGGCACGGTCTGCACGAAGATCGAGACGCTCGAACTGTTGTTCGCGAGGTTTGGATCGGTCGTGCTGGCGGATTCGCCGACGGTCGCGGTGTTCGTGATGGTGGTCCCGGCCGTGCCGGAGTTCACCGTCGCTGCGATTTTCAAGGTCGCGGTCGAGCTTGCGCTCATGTCGCCGATCGTCCAGATCCCCGTCGAGCTCGCGTAGGAGCCTTCCGACGAAGTTGCTGAAACGAAGGTGACGCCCGAGGGCAAGGTATCGCTCGCCACGACGCCGGTCGAGGTCGCGGGGCCGAGTGCGACAACCGCGACGGTGTAATGCACGGTCGCGCCTTCGGTCGTCGACGTCACGTCAGCGGTCTTGCTGATCGAGAGGTCGGCGGACTGAGGCGTGGAGCTTCCGACGATGATCGTCGCGTCGCCCGAGACTGCGGAGCTTTGTGTGCACGAACTTCCGGGATAGTTGATCGTCGGAGTATTCGTGATCGTCTGCCCCGCCGCGCCCGCACCCACCATCGCGGTGAGCGTAAGCGACTCGCCCGAGAGCGCGCCGTTTACCGTGCCGAGATCCCAGATCCCCGTCGAGCTCGAATACGTTCCGATCGAAGGATGCGCGGAAACGAATGTCAGTCCTGCGCCAAGCTGGTCGGTCACGGTAATGTCCGTCGGCGCGGTGGCGCTGAACGAACCGTTGTTCAACGTATAGGTGATCGTATCGCCCACTTTCGGAGCCGCGTTATCCACGCTATCCGTCAATGAGCCCGATACAGTGCACGAACCGCCCGTCCCGCCGGTATACGTCGCCGTCACCGTGCAGGTGTTCGCATCTCCGTTTGCGACCGTAGCGGAGCAACCGGATGAATACGAAACGGAATAGTTCGCGGGGGCAGAGGTCACTTTGACCTGGTATTGCTCCGGATCAAGATTGACCAATGTTCCCGACGCCGACCCGTTGAAGACATACGTGTCACCGTAGTAGGTGCCACTGCTCTCATCGGTAAGGGTCAGCTGGAAGTTCGAAGGGGTCGCGGTCCCGCCGCCGGTATTCACGACGTTCACAATGGTGGTAACACTGGAACACCATGAGCCGGGGCTGCAAAACCACGCATGCGCGCTGGGGACCATTGATCCGCCGGCAAGCATGTTCCCTCCGAAAAGGATCGCACCCGCAAGAAGAAGACCGAGAGCCACCGTTGAAACAGCGCTCTTTGGCCCCTTTTTTGCGGAGCTGAGAAACTTTCGAATGAAATAATCCATTCTTTTTTAATATTTATTTTTAAGACCTTTGATGTATATAAAATTATCAAAGGGCCCAAAAATGTATTTGTGAAGGTGCGATTTTGAACAAACTAACTGCACTGGTTATACAATAAAGACATCAAATATGCAACACGCATGCGGATAAAAACATTGACATTTAATATAAGAATATGCTATATAACAAGCACCTCGCAGGGGATCAAAAAATCCCCGCGAGAGCAACCGACAGCATCCTTGAAAACAGAAAACTACGGAGTATGAGGTGTTGAGATGAAATCGAAGGTCGCAGGATTCTTCGCGCTCCCCTTCTTGGCGATGGCCCTTTCGGCCTTTGCCAACGCCCAGGACGGCATCATCAACCAGCCTGCGGTCACGCCGCAGGAGTTCCAGGGAGCGAAAGCTCAACTGGAACAGCAGGCGCAACGGCTCGACGGCGTACAACACGACATTGACCGCCTGAGGTCGGATGTTCGCGGCAATACCATTGCTGTGAAAAAACAGATGGAGGGAATGGTCACCACACAAACGCAACAAGGCGCCGCCATCAAAAGCAACGCCACGGCGCTTCAGCGGCAGAGCGAGAGCACCGAAAAGGCCCAAAAAGGTCTTCAGGCGCAAATCACCGCGCTGGTCGTGCGGACCAAAGGCCAATCGATCGTACTGACTGCCGTCTGCATCAGCGGCCTGCTCATTGCCATCGGCGTGGTTTTCTTCGTCCGACGGACGATGAGCCGCCACGACAGACACGTTACCGAGGCGATGGAAGAGCAGCAGGAGAAAATAAATAAGGAACTGGAACAGACACGAAAGCTGGTGGAAGAGCAACGACAGCTCATGGAGATCGAATTTCCAAATCCATCGGTCGAAGTGATGGCATCGGTGTGCGCAAAATTGCGGGAAAAAAATCCAAAAAACAACACTGTTCTCATCACGACCGTGCTCAACCCGTCGCCAAAGAACGGACTTCCGCATTCCATAACCATCAAAGGGATAAAGGCGGTCTTTCGTCCCGGCCCGCTCGAGGGCCAGAAACCGGCGATGTACCTTCCCGGGTCAACCAACCCGATACCCGTAAGCGAGCTCAAAAAAAACGCTGAACGTTTCGCTTACGATCACGGACTGGTGGTTACTGATGAGCTGGCGACCGAGAAGGTCGTGTCCATGCTCAACAAAATAAACCAGCGGGCAGCAACCCAATCCTGACGATATCCGAATCTTCCCTGAAACAGATCGACCCAATGCGAACCGCGTCCTCATTCACCGAGGCAGGGCTGCGCAACGGCAAGATTGTTTTACGGAATGCGACAGGCATCCATTGAGAGAAACCGTTCATGCAAACCGCGTCCTCATTCACCGAGGCAGGTCTGCGCAATGCGGCAAAAGGCTCAATGACATGTGCTGTTGTGGGATGTCCGGGCGATTGAACGGAAGAGAGGAAGCAATGAAGCGATCTAGGCTCTTATCAACGCTCATCCTGCTTCTCGCGGGACATTGCTTCGCATCCGGAGCAACGTTCCAAGAAAAGCATGAGTGCCTCCCCTTCGGTTTGCGGGATTCAATCTGCAGACTGGCGTGGGGAGACACGGTATCGGAAGACGTCGCTGCCGTGTACGGCAGTTGGCGAGGCCACAAGGCCGAATTCGTCAAGGCGAACCCGACGCTTGCCAGCCACCTCGACAAGGTGCGGGCAGGACAGCCGGTTGTCTTTCCGAACGTAACCCTGAACTCTCGCACCGCCGCACCCGTCCCCGCGATCGCGGAGACGAATCCCGCACGGGAACCGCAGATCCAGCCGGAAGAAATTGCAACAACGACCATCCGGCTTTCCGGCACTCCCGTTCCGGCACCGGGAGCGGCAGTGGTAGCGGAAACGGCACTTCCATCACCGCCCGCCTTGTTACCAACAAATGACAAGTCGGCAACGGAAAAAACAAAACATCTTACCGGCTATCAAGTGGTGCTTCCCCATTCCCGTGTGTATCGGGTTGATGGAGCACCGTTGATTCCCATCGGATTGAATTTGCCGACGCAAATCGGCATCTTCAGCAATGCCGATGACCCCGCAAACGGCATCGAGCCGGCGCGGATCATCAATACCACCGCACGGGTGGTAGTAAGAAAGAATAAAGAGGCCGTGCTCACCGTTCTCCTCCCACAGAACCTTCCTACCCAGACCTACGTCGTCCGGGTGAGCGGAATCGGTGGGATCGGCGGGAAGGAATTCACCTCCCGCGCCGAGCCATTCTACGGACACCTTCCACACCAACATCACCTTTTCGGGACGCTCCTTACGGGCGGCTCGTTTGTCGGAAGCGGCTTCATGTTGTCCGGACTGCTCGGAAATCCCGTAAACGGATTTGCCGCGGCGGCCGGATTATGGGGCACGCGGTGGACCATCCACCACGTCAGAATGGCAGTGCTAAGGCGAGCCGAAGCCAAATATCAAGCTCGCGTCAATAAAGACAGGAGACTGCTCTTAGCGGAGCAGCAAACAACACAAAAGGAGCAGAAAAATGCGGAGTAAAAAAGTCCTCACCATTGTTCTCGTCTTCATGCTTGCGCCACTATTCGCAGCAGCGCAGGCATCACCAAAGGATTGTACAAAGACCATTACGGTTCCGTGCGCGCCGGCAGTTCGCCACGCACACCATCGCCGAGTGCCCCAGCCTGCTGCTGTCGCACCAAAGCAGGAAGTTCAGGTAACGGTCGTACCCGTTCCCGTGCCGGCATCGCCAGTACGCGACGAGTATATGGATCACATCCTTGGCCAGATCGCCTACACGAACGCCATCTCGGTCGCGAACAATACCGAGGCGGCGAAGGCCAACGCGTTGGCATACCAACTGGATGCGCAAACCGCACAAGCGGAGGTTGCGATCGATCAGCAGGCCCAGGACACGAACCAGTTTCGCGCCCAGATCGAGCGTGACCTTGCCAATGCGAACATCGATCTCATCGGCACCCAGCGTTCGGTCATGAAGTGGGGCGTAGCGGAAGGTTTCTTCCACGATGCAACCATGATGGCCGGCATGATCTGGCAGCCGGGTGAGAACTTTGCGATCCAAAACGGGAGCGCGAGCACCGCGGCTCCCACCACGAACATCACCGGCCCGACCGTCACCTCCACTTCGGGGGTGAGCGGATCAGGCAATTCGGCGAACTCCATCTCCACCTCCGTAAGCACCAAGGCAAACGGAGGCAGCGTTGTCGGATCGGGCAACAGCAAGGCGACGGCGAACCCGGTTTCGATCGCCGGCTCAAAATCAACCGCCAACCCGATCATCAGCAGCTCGTCCGGAGCGAGTGCTTCGGCCGGCGCATCGGCCCGCCAAAACCAGGACCAGGGACAAAGCCAAAGCCAGTCCCAGGGCCAGCAGCAAACCGCCAACCCCAGCCAATCGCAATCGCAAACGGGCGCGCCGCCGGTCAGCGGCAATCCCAAGCAATGCAAGAAGCCCGGGCAGTAGCACCTTTCAGCAGATCTTTCCGAACAACCGAGGCTCAATCCGCCAACCAGCGATTGAGCCTCATTTTTTTATTTTATATCGCTCTCATCCGCCGTCTTCAGGGCAAAACTGAAAGTGCTTCCCTTCCCCTCTTCCGACACGACGCCGATCGTACCGCTCATCTTCTCTATCATTTCCTTCACAATGAACAAGCCGAGGCCGGTGCCGGTGATATTCTTCGTTTTATCGGTCTGGACGCGGTAGAACTTTTCAAATAATTTTTGCTGCGCCTCGGCGGACATGCCGATGCCGGTGTCCGCGATATGAGTGATGAGCGTCGGCACGCCCTTTCCATCAGCGCCAAGTTCGTGCGTAATCGTGATCGTTCCCGCACCACCCATGTATTTGATGGCATTGCCCACAAGATTCACCATCACTTCTTTTACACGGTCGGCATCGGCAAGGATCCGTGGAAGCGTTGCGCCGCCCGGCAACTGCGGATCATACGACATGGCGATGCCCTTTTCTTCCGCAAGCGACCTCAATTCATCGAGTGTGGAGGTGATCGTCGGCGCGATATCCGTCGGCGCCACTTTGATGGTGAGCCGTCCCGCCTGCGAGCGGGCCACCTCAAGCAGATCATTCACCAGCTGGATGAGCCGCTGGTTCGACGCGATCACTTTCTCTATAAACGTACGCGTGGCATCCGGGATCTGTCCCGTCGTGCCGTCCAGTATCAGTTGCAGATATCCCTTCATCGCGGCGACGGGCGTACGCAGTTCGTGCGCGGCGATAAAGACAAATTCGTCCTTCAATTGTTCAAGCTGCTTCAGGCCCATCACCATATCGTTGAATGAATCACCAAGCTCTTCCAGTTCGTCACCGGTCGTGATATTCACGCCCTCGGTGAACTTTCCCTGTGCGACGCGTTCGGTGCCCTCTTCCAACATGTCGATCGGGCGCACGATGATAAGCGCGAGTACGAATGAAAGCAGTACGACGAGCCCGAACACGACGAGCAGCATGACCGCATCGCGCAGGAGCAGGGCGTTGATCACCGCATCGGCCTCGGACGTCGGCCACTCCGCAACGAGACCCCAATATTGTCCGCCCGCCGGAACCGCCTTGCCGGCCGCGACGACCGGTACGCCGAACATATTCTTATACCGCGCCTGATCGGCGGCACTCGTCGCGTCGGTTCCGCCGATCACTTTTTGCACGATCGGCAAGTTCGCCGCGGCAGCGCTGCCGATGACCGTGTTGCCGAAATTCCCGCCGCCCGCCAGACTCCCGCCGCCGGTCATGATCGCACCGTTCTGGTCAACCAGATACACATAGCCCGTATTGCCGATCGTGGCGGACGCGACGATCTTTTGCAGATCGCCGAGCGTGGCGGTGCCGACGATGGCGCCGATCACCTGACCCCGCTCATCCGTGACGGGTGAAGCGAAATCGATCGTTGGAACGAGCGGCGCTCCGGAATACGTGACCGGCCCAAGGTAGTTACTCCCCTGTTTTGCCGCAAGAAATCCGGGCGAGGTGCTCACATCGGCGAGCGATGATGATGCGACACCCGCAAGGTGCGCGCGATCCGCGGCGGCGGTTTCCTGCCCCGCCAAATTTACGTATGCCTCCGACTGCAGATATGGCACCGCCGCGAGCGTCTGACCCAGCACGTACTGCTGGGCGGGAACGGACGACGTCGCGAAAATATTCCCGCCATACGGGATCTCCACGGTCGCATGGGCGAGAACATCGTTCATCATGAACGATTGCACCTGATTTGCGGTCTGCGTAAGCACCGCCGCCTCCACCTTTGCCACATCATCGCGATGCGAGCTTATAACGACGTAATACGTAAGTGCCGCCGCCGCAACGAGCGGCACGATGCCGATGAGCGCCATGAAAAGGAATATCTTATTGCGCAGCTTGCCTTTAAACTTTGCATTCGTTGGCATTGCCATTACATTCATTGTAATACACTTTGCAAAACACGGCGCCGTCGTGTATCGTTTTTAGGTTCGCCGCCGGCGATCGCCGGCGCACGCGGGATTAGTATAGTGGTAGTACGCGACCTTCCCAAGGTTGAGGCGCCAGTCCGATTCTGGTATCCCGCTCAACAGCCATCGCAGCGCGGGCACGATGCTAAAAACACGGCAGGGCCGGGGCTCTAGTCAGTGGACGTCGTGTTCGGTCCCGCAGGCACGATGATGATCATCTGCTCACCCGGCTTCTTATAGTTGAAGCGTGCGCGGAGCTCCTTTTCTAAATTGGCCGGATTGGAAAGGTATTGTGCCTCATCCTGCAGCGACACTTCTTGAGCCTGAGCCTTCGCAAGGTTCGCTTGCACATCCGCCAGCTGGCTGCCCAATTGCCACTCCTGGCGCACGAACGAGAACGCCTGCGCCCCGATGACGATAAGGAAGAGTGAAAGCACGACGATGGCGGCGATCTTCATGATTGTAATATATATAAGTATGAAATATTGTCGGGCAGATGATATGCTCTTCTATAAAACACAGCTTCCGCCGCCATAATACAATTCTATCGAACCGCTTGCGTTCACGATCACGCTTGAAGCGGCGGCGTAGTCCGTCCCTACGAAATTCGTTGACGTCGTTTGCCCCGATCCGCCGATCCAGCTGGTTTGGGCGAATACATTATCGGCGTTCCGCGTAATATAAGAATAAAAATCCATCGGCTGGGTGCTGGAGGCGCCGGTTCCCGCCACCACCACCGTAACCAGCTTCGTGGACGGGTCGTAATAATTCCCGGAAGCGGTAGAAGTTGCATTGCCGTTGGCATCGCGGTAGACGTCGGAGAGATAGAAGTAACGGTCATAGGTGAAGCAGGCTTGCTGCGTAGAAGAGCCTGCCCCGCCGCACGTCGAAACCGCTTCGCCGGTGGTACTTGTGCCCACCGCCACAAAGGGTGACGTCGCAGTGTCCAAATAATATCGGTTCGCCGTGCCGGTTGCGAGTGCAAGCACGCCATTCCAGCTCCCCTGCGCCCATGCCTGCACGTTATTCGACAGTTCCTGGCCAAGCTGCGCCTGTTCCTGAATATTGCCCGCCTGCGAATTTATCCTTAATGCCGGCACGATGACCGTCGCCGCGCCGATCACAAAAACCGCGCCGACGGCAATGCCAAGCAGGAGTTCCATGAGGGATTGGCCGGTGCGGATATGATGATGCATTACATAAAGTATAGCAGATGGATCAAGGCGCCGCGGGCAGAGCGATAAAAGATTTTGCGCGCAGGACGGATGATACCGCTAATAGCTCACCGCGCCGGTGGAAGCGACGTAAATAGTGGAGGAAAACGCGCTGTTCTCGTTCGGCATATAAAGGCCGATACTCGTAGACACGGCAGCGCCGGAGATCTGCGAAAATGTCACATCAAGCGTGGCGCCCGGCGCAAGCATGGATGTCTGGTATGCCACCGTAGGCGGCAGACTATATTGGCTGACGGTACCCGTCGCATAGCTCCCTTTGAAAAGCGCATAGAACGGCGCAGGCGAGGTGGTGTTCGCAAAATGTACGCCCCAGGACAATCCGTCTTCCTGCGCCATGGAATCGCTCTGCGCCTGCCGCAATGTTGTGGCGATCTGCTGCGCTGCCGTCGTAAGATCGATGTCCGCGCGCCGTTGGGAAATATTCAAGATCGCCACCACCCCGACAATGACGGAAATCGCGATGACGATCAAAAGTTCGACAAGCGTGAATCCTCTCTTCATTAAAATTGCGTGGTCAATTGGTAGATCGGAACGATGATGGAAAGCGCGATGATGCCGACCATGCCGCCCATGACGAGCAGCATCGCCGGCTCAAGGAGCGAAACGAGCGCCTTGATGTTCTCCGTGATGTTCGCATCATAAAAATCCGCGAGGGTCGCGAGCACTTCATCAAGATGGCCCGCCTTCTCCGAAATCGCGACCAGGCTCGATACCATGTGCGGGAACACGGTTTCGCGGCGGAATGCCTCGCCGATCGTCATGCCTTTTGCCAGCCCGTCATTCGCAATATGAAGGAGTGCGGTGCGATAATCGTCGACGCCGACGGTGTCGGCGGCGATCGTCACCGTCTGCGTGATCGGCAGCCCGGCGCGCATGAGCGAGCTCATCGTCGACGCCATGCGCTGCACCGCGAGATCGCGGTAGATGGAACGGATAAAAGGAAGGTTCGCGAGTGTGCGGCCGAACGCCCGCCTGCCGATGTCGGTCTTTTTGACGAACCACACGGTTCCAGCAATGAGGATGAGCAGGATGAAAATAATGGTAAAAATATTCGAACCGATAAAGAGGCCGACCGTGAACACGATCTCGGAGAACCACGGCGGATTGATGCCGCTCTGATGGAATACGCCGGCCACCTTGGGAAGCGCGAATGTCACGAGAAAGATCAAAATTCCGCTCGCGACGCACAACAGTACGATCGGGTAGATGAATGCGGAGCGGACCTTGCTGCGAAGCGCGGCCTCTTTTTCCAGCGTGACGCTCAGCTCGTTGAATGTCTTCTCCAATCCTCCGGACTCCTCCGCCGCACGCACGAGGTTGATGAACGTCGGAGAAAAATCGCGCGGGTGGCGGGCGAACGATTCGTAGAACGGATTGCCCTTGCTCAGGTCGTCGCGCACTTCAATGAGAAGATTGTTCACTGCAGGCTTGTCAAAATCCTCGATGAGGATATTGATCGCGGAGAGCAGGTCGGTACCCACGCGGAGCATGAGTGCCAAATATTTAGTAAGGAAGACCTTGTCCTGCGTATTGATGCCGCCGAAAAACCTGCGCATCACGCCGATATCCTTTTTTTTGACCGGCTTTACCGACACCGGGCTCAGTTGTTTGGCGCCAAGCGAGCGAAGGACGTCATTCAAGGCATCCGCTTCCATATCCCCCTCCGTCATCTTCCCCCCCGCGTCCGCAGCAACGTAATGGAATAGCATGTATAAATAATACCACAGCCCGCGCGCCTATTCGCGGATGACGCGCAACACCTCTTCCAGCGTCGTCAGCGCCACCTCAACCTTCTGCAGCCCGTCCTCGAACATCGTCTTCATGCCCGCTTCGCGCGCATGGGCACGGACAGCTGCCAGATCAAAATGCGGATTAATGATGAGCTCTTTCATTTTTTGATCCACCTCGAACGCCTCGTAGATGCCGAGCCGGCCGCGGTACCCTGTCATGCCGCACGCCGTGCACCCCTTTCCGCGGAAGAGCGTCTTTGGAATGCGCACCTTTCCTTTGTCCAGCCCGTTCTCTTTAAGCTGGGTCTCGAGCGTCGCAATGACCGCCGGGTCGGCGTCGTACGAATACGTGCACACCTGGCAGATCTTCCGCACAAGGCGCTGCGCGAGCACAAGGTTCAGCACCGAGCTCACGAGGAACGGCGGGATCTTCATATCGAAAAAGCGCGGGATCGCGGTCGGCGCATCGTTCGTGTGGAGCGAAGACAACAGTAAGTGGCCGGTGAGCGCCGCCTGCACGGCGATGTCCGCGGTCTCGTCATCGCGGATCTCGCCGACCATGATGATGTTCGGGTCCTGCCGCAGGAGCGCGCGGAGACCCGACGCAAAGGTAACGCCGGCCTGCGGATTCACCTGCGTCTGGTTGACATACTTCATATTGTATTCGATCGGATCCTCCACGGTCGTCACGTTGACCTCCGGGCGGTTGAGCATGTTCATCAGCGCATAAAGCGTGGTCGTCTTACCGGAACCGGTCGGGCCGCATGAGATGACCATGCCATAGGATTTTTTAAGATTGTCACCCACGATCTTTGCCGTATCGGGCAGCATGCCGAGCTCTTCGAGCGAAAGCGGCTTCTGGGACGACTCCAATAAACGCATTTCCACCTTTTCCCCATAGAACGTCGGTATCGTGGAAACGCGGACGTCGATGTTTTGGACCCCCACCTGATACCGGAAGCGTCCGTCCTGAGGCGCAAAGTGTTCATCGATCTTCAACCCCGCCAACAGTTTGATGCGCGCAACGATGCCGGGATGCACCGCCTTCGTGATATCCATAATCTGGTACAAAATACCGTCGATGCGATAGCGGATGAACGTGGATTCCTCCAATATTTCAATATGAATATCCGAAGCGCGCGAAGCGAGCGCGTAGGAAAGAATATTGTTCACGATGCCGACGATCGGCAGGTCCACCGCCGCCGCCGCCGCATTCTCCGACCGGCTGGTGAGCGACGCGCGGACGTCATCCTCGATGATTTTTTTAAAATCCTGGCCAAGCTCATAGCCGTACACGGAAAATCCGCGGTTAAGGTCTTCCGGTGACGCGAGGAACGCTTTGATATTGGCGTTCAATCGCTGGGAAAGGAATTCCCGCGTTTCAAGGTCGGAAGGGTTGAGCATCGCGACGTCATACGTGCCGTCTTCTTCCCTGCCAAAGATCATCACCTGCCGCTGACGCGCGACGTCTTCCGTAAGAAGCTTCACTGCATTGTTATCTATCTTTTGCACGCTAAAATCCGCGCGCGGCACGCCGAGCGCGTTCGCGATAAGATCGCTCAAATAATCGCGTTCCACGATCTTTTCGGATATCAAAATATCGATCACGCTCTGACTTTTGCGCTCGGCTTCCTGATAGAACTCGTCGTACCGTTCGGGAGCAATAAGATTTTGCCCCACCAGCAGCGCCTTCAATTGATCCGAAGCAATAGGAAGTCTCATAATGGTCGTTATGCCTTATAGGTAATGATAGCAGAGCGATGGCCAAAATAAAAAGCGCCGGCAAAATCCGGCGCTTTTTATGGACAGAACGCGACCGCTCTTTTTAGAGGGCGTTCAGGCTTGTCCCTGCTTCGTACGTGCTCGTACTGTTTCCGCCATCGCTGGTCTCAACGTCGGCAGAACCTCCGGTGGTGTACTTGGAACTCTCCATCTTTGTGGCAAGCTTGAAGACCGTCGATGATGCGGCATACATGTACATATTCTGGCCGCTATTCACCGGATCAACCGGCAAGCTGCTTAAAGGAGCTCCCGAGCTCACCGCATTGAAGTCAATCGGAATCCATCCGGTGCCATTGACTGCACGCGACGTATTGATAGCGACCGCCCCTTCGCCTCCGGCAAAACCCCACCACGTGGGTCCAGCGGTGTTGTAATTGGTCATTGTAGTGGATGCTCCGGAATTCGCAGTAAAGAGATCAAAAGATCCATCTCCTGTTCCTCCCTGGCCCGTAGCTCCATACATAGGAGTCGAGGTTGATACGTCCGTCGCATAGAGCGACAAAGCGCTCTTTAGCGTGGCGAAGTCGGAAAGACGGTTTGAATCCCGCGCCTGGCGCAAAAGTTCCGCCGGATTCAACGTCAAAACGACCACGACCGCCAACACCGCGATGATCGCGATAACCACGAGCAACTCAATAAGGGTGAAGCCTTTTCGGTTTTTTCTATTTTTTATCATTTCTATATTTTTACTCTATTAAATAGACTCTAGAGAACTTCGACCTTTCCATCTATTCCCTTAATGATATCATATCGTACTCGCGGAACCTATCCTGTGGATAACGGCAAAAATCCATCGGGAAGCGGAGCTTCAAATGCGAACCGGCTTCCGCCTATGCCGTCCGAAAACTCGAGCGCCGCCGCGTGAAGCATCATACGCGGCGCGGCGCGGTGGCGGGAGATTTCAATGGCGCGGGAAGTTTTTGTTCCATATAGCGCATCCCCCACGATCGGATGCCCGATGCTCGCAAGATGCACGCGGATCTGATGCGTCCGTCCGGTTTTCGGATTCACTTTCAACAAAGAAAATCCATTCCCTCTATCATCGCTAAAGGTTTTTTCCACGGAATATTCCGTCACCGCCGGTTTTGCCATCTTGGATGAATGAATGCTCCGCTTGAGCGACCCGGCTCTGATGCCGATCGGGGCATCGATCACGCCCTTTTTATTTTTTGGCACACCGGACACGAGCGCATAATACGTTTTCCTCATGCGGTGTTCCTGGAATAATTTTTTGAGCCGATCGAATGACGCCTGCGTCTTTGCGACGGCCATCACGCCCGACGTCGCCTTATCCAGCCGGTGCACGATGCCCGGCCGGAGCGCCGGGTCGTCGCCGACGGTCTTTATTCCGGGATAGCGGCCGAGCAGCCAGTCGACGAGCGTCGGCTCTGCGGCGGGCGCTTCGTCCATGCGACGCACGGCGCCACGGCGCTTGCCGCTCACCCGTGCGGCATGCACCATCAGCCCCGCCGGCTTGTTGATGATCACGAAGTCATCGTTCTCAAAAATGATCTGCGGCTCGTTCATGGTGCTTATATTGGTATCTTATCACCTCGCACAAAAAAAGCAGCCTTATCGCCGAACGGTCATCTGCCTGGAGGCGATAAGGCTGCTTTTTTTGTGCGCGTACTTGGAATCGAACCAAGGACCTTTTCATTATCAGTGAAATGCTCTACCACTGAGCTACACGCGCGCTTGCCGCCGAAGCGGTGCGCGATGGAGGGATCGGACCTCCGGCCTTCACAATGTCAATGTGACGCTCTACCACTGAGCTAATCGCGCCGGACGGACCGCGCGGGCATGGTTCATCATACGGCCATGCGCGCGAATTTTCAAGGTGTGTCCCCGCCGCCGCTATCGCCTGGTAGTGGTGGCCGCCGCACCAGGCAATGCAGGCGTGGCGGAGGCAATCGATGCCGTCGTTGATGCGCCTTGCGCGAAAGCGGAAGTCGCAGTAGGCGCGGGCGCGGCGGCCGGAGAAGAAGTGCCGACAGCGATACCGCGCAGATCGAGCCGTGCCGCGCCCGTAAGGTTGAAGCTGTCCGATGGCTGTGCCGGCGTGAACGTAAACGCCCGATAGATCTCGGTATAAATGCCGTTGCTCGCCCACAGGTAGAACGAAAGGAGAACGACGAGCAGGATCAGCGCGAGCGCGGCGATGACAGTATCGGGATGTGAATAAAAAAACTTTTTCATATCATTGGGAGAATACCGTTCCCTGCCCCTGGATGGAATAATTCGTCCCGTCCCCGGTAACGTCGAACGTGTTGAAAGCAACGAGGAATCCCGACGACTTCGCGCTCACAAAATCAAAGAATGCGGCAAGATTGCTCAACGACCCGGAAGCACTGAACGAAAAGATCGCGCTGCCCGGAGTGCTGCCCTGAGACGGAGTAACGGATCCCTGGAATTCGGCGGTGGCATTGACACCATAGTTTTTTCCCTGCGCGGTGAACCATTGCGCAAAAGCGACAAGGCCATACTGGCTTGGAACAAGCTGGCTTATCGCCGCCTCGTATTGTGCCGCCTGCGCAGCTTGCCCTTTAAGGCTCGCAAGATTTGCCACGGCTGCGTTCTGGCGGTTAAGCGCCGCGCGGGCGCTCACGATCGCATCGGCATTTGCGGAGAGGTCGCCGATAAAGAAATACAACGCACCCCATGTGATGGCAATACTTGCCACGATGATGCCAAAACCGATCCATAAGCGTTTTGCAAACCGTTCATTCATCATACCCTCTTTATTATAGTAAAAATACGGAATTAAAACACTGTTAAACGGAATTTCGCGATTTTAAAGAAGTCTGCTAGTCTCAAAACCATTCCATGAACGAAACGCTCTTTTATCACGCGGTTGCCGTCGCGGCGCATGGCAGCTATCGCTCAATAAAAAACTACCGCGGGAATGCGGGAACCTGGGAGGCCGCATACCACGCGCTTAAGGAAGCCGGCATACCAGCCCCCGATCCGCGCAAGGAATACGAACGCCTGTGGCAGCTGGACATACGCCTCGCAATGGCGACCGATCCGGAATACCCTGATGCACTCCGCCATATTTCTCATCCGCCGTTCGGCATCTATCTCCGCGGCGCGGCGCTCGCAGCGGCGCGACCTGCGACCGCAAAAGAATCGACACTTGCCGTCGTCGGCACCCGCCGGGCGAGCGCGGAGGGGAAAACAGTCGCGCGGCGCTTTGCGCGCGAGCTTGCGGCATCGGGATTTATGATCGCAAGCGGCCTCGCGTTCGGCATCGACGCGGCGGCACACGAGGGAACGCTCGACGCCAGCGGAGCAACCGTCGCCATCCTCGCCGGCGGACTGGACAATGTCTATCCCCGCTCGCATAGCGCACTCGCGCGGCGGATCATCGAAAACGGCGGTACGCTCATTTCGGAATATCCGCCGGGCGAGCCGCCAGTTGAATACCGGTTCATCGAACGCAATCGGATCATAAGCGGCATTTCCCGCGGCGTGCTCATCGTGGAAGCCCCTGTATCGTCCGGCGCGCTCGCCACCGCGCGCTATGCCGCGGAACAAAACCGCGAAGTGTTCGTGGTCCCCGGCTCTACCACCACGGCAGGCTTTAAAGGTTCTCACGCACTTATCCGTCAAGGGGCAGAGCTCGTCACGTCACCCGACGATATTTTGGACGCGTATGACATCGATAAAAAGAAAAATGCCGCCGCGCGAAGCGGCAAGGCGTCCCCCGAAGAAATCCTTATTCTAAAAGCCCTCGCGGAGATCCGAACGCGTGCTGACGTTGACAAATTAGCGGCAATGACTAGACTGGAACCCCGCATGGTCAATCAAACCCTCAGCTTCCTTTTAATAAGAGGAATTATCAAAGAATCGAATGGAGGGTATACAATATAGATAATTTACTTTATATTATCCGCACATGGACCTCATCATCGTCGAATCGCCGACAAAAGCAAAGACCATCAGTAAGTTCGTCGGCAAAGGATTCACCGTCGAATCGTCATACGGACACATTCGCGATCTGCCAAAGAGCAAGATCGGCATTGATGTTGCGCACGATTTCGAGCCAAGCTACATGATCCCCAAGAAGGCCGAACCGGTCGTGGCCAATCTGAAGGCACTCGCAAAAAAAGCGGACAAGGTCATTCTCGCGACCGACGAAGACCGCGAAGGAGAAGCGATCGCATGGCATCTTGTGAACGCGCTCGGACTCGACGGCGTGAAGCCGGCAAAGAAAAGCGGAACTGCTGCTGCGCCGAAGCCGTACGAACGCATCGCCTTCCACGAGATCACCAAAAACGCGATTATGGAGGCGCTCGAACATCCGCGCGCGCTCGACGTCAATCTGGTGAATGCCCAGCAGGCGCGCCGCGTGCTCGACCGGCTGGTGGGCTATGAACTTTCGCCGTTCCTCTGGCGCAAGATCCGCTACGGACTTTCCGCCGGACGCGTGCAGAGCGTAGCGGTGCGGCTCGTCGTGGAACGCGAACGGCTGATCCAGGCCTTCAATAAAGAAGAGTATTGGACCATTGAGGCGGATTTCCAGGTTCCGAAAGCCAAATCCCAGGCAAGATCCAATACCCGATTTCCGGCGATCCTCAATTCCATCAATGGCAAGGCGGTCGGTAAAATGGGCATCAAGAACGTTAATGATGCAAATAATATAATAGAGGGGCTCAAAGGGGCCGATTACCATATTTCGGACATCGCCGTGAAGGAAGTGCGCCGGAATCCGGCACCGCCATTCACGACCTCCACGCTCCAGCAGGAAGCGGCGCGCAAGCTCGGCTTCAGTGCAAAGCAGACGATGGTCATCGCCCAGCACCTGTACGAGAACGGGCATATCACGTACATGAGGACGGACAGCACGAACCTCGCGACATCTGCGCTTGCAACCGCGCATGCCGTGATCGGCAAAGAGTTCGGAAAGGAATATCAGCTCCCCGCCCCGCGCATCTATTCCACCAAGAGCAAGGGTGCGCAGGAAGCGCACGAAGCCATCCGCCCGGCGCATTTGGAAATGATATCCGCTGCGGAGATCGGCCTGAAAGATCGCGGCGAGATTCGCCTCTATGATCTGATCTGGAAGCGCACGATCGCATCGCAGATGAAAGAAGCGACGCTCGAGCAGACCGCGGTGGATATCGAAGCGAGCACGCCGCGGCGCGAGATCTTCCGCGCAAACGGGCAGACCGTCATCTTTGACGGATTCATCCGCGTCTACACCGAGGGCAAGGATGATGACGCGAACGGCGAGATCGAAGGCGCGCTGCCAAAGCTGGAAAAAGGCGTTTCGCTCACGCTCGCCCAAGCCGAAGGCGGTGGTGAACGCGACGAAAAGGGAAATCCCGCCGCGCTCCAGCACTTTACCGAACCACCCGCGCGCTTCACCGACGCAACGCTCGTAAAGGCGCTCGAGGCCGAGGGCGTAGGCCGTCCGTCCACCTACGCGCCGACGCTCTCCACCATCCAGGAGCGCGGCTATGTGGAAAAAGAAGATAAAAAATATAAGCCGACGGAGATCGGCGTGCTCGTGAACGATCTGCTCGTGGAGAACTTCCCCGAGATCGTAGACATCAAGTTCACTTCGCGCATAGAAGAGGAATTTGACGAGATCGCCGAAGGACAAATGAAGTGGAAGGAGGTGTGCCGCGAATTCTACGGCCCGTTCAAAAAGAACCTTGCGGAAAAGGAGGCGAGCGTGGAGAAACAGGTGGAGGTCTCCACTACGCCGTGCCCGCACTGCGGCAAGCCGATGCTCATAAAGTTCGGCCGCATGGGAAAGTTCCTCGCCTGCCCGGAGCCGGGCGTGAAGGTCACGCTCCCGATGCCGGAGGAAGCGGCGCAGATCAAAGCGCTCGAAGAGAAAACGAAAGACGAGCGCTGCCCGATCTGCGGCAAGCCGATGAAGGTCACGCGCGGACGCTTCGGATTCTTCCTTGGCTGCACCGATTATCCAAAATGCAAAGGAATTATGAAGATCTGGAACAAAACCGGGTTCAAATGCCCGAATTGCCGGGCGTCGGAAGACCGCCGTGATAAGCCCGGCGATATCGTGGAAAAAAAATCGCGCGGGCGCGGCAAACCGTTCTTTGCCTGCACGCGCTATCCCGATTGCACGTTCGTAATGAACAAAAAACCTGAATCGGAAGACGAACTTCAGGCGGCACTCAAGCATTGGATAGAGAATCCGCCAAAACAAAAGAAATCCCCGAAAAAAACGTAACAACGGTCATGCACGCACGCGCTGCCGCCATCAAGGAACTCTATAAAAAAGAACCCGATAGCATGATCGGGAGAGCATATGCGTTCGCGGAGAAGGCGCATGCGGGACAGAAGCGGAAAAGCGGCGAACCATATTTCAATCACTCGATCGCGACGGGCGGAATACTGCGATCGTGGCACCTGGATGACGCCACCGTCGCCGCCGGCATCCTCCACGACACCGTAGAGGATACCGGCGTGCCGCTTGAAACGATAAAAAAAGAGTTCGGCGAAGAGGTGGCGTTCCTCGTGGACGGCGTCACCAAGCTCGGACACATCAAATATCGCGAAATACCCGCGCGGGACGGCAGTGCGGCGGCCAAGAAGGAGCCCATCCGGCAAAGCATGGAAGAAGCCCGGGCGGAGAATCTCCGGAAGATGGTGCTTGCGCTCAGCCAGGATCTGCGGGTGGTGTTCATCAAGCTCGCCGACCGGCTGCATAACATGCAAACACTCTCCGCGCTCCCCCCGGCAAAGCAAAAGCGCATCGCGCTTGAGACCGACGAAATCTACGCATCGCTCGCATACCGCCTCGGCATGCATAATGTGAGCGGCGAACTGCAGGACCTCGCGTTCCCCTATCTCCATCCGCGCGAATACGAATGGCTGCTTTCGGCAACGAAAGAACGATATGCCGAGCGGGCAAAATATCTTGAAAAAATAAAACCTCAGATAAAAAAGATCCTGGAGGACCACGACATTAAGCCGCTTGATATCGAGATCCGCGCGAAGCGCTACAGCAGCCTCTACAAAAAATTATTGAAGCGCGACATGGATATCGAGCGCGTACACGACCTGGTTGCGATGCGCATCATCGTAAAAACGCTCCCCGAATGCTACGCCGCGCTCGGCGTGATCCACGAAGCGTGGCCGCCGCTTCCGCGCCGCATCAAGGACTATATCGCCATGCCCAAGCCGAATGCATATCGGAGCCTGCACACCACCGTCATCGGACCCGACGGAAAACGCGTCGAGATCCAGATCCGCACGAAAGAAATGCATGACGAGAATGAATACGGAGTGGCCGCCCACTGGTTGTATAAGCAGAAACAGGAGGGAGCGGCCATATCGGGGAAAAAGCTCGCACAGGAGATCGCGTGGGTACAACAGCTCAAGAATTGGCAGGAACGCTTTACGGGAAACGCCGACGACCCCGAAGAGTTCATCCGCGCGATGAAGATCGATTTCTTCACCGACCGGATCTTCGCCGTCACGCCGCGCGGCGACGTGATAGACCTCCCTGCCGGCTCCACGCCGATCGATTTCGCATATCATGTCCATTCCGAGATCGGCAATTCCGCGACGGGCGCCAAGGTGAACGGCGTCATGAGCACGCTCGATCATCCGCTCAAATCCGGCGATGTCGTTGAAATTCTGGCGCAAAAGGGGAAGAAACCATCCGAGGACTGGCTCCGCTTCGCAAAAACGACGATCGCGCGCGACCATATCCGCCTGGCGCTGCGAAAAAAGAACGTGTTCGCACGCATGCTCAGCCTGCCCTCGCACGCCGAATTGAAAATAACCGTCGAGGACCGCGTCGGCCTCATCAAAGATATCTCCGGATCGATCGCCGAAATGCATATCGGCATCATGAGCTTCCACACCGAACCGGCCGCCGGCAAACGGTTCCACATTACCAAAGTGGATATCCAATCGACGGATAAAAAGAAGATCGAAAAGCTCGTCGCAAAACTTCGGGATATAAAAGGAGTAAGGGACGTTGGCTATCGGCTGATCTGAGCACCGCCCTTACGAAACTCTATCCCTGGTCTTTCCCTAATTTTCTTAAAATATCCTCCAGCTCCTCTTCTGAAAAGAAGGTGATCGTGATCTTGCCGTTATTCGCGTTCTTGCTGATCTCGACAGGCGCACCGAGTGCGCTGCTCAATTCATCCTGCATCGCCTTTACCTCCGGAGCAAGGCGCACTTCCACGAGCGGCGGGCGGCCGCGGCGATGCGCCGCTGCACCGCCGGATGCGGTCGCCACGTGCTGGATGCGCTCCCGCACATCGCGCGTGGTCAATTTGTTCTGGACGATATCGTCAAGCAGCGCTTTCTGCATGGCAGGATCCTCGATCGCGATCAGCAGCCGCGCATTGCTCTCGGAAACCGCGCCCTCCTCCACCGCACGCTGGACGTACTCCGGCAGGTCGAGCAGGCGCACCGCGTTCGCCACCACCTCGCGGCTCTTGCCAAGCTTGGCTGCGATCTCGCGCTGGGTCATGCGGAACTCCTCCTGCAGGCGCTGGAACGCGCGCGCCATTTCGATCGGATTCAGATTCTCCCTTTGAATATTCTCTATGACGCCAAGCTCCAATTTTTCTCTCTCTAGATTTATATTGCGGACGATCGCGGGAACACGCGGAAGCCCAAGCAATTTTGCCGCCATGAATCTTCTCTCGCCCGCGATGATCTGATATTCCACTGCGATGCCGGTCGGCGTTTCCTTCTCCATCTTTGAGACCACGAGCGGCTGAAGGAACCCGAACTCGCGGATGGAACTCGCAAGCTCGTGGAGCGCCGCCTCGTCAAAATGCCGCCGCGGCTGATCCGGATTCGCGGTTATTTTTTCGATCTCAATGTGGTAAATGGATTCCTGGGGCGCAGACTCCTCGCGCTTCTGCGATTGCGGCTGAGGCTGGATTCTCTGCTCCTGTGGCTGCGGCCGTGATTGCGCAACAGGCTGAACGGGTTGGGACAATGGCGGCACAACCGGCTGCGCCGGCGGAACGAAACCCGGATGCGATTGCTGCGGCTGGGATTGTGGTTGGGACGGTGACTGCGAAGGCTGCGCCGGCCTGTCACTGTTCGGCTCCTGGCCTTGGTTATTGCTTTTTGGTATCAACGATTCGAGTCCTTTGCCTAGCATGGTGGTTATTAGCTCTTAAAGATTGAAGTTTCCAAAATTTTCGCTCGCGACCGGCGCAACCGCCTCGGCAAGCGCGACCTCCTGCGCCATCACTTCATTTGCCAACCGCTCGTATGCCTGAGCGCCCGGGGAGTCGGGGCGATATAAGATGATCGGCTTGGAAAAGCTCGGCGCCTCGGCGAGCGCTACCGCCCGCGGCACCTCCACATCAAACACATGGTGCGGAAAATGTCGGCGAATGTTCTTTGAAACTTCGCGGCTCAGGTGTTCGCGCTTGTCGTACATCGTGATCACGGCGCCCGATATCTTGATCGGGTGCGCGAGATTGTCGCGGATCAGATTGACCGTCTCAAGCAATTGGCCGATACCCTCGAGCGAATAATATTCCGTCTGCACCGGGATCAGCACCTCGTCCGCGGCCACCATACCATTCACGGTAAGCAGGCTGAGCGACGGCGGCAGGTCGATCAAAATATAATCATAACTGTGCCGCACGCGGTTCACGAATTTGCGTAAAAAATATTCGCGCTCGGGAACGTTCACAAGCTCCACGAGCGCACCCGCAAGGTGCGGCGCTGCCGGCACATAGTGGAAATTATAGATGACACTCGGCTTGATCACGGCCTCCGGCTCCATCTGCCCCAGGATGCCGTGATAGATGCTCCCTTCACCTGCCATCTGGTTATGCCCGAGCGCGGAGCTCGCGTTCGCCTGCGGATCGAAATCGATCAGCAACACACGCTTCCCCGCCGCGGCCAGATAGGCGCCTAAATTTACGGCAGTGGTAGTTTTCCCGACTCCGCCTTTTTGATTACAGATAGCAATAACACGCGCCATATTACCTTGATTTTACCTTTATAAATGGCTAATATCAATTGTGCTAACAAGCGACAGTTGATGTTTTATGCCCGGGTGGCGGAATGGCAGACGCAATGGACTCAAAATCCATCGATCGCAAGGTCATGAGGGTTCGACTCCCTCCTCGGGCACCATAAACAAAAGAAGCGTCTTGGACGCTTCTTTTGTTTGCTCGTTCTTAGAGGGAGTCGAACGCCGGAGCCAATTTTTTTAGCAGAAAAAATGGCGAGGCGGTGCCCAGACCAAATGCGAGCGACGGCGAGCATTTGAGTCGCGGGCGACTTCCTCCTCGGGCACCACGCGTTACTTTCTCGTTCGCCTGCCAAAAACGAATTTTTGCGAAGCGCTCAACGGCTTATCTTTCCGATGGATGCAGCCTGCCCAGCAGCAGGGACGGCGCATGCCCTCTTTCAGCTCCGAACATACCCGCTCAACATGTTCCCGCCGCGTCTCCGCTTGCTTGACCGAGGTGGTCCAGCAGATCCACTCGTTGCGCGCGAGCGGCGTAATATCCTCCCATTTTGCCAGAGCTTTGGGGTCGGACGTAAGCGCTTTTTTTAGGTCTGCCGGCAAGGCGTGGGCCACGCCGCCGGAAATTTTTTTTGCCATAACGATCGGAGTGACAATAAAGCGTTTTATATCTCCATTCTCCACGCGGCCCACTTCCCCCCATCGGTTCCCCGTTGCGTCGCCTCATATTTTTCGGCGATCATCTTTGTGATCGGGCCGGGCGCCGTTGTGCCGCCCGCACCGGACGCCATCGCCGCTGCACTGCCGACGGCGCGCTTGTCCACCGAAACGATCGGCGTGATGCGCGCGGAACTGCCGGAGATGAATGCCTCGTCTGCAATATACAACTCCGTACGATCCACCATACGCTCCTCCACCGGGATGCCCGCATCACGCGCGATCGTAATGACGCTCGCGCGGGTGATGCCTTCAAGAAGATCCGTGCTCACGCCCGGGGTGATCAATACGCCGTTGCGCACAATGAAAATATTCGCGACCGTCGCCTCGGTGACGCGCCCCTGCGCATCAAGCACAATCGCGTCGTCATAACCATTCAAGATCGCCTCGTTCTTTATAAGCGAGTTATTGGCGTATCCGCCGTTCACCTTTGCGCGCGACGGGATCACATTGTCGATCCCGTGCGTCCAACTGGACACGCACACATTCACGCCCGCACGCGGGAGGATCTGCCCCATCGGATAGACGTATGCGGAAAGCGACTGCGGAAGGTCGTGGATCTTCGTCCCCGCAATGAGCGCGTCCACGAACACCGTCACACGCACGAGCACATCTTCGCCCTCTATATTATTCCGTGCGACGAGCTCGCGCATCGTCGCTTCGAACTTCTCGTACGGCCACGCGGCGGCGAATCGATTAAAATCCATGATTGCCGACGAGTTCACCAACCGCTTGTAATGATCTTTTAATCTAAATGCATATCGCTTCTTCTCGGCTTCGTTCCAGTTGACGCTAAAGACAGTATAGACACTTAGGCCATACAGCACGGGCGAACTCGCGATGCTTACATTTGCATCCTTGAACGGCACGAACGAATCGCGGAAAAAGGCTTGACCAGTAATGTAATTAAAAGAGGGCATCGTGATGATTTGATTGTAAAACGATTAAATTTATTTTACAAAGCGCTATATAATATTGACTGTTCGGTCCTTTATGGATTATAACGTCAATTGGGGGGGTGGATTATGAGATCTTTAACACTAAGGGGTCGGGCGGTGGCTATCTTGATCCTTCTCTTTGGCGGGATAGCCATGACAATCGCGATTATTGGCGTCGATCGTGCCAGATGGCGTAATGATATGGCTCCGACAGTCGCCGCAATCGAGCACATAGAACACATCAATGGCAGTAACGATTGGATGCAGATAAAACGGATTTGTCCGGGCATTTTTTCCGGAAATGGCTGGATCGACTGCGCGACGGGGTATTATTCGGGAAAACACTTCGTGGAAAATCGCACCGTTTTTTCCTTCATTGAGGTCCGGGTATATGATCCGCGCATCGATCACGGAGAAATGCCGGCTGCAAAAACGATCATTGAAATCAATCCGCTGACCCAGAGAGCGGAATGCGTACGATACGAATATGCATATCCACGCAGGATAATTTTTCCTTGGTAGGTCGCTTGGCCGATCAATGGTTTGTGCGCCTCCCCGCGAGGCGCACTTTTTTATTTTACTCTGGTGCCCGGGGTGGGATTCGAACCCACAAACCCTTGCGGGTCAAGGATTTTAAGTCCTCTGCGTAAACCGTTCCGCCACCCGGGCAAATTATATTTCTCTCATGATTGAGGCCACGACGGGAATTGCACCCGTGCATCGCGGTTTTGCAGACCGCTGTGTTACTGCTTCACCACGTGGCCCTGCTATTCCTTCGACTCGCCATCGCCCTCCTCCCGAGCCTTAATAGTATCCTGCTCCAGCAATTTTTCAACCTTCGCAGCGTTCTCAAACCCATGGTCGATCTCAAAAAAGATCCTCGGCATCGGTTTGATATTTATTTTTTTGAGCAGGAGATGCTGGAGGTATCCTGCTTTTTTTGCGAGTTCGTCAATTACATTCTTCTCCTCCTTTGCCGGTAGCACGCTCACCTTTACCCGCGCACCTTCCAGCTTCTTATCCACCTCCACCTCGGTGATGGTCGCAAGCGCGGAAAGCTCCACTTCGCGAAGGATCATCTTCGAAAGCTCTTCCCGTATCAGTTTTCCCACCCGCTCGGAGCGGAAATTCATTATTTCCTGATCAATAATTTATCCCCCACCTGCACGAGCGTTTGCGAATCAATGAGCACGCCGATCTCCTTCCCCTTATCCGCCTGGAAGATCTCGCTCTTTTTTTCACGCAGTCCTAACACTTTTCCATTGCCCGCCGGCGTACTGCCAACGTGGCCGCGCACAATATCGAACGAAACTTTTCCGCGGAATGTGCCGTTGATGACGCGACCGCCAACCAGCTGCTTCTGTAATTTTTCCTGATTGAAGACCGCGAGCACCTCGAGTTCGCCCGCTCCCTCCGGTCCGCGCGCGCCGCTGAAATATTCCTCCACCGCCGTAGAAAGATCATAGACGATCTCCGATGTGATGACCGTTACTGATTGCGCGTCCGCGAGCACCCTCGCCCCCTTCTCCACGCGATTCTTGAAACCGATGATCGTGGCCTTCGTTGCGATCGCGTGGCGGATATCGCCGTCCGTGACATCGCCCACGCCTTCTTCCACTATATTTATCTCTTTGCCGCCCTTCTGGTCAATGCCGCGCAAAACCACCGAGAGCGCTTCGAGCGACCCGGCATCGCCGGCCTTCAAGATAAGGTTGAGCGTGTTTGGCTTTGATTTTGCGATCTGGTTCACGGCTTTTGCCCCGGCGAGAGAGGCCACACCATCTTGTGCCGCCGCGCCCTGCGCTGCCGCCAATTCCCCCGCCGCAAACTCTTCGCCCACCTTTGGGATCTTTTCAAACCCGATGATGATCGCAGGCGCAGACGGTTCAAGCTCCGAAACCGTCTTTCCCAAAAAATCTTCCAGGATCTTTACCTTGCCTGACGCCGTCCGCGTCCGCACCGCATCGCCGCGCGAAAGCGTGCCGTTCTTTACGATCACCGTCGCCTCAATGCCGCGCTTGGGATCGCGCTTGGCCTCGAGCACAAACCCGGTCGCCGGCGCGCTCGCATCGTATGTAAGGCCTTCAAGGTCCGCAGCGAGGAGGATCAGGTCCAAGAGGCCCGAAACGCCCTCTCCCGTTTTTGCCGAAACGGCGCAATAACTCACCTGTCCGCCGTAGCCTTCAAGGAGAACTCCGGCCGCCATCAGATCGTTGCGCGCCTTATCCAAATTTCCGCCGGTCTTATCAACTTTATTGATCGCGACGATGAATGGCGTCTTCGCGTCAAGAATGATCTGGATCGCTTCCTTTGTTTGCGGTTTTACGCCCTCATCAGCGGCAACGACGAGGATCGCGAGGTCGGCCACCTGTGCGCCGCGCGAACGCATTGCGGTGAACGCCTCGTGCCCGGGCGTATCGATGAACGTGATCTTGCGATCGGCATGCACGATCTCGTACGCGGCGGTTGCCTGCGTGATGCCGCCCGCTTCGCGCGCGGCGATGTTCGCCTTGCGGATATAATCGAGCAGTGTCGTCTTGCCATGGTCAACATGCCCCATCACGACGACGATCGGCGGGCGGGTTTTGACCTGGGCCTCTATAGCAATATTTTTAAGTGTTTCTTTTGGCATAAATAGAATAAAGTAACCTTCCAAACTCCAACACATTATAGCAAAAAATGACCAATAATACAAGGAAGGTGGCATATTCAATACGATCATCATGCCAAGAAAATATAGTCAAAGGGCGCAACAAAAAGCGGGAAAGGTGATGCAAGAATATAAGCGCTGCGCAAAAGCGCCGCGGAAGAAGTAGTTGCGCGAGAGCCCTCAAATTTGATGTTTGATAAATGCGATCCCCTTTGATATGCTTCTAATGCATTTTCAGTCTATGTGGAGGCGTGCCAGAGTGGCCGAATGGAGCTTCCTGCTAAGAAGTTGACCGGGAAACCGGTCCGAAGGTTCGAATCCTTCCGCCTCCGCCAGCAAAATCGGATACCAAATGGTATCCGATTTTGGTACTGGGCGGGAGGATAAGAACCCTTTAGGGTTCGGGAATCGGCAGCGAGGAGAAAATGAGTCAGTTCCGCGGATTCATTTTCTGACGAGCGAACCGATTCGGCAGATTCTTATCCGCCCATCCTTCCGCCTCCGCCCGTTAGTGCATCGGTTCGAGAGACCTTGAACAAAAAGACCGCCGAGTTACGACGGTCTCCGATAATGCAGTAGTACGGTTCCCTTATCGTTCAATTTCTTGACGGCGGTAAGATGAAAATTCACCGTCGCCTCATTTTTACATTTAAAGATATCCAATCCCTCGCCAAACACAACCGGCTCGATTGTCAGGTACAAATCATCGATGAGATCATGCTCGAGGAAGTAACTGTATACCTGCGTCCCTCCCAGCAACGCGATAGCGCGGTAGGATTCAAGAATCACTCCGATAGACGATGGTCCGTCAGCGTTGTAGTAAAGCAGATTGCTGCCCCGCCGTTCAGTATCGTGTACGGTGCGCGTAAAGACGATACAGTTCCGTTTTGATAACGGCCCCGCTGCCGTTTTGTAAGTGTTATTGCCAATCACGACCGCATCGCTCTTGTCCAAGAGCGAACGGAGAAACGTCTTATCCTCTGGACTCGTCCAGTCGGTGAAGTGCCCGGAATGCCGGGCGATTTTACCGTCGATCGTCACGGCGACGATGGCGCTGATATTCGGTTTCATTTGAATGCCCTCCAGAGCGGTGCGTAGAGATCGTTTTTTGGAGCGACCACCGACATCCGATGCGTGTCTTTATTGGTGAAGGTTATAAACTTCGCGCCGCGCAGGATGAGAAGCGGCGTTTGTTCATCTCCTTCGCCCATGAGCAGGACTGCCATCGTTGAAAGCCCGTCGACGATATTCTTCGTCGTATGCTTGAGCAAACGCCCGAAGATATCCGGCTCCCCGCGGTAATCATAGAGCGGCTCCATGCCGTAGAAACCGATGGAGATGCCGAGTGTGCCATGCCGCAACGGGATAATATGACTATCCGTCACCACGACCGCGAGCTTTTTCAGTTTATATTTCCTTTTCAAATAACTGCGGATTTCCTTTGCAAGCGCCGACGGGCGCCGCGGCCACAAAATATAGTACCCATTGGCATTACTCTCGTCAATTCCGGCGTTCGCGATGAGCGTGTGGTCTTTGATCGTGAGATAGAGATTCTTCCATGTCTTCAAGTGACTATGGGCGTATCGGTCGGCCTCCCGCTTGATAAGTCGTTCTTTTAATGCACCAGGTCGTATTTTCACGCATCGCCCCTGATGGATCGCGAGCACTTTCGAAGTGATAAAGATAACGTCACCCTCACGCAATTGCGGCAGCGATTTATCGAGAACGGAATAAATGTCGTCCTTCGGCGGCAGGATCGCACGCGTTTTTACTGGGATGAACTTCATCCCGTAAGGATACAAAAAAGGCCGGAGATAATCCACTCTCCGGCCTTTGCCGATGTCACTGCATCGCCTTAAGGACCTTCAGATACATGTCCTCGACAATTTTTTGCTGCACCTTCCCGGTCTTCACGTAATGATCGAGTCCGGGCGCCGCGTTCACTTCGAGAATCCAGTAGATTGATGGCTTTCCCGTGATGTCGCCGTCCACCATGAGATCAACGCCGCAAATGCGCAGCCCCATATCCCTCGTAAGACAGACAGCAATCTTCTTAAACCCCGGGTGGATCGCGTCGGTAACGTCCACGGCGTCGCCGCCGGAGGACAGGTTCGCGTTGTCGAGAAGGTAAACCTTCTGACCTCGCGCGAGGACAGAACGCATGCTCAACCTTTGCCGCTTGAGATTGTATGCAATCCGTTTATCCTCGGCCCTGATGATGGTATCGCGGCCGCTTACAGCGAATCCCTTCTGTTTTTCCGTGAGCAGCTGGCGGATCGTCGACCGACCGTCGCCGATCACGTTCAGCGGAACCCGTTCATACGCCGAGATTACCTTCCTGTCGAGTACGACAATCCGATAATCTCTGCCATGAATGGGCGACTGCACGAGCGCCACCCTGTCGCGGGCAAACACGAAGCGCATTGCTTGATAAAACTCTCGCTTGGTGTACGCCTTTGCCATGCCGACGCCTTGGCTGCCGCTGTTGGGCTTCACGACAACCGGAAAGCCGATCTTCGCCGCATACCGATATGCAGCATCAATATTCCTCCGCGATCCTATAGCACGGCAATGCTCTCGCGAAAAAAATGTTTTGCCCGGCACCGTGGGATAGCCCATCCGCTTCATAAAGAACGCGGCATAGTCCTTGTCCTTCGCGATGTCGGAAGCGCCGACAGGATTGAGATCGAGCGTCGATCCCCTAAAGTATCGCTTGCGACCATTTTTAAAAGCAATCTGGCCCACGACGCGCCATTCGGGCTCGATCAGGATGGTCGCCCCGAGCTTGGGAGCGAGTTTGCGAAATATCTGTCCCAGAAGCGGGCCGACCATTTTTTTCTTTTTCATACGGGTCGCCATTCCTTTCTATTCTATAACGAATGTTGTTTTACTGCTGGCCAAAATATAACACAGATTGATCAAATATGCAAATGATTTTGCAGCCCCTCCTCTATTGAGGTTCTAAAGTAGTCCATCCGCCTCCGCATTAGTTATTCATCGATAAAATCAATACTTCTGGAGTATAGGGAAAGAGGACATCAAAAACTTATTCGTTCGAATCCAAATTTTTCTATTAAATATGGAAAAAAGCCGCCAAGTTATGACGGTCTCTGATAATGCAGCAGTGCGGTTCCCTTCTTGTTCGATTCTTCGATGGCGACAAACAAGGCGGCGGTCCGGTATGGTTCGAGAATCGCTGCGATGGGCGTTGGTCCGTCGGCGTTGTAATACGCCACGTTGTCGCTCCGAGGCTCCGCGTCTGACACGGAGCGGGCCGCGCGCGCTTCACATTAAGGTCAGATGTTGTAAAATTTTCATATAATCCAATCCTTTCTATATATATGATGCAATCCAACCAACCCGGAGCGCAGGGCGGCGATTTGAGCAAGCTCCCTCTGGCAGAAATCGAGCGGATACTGGCATCTTCCCCGAGCGGACTTTCGCAAGCGGAAGCGGAGCGGCGCCTCTCGGAATATGGCCCGAATGAGATCGAGGAGAAAAAAACAAATCTTTTTATAAAATTCTTTACCTATTTTTGGGGACCGATCCCGTGGATGATCGAAATAGCGGCGATCCTTTCCGCGACCGTACGTCACTGGGCCGACTTTTCCATCATTGCGGTCCTTCTTGTTTCAAACGCAACTGTCGGATTTTGGGAAGAATACCAGGCAGGAAATGCGATCGCGGCGCTGAAAGCGAAACTTGCCGCAATAGCACGCGTTGAGAGAGATGGGCGTTGGGCTACGCTCGCAACGAGATCGATCGTCCCAGGCGATGTCATTCGCATCCGGCTTGGGGACATCGTTCCCGCAGATGGGCGCCTGCTTGGGAGCGGCGATTCGGTTGAAATCGATCAATCGGCGCTTACCGGCGAATCACTGCCCGTGGAACGAAACGCCGGTGACGCAGTCTTCTCGGGGTCCATTATCCGCAGGGGCGAGGCTGACGCTCTTGTTTACGCTACGGGAAGCCGCACATTCTTCGGCAAAACGGCGGATCTCGTGCAGAATGCGCGCACGGTTAGCCATTTCCAGCGGGCGGTGCTTAAAATAGGAAATTATCTCATCATCCTTGCGAGCGTGCTTGTTGCGCTCATTGTCGTCGTGGCCGTCGCTCGCGGCAACACGCTTACCGACACCTTGGAGTTTGCGCTCATCTTGCTTATCGCGGCAATTCCCGTCGCCATGCCGACAGTGCTGTCGGTGACGATGGCGATTGGCGCACGCCTGCTTGCGAAGAAAGATGCGATCGTCACGCGGCTTTCTTCGGTCGAGGAATTGGCCGGTATGGATATGCTCTGCTCGGATAAGACGGGAACCCTTACTGAAAACAAATTAAAGCTGGGCAGTCCATTTACGGTGGGCAGTGCTACTCCGGAAGAACTCATCCTTTACGGGGCGCTTGCCTCGCGCGCAGAAGACCGGGATCCGATAGATCTCGCGGTGATCAATGGCGTAAGCGACCAGGCGGCACTTGCCGCATATCATATATTGAAATTCCTGCCATTCGACGCAGTGCGGAAACGCACCGAGGCCGAAGTCCGCACGCCGGACGGAAAGATATTTTCCGTATCCATGGGTGCTCCGCAAACCATTCTTGGTATCTCAGATAATAAACAAGAAGTGTTCGACATGGCGGAACGAGCCGTGGAAGAATTTGCGGCGCGGGGATTTCGCTCGCTTGGAGTTGCTCGCGCGGAAAAAGGAAATGGATGGCTATTCGTGGGGATACTTCCCCTCTTTGATCCCCCTCGGCCGGAGGCGCAGGCAACCGTGAGAGACGCCCAAGCGATGGGCGTAAAGATCAAGATGATCACCGGAGACCATATCGCCATCGCGCGAGAGACCGCGCACGAACTTGGCTTGGGCGCCGATATCCTTGATGCAAGCGGTTTGGACAATAACGGAAAGGAGCCGTCCGCCGCACAAGCAGATGCCATTGAAAAAGCGGATGGATTTGCCCAGGTATTTCCCGAACATAAATTTGAGATCATACGGGCGCTCCAGGAACGCGGCCACATTGTCGGGATGACGGGCGACGGCGTGAATGACGCGCCGGCCCTCAAGAAGGCCGATTGCGGCATCGCCGTTTTCGGCGCCACCGATGCGGCGCGCGCAGCCGCTGCGATGGTTCTCCTCACGCCGGGGTTGTCGGTGATCATCGAGGCCATCAAGGAGGGTCGGAGGATCTTCCAGCGGATGACGAGCTATTCCATTTATCGGATCACGGAGACCATCCGGGTGCTCCTTTTCATGACACTTGCGATCCTAGTGTTCAATTTCTATCCGGTAACCGCAATTATGATCGTGCTGCTTGCCATTTTGAACGACGGAGCGATACTTTCCATTGCTTACGACAATGCTTCCTTTGATCAGGCGCCGGAGGCTTGGCAGATGAAGAAAATATTGGGCGTTTCGACGACGCTCGGCGTCGCCGGCGTCGTGGCAACATTCACGCTTTTTTATCTTGCTGAGCAAATATTCCACATGGGCGCAGGACAAGTTCAAGCGCTTATGTACCTTAAATTGTCCGTTGCGGGCCACCTGACCATTTTTCTTACGCGTACGCGCAAGCGCTTCTGGTCAGACCGACCATCAAAAATACTGGTCATTGCGGTCTTCGGCACTCAAGCGATCGCAACCCTTATCGCCGTATATGGGATCTTTATGCCTCCGCTCGGATGGGGATGGGCAATCGTGGTCTGGGTATATGCACTCGCATGGTTTCTCATCAACGATCAGGTAAAACTGCTCGCGTATCGGATATTCGATCCCGTAGCGCGACCATAAGCGGACAGCCGCGTGAATGGCTTTAAACCATTGCTTTCGCGTTTTTGTTCACTGCCCGGCTGTCGCCCCGATCTTCAATAATTCATTCAGCCGATCCCGGTCGAATCCCATGATGATCTCCGTGTCGCCGTCGTCAAAGAGCACCTCGGTCTGCGGCACGCCCGTCTGTCCGCTCTTCCGTACCATTGCCTCGGCAGCCTTGCGATCCTCGTCCACCATCACAAGATCGAACGCGATCTTGTGCTTCTCAAGATAATCCTTTTCCATCCTGCAATACGGACACGTGGCTGTTGAATAAAGCGTGATCTTCTCAAGTTTTGGATCGCCGACGCCCGCCGCCTCATTCACAAGCGTTCGCAGCACGCGATCCATCTCTTCTATCGTCGGCGCCAACTCGTCGAGATGCGCGCCGCCGGCGAGGATCTGAGGATTCGAAATGGCGATCATTGTCTTCCCTTCTTTCTCCTGTATAAGAGCACTGTCCGGCATAAGCCCTGCCAGCATATGGTCGGCTGCGGTGATCGCCTCAGTCCATGACTGCTTGAAGAAATAAATAATAGTGCCTTTTGAAACATCTTTTCTGGCAACCACCTCGATCCCCTCTTTTTTTAATCCGGCGGCGAACCGCTCCGCGACCTCAGCTACCGGCTTTTCCGTCTTTCGAACGTATGCAATGTTCATAGTTTTATAAAATTTAGTTAATGATCATTTAACAAGTCTTACGACATCCCTCACGAACGCCCGTTTTCCGGGTCTGATGCGATAGTATTTCTCCCGGCCTTCCTTCCATTCCTCAATGATGCCATTGTCTCGCAATATGCCGAGATGATGCGACAGCAACGGCTTCTTCATCTCCAGGCATTCTCGGAGATCGCATCCGCGCGATGAGCTGCACCCGAGCAGTTTGCAAAGGATCGCGATCCGCCCTTCGTTGAATATCCATAGGTTTTTCATCGTTCCGTTTATAGTTCAATATATATTGAACTATATAGCCGAACCGACGGCGATGTCAAGCGGGCGGGGCGCTAGGCCTCTCCGAAAAGATGGTAGTGATATACGATAAGGAGATAGATTCCGGCAAGCATGAAGAAACCCAGCATGCCCGCGCCGATCGCAAGCTTCGGCCCGATGCGCGGTGCAAGATAGGCCACAAGGACCATATACGGCACCCACGAAACGATGGTGCCCACGAGCACGAACCATGCGTGCGAACCCACCGCCTTCCCGCCGCTCGTCTGGCCGATGAAGATATATGCCACGAGCGTAAAAACGGGCATGAGCGTAGCGAACCCCGAAAGCAGGCGCGAACCATTCTCTTCGAGCGCGACAATGAGTGTCGTAAAGATGCCGCCGGTCAAAAAATATACGAGATAGCTTTTCACCATTGGCCACATATTCCTATTATAGCAAAAACGGGGCCCCGCCACGCCAGTCGGCGGCAAATGTTTTCATGAGCCCCGCGATGATGCCCCGGTCTTCCGTAAGAAGGCCAAGCTCCCGATTCTCGTCAAGCGACCCCTTGGAAAAATTCTCCGAACCGACAAAAGCGCGGGCAAGCATGCTTCCGGCGTCCGCCACGACCATCTTGGCATGGATATAGAGCGGTGCATCATCCGCATCCGCATAGGTGCGCACGTGCGCACCCGCGGTCACAAGCTCGGCAAAATTCCATTTCCACTGCGACGAACCCGTCATCACCACATATACCGCCACGCCACGCCTGGTGGCATCAATGAGCGCCTTCGTCACGTCCATATCCGCCATCTCCTCGTTATATATAGACAAGGACCTGGTTGCACTCCCGATCAGATCAAGGATCGCCGGTTCCGAGCCCGGGCTCCAAAGAAGGTCGTCGCCGGCATCGTTGGCATTGCCGCCGCGCAAAGCCATCGCCATGTCGGTCGAGCCGCTCCCCCGCCAGTCTTCTCCGAACGTATCTTCCATCGCGACAACATCACGCCGGTCGGCATCAACGATCCCGAAATCCCTGCCGGTCACGTAATACTTCGAAACCAGATTGAAGGTCATGATAAGCGCGCGTTCGCCATCAATAACAAGCGATTTTTCATGCGTCAAAGAAAAATATCCCGGCGAGTACCGCACGGGAACGCCGTGGGCTTTCAAAAAATCGTATGCCGCCGTATACGCTGTCGGCGGCGACCCTTTATATCCGCCGTTCAAAATAACTCGCACCGCCACGCCGCGCGCATTATCCGCCGCAAGCGCTGCTTCCACCTGCGCATCATCGAGCTCGTACATCACGAGATCAAGCGATGCCTTCGCGCCGTTGATCATGGCGAGTACCGGCGCAATGCCATCGTCCGGTTCGGTGACGAGGGAAAGGCTGCCTACCGATGCGGCGTCTCTTTGATGTATATGAAATTTTTGGAAAAAAACGGGTATTCCGGCGCGAACGAAAATGGCCGCCACAATGAGGCACGATACAGCTGCGACGGCATACTTCCATTTCATCCCTGCATCGTACCATCCGCAGATTAAAGGAAGATTAACCATAAACGCCATTGACTCCGCATCACGAGGTTGTTACTCTTCTTTTAGAATCATCACGTATGCCCCGGGGAGGAAAGAATGCATATCTCGCATGAGTTCTACCTTGCATACCACCATTTTGACTTCCTGCTGGTGGACTATCCCGCCTTCCACGCGGGCATAGGAATAGTCGCGCTTACGGTTCTTGCGCTCGTGATCCTCATTTTCCGCCGGCAAAAAAGAATGGAGGCTCGCCAAAAGAAAATGGAAAAATACCTTCTCCAGCTCATCGACTCAAAGGCCCTGTGAAATCACAGGGCCTCGCCACTACCCAGCCAGACACTTAAACCAATGATTGCTGACGACAAAACCGGCTTCTGGGCAACGCTCCCCCGCCCGATCATGGCACTTGCGCCGATGGCGAACGTCACCGACGAGGCGTTCCGGCGCATGTTCGCGGAATGCGG
Source organism: Candidatus Parcubacteria bacterium (assembly GCA_027450205.1). Taxonomy (GTDB): domain Bacteria; phylum Patescibacteriota; class Minisyncoccia; order UBA6257; family 2-01-FULL-56-20; genus JAKAGE01. The sequence goes on from DAIDJL010000002.1 coordinate 51,220, forward strand.
CAAACCGGATGTCCTTTGGACAGAATTCGTCTCGGTAGAAGGGCTGCTTTCGCGCGGCCGCGAGAAGCTTTTGGCCGATCTGTGGTTCAGCACGGAAGAGCGCCCCATCGTGGCGCAGATCTTTGGTTCCAAGCCGGAACAGTTTGAGGCAATCGGACCACTCCTTAAAGAGCTCGGCTTTGATGGCATTGACATCAATATGGGCTGCCCCGACCGTGGCGTGGAAAGATCCGGCGCCGGCGCGGCGCTCATCAAAGATCCGACGCGGGCAAAGGAGATCATCCGCGCGGCGAAGCGCGGCGCGGGCGGACTCCCCGTCTCCGTGAAAACCCGGCTCGGCTACCGCTCGACCGAAGAAATGAATGGATGGATGACGGCGCTGTTCGAAGAAGAGCCCGCGGCGCTGGTTGTCCATCTTCGCACCCGTGCCGAGATGTCCGCCGTACCCGCCCACTGGGACATCGCCCCAAAAATAGTGGAGCTCCGGGGCAAAATTGCACCAAAAACCGTCGTTCTCGGCAATGGCGACGCCCGCTCACTTGAGGATGCCCGGCAAAAAACCAGGGAATCGGGCATGGATGGAGTGATGACAGGCTCCGGCGCCTTTGGTAACCCATGGTTCTTCTCCGGCCGGACGCCGGACATCAAGGAGCGGCTGGAACGCCTGGTCACCCATACCGAACTATTTGAAAAGCTTTACCGGAGCGACAATCCTAGAGCGATCGGCAAGGGTGGGCGGCTTAAGAACTTTGAGGTTATGAAAAAGCATTATAAGTCGTATACCACCGGATTCGACGGGTCCAAAGAACTTAGGATCCATCTTATGGAAGCAAAAAACGCCGCAGAGGTCCGTAAAATAGTCCGGGATTTCCTTAAAAAATCATAAAATTTGAGGTTGCCAAGCCCGGGGTCATGCCTTCCGGCACCCCGGCCCGGCCGATTGACTTCCTGGAGAGGGTCTGCTAGTATATAGGCACAAGTAAATGAGTACTAATATATACCCCGTGAGGGGCTTTTTTATTGGGAAATTGGGCAAATTCCTGAAGGTCGCGGTGGTCGTAGCGCTTTTTGCGTACCCGGCAACCATCCAGGCAGATACGGCCATCCCCCATTCGCAAAGCACCGCTTTCGTGGCTCCATCAGCCATTGTAGCGATCCCGGACGTAAAAACCGTCTGGGTAACGGCCTATACGAGCGACCCCGCCGAGACGTCAAACCACCCCCTCATCACCGCCTCGGGCGGGATGGTACACGATGGAGAGGTAGCGGCAAATTTCCTTCCTTTCGGAACCAGGATCCAGATTCCGTCACTTTTTGGCAATAAGGTCTTCGTGGTAGAGGATCGGACCGCCGCGAGGTTCGGCGGCCGGGTGGACATATGGATGCCTACCGTCAGTCAAGCGGTCAACTTCGGCATTCAACACGCCAAAATCGTCATTCTCGACCAGAATCTGGCGATACAGTAAAATAACTGGGTGTCACGGCAACTCTTTCGGTTCCTTATTCAATACAAATACGCGATTCTCTTCCCTATCGCCACGCTCGAGGGACCTATTATCACATTGGCGTCCGGATTCCTCGTCTCGCTTGGCATTTTAAGTTTCATACCCACCCTTTTGATAGTGTTCTCCGGAGACTTGATCTCTGATTCCTTTTATTATTCTATGGGAAAACGCGGGAGGAAATTCGTCGAACGCATAAAATTCCTCCACATTTCCGATGAGCGCCTTAAAAAGGTGGAAAAGCATTTCGAAAAGCATCCGGGTAAGACGTTCATCGTCAGCAAGGCTTCCTACGGCGTTGGGTCGCTTTTCCTTATGGCCGCCGGCGTATCAAAGATGAGCTATCAAAAATTCCTGGAGTATATCACGCCGCTAAATGCCATCCGCTCAACCATATTGCTCCTTGCCGGGTACTATTTGGGCACGGCGGTACGCTATTCCGGGACATATCTTGCCTATTATACCGCCGGCGTCGTTGTCCTTTTGCCGGTCGGATATTATATAATCAAGAAGCTCAGAGAATTTCATCTACTAGAAGGAAAGGAACCGGACGAAGAGCCGGAAATTCTATGAAAAATATATTAAAAGGGTTCAAAGAGTTCGTTTTGCGCGGAAGCGTGGTGGATCTTGCCGTCGGCGTCATGATCGGCGCGGCATTCAATGGCGTCGTTACGGCACTCGTAAAGGACCTTATGACCCCGCTCATCGCGGCCATTTTTAAACAGCCCAATTTTTCCACGTTCTTCTTTACGGTTAACGGTAGTCAGTTCCTCTATGGCGATTTTATCAATAACCTGATTTCATTCCTGATCACGGCCGCAACGATCTATTTCTTTATCGTGATCCCCATCAACAAACTGAGCGGCATACGCAAAGGCCCGCCGCCCGAGGCGACCACCAAGACGTGCCCCGAATGCCTAAGCAGCATCCCCGCCAAAGCGAACCGCTGCGCATATTGCACGAGCATACAGCCGACACGGGAAAAGAAGTAACGTTTAGCGGCTGGCGCACGTTACAAGGATGAGTCTGCATGAAATAATATAAGATCATGGCACCATCCCGATCCGGCAAGTCAGGCCTTAGCCGTGATACTTTTTTCAGCGGCGCCGCGATCATCGCACGGCAGTTGCGCCCGTATAAAAAAATGCTCATCTGGCTGAGCATTTTTGGGCTGCTGAACGCAACCGCGCAAGCGTTCGTTCCGCTCATCTCCGGAAAGATCTTCGATGCGATCGTCAAAATCTCGCAGGATCCGGCGTCGGTGCTCATGCCGTTCATCATCCTTCTCGTCGTCTGGACGATTTTGCAGGTCGCGAGCAACGTGATCAGCTGGTGGACCAGCTTTCAAAACGACAAGCTAAGCACCATTCTCCATACCGAATATACCGCGGAGGGATTCGGCAGGCTGTTCGAGATGCCGCTCGCATTTCACACCCTTCAAAAACAGGGTGACGTGAACGACCGCATCCAACGCGCCGCCAACTGGCTGGACCAGATCGTGGGCAATGTATTGCTCTCGCTCCTGCCAAGCTTCCTAAGCATCGCAGTGGCGCTCGTCATCACCTTTATCGTCAATTGGCAGCTCACACTCGTGCTCGTGGCGGCCATCATTATTTATGCCGGCGTCCTTTGGAGTGCCGTTCCGCGCCTGTCGGGCCTCCAAAAACGCATGCACCGCGCATGGAACCGCGCGTACGGCGATTCGTATGACGCACTCGGCAACATCCGCGAGATCAAGCAGGCAGCAACAGAAAAGCAGGAAAAAAAGAAAGTTCGCGTGAATTTCGTCAACCGCGCCGCACAGTTCTGGATCGATCTCAACACCGTCTTCGCCCGCCTGTCGTTCGCGCAAAAAATGCTCGTGTCGCTCACCCAGCTTTCCATTTTTGTCATCTCCATTTTCTTCGTGCGCAACGGCACGCTCACGCCGGGCGGGCTCGTAGCATTCAACGGATATGCGGCGATGATCCTCGGCCCGTTCGTCCTGCTCGGCCAGCAGTGGCAAACGATCCAAAACGGCCTCGTGGCGATCGTGCGCGCGGACAAACTGCTCGCGATGCCGATCGAAACATACACACCGGACGGCGGCATATCCCTTGCAAAGCTCGCCGGCGACGTTGAGTTCCGCGCCGTGCGCTTTGCATATAAGAGCAACAATGAAACGCTCAAAGGCATCTCATTCCACGCGCGGGCAGGGCAGAAGATCGCTTTGGTCGGCGAGTCGGGCGTCGGCAAGACGACGATCATCGATCTGCTCTCCGGATTTTATTTCCCACAACGCGGAAAGATTTTCATCGACGGTATTGATATCAAAAAGATGAATCTGCGCGATTACCGTTCGCGCATCGGCACCGTGCCGCAGGAGCCGACGCTCTTCAACGACACGATCGAGGCAAACATCCGCTACGGCAATCCCGGCAAATCGTACGATGAGATGGTGGCAGCATGCCGCGATGCCTACGCGCAGGAATTCATCGAGGCGTTCCCCAAAAAATATAAAACGGTCGTCGGCTGGCGCGGGGTCAAGCTCTCCATCGGACAGAAGCAGCGCATCGCGCTCGCCCGTGCGTTCCTGCGCGCGCCGGATATCCTGGTCTTGGACGAGCCTACCTCCGCGCTTGACGCAAAATCCGAGCACCTTATCAAGGCATCATTCGAAAAGCTGATGCGCGGACGCACCACATTCATCATCGCGCACCGGCTCTCCACCGTCCGCGAGGTGGATCTGATCCTGGTTTTAAAGAACGGCGAGATCGCGGAGCAGGGCAGCCATGCTGAACTGATGAAGTTGCCCGGCGGCGTCTACCGCGAATTATACGAAATGCAGGCGGGGTTTGGCGGGTAAGAATAAAAAAAGGCCACCAGGATGCATAACAGGTGGCCAGCGGAGGATGAAGCCTCATCTCCGTGAGGCCCAAGATCATTATACATAAAATCGCCGCAGTGTAAATTCGGGCTTCCCCGCCCCGCTTACGAGGCTTTCTCCAGCCCTTTTCTGCTCTCCATTAAAAGCCAATGCACGAACCACGCACAGAGCAATCCGATCGCCGCACCGCCAGCGATATCCAGCGGCCAGTGCACGCCGACATAGATGCGCGCGACGCCCATGATCGTCGCAAGCGCAAAGAACCACCATCCCCACTTGCGATTGGCATACCAGACCACGAACGCAAGAGCGAAGAACCATGCGGCATGCCCCGATGGGAACGACCACCCGCTTTCGGAAATGAGCGGTGTAAAACCATAGAAAACGAACGGCCGCGGATGATGATAAAAGAAATGGATGGCCTCGGTCACCAGTCCGCGCGCGAGGATGATCGCAAGCGCCCCTTCGGAAAAAAGATATACCTTCCGCCGCCACCCATTTTGATAGTATACGAGCACAAGGAATGCGAGCACCAGAAGATACGGCAGATATTCCGCAAAAAATATCCCGAGCACATTCCAAAACGCATTACGATGTCCGGCGGCATAAATGAACTGGAAGGCCGCCTGATTGAAAGAAAACATATCTGTTCATTATAACAGATAAGCAAGCCATATTCATGAGATGATCTCTTTTATATGTAATGTAATAAGTAGAAAAAGAACAGACCCTACCTTTTTTGACGGTCACGTTCCTACGTGGCATTTCCGTCAAAAAAGGTAGGGTCTGTTCTTTTTCTACTTGCGGACGTACGGAAGCAGTGCCATGAACCTTGCCTGCTTGATCGCAGTAGAAAGCTTGCGCTGATGCTTCGCGCAGATATGCGTGTGGCGCGGGTCGATGATCTTTGCCTGGCTCGAAACGAACCGGCGCAAAAGGTCGATCTCCTTGTAGTCGATGTTCTTTAAGTTCTGCGAGCAGAAAAAGCACTGCTGGGCTGTCGTGGGTGCCATAATTATCGTGTGTTATTTATACTTTTCTTACTTGGAGTGAATCAAGTTCTACCGCAGTATCCCGTCCGAAGATGGGCACCAAAACCTTGATACTGCCCTTCTCTTCGTTCACTTCGGAGATCTTGCCGTCGTATTCCTTGAACGGACCGTCGGTTATTTTTACCAGATCACCCACCTTTAAGTCAAGGATCATCTTCTTGTCGCCCTCGCCGGTGCGCGCAAGGAGGAAGTCCACCTCATCCTTGGAAAGCGGCGTTGGTGTGGTGTTATCCGGGCCGACAAAGCCCGTCACACGCGGCGTGTTACGCACTACATACCACGAATCCTCGGTAAGGATCATCTCCACGAGCACATAGCCCGGATAGATCTTTTCTTCAACCGTCGTGCGCTTGCCCGCCTTCACCTTTATTTTCTTCTCTTTCGGGACGAGAATGTTAAAAATTTTATCGCCCATCGCAAGGGATTCAACGCGCTGCGTAAGATAACGCGAAACCGCTTCTTCATAGCCGGAATACGTCTGCACGGCGTACCACTGACGTACTGCCTGTTTTTCGTTTTGGGTTCCTGAGCTGGGATGGTTCAATGCCATGAATCTACCTAATTATATTACTGCAGAATAAAATTCTTTATCAAGAACGAGAAAAGATAATCGAACGCGCCCAAAAATAGCGCAAGGCCGACCGTGATGCCGATGACGATAAGGGTGAGGCGGGTCGCCTCCTGGCGCGTTGGCCAGTTGACGTGACGCAGTTCAGTGCGCGCCTCGCTGAAGAATTTTTTCATCCAAGAAAACATGGCTGCATTATATTTTTGCCGATTTTTCTAATTAAAATACCGCTATACTCGCGGCGGGAGGTATGAAGAGTATAGCACGGAAAAGGCGCGGGCGTCAACCGGTATTGCCGATGGCATATGCCCGAACAAAATAGGAACACAGCCCGAGCCCGCCGGTGGGGCTACACATCCAGATTCTGCACCGTCGCAGCGTGGGCCTGAATGAAGTTCTTACGCGGCTCCACGGCATCGCCCATCAACGTATCAAAAAGCTTGTCCGCCTTCTCGGCATCCTCCACTTTGACCTGTTTCATCAGGCGCACCTCGGGATTCATGGTGGTCTCCCAAAGCTGTTCAGCATTCATCTCGCCAAGGCCTTTATAGCGCTGGATGTTCGGCTGGCGCTTCCCGTCTCCCTGACCCTCGTTCACGCCTTCCGGCATTTCATTTTCTCCTTCAGCGGCATTTTCTTCCGTAGCAAGGTCCGCAAGCTCTGCGAGCGTCTCCGGTTTCTTTGCGTTTTTCGCAAGAACTCCGCCCTTGGCGGCCTTCGCACCCTTTGCCGGCAGCGTCGGCGCATTCTTTTGCAATTCGGCGATCACCTTATCTTTCTCGTCGTCGGAAAACGCGTACCGGACCGTTTTGCCAAGCTGGATGCGATAGAGCGGCGGTTGGGCAATGTACACATATCCGCCATCCACCACATCGCGGAAGTAGCGATAGAAAAGCGTAAGGAGCAGCGTACGGATGTGCGCGCCGTCAACATCGGCATCCGTCATGATGATGATCTTATGATAGCGAAGCTTGCTCATATCAAATTCCTCGCCGATAGCGGTACCGATCGCAATAACGAGCGAGCGCACCTCCGCATTCGCAAGCATCTTATCCAAACGCGCGCGCTCCACGTTCAGCGGCTTGCCGCGCAACGGCAAGATTGCCTGCGTGTGACGGTTACGGCCCTGCTTGGCGGTGCCGCCTGCCGAATCGCCCTCCACGATGAACAGCTCGGATTCCGCCGCGATCTTGGAGGTGCAATCAGCAAGTTTGCCCGGAAGCGTAAGCCCTTCAAATGCGCCTTTGCGCAATACCGTCTCGCGTGCCGCCTTTGCCGCGAGCCGGGCCTTTGCCGTCAGGATCACCTTCTGGATGATCGCCTTTGCCTCCTGCGGATGCTTCTCCAAAAATTCCTTGAGCGCCTCGTTGATGACCGATTCCGTGATGGTGCGTGCCTCCGGATTGCCGAGTTTTGACTTCGTCTGGCCTTCGAATTGCGGATCGGTGAGCTTCACCGAAACAATGGCAACCATTCCTTCGCGAACGTCATCGCTCGTAAGGTTTTCTTCCTTTTCCTTAAGCCACCCGTCGGCACGCGCGTAGTTGTTGAGCGACCGCGTGAGCGCCGAGCGAAAGCCGGTAAGATGCATGCCGCCTTCGGGCGTAAGAATGTTGTTCGCAAAACTCATTTCCACCACGCGCGTATCATCCACGTACAGGAACGCCGCTTCCACATCGAGTTTCTCCACCTGCTTGTGAACGTAGAAAATATCCTCGTTCAGGCGATTTTTCTTCTGAGCGAGATATTTTACATACGACAGCACGCCGCCCTCGAAATAAAATCCGTAAAAGTACGGCACTGGCTGGCGACGATCGTAAAAATTGATGCGGACGCCTTTCGTTAAGTACGCCTGCTGGCGCAAGCGCTCAAGGATCACCTTGTCGTTGAACTCCATTTCGGAAAAGATCGTAGGATCCGGAGAAAAGGTCGTTTTGGTGCCGTGGCGCTTGGATGCACCGATCTTTTTTACTTTGTATTCCGGAACACCGCGCTTGTATTCCTGCACGAACGTTCCGCCGTCGCGATCGACTTCCACTTTGACCCACGTGGAAAGTGCGTTCACGACCGACGCACCAACGCCGTGCAAACCGCTTGAAACCTTATACCCGTCGCCGCCGAATTTGCCGCCGGCGTGAAGCACGGTCATGACGGTTTCCAAAGTGGATTTCTTTGTCTGTGGATGAATGTCCACCGGAATGCCGCGGCCGTCGTCCTGGACGCTCACCTTGTTGTCCGGTAAAAGTTCCACCGTGATGGTGGTTGCGTAGCCCGCCATTACCTCGTCGATCGCATTATCCACGATCTCCCAGATCAAGTGATGCAGACCGGTGGTTCCCGTGGAACCGATGTACATGCCCGGCCGCTTGCGAACCGGTTCAAGGCCTTCGAGAACGGTGATGTCCTTCGCGCCGTACGTGGCGCTGCCTTTATTGCCGGTGCTGCCGGCCTTAACCTCGGCTTTTGACGCTTTTTTGACCTCTTTTTTCTCTTCTTTTTCAGCCATTTTTATTGGGTTTTTCGTTAAAAAATGCCTCGCGGGCGATACACGTATTTTAGCATGATTTTGGCGAAAAATCCAAGCATGAAAAATACGGAGTAAGAAAGGATTTGTCGGAATAATGCTCAAAACTTTGTCGTTTGAGGGCTCCCCAACCCCGTCACATAATCGTAGCGTTTGCGCGCGGAACAATAATATTTACAATTGCCATTCGTGCCGCTCGTGATATCGCGAAAGAATCTAAGCGCGTTCGCGGAAGCCTTGTCTATATACAATTTTGCGAGCGAGGCGGAGGCGCCGAGCGCTTTGATGGCCGCCCATTGCGGCGCGCCGGCGCTCGTGCCGCCGACGGTGTTCCAGGAACCGCCCGCCCGGCTGCCGGTGCCGGTCGTAAGATATACGCCATATCCCGACGCCGGATCGGCGTCGTACGAAACGTCCGGGATCGCGCGCATGCCGCCCGCCCGGGCGATCTTATACGCCGACTGGTATACCGGCTCTTTTTCATACGCGCTCACGCCGCCGCCGCTCCCCGACCACGCGCCCTCGGAAATGAGCGCCCCCATTGATGAAAGTTTCAGCGTCGTGCCGCCCACGCCGATCACGTTTGGCGAGGACGCAGGCCAGCTCGCGCCCGCACCATCATCGCCGGACGACGCAAAGAACGCGGCGGCGGGATTCGCGCTACCAACAAAATGTGCATCGTATGAAAGCTCGTCGGAAAATTCCGCGCCACCCCAGCTCATGGATATTGCGATAACATCCTTCCGCGACCGCGCGTAATCGATGGCGCTCAAAAGATTCGCACCACTCGGCGTTTTTGCCTCTACCAGCAATATTTTCGCATTTGGCGCGATGGCGTGCGCCCATTCTACGTCGAGCGCCATTTCCATGGCCCAGCCGCTGTTCGCCGCGATCGAACCCGACATTTTATGTTTTTCAAAACACTTGTTCGCGGTGGTACAGGCAGGCAGAACATATTGCCTGTCAAATACCGCAAGATCGCTTTCAGCATACGGATCGTCGTATGCGTCAATGAGCGCGATCGTCCCCTTCCCGCCGGTGGCGGGAAGGTTATAGATCTTTTTTATCTCCGCCGGCGTCACGCCGGAAGGCGCCTTTTCGGCCGACCTGAATACGTGCACCGGCGGACGTCCTTGAAAATCCGAGAACCGATATGCCGCGTTGGCGGCACCACCGAGCGGGATAAGCGCGGAAGCGGCCGCGAGAAGCGCGACAAGCACCGCAGATGATTTTTTGTTGGTCATGCGCGGAGTTTACAACAAGGCGCATTAAAATCCTGTTAAATGAACGCGGGAAAAGGCGCGGTTTTGCGCTTATAAGGCCTGACCGCTTATACTTTACCCATGGAAACCAACAATCTCGGAACGGAGCAGGTGCGGTGGGACCTCGGTGTTTTCTATTCCGGCGTGGACGATCCGCAGATCGATAAAGACCTCACTGCGCTCGTGGCGCTCGAGAAAAAATTTTACGAAAATTATAAAGGAAGATTGGCGGAAAAGCTTGGCGGGGCGATAACCGATCTTGCGGAGATAAATATGCATGCGGAAAAGATATTCGTATATCTCTATTTGTTCCAGAGTATCGATGTTACGAACGGTCCCGTGAAGGCGAAGATGGCCGAAGCCGAACAGATCTCAAGCGAAGCAAGCGGCAACTATCTCACCTTTTTTGATATCGAACTGGTGGCGCTGGACGACGCGACGCTCGAAAAATTCTATGCGTCGGACGCGGTCGTCGCGAAGCACCGCCCATGGATCGAGCACGCGCGGGTCTTCAAACCCCATCTCTTAAGCGAACCGGTGGAAGGGGCGCTCGCAAAACGATCTCCGTTCGGCCCGGGCTCGTGGAGTGAATTCTTTGACGAAGTGGAAGCCGATCTTCGCTTGCCCATCCGCGGCGAGGAAAAAACACTTACCGAGCTTCTTGATGTCCTTACCAATTCCAACATGCCGGAAGAGCGGGCGGAGGCGCTGAAAATCATTAACGCCGGACTGGGAGGATATTTTGCAAAGTATTCCGCGCAATCTTTGTATGTGACCGCAGGAGCGATGGCCGTGGAACGGCGCGAGCGCGGGTATAAGAACCCGATGGATGCGCGGAATAAATCAAATCGCATCCCCGATGCGGTGGTGGATGCGCTGCACGAGGCCACCATTACTACCGCCGGCCCCCTCGCCCGACGCTACTATGCGTTAAAAGCGAAATTATTAGGGGTGGAGAAATTGCCATGGAGCGACCGGAATGCGCCGATGCCGTTCGTCGACAATACGACCATCCCTTTTGCCGAAGGGATAAAAACGGTCCTCGCGGCATACCAAAGCTTCAGCCCGACGCTCGCCGGATTCGTCAAGGATTTTAGCGCGACCAAACGGATAGATGCGCCAGTCACGAAGGGGCGCCGCGGCGGTGCTTACAATTATTCCATCGTACTTCCGGGAAACCATCCCACCTCGTTCGTCTTTCTTAACTATCTCGGCTCGAACAACGACGTGATGACGCTGGCACACGAACTCGGCCACGGCGTCCACGGTATGCTCGCGGGCGCAGCGCAAGGTCCGCTCATGGCGCAGGCGCCGATCGCGTATGCGGAAACGGCGTCGGTCTTCGGCGAAATGACCACTTTCAAATTTTTAAAGAAACAGCTGGAAGAAAAGAACGACGTAAAGGCCCTGCTCGCGCTCATCACCGGAAAGATCGAGGGAAACATCAATTCCGTGGTCAGGCAGATCGGATTCTCGAACTTCGAACGGCGGCTGCACGGCATGGATGCAAGCTATAAAACATGGGCTGAGCCTAAAAAACTTTCAGCGGAGGAACTTGACGCGGTCTGGCTCCAAACAATAAAAGAACTCTATGGCGCTGATGGCGAAGTATTCACCTATAAAGATACCGAGCACCTTTGGACATACGTATCGCACTTTCACCGCCCGTTCTATGTCTACGGCTACGCGTTCGGCGAACTGCTCACGCAAAGCCTCTACGCGCAGCAGTCCCGCTTCGGCGACCGATTCGAACCCCTTTATCTTGACCTCCTCCGCTCCGGCAGCACGAAAGACGTGGTTGAACTCCTCGCACCGTTCGAGCTCGATCCGACCAAAAAAGATTTCTGGGAGAACGGTATCAACGTCAGTCTTGCCGCAATGATAGAAGAGGCGGAGAAGCTCGCAGAGAAAAAAGTGTAGGAGGGCATATACTACCAATATGAAGCAAGTGCGCCTTATGATGGGCATGCCCATCGCCATTGAGATAGTGGATCCCAAAGCGACCGATGGCGTTTTTGACGAGGTATTCGATTACTTCACCCACATCGACGAGAAGTTCAGTACGTATAAGCCGACGAGCGAGATAAGTGCGATCAACAACGGCACGCTCGCGCTCGTGGATGCGAGCGAAGAAATGCAGCTTGTCTTTGCGATGTGCGAGGAAACCAAGCAGCAGACGAACGGCTATTTTGATATCAGGACACCGCGCGGAACGTATGACCCGTCGGGGCTCGTAAAGGGATGGGCGATCTGGAATGCGGCAAAGTTACTCGAGAAAAAAGGGTTTGAGAATTTTTATGTTGACGCCGGCGGCGACATCCAACCGCACGGGCACAACGCGGACGGCGGCAAATGGGCGGTCGGCATCAAGAACCCGTTCAACCAAAACGAGAATATAAAAGTGGTCTATGTGGGCAATGAGGGCGTCGCTACGTCGGGTACGTACATCCGCGGCAAACACATCTATAACCCGCGCGGGGGCAACCAGCCGGTGAGCGAGATCGTAAGCCTGACCGTGATCGGGCCGAACATCCACGATGCCGACCGCTTCGCCACTGCCGCGTTCGCGATGGGCGCGGACGGCATTCGCTTCATCGAACAACTCGCCGGCTACGAGGGATATATGATAGACAACGACAAGATCGCCACCATGACGACCGGATTCGGACGTTACACAGCGGAATAGGCGTATCGTACGCGAAGTTCAAAACGGGCTCCTCCCCAGGATCCGCGTGACGCTCGCGGCCTCGCTCGCACGCATGATTGAATCTTCCGACGCAGGGATGATCCAGTCGCCGAGAACTTCCAGAAACTCTTCCCGGCGCGGTTCCTGCCCCACTTTTTCCATGTGCAGTTTCGGATGGCTCTCCGACGTGTACTCATAATGCCCGCGCACTTCCCCGTCTTTGAATATCCGCAGGTGATATTGGTGCTCAAAACCCACCGGCTTACGGACGCTCACCACTTCGTCATCATCCTTGAGTGCGATGAAGTGGTTCGCATACTGTTTTGTCCCGAGATATTTAAGGAGATCCTCCACGGAGCGACCGGGGGCGATGTGTCCCAGCAGATAGTTCTGCCGTCCTTCATGCTGAAGGATCCCTAAAGACAGCAAAAGATCCCTCCCGACGCCATGAATCGGGTAAATAGCCTTCCAAAGCACATATTTCGACCGGTTTCGGAATCCTTTCGGATACGGGAGCACGGACTCCGGAATGCTCCTCTGGAGAGCGATTTCGTCCATAAATTAGCGATAAATCATAAGGAAAACCTACCCGACCATTATACCATACCCCGCCGGGGCAGGTCTATGGCGGAAAATACGGAACAAAGTTGCGAACAAATACGCGGCGATGAACGCGTCTTCCGCTTTCTAAGCCCTGAACGCAAAATACATCAGCACGATGGTCAACGCATTCAGGACCACCAATATTACCGCTGTTTGCGAACGCGATGCCAACGGATTCCAAACAATATAGACCGTGTAGATGATCGCGACGATCGCCGCCCCGATAAAGTTCCCTCGTATCATGTTTTATAATGGAGTGATCACACGCATCGGCCTTTCAAACGCCATATGATCCATTATACTCCCCCTTCAGGAATCCGGACATTCTCTGCTCGGCGGGCAGTGGGGGACGAAGTTCGAACTGAATCAATAAATAACCAATTTAAAAAGGACTTTTAGGAAGTATTGACAATATATACATATAGATGGTATTATATTGTAGTAAAGGAGGTTTTATGTTCCGATGGCTCTTTAACATTCGAAAAGCATGGGCCCAGCTCAAAGCCGAGTGGAATACCCCTACGGTCAGCAGCAAAGATCCCGCCCTTTACTCAGAAATGAGGCCAGGCGAAACATTGGTTGAACTTGAGCCGGGACCTTTCGTCGAGCTCGTTCGTCGAAACAGGCCATCGACCATCTACTCTCAGTTTACACGAGAAGATGATTCTGCAAAATGCGGCTACGTATGGTTTATGACGGACGACCACGTCAAAACAAGAACATGGGGAGAACACTACAACTGGGATAGCGCCGGGATTCTCCAAGAATTAGGCGACCTCTATCAGCAGAATCCACTTACCGAATTCTGCTTCGATAAAGAACATGCGACGCACACCTACTCATTAATGACTCTTGAGGAGTGATAATTTATTTATCGCTCCTCATTTTTTTGGCGGAGAGGGAGGGATTCGAACCCTCGGTGCCTTGCGACACACAGTCTTTCCAGGACTGCCGTTTAAACCACTCACGCACCTCTCCAGTGCTTCGGTTCAGATAATAACAGGGCTGCGGAAAAATATCTACCCGTTCCCGGCTATCCGATGATCGTGCCGGCGAACTCCTTTCCGTTCAAGAGTGCGGCAAAATTGCGCAAATTGCGGCCATCGACGATGATGGCACGGACGCCCTCTCGTGCGCCGAGCGCGGCGCCGACGGGGTCGACGGGCGCGTGGAGGCCCGGCTTCCACGTGGCGGGAATCAGTTTGCGATATTCGCGCCAGGTGAGCTTGTGGAACGGCACCGCATCGGCGTACTTGGCATGATCTTTGTTGTACACGTGCGCGGGTTTGCCGGCGATGACCGCTTCGTGTGCACCGAGGTCGGCGGCGAGGCGCATCGCCACGTAATCCGTTGACCATCCCGGCCGCCACCCGGACGCGATAGTGAGCGGCGCACGTAATTTTTTTATCTTGCCGCGGATATCGATAATGACCGGATCCGCAACGTCGCGGAAAATAGTGCGGAGCAGGTGCGCGTTGAGGCGGGTGGCATGGATGCCGAGCCAGTCCTTGTCTTCATCGTCGGTCACGCGGGATATTTTCTCCGCCGCTTCCTGAAAGTCGCGCGACAATCTCCCGCCGCCGATTACCAGCACGAATTTAGTGCCGCGGCGCAAAAATGGCGTAAGGAATTTTTTAAAATCTTTTAAAAACTGGATATCGATCCCGTCGGGATGGACGATAGAACCGCCGAGAGCAATAACGACGGTTTTTGAGAATTTATATTTCATAAAAATGGCGCACAGCGCACTACCCCGATATCTGCTGTAGCGCCTTGATGCGGGCCTCGATCGGCGGATGGGTCGCGAACAGCGTGTGCCACCATGACGCACCTTTTCCTTTAAATGGCGTATCGAGCCACAGGTGCGCGGTGGAGTCCTTGGCGGTCTGCATCGGCGTCGTATCAAGCTGGATCTTCCGGAGCGCGGAGATGAGCCCTTCCGGATAGCGCGTGAGCAGCACGCCCGACGCGTCGGCGAGCGATTCGCGGCGGCGCGAGATGGCGAGCTGGATCAGCATCGTACCGATCGGAGCAAGAATGGAAAGCACGATCGCGGCAATGAAGAATATTTCCTGCGCCTCGCCGTTGTTGCCGCCACGCGAGCGGCCGCCGAACATCCCGCCGAAGAAAAGCGAGCGTAAAAAGATGTCCGCGATGAGCGAGATGATACCCGCGAGCACCGCGGCAACGGTGGAGACAAGAATGTCGCGGTTGCCAACGTGCGAGAGCTCGTGTGCGATGACGCCCTGCAGCTCGTCCTTGTCCAGGCGCTGCAAAGCGCCCGCCGTCACCGCCACCGCCGCGTGCTGGGGGTCGCGCCCCGTAGCGAACGCATTGATCTGCAGCTCCGGCGTAATGTACAACTTGGGCATCGGAAGTCCGGCGGTGATCGCAAGATTCTCCACGATGTTCCACAGCATCGGGTTATCCGCCTTTTGGATCTCCTTCGCCCGCGCGAGCCCAAGCGCGATCGATGCCGATGAATAATAGCTGATGAATGAATAGACGATGCTGAAAATGATCGCCCCGATCAGGAATGTCGGATCACCGTAATACATGGAGATCGCGTACCCGAGCGCACCGACCACAAGAAAGAACACGACGAACAAAAGCCATGTTCTTCGAACATTCGAAGATTGAAGTGTATAGAGATTTGCTGCCATTTTAGAACTTCACCGCGACCGGCTGCTTCTCCGCGTCTGTCAGGTCGTTGCCAAAAAAATCCATCTTGGTAAAACCCATCATGTTCGCGAACATGTTCGTCGGGAAGACCTGGAGCTTCGTGTTGAAGTCGCGGACCATGCCGTTGTAAAACCGGCGCGCGGCCTGGATCTTATCTTCTGTGTCGGTCAGCTCGTTCTGAAGCGAGAGGAAGTTTTGGTTCGCCTTGAGGTCCGGATAAGCTTCCGCGACGGCAAAGAGCGACTTGAGCGTCTGCGAGAGCTGGTTCTCGGCGGCGGCCTTCGCGTCGTTGCCGGTTGCCTGCATCGCGCTCGCGCGCGCTTTGGTGACATCTTCGAACACCGTCTTCTCGTGCGCGGCATAGCCCTGCACGGTGGAGACCAGGTTTGGGATCAGGTCATAGCGCCGTTTGAGCTGAACATCAATATCGGAATAGGCCTCCTGCGTGCGATTGCGCGAAGTAACAAGCCCGTTATAAGCCAAAACAAGCCACAGAACAAGCACAACAACTATCGCTATCAATATCCAAGTGATCATAGGTGGATTATATCATGTATACGAGCCGGCGCAACGAACAGGTGCATGGCAAAAGAAAACCGCCCGGATGGTAGCCTCGGGCGGTCGTTTTGGGTTTTCTGCGGGCGGGTTATCCGCAGATCAGGGAGAGCAGCGATGCGATGATCACTGCCACGCGGTACGAACAGAAATTCTTCATCTCGGCCTCGAGAAAAAGGTGGGATAGGTGCTTCCTTAACGGTAACATACCCTTCCCCGCTGTTCAACAAGGAAACGCGATTTTCCTCCATGGAATCCTTTTCGGCTTCCAGGAGGAAGCTGATGATGTTTTCAGCGGGGACGAAGATAAACGTTCTCTTCTTCGAATCCTGTTTCACGGATCCCGCGAACATCGCCACGATCTCACCGTGGTCGTTCAGCAGGGGCAATCCCGGGTCGTCAAGCGACAAAAAAACGTCGAACCGTAAATTGTAACTGCCGGTCCTTACGATATACGGAAACGTCACCACCTTCTGCCCCGTAATCCGCGGGAAGAGATCTATGCATGCAAGATCGAATTCCTGCGAATAAG
This sequence comes from Candidatus Parcubacteria bacterium, assembly GCA_027450205.1. Taxonomy (GTDB): domain Bacteria; phylum Patescibacteriota; class Minisyncoccia; order UBA6257; family 2-01-FULL-56-20; genus JAKAGE01. Next base: position 68,052 of record DAIDJL010000002.1, read on the forward strand.
GGCCAAGAGGGCGGATGATCCCACGGTAATGGCTTCCTGCGATCGCAACATCAATATCCTCCGCGTTCTTCACGGCATCGAACGTCGTGACCGCTCCGCAATCGCCTGCAGCAAACCCCGCCGCTTTCGTAATCCGCCCCGCCGTCGTGACGGTGATACGCTCCACCCCGGGTCCTGTCGCCGGATGAGCGTCCCCCTTGGATCCCTGGGCAACCGCGGAAACCGGCTGGGTGATCCCCGCAAGCCCCAAAATGGCGGCTGTCAGAAAAGCACGAATATTTCCCTTTTTCATTTTCACCTCCGGAGCGCCCATAATGGCGCTTCATGCTGCCCGGATTATATCTCCCTCTCGGGGAAATTAATAGTCCCCGCCCATGCCCGGCATTCCGCCGCCCATGCCGCCCGGCATGGCCTCCTTCTTTTCCGGGATGTTCGTCACCGCCGCGCCGATCGTCAGGTAATTCGCGGCGACGGAGACCGCGTTCATGAACGCGGTGCGCGTCACTTTGAGTGGATCAATGATGCCCGCTTCGCGGAGGTCGCCCATCGTCTTATTGGTAAGCGCATTGAATCCCTTCCATGGCTCGTTACTGCGCTTGGCGAGCTCGCCGATCACGCGGTCGGCGGACTCGCCGCTGTTCTCGATGATCGCGCGCACCGGCGCCTCAAGCGCGCGACTCAGGATCTTTATCGCGGCGGCTTTCACCGTCTGATCCGCTACAGCATCACCGAACAATTCCTGGTTGACGTTCAAAAGCGCGATTCCGCCGCCAGGCACGATACCCTCTTCCATGGCGGCGCGGGTGGCGGCAACGGCATCGTCCACGCGCTGTTTCAATTCCTTCTGCGCAGTCTCGGTCGGCGCGCCAACGCGAATGACGGCGACGCCGTTCGAAAGCTTGCCCAAGCGCTCCTGCAATTTCTCGCGATCGAAATCGGAATCCGTCTTCTTGATCTGCGCCTTGATCTGCGCCGCGCGCGCCTCGATATCTTTCTTGTCTCCTTTGCCGTCAACGATCGTCGTCACATCCTTCGTGGAAACAACGCGGCGCGCGCGGCCGAGGTCGGCAAGCTCCGTGTTCTCGAACTTCTTACCAAGCTCCTCGGAAATGAACGACGCACCGGTCACGACGGCGATATCCTGCAACATCTCCTTTTTGCGATCGCCGAATCCCGGAGCCTTCACCGCAAGCACATTAAAGATGCCGCGCACCTTATTGACAATGAGCGTCGTGAGCGCCTCGCCCTCCACGTCATCGGCGATGATCAGCAATTCCTTCTTGCCGCTCTGCACGATCTTCTCAAGCAACGCCAAAATATCCTGGATGGACGATATCTTCTTGTCCGTCACGAGCACATACGGCTCCTCAAGCACGGATTCCATCTTCTCAGGATTCGTCACCATATATTGCGAAACGTAACCGCGATCGAACTGCATGCCTTCTACGAGCTCGTACGAACTGCCGACCGTGTTCGAATCATCAACCGTCACGACGCCTTCCTTGCCCACCTTTTCCATGACGGTCGCGATGAGCCCGCCGATCTCCTCGTCCTTCGCGGAGAGCGTCGCCACCTCTTTTATCTTCTTATTATCGTTGATGGCCTCGCGCTGTTTTTCGAGCGCTTTCACCACCGCGTCGCTCGATTTCTTGAGCTCTTCCGCAAGCTGGATCACGTTGAAGCCCTTTTCGCGGATCACTTTCTCGCCCTCGTCGATCATCGCATGCGCCAAGACGGTCGCGGTCGTCGTACCATCGCCGACGCCGTCGTTCGTCTTGTCCGCCGCCTGCTTGATGAACTCCGCGCCGAGATTCTCCCATTTGTCCTCGAGCTCGATCTCCTTCGCGACGGTCACGCCGTCGAACGTCACTTGCGGCGCGCCGTAGCCCTTTTCGATCACCACCGCGCGGCCGCGGGGGCCGAGCGTCACCTTGACCGCGTCTGCCAGTTTGTCGATTCCCTTCTTGATGGAAGCGCGCGCCTCCTCATTGAATTTGATCTGTTTTGCCATGGTATTTGGAATTTATAATGTGAAATTTATTCGGCAATTTGGATATTGGCCTTTGGTTATTCCACTATCGCGAGTATATCGTCCTCATCGCCGACCAGATATTTCTTTCCTTCAAGTTCAAGTTCATCCGGGCCGTATTTTTTAAAAAGCACCACGTCGCCTATTTTTACCGACATCGCCTGGAGCTCGCCCTTGTCGTTTTTCTTACCCGGGCCGACCGCCACGACTTTTGCCTTCACCGGCTTCTCTTTTTCGGCCGTTTCCGGCAGAACGATGCCGCCCGCGGTTACCTTTTCTTCTTCTATCGGCTCAAGGAACAAATGGTTCGATAATGGTTTAAAATTCATCACTTTTTTATTATTATTTACAATTTTTGAAATGATTTAGCACTCGTGACTAGTGAGTGCCAATAGGAATTATAAGGCAAAAAAACAGGGAGTCAAGAAGCGATGGGCCCAGGTCCGCAGGCCTTAGCAAGCTAACATGTGCAGGATTAAATCTCCGTTAAATGAAAACAGCCACGAAATGTGGCTGTTTTCACGACAAGCGTAGATTTTGCCCGCAGTTCATGCGAACAGTGCCTTCACTAAGATAATATTCCGCGCGAAATAAATGTCAACTTTCTTTTTAACTTTTTTTAATCTTGTCGTAAATGTTCAGCGTCGCCTTTATCGCATCCCCCACGGAAATGTTGTTCTGATCATAGAGCACGTCGCTCACGTCGCCCGCCGCCCAGATGCCCGGGCATGAGGTCTGCTGCGTCTTGTGATCCACGACCACATGGCCGATGTCGTTCAGCTGGACAAGGTCCTTCACGAAATCGGAATTCGGCACGAGCCCGATCTCCACGAACACGCCGTCAAGCGGGAGATCTTTTGACTCCCCCGTCTTTACGTCCTTATATTTGACGCCGGTCACGAACTGCGATCCTTCGCCACCATGGATCTCTTCAATGACCGAGTTCCATAAGATCTCCACCTGCGGATGGCTCTTTACCTTTTCCTGCGTGACCGGATCTCCGCGCAATACCTCCGAGCGGACGAAAAGATATATCTTTGAGGCGTACTGCAGCAGATCTTCAACGCCCTCAAGCGCGGAGTTGCCGCCACCCACGACCGCCACCGTCTTGCCACCGAAGAGGGGCGCGTCGCACGTGGTGCAGAACACTACGCCCTTGCCGTCAAACTGGTCCTCGCCCGGAACGCCAAGCCGTTTGCGGCGCGAGCCGGAGGTAAGCAGGATATATTTCGTTTCCACCGTCTTTCCCTTTTTTGTCGTTACCAAAAATGTTCCGTCGTCGCGCTTTGCCACGCTTGTGACGAGGTCGTCATCCACGATGTCGATTCCCTGCTGGGCGCGAAGATGTTCCTCCAGCGATTTCGCGAGATCGTATCCGGAGATGGATTTCGTGCCGATCCAGTTTTCTATGCCGTTGGAAACCAAAGACTGCCCGCCGAAACCGTCGGTGATCAGTGCCGTTTTTATCTTTTTGCGCGCGGCGTAAACGCCGGCGGCAACGCCGCCCGGCCCCCCGCCGATGATGATAAGGTCGTACATGAAATTTCGATTAAAACTTTTTTGGCGGGACGGGCGCTACGCCGCGGGAGCAGCCGCCTTTCCGAGCCCGAGCAACCCCTCTATCGTCCTCTGGTCAAATCCAATGATGATGTTGTTATCGATGTCGATGACGGGCACGCCCAGCTGATGCGACTTATTGACCATTTCCTCGCGCGCCTTCAGATCTGATGCGACATTATGGTCCTCGTACGCGACGTTGTTCTTTGCAAAGAACTCCTTTGCCATTTTGCAGTACACGCAGGTCGGGGTGCTATAGATGGTTACTTTTGCCATGGCGATGATTATTTAAAATTTATAAAAATTATTTTTGTTCGACGTTGTTTTTTATTTTCCGCCTTCCCTTTTGCGAATCTTCCATCGCCGGAATTGCCTGCGCCCGTTCTCCGAACAGCATCCACGCGCCCATGAGAACGAGCAGGAGCCCGATCAGCACGTTGCACCACTTTGCAAGAGAAATATCGGAAAACCCGAATATCCACGGGGAGATGATCATTATAATCCCGACAACAAACTCCGTCCATCTTTCTATCATGTCTCTATTTTAAGAGTTTTCCAAAACAAAGTCAAAATAAGGTACAATCATACTAGAGAAGGGAGGTTTTTATGGAAGACTTTGCGCAAGTGATTGCCAGTCGTCTTGCCGCCGGACGGAACGAACAGACCCATCGGGACTACTGCGACCTCGTAAAGATCATGATACACCGGTTCAAATATCGGGAATCCGCCGATATTTGCCGGAAAGGACTCGAGTCGTTCCCTAACGACCCCGATCTCGGATATCTGCTCCAGCTTGCGCAACAGCGGGCCAAAGGTTCGCTCGTTTGCTCCTAAAAAACACCCCCGCACCGATGCATATCGATGCGGGGATCTTTTTTAAGGATGTCCTTGGCAAGACCTTCCGGCTAGCCTTTTAATGCGCTATCCAACGCCTGCTGGAACACCGAATACGGCTGGGCGCCGGTGATCAACTGGCCGTTTATGATGAACGAAGGCGTGGAATTGATGCCAGCCGCGGCGGCATTGCCTCTTTCCTGCGTAACAATGTTGGCATCCGTATTGTTATTGATGCAACTCGTAAATGTCGGGATATTAAGCCCCACCTGCTGGGCAAGCTTCAAAAATTCCGCCGTATTGTAGAACCCGTCATCCTCGCCGCCGCCCTTCGCCTCATCTCCGAGCTTGGCGGTATAAAGCGCATCATGATACGCCCATAGCTTGTTCTGGTCTTCGGCGCACTGAGCGGCGTTCGCCGCGGCGGTGGATTCAGGACCGAGGAACGCAAAGTCCCTGAACACCATCCGCACCTTGCCGGTATTCACGTAATTCTGGATGATCTGCGGCTCCGTTTGGCTAAAGAACTCGGCACAGAACGGGCACTGGTAATCGCCGTATTCTATGAGCGTCACCGTGGCGCTCGCGTTGCCAAGGATCGCATCACGGGGACCAAGCGTCATCGCCTGGGCGGCGCTGACGGTCGTGGATGTCGCGGCAACGACATTTCCCGCATTGCCGTTATTCCCGCCCGCGGACGGCGCCGCTGCAGGAGTTCCACCCTTATATAACGTTGCGAAAACGATCGCGCCGCCCACCATGAGCGCGGCGGCAAGAATGCTGACCGGCAAAAACAGGTCGCGCCCCTTCCGCGCGGTGGCGGGTGTCGCATCAATTTCTCCGACGTTCACGTCGATCTCTTTTCCATCCGTATGTTTATTTTCATTCATAATATTTTAATGATACCGCGCGGCGGCGGGCGCATCAAGAGGCAAAGAGTGCGTGATCTTGGGGGAAAAATTTTGTGGAAATGACGAACATGCCATATACGATGAACGGTGCCGCGAATACGTCGATAGAATAGTGCACGTGAGCCAAAAGCACGCTCGCACCGAAGAAAACGGTCAGGAACAAAAATAAATACCGCAGTTTTTTATTTTCCCAAAAGATGAGCGCCAGAAGGAACGGGAACGCCGTGTGCCCCGAATAGAAAAAATTACCCTGGAACGTCACAAGATGATACAGGCCATACCCGTCGTTGTGCGGCCCGGGTGAATATCGCAACGGAAATGGCCCGATATGAGTCAGGCTGAAGAAGAACGCGCGGGAGATGATGTAAAGCGCGATCGCCTTCGTAGAAAAAATAAGATAGCGCGGATGGACGATCAGCAGCACCCACGCGAACACCCAAAGAACGATCGCGCCGCCCACGATGACGAAACCCATATTGACCAGCGGCAGGTTGTCCAGAAAAATATCCCGCACCGATGGCGCATCAACGGCAACGCGCGAAGAAAAACGCCCCAGCACGATCTGGGTGATGATACTGAGTATCAGCAATAATATCCCCGCGTACATTGACCGCTTCCGCGCGGACGTCCAAAAGCCTTTGTGTTCTTTTAAGACCGCGAGCATTGGTATAGTATAACAGGTATGGAATTGATCGGCGCGGGGTTCCAGGTGACCGTCCAGTGGGTGCTCCAGCACGGCTACCCGCTGCTTTTTATCGTGATGCTCATAGAGGGACCGGCGGTGACCGCGGCGGGAGCCTTCGCGGCGGCCCTGCATTACATGGATATCTGGATCGTGCTCCTGCTCTCCGTCCTTGCGAACCTGATCCCCGATCTTGTGTATTATGCGCTCGGCTACTGGGGGCGCGGAACGTTCATTAATAAATATGGGCACTATCTTGGGATCACAAAAGAGCGCGTCGCGGCCACGGAGAAACTGGCGGCTGCGCATACCGGAAAGTCCATTTTTTTGATAAAAATGCTGCCGCTGCTTGCCACGCCGGGGCTCATCATCGTCGGAGCGACAAGGATGGATATAAAAAAATACGCTTTTTGGAGCCTCGTCGTCACCATTCCCACTTCCCTCTTTTATCTGATCATCGGCTACTACTTCGGCGCGGCGTATAACACGATAGAGCACTACCTCAAGCTCGGCGAGTACGTCATCATCGCGGCGATCATCATCGTTGCCATCATCACGTACCTCCAGCGGAGGTATTTCTCACGGCTCGCAAAAAAAATAGAGCGCGAATAACCATGCGTATCGCCATATTCTCGGACAACTTCTACCCCGAGCTCTCCGGGATCTCGGACTCGGTGGTGAGCCTCGCCAAAAACCTCGCCGCGCGCGGGCACGTCATCCGTTTTTACGTCCCGCGCTATGCGAAAAAAAATTACGCCGCCATCGGCGTGCCGTTCCGCGAACCCGACCTCGGGCCGAACATACGGGTCCGCCGGCTTTTCTCCATCCCGTTCCCGATGGGAACCGAACAGGGCCGCGCGGTGATACCGTTCGGAGCGGGAGCCGCCGACGTTGCCGCGTTCAAAGCCGACATCATCCACAGCCAGATGTTCTTCGGCGTCGGACTGGAAGCCACGTTCGCCTCGTGGGCGCTCAAAAGACCGCTCGTGGGCACGCAACACACCGCAGTGAAGGAATTCCTCCGGTACAGCCCGGTCAAGGCAAAATGGTTCACCGACGGATTTCTCAATTACGTGAACTGGTACTACGAGCACTGCGACCTCGTGACCGCGCCGTCGCAGTGCGTCTTTGACGAAATGCGCACGCTCGGATTCAGGCACGACCGCACGCAGGTCGTCTCGAATCCCGTCGACGTGAAGACGTTCCGCCCCCTGCCGGACGCGGCGGCACTCAAGAAAAAATTCGGCTTCGGCAACGCGACGATCATCCACGCCGGGCGCCTTTCCGTGGAGCGGCATCCGGAGGTGCTCATAAAGGCGTTGCCGCTCATAAAAAAAGCCGTGCCGGACGCGATGCTCGCGTTCGCGGGAAAAGGCACCATGGAGCCCGAGCTGCACGCGCTCGCACGGGAACTACATGTTGAAGATTCCGTAACATTCCTCGGCTTCGTGGACCACGCCACGCTGTGCGAGGCGTACAACGCCGCCGAGATATTCGGCATCACGAGCACCGATGATACGCAAAGCCTGGTGATGATGCAGGCGATGGCGGCGGGACTGCCGGTGATCGGCGTGAACGCGCGCGGCCTGCCGGAATACATCAATGCCGGGAATGGATTCGTGGTGGAGCCCGATGATCCGGCAGCGGTCGCGGAAAAAGCGGTCTACCTACTGCAAAATCCCGCCGCCGCAAAAAAACTGGGCGCGGGCGCGCGGGCGTACGCGGAAAAATTCTCCGACGCCCATATCGCGGAAAAATGGGAAGGGATATATGAAGGGGCCATTAAGGACTATAATAAGGGGAAGCCTTCCCTATGAAGATCAGCATCGTAATACCGGCATACAACGAAGAGCGCTACATCGGCCCGTGCATCCAGAGCATACAGGAGCAGCACAGCGACGACATCGCGGAGATCATCGTCGTTGATAACGGATCGACCGACGGGACCCTCGCCACGGCAAAAAAATTCCGGGGCGTGACCGTGCTCCACGAATCCAAAAAAGGGCCGTCGCACGCGCGGCAACGCGGCTTCATTGAAGCAAAGGGCGACTTCGTCGCCTTCATTGATGCCGATACCCGGATCCCCGCAGGATGGATCGCCGCCATCAAAAAGGAATTCGGCCGGGATCCGAACCTGGTCTGCCTCTCCGGCCCGTTCCGCTATTACGACCTTCCGCCCTTGCAAAAATTCTTCGCGGAACTATTATGGGGTATCACTGCACCGCCCACGTACTGGCTTACCGGCTTCATGGCGCTCTTTGCGAATTGCGTAATAAAACGAGATGCTCTCGCGAAGATCGGTGGGCTCGATACCACGATCGCCTTCTACGGCGACGACACCAACCTTGCGTGGCGGCTCAGTAAGGTGGGTAAAGTAAAATTCCTCATGAGCTTTTACATCTTCGGTTCCGGACGGCGGCTCATCCACGAAGGGCTCATAAAAACATTCTTTCTCTACGGGATCAGCTACCTGTCGGTGGCATTCTTCCACAAGCCGCCCGAAAAGGAATATAACGACATCCGCTGAACACCACCATGGCCATATTCTCTCCCCAAAAAAGAGCCGTCGGCGCAACACTGCTATTTTCGCTGTTCGGCGTGATCGGCGCGGTCATCGCGCGGAACAGCATCGCCATCGCATGGCCGCCGATGCTTTTTTACGTGATGCTCGTGTGGAACGATTATTATTCGATCAAGCATTTTTCCAAGATCATCCCGCCGGACAAAAGCTCGCAGATATTCATTGATATCCTTCTCGTCATCATCCATTTCGCATCGGCCCTGCTCTTCGGGAACCCGTTCCTGTTCACGATCGCGATCACCATCCTCTTCATTCTTGCCGTGCTCAAATATGCCGGCGACCTTCCTTCCGTCAAAAATTCGCGGGCGCTGTACCGCAAGGTAAAGATCGATACGCTGGGAGCGCTCATCTCCGCCCTCGCGCTCGCGGGAATGTTCTCCGGTTACCCATGGCAGTCAACGATCGCATGGACGGGCATCTTCGTGTGCTCCAGCATTTACGTCATTTTGATCAACCCGCTCTATCAGGACGCAATAGGAACACTATGATCAAGATCAGCTTCGTCATTCCCGCATACAACGAAGAGAGCTACATCCGGCACTGCCTGGACGCGATCATCCGTGAGATCGGGGGCCGCGAGGGATACGAGATCATCGTCGCGGACAACAATTCCAACGACACGACGTGCCAGATCGTCGCGCGCGATTATCCGTCGGTGACGCTCATCCACGAACCAAGGCGCGGCGCCAACCGCGCGCGCGAGGCGGGGTTCGCGGCATCCACGGGCGGCCTCGTGGCATTCCTGGATGCGGATACGGAACTGACGGCGGGATGGATCGACCGCGCCGAGCGCGCGTTCGCCAAAGACCCGGACCTGGTATGCCTCTCCGGCCCGTTCATCTATTACGACCTCCCTGTCGCCGCGCGGGCGCTCGTGCGAATGTTCTATATCGGAACATACCTCGTTTATCTTGTGAACAATTTCATCTTCCGAAACACGTCCATGATCCAGGGAGGTACGGAGATCGTGCGGCACGAGGCCCTCGCGAAGATCGGCGGGCACAACGTGGACCTTACCTTCTACGGTGATGACGCGGACCTCGCGCGGCGGCTCCGCACCGTGGGCAAGGTGCGGTGGTCGTTCGCGTTCGCGATGCGCTCCTCCGGCCGCCGGCTCGCCAAAGAGGGCACGTTCACGATGGGCTGGCGCTACGCGCTCAATTATTTCTGGATCACGCTCTTCAATAAACCGTTCACAATGACATCCACCGAGGTGCGTTTTGCGGATAAACAGACAAAATACAGGCCGGAAAGCCGCATGAAAGAATGGGCCCTCGCGCTCGGCACCATTGCGGCCGTCTTCGTCATCATTGAAGCCCTTATTTACGCATTTTCCCGCTTCCGCTTATAATAATGACGTCATGGATTCCGGAAATAAACTGAAGGTCTTCCTCTTTTTCGCCGCCGACGTGGCGGCGCTTTATGTGGCGCTCTTCATCACCCTGATCATCCGCTACGGCGGACGATTCTATGCGGAGTTCATCGACGCCCACGCCGGCCCGTTCACCATCATCTTCATACTGTGGATCATCGTGTTCTACATCGCGGGGCTGTATGACCTTCGCCGCCTCCGCAACAACATAGACTTCATCAAAACGCTTTTCCTCTGCCTCGGCATCGACGCCGCGCTCGCAGTGCTGCTGTTTTATTCGATCCCCGCATTCGGCATCGCGCCAAAGACCAACCTGCTGATCTTCATTGCCGTTTTCGCCGTCATAGAAATATTCTGGCGGCGGCTTTTGAACCGCGCAATGGCGTTCGGCGAGGCGCCGAACAAGGCGCTCGTGATCGGCGACGGCGCGATCGCGGAAGAGGTGAAAAAAGCCGTGACAGAACATCCCCAGCTCGGCTATGCCATCAAAGCGGAGCTGGATGAAAAAGCCGCGTACGCGGCGCCGGCCCGGATAAAAGAGATCGCGGAGCGTGAGGGCGTCAACCTGATCGTCATCTCCCACAAGCTCAAACATGAACCCGCGCTCGTGACCGTGCTCTACGAGCTCTTCGCCACCGGCATCGTGGTGACCGACCTCGTCAGCTTCTACGAGCTCATCATGCGCAAAGTCCCGCTCTCCGGCATACAGGAAACCTGGTTCCTGGAGAACATCGCGCGCGAGGTCAGCTTTTACGATCCGCTCAAGCGCGCATCGGAATTCATCGGGGCGCTCGCGATCGGGATCGTTCTTTTGCCGGTCGAGATCGTGATCGCGCTTCTCGTGGCGCTCACTTCGCGCGGCCCCGTCATCTATAGACAGGTGCGCGTAGGAGAGAAAGGAAAGGAGTTCACGCTCTACAAGTTTCGCAGCATGCGCGTGAACGCGGAAGCGAACGGCGCGCAATGGGCGGTCAAGAAGGACACCCGCACGACGCCGATCGGCGGCATCCTTCGCGCATCGCACTTGGACGAACTCCCCCAGCTTTGGAACATCATCCGCGGCGACCTCTCGTTCGTCGGCCCCCGGCCGGAGCGGCCGGAATTCGTAGCAAAGCTCGAGGCACGGATCCCGTACTACGAGGCGCGGCTCTTCATAAAGCCGGGCGTCACCGGATGGGCGCAGATCCACCACCGCGCGGACCTCACCGACGAGGACGTCATCGAAAAATTGCAATACGACATCTATTATCTCAAGAACCGCTCACCGATTTTGGACTGGGCGATCGTGCTGAAGACCATCAAGTCCATATTCGTGAATCCGGAGTAACAAAAGGTATAAAAAGATGAAAATTATCGTGACCGGCGGGGCGGGGTTCATCGCATCGCACATCACTGATGCCTATATAAAAGCTGGCCACACAGTGGTCGTTATCGACGACCTTTCAAGCACGCTTTCGGTGTCAATCGCCGCGCCCGGCGGTAAAAGTCGTTTCACGCTTTCTACCGCTTCCAAAAATTGCCCGTAGTTTTTGGCGATGCGCTGCTTGTTTATCGCATATCCGTCAACGATATACTGGCGGAGAGTTTTGGTGGCCCACTGGCGGAACTGGGTGGCCTGCTTTGAATTAACACGATAGCCAACCGAAATAATAACGTCCAAATTAAAATACTCTACTTCATATATTTTCCCATCGGCCGCAGTTGTTGCAAAAAATGCAACAACTGAATTACGCTTCAGCTCCCCTTCTGTAAATATATTTTTGATATGGCGGGAAATGACCGATTTATCGCGACTAAAAATACCGGCGATCTGATCCAAACTTGCCCATATCGTATCGGTTTTACTGTCGCGCTTCAACTCGAGCGCGCCAGACTTCGCCTGATAGATGACGGTATTATTTTTTGATTTTTTCATATGGATACTCTCCCACTGTATACTTTTTACCCACACAGTCAAACTTCTTTTAATGATTTTTTAATCGTTTCTGCGTCATTGTTCTTTTAACATCCATTTAATCCCGCGCGAGTATTGTGGGAGGGATGGAGGATGCAGATATATTTCATTATTATGTGGACGAGATGTACGATCTCGCTGCCGGAACGATCATTAAATATCCCGAACGGGTGATCTTTCGCTTCGGCGACGTATCTGTCACGCGAAAACAGATCAAACATGTCATTGAACATCGTAAGGCTGATGGTAAATCAGCAGAGGAGATAAAACAAATTCTCAGCTATGCATTGCGGACCATTTTTGAATTTGATTTTGAAATAAAAAATCCGACTTCCAAATATGCAGAAAGCATTCTGCGGGTTAAGGCATTTAAAGCATGGAATCGTGCGATAGTGCTTGTTCTTGATAAAGAAAAAGAAGGCCAAAGAGGCCTCATCACAATATATCCATATCGGCTTTTAGGAGCTTATTTCCTCCTTCTTAAAAAGCTTCACACATCTGCCGTCGGGAAGACGCCACACCCGTAAGCATTGCCTAGGGATAACTTCCATCGATCCATCCTTTCGGACAGATCCGCAGTGGGAGGCAATTTCTGACCTTCGACAGCAGATGTGTAAAGCCTTTACTGATTCAATGTATCGTAGCGACAATTTCTAGTCAAATAGTTTTTAATGTTTTTTTAATATCTTTTAAGCCGTGCGTTTCTTTTAACATCCATTTAATCCCGCGTGAGTATTGTGGGAGGGATGGAGGATCCCACAACAGAGAAAATTGATCGTTACATTGAGGAGTTTTCCCCGATGAGGAAGGGCGGGATGATATATAGCCCGGCCGAAGAAATACTATTGGCAGAAAATATAAAAATAAGGAGGATTGGGTTAAAGCACATTGTAGAATCTCGCAGGGAAGACGGTTATTCTTTGGAAGAAATAAAGAATATGATGAGCCGAGTTATAGAAACCATGCTATCTCCGGGATCGGATATCGCTAACACAAACAATAAATATCCCAATAGCAGGATCGTCGGGAAACTACATCTCCATGAAGGTCGAGCGCTCCTAGTTATTTATCAACGCGACAAGAAAATAAAAGTCGTATATAACCTTTATTGTCGGGAAATAAATAGGTTTAAGAAAATGAAATGAATTTATCTCTGCGCTGGGAGGGCGGCAGTTCCTCCATCGATCATCCCTTACGGGAAGTCCGCAGCGAGCGCCTTTCTGCCGTCAGCGCAAAGATAAATTCACCTTACAACCCTACCCTGCTTTGCAGAAATCGTCAAATAGTTTTTAATGTTTTTTTAATCTCCGGCGCGGCGATTTCTTGGCCTTCGCCTTCACCTTGGCCTTCGGCTTCGCGCTTTTGCCCGACGCCGCCGCCCGCTCGAAATGCTTCGCAAGCAGCCATGAGCTGGACTGGATCTTTCCGCCTTTGCCGATATTGAACACCATCGCGCAGCCGATCTCCTCGCACACGGGCACCTCGGGGATGTTGCCGAACTTCCGGTCGCCCCCGTTCGCGAAGATGTGCGGACGCACCGCGCGCAATTCACGCGAAACGCTCTTGTCTTTGTCGTCCGGCCTATGCCCCGTAATGACCACGCGATCCACCGCGCGCAGCGCCTCTATAACCTCCTTGCGCTCCTGCTCCGGCATGAAGGCAAAACCTTTTTTTGCGCGCAGCCAGTTATCGTTGTTCAGAATGACCACCAGCTCGTCGCCGAGCGCGCGGGCGCGTCCGAACATCCGCACATGGCCGATGTGGATGGGATCAAAGCCGCCGGAAACGGCGACGACGAGCTTTTTGGGCTTCTTCGCGCCACGATGCGCCATGCCTTTTTTAGTTTTCTTGCCGGTCGCCATATCAATTTACGGAAGCCGTTTTTTCGGCTATCCTGTATGAGATAAGTATATTACTATGGTGCAAAAAATAAAGGATTTTCTGTTCAAGAACACCTCCAATAAGCAGACGGTGGCGAAAAACAGTATATGGCTCACTATATCTAATTTCGGCGGAAGAGCCATAAAAGCGGTCATAGTTATTTACGGGGCGCGTGCGCTAGGGGCGGCTGATTGGGGGGTCTTCTCTTATGCAACGACACTCGCAGGATTCTTTACGTTATTCATTGATCCTGGTATCAACTGGATCTTATTGCGGGACACGGGAAAGTCAACGGAAGAAGAACGACGAACGACGTTTGCGACCACGTTTGTTATAAAATTTTTAATACTGCTCGCGAGTATTTTGGCCATTTTATGGATTGCGCCTTATTTTAGCAGGCTCCCCGGATCAAAAGCTCTGCTCCCCATTATTATTTTCTTGATATTATTCGACGGCTCCCGCGAATTCTTCTCTTCTCTTATCAAGGGAATGGAAAAAATGGAATGGGACGCGGGGATATTCATCCTGACGAATATCTGTATTGTGGTCTTCGGCTTCGCATTTCTTCGCGTCTCTCTTTCGCCAAAAGCATTCGCATGGGCATATGCCGCAGGGAGCGCGATCGGCGCCCTCGCTGCGGCATGGGTAATCCGGCCATATTTCAAAAGGATATACCATTACTTTTCGCCAAAGCTCGTCACGAAGATCGTCCGTTCGGCTTGGCCGTTTGCGATCATCAGCGCACTTGGACTGCTCCTTACCAATACGGACGTCATCATCATCAGCTGGATGGGAACGGCCGCGGACGTCGGTGTTTATGCCGCAGGTATACGGATCATCCAACTTCTCTACCTTGTGCCGACGATAGTCCAATGGAGCACGCTCCCCGTCCTTTCGCGTTTTGCACGCAAGGACGACCAACGATTCCGGGCGACATTCGAACGCGCGCTCGGGATCATATTCCTTCTTTCCGTTCCTCTTGCCATCGGCGGGAGCATCTTAGGAACCCAAATAATGAACTTCATCTACGGCCCGCAGTACATTGCCGGCGGGATCGCATTCACCGTCCTTATGACCACCATTATGTTTGACTATCCGGGAACATTCATCAGTAACGCGATCTTCGCGTATGACGAACAGCGTAGCCTGATTATTTCTTCCGCAATCGGCGGAATCATGAACGTGATCCTCGATCTCGCATTTATCCCGAAGTTCGGCATTGTGGGATCGGCGTTCGCAACACTTATTGCCCAGATTTTCAGCAATGCGTACCTATGGCACAAAATGAAATCGATCAATTATTTCACTATTGTACCGCGGCTTAAAAAAGTAGCGGCGGCAGGGATTGTGATGGGGATAGCGACGTTCGTCCTGCTTTTGCTCGGCACGCAGGTCGTGATCAATGTAGTTGTAAGTGCGATTGTATATATTTTCGTGCTCTCATTGCTGAAAGATCCCCTTTTCCGCGAGACGCTCGCCATCCTTCCGTACTTCCGCAACCGGATCACCGTCGCGTCGTAGCGCCGGTCTTTCCCTGATCCGAGAACAAGCTGCGCTTCGCCCGCGAAAGCGAATTATAAAACACGCGGCGCACGCCGGATGGCAGCTGGCTGTAGCAATATTGCGCGAGGTTCAAAAGATATGCCGGGACAAAGTTCGGATATTCGCGCCGGTGTGCGCGCAGGATCGCGAGGATCTCGTCGGCTTGGGAACGCTTGAAAAGCACCGTCTTGCTCTTTTCCGTAAGCAGATAACGCACGAAATAATCCTGGAAATTATAGAATTTTCCGCGGAGTCCCATCCGGAGCCAGAGGTCCCAATCCTCTGCATTTTTATAATCGCCGTAGCCGCCGGCGGAGAGCGCTTCCTCCCGGCGGAACATCACCGTGGAATGCGTGAACGGGTTCGCAAAGAGAGCCTTGCTGCGAATCTCGGCATCGTCATTGAGCTTGCGGTAACGGAACCGTTCGCCATCATGTTCGTCGATTACAATTGTTCCGCCCCCAGCGATCACGTAGTCGGGATGCGAATCAAGGAATGCTGTTTGCTTCGCCAGTTTTTCCGCGTCGCACCAGTAATCGTCATCATCGAGGCGCGCCACGTATGTTCCGCGGGCAACGCCCATCGCCTCATTAAGCGAGCGCGAAATATCCGGATAATAGTTCTTTTCATGATGCAACGGCCGCACGCGCGGGTCGTGTGCGACGAGCGCGTCAAGATACGCCTTCGTATCGTCCGTAGACGCGTCGTTTACCACGATAAGTTCGAAGTCTCCGAACGACTGCGAAAGCACGCTCGTGACCGCGCGCTCGAGGAGCGCCCGGCGGTTATAGGTCGGCATGATGACGCTCACGCGCGGAGTATCCATAGACATAACTGTAATGCAATATGACGATTTTTAAAACTACCGACCAATGCAATGAGAAATATCCAGAAAAACGTTCCCGCTTCTTCTTTTATATCTTAATGTTCCAAGATGGGCTGCGGCGGTAATAGCCCCTCCAACCGCATATTCCCTTTTTTTAAATAATCTTCTACCTCGCGCCATTTCTCCACGGTATCGATCCCCTTGGAATAATCGTCGCACTCGTACGCGTAGAACGACTCCCCTTTTTTGATGACGTCGGGCAGAAGGTCGCGCCCGATTTCGTAATAGATGCCCGACGGAACATATGAGAGTATTTTTCTGTTCATAATGAACGTCCCGCGCATGCGGTAGGCATTCGGATATTTCTCCGTGTGGGGCTTTGGATGTATCGCCACGAATTTCCTGGTGCCGTCTAGTTCCGCGACGTCTGCGTCGGTGTAATCCTCCATCTTCTGCATCCGCTGCATGCCGATCGCATCGGATGGCTTTTCCCGCCACGCCTGCTCCATCTTTGTGTAATTTATGAGGCTCAGCATGTCGCCGTAGATCACGAAAAATTCCTCGTCGGCATGCTGCTCGAACAGCTTGCAGCTGCCCGCCGTGCCCGGCGGCTCCTTCTCCAGATTATATGTTATCTTTACGCCCCACTTCGACCCGTCGCCAAGATATCCGCGCATAACCTCAGGCATCGTATAGAGGTTGATGAGAAATTCCGTCACTCCGTGTTTTTTGAACTGCACAATGTTCCACTCCGTAAGCGGATTGCCGAGGATCGGGATCATCTGCTTGGACATCGTATAGGTGTACGGGCGGAGCCGCGTGCCGAGGCCGCCACAGAGAAGGATTGCCTGTTTTATTTTTCCCATGATGTTAATTGTTTTATGATTTTTGCCGCGCCGCCGAGATTGCGCACGATAAAATCCGGCTTCCCCTCATGTTGCCACGGATCCTTGCCGCCGTGCCCGGTCCGCACAAGGATTATCCTCACCTTCGCACGGTTTCCCGCGAGGACATCCTGCGTGCTATCACCGATCAAGAAGCTTTTCTTAAGGTCGATGCCGTGCTCCTTCGCCGCCCGCAGCAGCATGCCAGGCGCGGGCTTGCGACATTTGCACACCGTGCGATATTTCTCAATATTGGCCAGCGGATGGTGTGGACAATAATAGACGGCATCGATTTTCGCGCCACGCTTTCCCAGCCGGTCGATGAGCACCGCATGGATATGATCAACTTCTTTCGGCCCGATCATCCCGCGCGCAACGACCGGCTGATTGGTTACGACAACCACAAGATACCCCAGTTTATTGAAAAGCTTGATTGCCCGCGCCGCGAGAGGAAAAATATTGATCTGTGAAGGCTTATGTAAAAGCTCAACTTGCCGGATGATAGTGCCATCGCGATCCAAAAAAACAGCAGGGCGCCCCTTGCCCCGCCGTCCTTTTTCTATTTCGCCTTCTGCGCGCTCTCCCATTTTCCTTCCTGCTTCCGGAACTTCGGATGCGAAACGATAAGGTGCCATACAACGGCCTGGAACGCTTCGGTGTGCGGGGTCACGTTCTCGGGATTCACCACGGGCACGATGACGACCGCATCCGCCACCTGCGCGGTGTGTCCGCCATCGCGGCCGACGACGCCCACAACCTTCGCGCCGATCTCTTTCGCATATTTCAACGCCTCCACAATGTTGGCACTGATGTTCTTTTCCGCGTTGCCGCCGCCGACGGAGAACACCATCACGCAATCCTCCGGCCGGAGATTGCTCCCCGCAAGCCAGTTGGAAAATATCGTGTGGAATCCGTCATCGTTCGCCCGCGCGGTTATCTCAGAAACGTTGTCTACGGGCGTGTACGCTTCCATTCCCGCAAGCTTGCGAAAATCGTTCACGGCATGGCTCGCGTGTCCGGCGCCGCCGCCGACGCCGATGATGAACAGGCGTCCCCGCTCGTCGCGAACCTGCTCCAACACCTTGATCATCTTATTGATGTCCTCACGGTCCAGTTTTTGCGCGACCTCCGCAACCTCATTTAAATATTTATCCGCGTGCTCTTTATACATGGCATTGCTATGATTCATATAAAGTATACCCCACTTTCTGCCCGTCCTCATAGAACATCTTCACCGTCTGGATCGACAGCTCGTGATGGTCGATGCCGATATTTACCGTCTTCTTAAGAATATCCGCAGGAACAGTGATGATGTCCGCGCCGGCAAACTCGGCTTGATAGATGTTGAATAATTCCCGGGTGCTGGCCCAAAGCAGTTCGTGGCTGGGAAACGGCTTGAGCATCTTGGCGACCGACTCCATGAGCGGAATCGGGTCCACGCCCGTATCGGCAACGCGTCCGGCGAAGACCGATATGATCGCGGGCACATCCTTGCGCAACGCCGGCAGGATATTTTTCACCTGTTTCTCGGTGAGGATGGCGGTGACGTTCAACTTTACCCCGTCATCCGCAAGTTTTTTAATAAGATCGAATGACGATGCGCCATTCGTGTTCGTAACCGGGATCTTTACGTAAACGTTATTGCCCCATGAATCGATGATGCGCGCCTGCCGCTCCATCTCCGAAAAATCGTCGGAAAAGACCTCGAACGATATCGGCTTATCCGTCACTTCGGCCAGCACCTCCTTGGCGAATCCCGCGTAATCCGTGACCCCCGCTTTGCGCATGAGCGTGGGATTGGTAGTAAAGCCGCTGATGATCGGCTGGCGATATAACTCTAAAATGCTGGATTTCTCCGCACCGTCCGCATATATCTTGATGTTCAGTTCATCGAGCTGCCGTGTCATGCTAAAAAATAAGTACCCAGATACTCTACGACGTGCGCGGCGGAACGTCAACCGTTGAGCCGTATGCTCCTTTTCTTTTTCGACGACGCATAGATCGCTTCAATGATCTGATTGGCGCGCAGGCCGTCGAGCGGTCCGCCATTCACTTTCTCCTTTCCGGCGATCGCGTTCGCAAAATTATCCCATTCCCGATCCCAGCTTTCATCCTGGCCGCCGAATCGGAACACTTCCAGCGTCGGAGCGAATCCCAGGTTGGTCTTCCCATAGGTGAGCACTTCCTCGCCGTAGCTGCCGTTCTTCCCTTCTATCTGCACATACCCTTTGTTGCCAAACACCTCGAACGAAAAAAGATTCTTCCAATTGGTGGTGCTTACATGGAACGAGACGGTCACGCGGTCATTCGTCATGAGCGCGAACGCATTGTCGTCCACCGTTGCCTTCCAGTATTTTATCTGCGCGAGGCCGTAGACCTCCTTGAACTCTCCCGCGAACCATCGCGCGAGATCGATGATGTGCACGCCCTGGTCCAGCAGCTCGCCGCCGCCGGAGATCTTCTTGTTAAACCGCCATTCTTTCTCCATTCCCTTCCGTCCACCGTGGCCATAGCGCGAACGGATAAAAAGGACCTTGCCGATCCCGCCGCTTTGCACGATTTCGTGCGCTTTCATTATTCCCGCGTGAAAACGGTGATTGAGCCCGACCTTCACGACACGATGCGCCTTTGCCGCCGCGGCGAACATCTTTTTTGATTCCGCCGCGGTTATGCCAAATGGCTTCTCGCATAAAACGTGCTTTTTCCGCCCGAGCGCCCCGAGCACGATGGGCGCCGCGAACGCGTTCGGCACCGCCACCACCACGGCATCGATATCCCGGCGCGGTACGAGCTCTTTCCAATCAGCCACCGCATCGGCACCATACGTTTCCGCGAGCGCTTTCGCGCGGCCGAGGTCCGGATCGGCGATCGCGACGAGCGCCGCATCCGGTGCGCCCGCGATGATCTTGGCCCGCTTCGCGCCGATCAGTCCCGCCCCGATGATCCCCACCCGCAACGGCTTTTGTAATGAAATTTTCATATTGAGATCGGCATGCGCCGCAATTTCAGCGCGTCTGACGCCGCGATCCTTTTGATATCCTTCTTCGTCCATTTTTTCCATCCGTCCCACGGCGCGCTGATCAAACGTCCGCTCAGCCCCGCGGCGCCATCCGATGCCAAAAATGCCACGAGTTCCGCCGCGAGCTCCGGCGGAACGCCGCCTTCCTTCGCGCGCTGCTTCGCGCCCGCAAGCTCTCCCGCGCCCGCCCGCGCGCCCGCCCGGAGCACCTCGCGCAGCATCTTCGTGTTCACCGCGCCGGGCGCGACCGCGTTCACGCGAATACGATATGGCGCAAGCTCGTCGGCAAGGATCTCCGTGAGCTTCACCACGCCGATCTTCGCGGTCGCGTACGCGGAAAAGTTCGGGCGCGAACCCGTGGCGCCGCCGCCGGAAAAATTGACGATCGATCCCGCGCGGCGCTTCATCATAAAAGGAGCGACTGCTTTGCACATGTGCGCCGTGCCGAAAAGATTGATCGCGATATTTTTCTCCCACTCTTTCATGTCATTGGAAGCGAACGGCCCGATCGGCGCCTGGACGCCTGCGCAGTTCACAAGAATGTCGATCTTTTTGAATCGCCTTGCCACGCCCTTTACCGCGCGCTCCACAGCGGAAAAGTTCGCGACGTCGCAGACGACGCCGACCACCCGCTTATCCGTCGTCCCTCTACGCCGGCCGATAGTAACCACCCGCACGCCTTCATCCAGAAGACGCCGTACCACTGCACTCCCGATACCGCCGGCGCCGCCCGTCACGACGGCGACTTTGCCTTTTAATTCCATGATAAAAAATTAAAAATCCACGATGACCTTGGATCCCTCGAAGTCGAACCGGTAGCGCATCTCGCGAAGGCCGAGGTTGGCCATCTCCTCGCGGAATTTCCGCTGATCGCCCGGCACGTAGAACGTGAAGAACCCGCCGCCGCCCGCGCCCGAGATCTTGCCGCCCAACGCGCCGTTCGCGAGGGCGATGTCATAGATCTTGTCGAACTCCGGATTGCTCATCTTCGCGGAGATCTTCTTCTTGTGCTGCCAGTGCGCATGGAATTTCTTCCCGACCTCGTCGATATTCCCCTCCTCCACCGCCTCCAGAATTTCATATCCGATCTCCTTGATGTAGTGCATGCTATCCACGACGCTCTTATTCTCTTCCTTGACGCTCCTGGTCTGTTCCGCCAGGATCGTCTCCGCGCTCCGCGTGACGCCGGTAAAGAAAACGAGCAGGTTCCGGTTCAGTTCGTCGGCGACCTCCATGGAAACGCCCGCCTTGCGGACCTTTACCGTTCCGTCCGGAGCGATATCCAGCACCGTCAAACCGCCGAATGCCGCCATATACGGGTCCTGCTTGCCGATCGTGTGCCTGAGGATCTCGGCCTCTATCTTGAAATCCTCTTCGGCGATATCCGCCAAACTCGCGTAGTCCCGCTTGAGCGCGTGCACGGCATGCAAGAGTCCCACGGCATAGCAGCTCGATGATCCAAGCCCGGTGCCGGCGGGAATATCCGCGACGGAACTGATCTCTATGTTCTTTTCGATTCCGGTAAAGCGCAAGACCTCCCGCGCGATCTCGTGCTGGACGTCGTTCAGATGCTCAACCGTCTCGGACTTTGAATATTTTACGCGGATCAGGTCATCCGCCGCGGGACGGTTCACGTCCACAAACATATATTTATTGATACCAGCCGCGAAGATGAATCCGCCGTGCTTGGAATAATATGAAGGGAGGTCCGTTCCGCCACCGCCAAGCGTGATGCGAAAAGGGGTACGAGTAATGATCATGACTTTTATACTATACCCGCCCCGTGCGGATGTCTAACGGACATTCCCCTTCGCCCGCTCGCTTTCCAGGAAGGCGATCTGCGCCCGCAAACCGTCCTCAAGCGACGTTTTGGCATGCCATCCCACCGATGCCGCATCGCTCACGTCCGCCTTCGTCATGACCGGAATATGGCCCTCCGGACCGGGCTTTACCACCGGCTCAAGGGCGCTCCCCATGACGGATTTGATCGTATCCCAGATCTCCTTGATGGAAGAGCTTTTGCCGGTGCCGATCCGGAACAGCCGGTTGTTCACCGCGTCCGTCGTGAGGCACAGCAAATGGAAATCGTTGATGTCGTCGACATATATAAAATCACGGCCATCACGCTCATACCCCTCGTAGAACACCGGCGCCTCGTCGCGGAATGCCTTGAGAATGAACTCCGTCATCACCGGCGGATGCGGAAGTCGGCGGTAATCCTGCCGCGGTCCGTACACGTTGAAGTAGCGCGGCAACACGTAATCGATCCCGAACGCCGCATGGTATCCATCCGCGATCCGCTCGCACGCCATCTTACTGATCGCATAAAACCCCTTCAGCCGCGCCTCCCCTTCCTCGAGCGCCGATGACGACGCGAAGATCACTTTTTTTACGCCCGCACGCTTCGCCGCTTCGAACACGTTCGCCGTGCCATGCACGTTGATGTCCATCGTTTCCACCGGATCTATCTGGCACGCGATCAAATCGTTCTTCGCCGCAAGGTGGAATACCGCAACCGCGCCCTCGAACGCCGGATAGATGTCCTTCGATCTGATATCGAGTTTTTTGAAATCGACGCCGGCAGGAACCTGCTCGATGCGCCCGTACGCAAGATTGTCTATTCCCACCACGTCGTACCCCGCGCCGAGCAGCCGTTCAGCCAGATTGCTGCCGATGAACCCCGCCGCGCCCGTCACCACTATTTTTTGCTTATTTTCCATGCTTTGGATGATATCACACCGGCACGAAAAGATTGCGCTTCCGGGCGTTCCATCCTTTTTCGATCGCAAAGCGCAAAACGGGCGACGGCGTGACCATCATCGCCATGACGAGCGCGCGCCGCGCAAACCCCATCCGCCCCCTTACCTCTTTATACACGCTCCACGCCTTGCGTTTTTCTCCATTCGAAAGAAGCGCCATCACGTAGTTGCTCTTGCGGTCGGCGACCCACCGGTCGATGTCCCATTCCTTCCGCTCGTCGTCCGTCATCTGCGCCTTGAGATTCTCGAATATCTTCACCTGGGAATCCTTGATCTCCACCTGGCGCGCAAAGTTCGTGTTACTGTCCCATCGCAAACGGAAGCGCACCAGATCCTCGTTAAGCAGCGCGATCGCATATCCGTTGCGCACCATGCGGATGAAATATTCCCAGTCCTCCACGATGCCGAGTGCCGGATCGTAGCCGCCCAGCTTGTCGTACACCTCACGCCGGAACGTGATCGTGGTGTTCGTGATGAACTGGTGTTCGAGGAGTGCGGGGAATACCTCGTCGCCGGAATACAACTTGAAGCTGTGGCTATACAATTTGCCGGGCTTGTCGTCGAAAAAATAGATGGGTTCGCAGTACGCGAGCGCGAACTCGCGATGCGCCTCAAGGAACGCTACCGGTTTGGAAATGCGCCCCTGCAGATAGACGTCGTCGCAATCAAGATAGGCGATGTATTCCCCCTTTGCCTCGCGGAACAGCCGGTTGCGCGTCGGCGTGATCCCCTGGTTCTCCTGCCACATCATCCGGATGCGCGGATCGGTGTACGTTTGGATGATCTCCCACGTCCTGTCTTTCGACCCATCGTCGATAATGACCACCTCGAAGTTGGGATAGTCCTGCATCAGCGCCGAATCAAGCGCCTCTTTTATGTAGCGCTCGGCGTTGTAGGACGGAATAAGGACGGAAACGAGGGGGTAAGTCTGAACTGGTGGCATTGTTATAAATAATAGAACAAATTATTTAATCCAGCACATTCTTTATTGTAAGAATTCTGACATTCGGTATACTATTGATATTATGGAAAAAATATTTGCGGTCATAACATCAATGAACCCGGATCTATCTTTATTGGAAAAAGTGATCAATAGTTGCCAAAAACAAGTAGATGAAATTATTATTGTAGATAATAATTCTCATCAAGAAACGAAAATTGCCCTCCGAGCCATTGAAAAAAAATTTTTAGGGTTTGCTAATCTTATATGGAAATCCGAAGATAATGGCCTCGCCGCGTCGCTCAATTCCGGGGCGCAAATAGCGATAGAACGAGGCGCAATATGGATACTAACGCTCGACGATGATAGCATTCCCGCAAATGATATGGTCGCTGTGATGTTAAAATCTTATAAATCACTACCAAAAAAAGATCAGGAGCGCGTCGGCCTTATAACCCCGAATCTCACCACTCCGAAAGGGCTTGGATATCCAGATGGGGCACCAAAGGTCTGCGGCGTGGGCGGCACCACCGCCGGACAAATGGTCAAAACATCAATTCTTCCAAGAGTTGGTTTTTGGAATGAAGGCTTATTCATTGATGGCGTTGATGGTGAATTCTGCTGCCGCGTTTGGCAACATGGATTTAAAACACTCCTCGTACCAAAAGCAGTGATCTATACCCGCCCAGGTCATCCAACTATGAAAAAAATCTTTTGGAAAACTGCGATGGTCCCTAATTATGCGCCTTATCGATATTATTATATGGTTCGGAATTTTACCTATCTTCACATTAGAAACTTCCGCTCATACGTCCTTCATAACAACTATTGGTTTAGAGCTCTCCGCACGCTCATTTTTCCACGCCCACTTATCAAAATGATGCTCTTTGAAGATAACCGCCGAAAAAAATTACGTGCTGTTCGACGTGGATTTTGGGATGGCATTCATGGACGTCTTGGCCGTATGCCCGAAAATATTTAATCTCTTAAAAAGAGTACCACAAGCCAATGAAACTTCGTGATTTATTTCCTAATTCTTCCATTAATCGAGATAAGTTTATCGCAATGTTTTTTCCTGACAATAAGAGTGTTTTAGATGTTGGATGTGGGGATGGATATAATATGAGATTTTTTAATGGCAAGAAGGATGGCGTGGAAATTTACCAACCTTCGATCGAAAAATTAGAAGGTTATGGGAAAATATGGAAGTTAGACGTAAGAGACCTATCATCTATCCCCGATAAATCTTATGATATTGTTGCTGCGTTTCACCTCATCGAACATCTAACGAAGAAGGATGGATATAACCTTCTGAAAGAGATGGAGCGTATCGCAAGAGAAAAAATTTTAATCGAAACTCCAAATGGATTCCTTCCTCAAGAACCATATGGTGGCAACAGATATCAAAAACATTTATCGGGTTGGAATGTGCAGAATCTTAAAGAGCTTGGATATTCTGTATACGGACTTTACGGTTTAAAATATATATGGACTCCCCTAAAACATTTTACTGACAAATCTATTCGTTTACACCCTTTTGCATCGCACATCATCTTGGGCATAAAGACTTTGAACTAGTGCCTCCATAGAAACGAGTAAATCCCTTAGGGGAAAGCCGTATTTACACGCACTAGGCTTTTCTCACCGCGAGAAGCTGTCCCGATAGGGAGGGGATAAAAAATACAATAGGAAAAGAGAGATACCAGAGAAAACGACCAATAAAATTCGGATTTTTATTTGGCGAGAAAGCCATTATTCCGCCCATTCCCCGCACCTTAAAACCAAGATTACGAAATTCCCGTGGGGTCCACCCTGATTTGTGCCTCATCAACTCAGGATTAATAGCCTCGCCATGTAAATATTCCTCCTCGCTCGGAAGAAATCCGTTTGGCGTAGTAATAAGTATTATATTCGCCCAATGTTTCATCTTCTCAATCAAAGCGAGGCCTTGTTCTTTTTCAATATGCTCAATAACCTCAAAACAGATAATTGCATCAAATGAATTATCAGAAAAGGCAAGCTCGGCAAAATCAGATAAAAGATATTCATCGTGAATGCCTTTTTGCCTGCTCTCCTCCAAATATGGCTCGCAAGCATCGACGCCAACGGAATATATTTTCCGTATTTTTGTCAATACAGAAGACCGGCCACATCCAAGATCAAGAACTTTCTTACATCCGCAAAGTTGGCGTTCAATATAACGATAATATATTTTTTTAAAAAAAGTCATTTTTCTTTTTTGGTCAGAATAAGGCCCCAAGAGACAAGTGTTCTTCTAAGCCCTTCTTCAAAATCAATCTTCGGCTTCCAGCCAAGTTCTTTCTTTGCTTTCGCAACGTCAAGACAATATTTGTTTAGCTCTCCAGGGAGCTCGTGTCGCTGTACAATTCTTTTCTTCTTTCCTAGAAGCTTTGCGAGTGTCGCATAAAGATCAATAAGACCCTCCCTGCGGCCGGTTCCAACATTAAATATTGGATTTTTGTGCGATGCCGGAATTGTAATTGCACGCAAACTGATATCGACAACATCATCAATATAGACGTAATCTCTCGTTTTTTTTCCATAAAATTCGGTCGGAGCTTCAGCATTTAAATCGCGGATATAAGCTGCCATTGCGCCCATAATTTGGCGGGGGCCATAGACTGCAGCTGGACGCAAAATTACAAAGTCAATGCCGAAATTTCTTTTATAAAAATGAAGATATCCCTCAATGGTATATTTGGTTATCCCATAAGGAGAACAAGGGTCATGGGACTCCGTTTCTTTTGTTGGAAAATGTACGGTATTGCCATAAATAAAACCTGAGGAAAAAAATATTATTTTTTTTATGCCATATTTCTTTGCTGCCTGGAGTATGTTAATCGAACCACGAAGATCGTCTATATTAATCAATGGATCCTTTACGGATCTTGGAACGCTTGAGTGATAGGCAAGGTGATAAATATAAGCGTCTTTATACCTCCGCATGAGTAGGTCGAGCTGCTTTCCATCCGCGATATTTATTTTATAAAAGCGCGCTTTTGGGTTTATATTTTCCTTACGACCCGTGGAAAGATCATCCACAATAATTACCTTCCCGCCCCTCGCAATAAGCGCATCCGCAATATGCGATCCAATGAAGCCGGCGCCGCCGGTTATAAGAAAAGTCTTTCCCCTGAGAGAGCGCGGTAATGTTATTCCAAATTTTAACATATGGTAAATTGTACTTCTATTTAAAATATTTGAAAAGTAGTATCAAAAGCTTAATAATATGCACCTTCCCAAATCACCACAAATCATCATTTTAGGATTATAATTGAACCATGCCCAAGCCCGTTATCGCCGCTGTTATCGTTACATGGAATCCCCTCCAATCGGATATCCTCGAATGTATAAAAAAACTCTTAAGCCAAGTCGATATTGTTATTTATAGCGACAATGGATCGAATACCGAAACCAAAAAGCTCATCGTGGAGTTGGAAGCTGAACATAAAAAGATATCCTGCATCTGGAACGGCATTAATCTCGGGATTGCCACAGCACTTAACAATGGGGTTTCCTATGCAAAAAAAATGGGAGCAAATTGGATATTGACGCTCGACCACGATAGCGTGCCCGAAGATGGGATGATTTTCAAGATGCTTGACGCCTACGAGCGTCTTGGACAGGAAGAGAAAAATGCGACCGCAATCGTATGTCCCAATTTCATGCTTGCGAAAGGCATCGCGTACCCGGACTCCGCTCCCCGTCTTATCGAAACAAGTATCACTTCTGGCCAGTTGGTGAAAATGGATTTATTCGAAAAAATCGGCGGGTATGAAGATAAGCTCTTTATAGAATGCGTCGATCATGAATTTTGTTTCCATGCGCGCAAGGAAGGATATAAGATACTTCTCGTCCCGAACGCGATAATAAAACAAAGGATTGGAAATCCATCCGTAAAAAAAATATTCGGGAGGACGTTTACCGTCCCCCACTATAGCCCAGAGCGATATTATTATCAGCTTCGCAATACTATTTTCATTTATAAAAAATATCTCAAGACTGAATTGCCGTGGATCATAAAAAATATCCGCTCAACCATTTACTCATTAGGGAAGGTAGTATTTTATGAAAATGCCCCATTTAAAAAAATAAAATTTGCCGCATGGGGCATTTTTGACGGGATGCGAGGAAAATTCGGGGAATTCAAAAATAGATAGAAAAACATTATTGCCGCAAAAATTAATATTTGGTATGCTGAGCAATGTATTCAGTAATAAAATATCCATGAAAAAATCCTATTTAAGGAGGTCGCTGACGATGATAAAAGAAAATGGATTGGTCGCGTTCCTAAAAAAAGCATGGAGGGCCTTACTTTCGCGATATGACTCATTAGGCCTCATACTTTATCCCCTGGCATATTTTAAAATTCCAAAAGCTGCACAAAAGATCAGCACTGCAACTTCTGCGGTAAATTTTTCTTTTGATAAAATAGGCGGTATTATAGAACCAACACAGATAAGATGGGAGCTATCCTCGCTCGCCCAGATCGTTGAATCACTTCATCCACGTATAATATTGGAGGTTGGTACTGCAAGAGGGGGAACCCTCTTCACATTCTCACGCCTAGCGAAAGATGATGCAATAATTATCAGCATCGATCTTCCCGGCGGAAATTTTGGCGGGGGATATCCGCAATGGAAGGAATCTCTTTATAAAAAATTTGCGGCTGGTTCACAAAAAATCTTCCTTCTCCGAGCCGATTCTCATAGCGATCAGACGGTTAAAAAAATACGGGACATCCTCAGCGGACGGAAAATTGATTTTCTATTTATCGACGGTGATCATACCTATGAAGGTGTAGCGAAAGACTTTACTAGTTATTCTTCGTTTGTACGAGAAGGAGGAATTATCGCATTTCATGATATCCGATCCCCCGAACCGACATATGGAGTGCCTCGTTTATGGAGCGAACTAAAACAACGTCATAGCTACAAAGAGTTTTTGATACCCGGAGGCGTAAATATGGGTATAGGCGTTCTGTTTATGAAATAAGTCGAAACGAAGCACCCCCCCGCTCTTATTTTTCTAATAGTTTTTCCGCCCAGCGTTTCTGCTCGATTAAGGACGCCGCTTCGGATCCTCCTCCAACGAAATGGGCGAATTTTCCGCACATATAAATTCCAACAAAAGGCGCGATTTCAAAAGTCGGGACGCGCGGATGTCCATATATTTCGGAGAATCGCAAAGCAAAATCTTGGGATCGATTGATCTTTATCCTCCCCCCGGTATCAAGCCCCCATGCTGGCAAAAAATTTGGTTTTCTTTTTTCGAGTGGCGCAAAATTGAAACATGCGAATCCCGCCCACCAGGCAAAATAGGGCTGCCAAAATCGATGAAAGGATCGATGGTATGATATGACGCCCCACGAATCGTAAAGGTTAAGATATGTGTTAATGGAGAGATCTTCGACCAACATTAAATCGGCATCCATGAATACAAATGCTCTTGGTTTGAATTTTTTAATAATATTCTCATAGATCCAGTTGAGTGCGAATCCATGTGATTGACTGCCATCCATGCCCGGATTCTTAGGGAGCCGCACATAGGATATCCCGTTCTCGATACAATACGTCATTATTTCTTTCGCCCGATCTTCCTTATTTGAATTATCGGCAACGAAATATTTATAAGTATCCCGCAAGTGCTTTCTAAGAAATCGATTCTGAAGATTGATAAGCTCGACGTCATTAAAAGCAATCACAAAAATAAAAAGTTGCGTGGTATCAGTAGGGGTAATGGATTCAAAAACGGCGGGTTGGTGTATATAACGCTTATTTGAAAAAGACGCTAAAAATAACTTAAAAAAAAATTTATAAAACTTTTTAAAAAAATCTTGCATGATTTTTACCGTCTTGTTTTATTGAATCTAAAATGGTTTATCTATTTCGTCCGCCCCGAAGCCCATGTTGCACTTTTATAAAGGGATTCAAACGTACCGGCGTCAGACCAAAAACCATTGAGAATGCCGTAATGAAGATTGCCCTCTTCTAGATAAAAATTTTGGACATCGGTTATCTCTAGCTCATTTCTCAATGAAGGCTTTAGTGTTTTTATTTTTGAAAATACGTCGGAATCGTAAAGATAAAAACCAACTATCGCCAGATCTGACTTTGGCTCTTTTGGTTTCTCGATGACGTTCATAATTTTCCCATTCTTTATTTCCGCAACCCCAAAGCGCTTAGGGTCAGCGACGCTTTTTAGAAAAACCATAGCACCATTAAGAGTTTCGAACTTTCTTATATCCTCCAAAAAATTGTTCTCAAAAATATTATCACCTAAGATCACCGCGACCTTCTCATTACCTATAAAATCCTCCGCAAGGCCAAGCGCCGCCGCGATACCGCCGGAATCATTTTGTAAGGCATAAGATAACTTTACGCCGTACTCCCTCCCCGAACCAAGAAAATTCATAAAGTGGCCGCCGTGCTCCTTTCCACAGACAACCATAATATCCGTAACTCCAGATCGCTCCAGAGTCTCGATTGGATACAAAATCATCGGTTTGTCATAAACCGGCAAAAGATGCTTATTGGTGATGAGCGTGAGCGGTACCAAGCGCGTGCCCATTCCCCCAGCCAAAATTACACCTTTCATAATAATTATAACTATATATCATTTCCTGAAAAAAAACAGAAGACGTATTCGTCATACCATAGCCCATATTGCAGATAGATCCTATGCGCGCCGGCGGGCAGAATTGCAAGGGTAATTTGTTGAAAAGACCTCTCCTACAACCGCATTGCATTTACAATATGATTTTCAGTATCATACGACACGCAATATCCGTTCCTCGCAAGAAAATCCATAAAATGCGTTAAACCGAACTTACTATATTTAGCATGCCATTCAATTGCCATCGCCTCGATTTTCCTTAAGATGCCGGGCGGGTA
This sequence comes from Candidatus Parcubacteria bacterium, assembly GCA_027450205.1. Classification (GTDB taxonomy): domain Bacteria; phylum Patescibacteriota; class Minisyncoccia; order UBA6257; family 2-01-FULL-56-20; genus JAKAGE01. The sequence continues at coordinate 98,737 of DAIDJL010000002.1, forward strand.
GTTCAAAAGAGTCGCCTCTTCAGATCCTTCGCAATCCATTTTTATAAAATCGCATCGTTGGATTTTTTCAAGTGCTTTACCGAGCGAAATCGAAGGGAAATCCATGACCTCGCTACCAGCTGATGCATGGATGCTTGCTTCCTTATTCGTAGGATATATATACATTTTTACCGCCCCATCTTGGGCTCCTACGGCAACCGGGAATACATCGATGTCGCAAAGATTCATTTCCGCATTTTTCTTTATCGCCTCAACGTTACTTAACACCGGCTCAAATGCCAATACGCGAACATTCTTTGCCGCCTTTGAAGCTTTAATAGAAAATATGCCAATATTTGCGCCAATATCAAGAACAATAAAATTATCTTTGATTGGAAAAGTATCATAAGGGGCATCCATCCATATCTCCCTAATCATAGCTGCATCGCCGACCGGCTTTGGGAGGAGATAGCATATTCCATTGCGCAGATGAATAAATACATCTTTTTGCCTGAATGGGTGGAGACGAGCCCATAAATAAGCAATCGGATTGGAAATTTCTGCAGCGACCCACCGTATTTCCGCCAGCCTTCTTTTTATTTTTTTCATATTTATAAGATTATGATTTAAAAAAATATCATACCGTTTCCCATCCTCGCGTAAGAGCCATTCCTTGTGCCTGTCCCGCAAGCCACTCCTTCGGCGCGATTACGATCTTCTCCGGATTCCGGTTCAGCCATGCCCCCCACCAGGAAAATGTACTGTTCGCGATGATATTGTGCTTGCATAACGACATAAGCTGGAGATGGTGGCTTGCCTTGGGTCCCTGGGAATTACGTTCCACATATTCCACGGGAAACGCAGGCTTGATATTTTCTTTGCACCATGCAATGTCATCTGAAAAGATATAAAATGTAGGATTGTCCACTGTTGCCGCAATAGTATCGATGGCCCGACGGTAATAGTCGAGATTCGTCTCCCCATACATCTTTTGATATTTTGGGGCGACATAATCCGTTCGACGCACATGGAGCGAAACCGAGTTTTTCCTCTTGATATCTTCCGCGATCTGCACGGCGGCGCCGTCAAGCGGGTGGACAAAACGGAACGCCTCGCGCAATTCATCCTCGATGCCATCGAAATATTTGGGCGACTGCCAAAATCCCCAGAGAAAAATTTCCTTCTTGCCGCTCACCACTTCCGGATCAAATGTGAACCCTTTTTTTTCCTTAAAAAATTTTCGTATGCCAAAGCCGCTCTTTATCGCCGCCACGGCAAGATCGATGCCAAGCCATATCCCGGGGATTGGAAAAGACGCGGATAGTTTTGAGAGCGAGGTCAACGGCGCCACCACGTTAAAAATATCGAGGTCATACGTCCTCGGACTGAATGCCGGACGCGGGAAACGATCGTTCAAATAGACCGTATCAAGGACGAGCGGTACGCCCCCTGCGCGCGCGGCCGCACGTCCCGCCGCATACTGAAACATCTGGTTCCCCAATCCTCCCCGTAAGGCGGCAATTACCATTATTTTTTATTTTACCTCATTCACATTTATGGCGTACCACTCGATCGTCTTCCTGAGCCCTTCTTCAAACGAGACCTTCGCCTTAAATCCAAATTCCCTCTCCGCCCTACTTACATCCAACATCCGCCGCGGCTGGCCATCGGGCTTGGTGGCGTCCCAGCGGACCTCGCCCCGGTAATCCATAAGGCGGCAGATGGTCTCCGTAAGGTCTTTTATGGTGATTTCCATGCCCGCGCCGAGGTTCACCGGTTCCGGCCGGTCGTATCGCTCGGTCGCCGCCACGATCCCCTCCGCCGCATCGTCGACGTACAGGAATTCGCGGCTGGCATTTCCGGTTCCCCATGCCTCAATGAACGAGACGCCTGCTTTCTTGGCGTCATACACTTTTTTAATAAGCGCGGGGATGACGTGCGAACTCGCCGGATCAAAATTATCGCCAGGCCCATAGAGATTGACTGGCAGAAGATAAATGGCATTGAGTCCGTATTCCTGCCGGTAAGCCTGCGCCTGCACCAATAGCATCTTTTTTGCCAGTCCATACGGCGCATTGGTTTCCTCTGGATAGCCGTTCCAGATATCGTCTTCTTTAAACGGAACTGGGGTGAGCTTGGGATACGCGCAGATCGTGCCGATGGCGACGAATTTCTTGACGCCCGCCAAACGCGCGGCTTCCATCAGCTGCACGCCCATCATTAAATTTTCATAGAAGAACTTTCCCGGATGCTCGCGGTTTGCGCCGATACCGCCCACGACCGCGGCAAGGTGGATCACGACATCCTGCCCCGCGACCGCTTTTTCACAATCCTCCTTTTTTAAAAGATCCAATTCGGCACTGCGCGGGGTAAAAATATTTTCTCTTGGCACACCGCGCGCAACGAGCGCCGCAACAACGCGCGTGCCCAAAAAACCGTTGCCACCGGTAACGAGTATCTTCTTATCCTTTAGCTCCATATTTTTCCATATCGTGCTTCATCATTTTCCGCACCAGCTCATCAAATCCCACCTTTGCCTCCCATCCCAGCTTCTCCTTTGCCTTTCGCGGATCCGCGATCAGGTTATCCACCTCGCTCGGCCGGTAATAGCGCGGGTCGATCTCCACATACTGCTTCCAATCATCAATGCCCGCAGTTTTGAATGCCGCCGCCACAAAATCCTCCACGGAATGGGTCTCTCCCGTGCCGATCACGAAATCATCCGGCGTATCCTGCTGGAGCATCAGCCACATCGCCTCCACGTATTCCGGCGCGTAGCCCCAGTCGCGGCGCGCTTTAAGATTGCCAAGATATAATTTTTTATCCAAGCCGGCGAGGATCCGCGCCACGCCACGCGTGATCTTGCGCGTGACGAACGTCTCGCCGCGCCGCTCCGACTCGTGGTTGAAAAGAATGCCATTTGCGGCAAACATGCCGTATGCCTCGCGATAGTTCTGCACAATATAAAACGCGAACACTTTTGCGGCGGCATACGGACTGCGCGGATGGAACGGCGTCGTTTCGCTCTGCGGCGGAGGGGTGGATCCGAACATCTCGGAGCTTGATGCCTGATAGAACTTTATTTTCTTGCCGGCGTGCTCCTGATAATCCTTGATCGCCTCCAAAAGGCGCAGCGTGCCAACGGCGACGATATCCGCCGTATATTCCGGAATGTCAAAAGAAACGCGCACGTGCGATTGCGCGCCTAAATTATAAATTTCATCCGGCTGAACTTTATAGATGATATTGCGGATGGTTCCCGTATCGGAAAGATCGCCGTAGTGCAAATGAAAGCGCGAATCCGCGATGTGAGGATCTTTATAGATATCATCCAACCGCCCCGTATTAAAGGTGGACGCACGCCGGATAATGCCATGGACGTCATATCCCTTTGCGAGCAACAACTCCGCCAAATAGCTTCCATCCTGGCCGGTGATGCCGGTAATAAGCGCTTTTTTCATCGGATGTATCCTTCTCCTTCCCGTAGGAGTCCTACTTCTTCGTCGACGAAGCCGCTGCCGGAGTACTGGATGCCATTACCTTAAAGAGCGCCATCGCCTGCGCGATGCGCGTGTCGGTAGGCCAATTCTTAAGAATGGTCGTCCCGACCTCGAGCGTGCCGCTCACGTTATTCTCGGCGCGGTAGACGTCAAAGAGGCCGTAGAGCGATTGCGGACGGTTAGGACCGAGCGCCACGCCTTCCTGGTACCATTTCTGCGCTGCAATGAGGTACGTCGGATCACCGGTCGTGGCGAATGCGATCTCGTTGATGGCGCCCTCCAAATAGAGATCCTGGCCAAAGCTCATGCCCTTGCCGGCGTTCAGGATCGGATCGTAATAGCTGTTAAGGTAGCCGATGAGCGCCGCAGTGGAGCTGGCATTGCCGCCCTGCTGGACGAACGAGAGCACGCTGTTCGCCATATTGCGCACCAGCTCTTCCTGGCCGATGGGCGACGGGGCGTCAAGCGGCACCGAAAGCTTGTTCTCAAGGTCCTGCAGCGAAGTTGCCTGGCCGCCCGGCGTCTGGAGCCCCTGCAGGGTGGCGATGAACATCTGCGCTTTCCGCATCGGCAGATATGAGCCGTAATACGCGATGCCCAAAATTGCCGCTACGATGATGACTGCCGCTACTCTTTGGTATGTTCGGTCTTCCATGGATGTGTTATTGCGCGTGCGCTGATTTTTTATGGACCGAGAAATAGTACGCCGCAAATGCGAGGAACAGGAAGAGGACGATATACATCGGGAAGACGTCAAAGATGGCGATCCCCTGCACAAGATACGCGATCGGCAGGGCCACGATCAACCCTTTCTTTAACTCGGACGTTTCGTGCTTATGCGCACCCTTGAAGAACTCCCAATAGAACATAAAGAAGACGGCAAGGTAGGCAAGAAGCCCAAGGACGCCGGTCTCCGTCAGGTAGTCAAAGTACACGCTGTGCGCGCGATCGAACCACGTCTCCGCGTTCTGGCCCGGCACGTAGAAGTTCGGATTGAAGAACTTGTCAAAGACCGGCGTAAAATTCTCCGGACCCCAGCCGAGTATCGGCCGCTCCAGGAATCCCTGCCATGCCTCGCCCCACACCCAGAAACGGGTCTGAGCGGTTGAATCCGTAGCGCTGATCCGCAACAACCTGGATTCCGGAAGATTCTGGATGCTTGACGCATAGTGGAAGGAGATGATGCCAGCTCCCACCACAATAACCCCAACAACCCCCAATATGATCCTGAAAATTTTGCGTGCGAGGGCGTTCTTTGAGAATGCCAGGCAGATAAGGAATACAAGAATGCCAAGGTTCGTTCCGACGACGATCGCTGAAACAAGACTGCCCGCAGTGCTATGTCCGAGCATGGCTTTCTCCACTATGAAAGTTATGGCGAGAATAGCAAGAAATATTGATGCGGAAACCTTGCGCATGCGCGCGCCTTCCTGAAAGACCAGATAGCCAAGCAGGACGAACATTCCGCCATCCAGCCCCAAAAATGCGCCGCGCGTCTGGCCGAGAATAAAGAAAAAGAAGAGAATTGCGATAAGAACGCCGTAGCCCCACGACTTGAGCTTCGTGAGCGTTCCCGCAAGCTTGCTTGAAAGCCAGAGGTACGCCGCAAAGAACATGGAGAAGATAAGGTACGGATCAACGTATGCCGGATTGCCGAGCGACCCTTCAAAGCGCCCGTCAACAAGCTGGTGCCACCATCCTGCCGGCGGGGTGCTTCCCGCATACGGGCCGATAAAGCCCGCGACGCCGAAGTTCCCAAAGAGGCCGTAGATGATCATGATCCCCGCTGAAACGAGCGAGAACCGGAAGATATTCTTCCAATCCTTTTCGTCAACGAAGATGAGCACAAGGAGCAGGAAGAACAGATAGTAATGCAGCATCTGGAAACCGCCTTCGCCACGCTCGAAGTTTGACCAGAACGCCGCCTGGAAATCGTAGGCGAAAACGCTCGCGAGCTCGAAGATGGCCACGAAAACGCTGACGGCGATGACAAGGGGCTTATGGAAAAGCGCGATGATGCGGGCCTTCGCCTGACCCTTCTTTGCCTCAAACGCCCACCAGAGCACCATGCACGCAAGCGCCAATTCTACGACGAACCTGAAGAAAAAATCCTTCCCGCCGATGAAGGGGAAGAATATGGAATTCATCACGATGATCACCGAGAATACGGCAATATAGAGATACCATTTTGCGATGCGCTCAAACGAAAACTTCATCAGTTTGGCAACGATGCCAAGGAGCAGGAGTCCCGCGATGACGGAAGCGGTGACGGGGTGGCTGAAAATAGTGTCGTTTATCATGTCAGATTATTGTAGCATACTCGTTCTTTTTTTGACCAGCACCGCCGGACCGCCGGATCCCGCTAGCGCGCGTATTCCACGGCCCGCATCTCGCGGATCACATTTACCTTGATCTCGCCCGGATATTTGAGCTCCGTCTGTATCTTGTTTGCGATCTCGCGCGCGAGCTCCAAAGCGCGGAAGTCGTCCACTTTTTCGGGGATCACGAAGACGCGCAATTCGCGGCCCGCGGCGATCGCGTACGCGCTCTTTACGCCGGCGAAATCGCCCGCGATCTTCTCCAGGTCGGCAAGGCGCTTTACATAATTCTCCAGCGTACCGCGGCGGGCGCCGGGGCGCGCGGCCGACAGCACGTCTGCGGCGGTGACCACATACGCCTCGGGCCGCGCATACGGATAATCGTCGTGATGCGATTGCATCGCCTCCACGACGCGCTCGTCAATGTTATATTTGCGCAGCAGCTTCATGCCGAGCTCCACGTGCGTGCCTTCCACTTCATGGTCGATCGCCTTGCCGATGTCGTGGAGCAGGGCTCCCTTCTTTGCCACTTCGGCGTTCAAGCCAAGCTCTCGCGCCATCATTTCGGCGATGTATGCCATTTCCGTCGAGTGGACGAGCACGTTCTGACCGTAGCTCGTGCGGAAGTGCAACCGCCCGATCATCTGTAAAAGCTCCTTCGGGAGGTCGAATATGCCGAGATCCTGCGCTGCGGCATCGCCGATCTCCTGCGTACGCTTGGCCAGGTCCGCTTTTGCCGTCTCCACGCTCTCCTCTATTTTTGCCGGCTGGATGCGGCCGTCCTTTACGAGCCGCTCCAGCGCAAGCCTTGCCACTTCGCGGCGGAACGGATCGAATGACGAAATGATGATCGCGTCCGGCGCCTCGTCTATGATGAATTCCACGCCGGTGGCGCGCTCAAGCGCGCGGATGTTGCGCCCCTCGCGGCCGATGATCTTCCCCTTCAGCTCTTCGTCGCCAAGCTGGAAAAGCGTCGTCGTCATCTCCGCCACGTGCGAGCGCGCGTAACGCTGGAGCGCTATCGTAATGATGTCATTGGCGCGCTTTTCCACCTCTTCGCGGTTTTCGCGGTCGATCTTTTGTATTGATTGCGCCAGGTCCTGCGAGCGGTCCTCTTTTGCGCGGCGCAAGATCTCTTCTTTCGCTTCCATCACAGAAAGTCCGCCGATCTTCTCCAGGCGCGACTCTATTTCTCCCTCTTTTTTGATGACCGCCTCTTCCTTTGCTCTCGCGCTTTCCTCTCTCGTGCGGAGCTTGCCCTCTTCCGCGGAAAGGTCCGCCAGCTTCTTATCCAGCGTCTCCTCGCGGTGCAAAACCCGCGCTTCAAGCGCATCGATCTCCTTGCGGCGGTCCTTTTCTTCGTTCTTTAGCTCCACCAAAAGCGAGGCAGCCTTCTCTTTTGCCTCTAAAACGATCTCTTTTGCTTTTGTCTCCGCCTCCGCAAGTTTATTTGCCCCCGAATATCTGCGCGCGAGATATCCCGCGACTCCTCCCACCGCCAAAAACACCACCGCGCTGAGCGCCACGTATGTTATTTCCATGATAATAATTGGTTCCCGAAAGTTTCATGATTTTAAGGACTTTTTGATTGCCTTTATGATAGCCCAAAATGAGGCCTGCGGTCAAGGAACTTTGACAGACCCTTTTGAATTGTTATTATAGTTAAGGATGTCAGTCCAGATCATTCAGCATTATGTTTGAATCTGCAAAGAGCCCGGCAACGGGTTTTTTGTTTTGTGGGAGAGATCCCACGCTGGGCGGACGATGTTCGAAGGATTTTTATGGCTTAATCAAAAAAACAAGAGCCCGCCAGGTTTCCCTGGCGGGGTGAGGCAACCTTTTGAATATTAATCATTCGCAGGCTGCGTGTTTAAGGGTTCGACCTCGCTTTTGGCCTTCTTGTTCTGTTTCCAAAAGAAACCTGGTCGTATCACTGAGAAACCATCTCTCAGCAATATTGCCCATATTGCGAAAAGAAACACTCCAACCGTTCTCACGGCGTCGTGAAATTCGGGTGTCCGAATCGGATGCACCCAACTGAATTCCACAGCGCCATACCACAAGAGTGGCGTGAAAACGTTTAATGCTAAAGCGATGAAGAAAACCCAGACTCGGATTTTCTGTAGGCGTTGATGTTGTTCCGCCCGCAGCCTACTCCGCTCCAGGCGTTCTTGTTGTCGAGTCAAAGTACTGCCTCCTTTGCCCATTGCAGGCGCGAATCGCTTTTAACCTGAACAACAGGCGTATTGATTATACTTAATTTTTTAAAAAAATCAAAATAGTTCTGCGGGGTATCGGACCAAATTCGAACCTATTTTCGGCAGTTTTCTAATGATTTTGCTGTCTAATATGGAACATGCTATAACCTAGGTAGTAATTATCTCAGCGAAAAAGGAGGGCTACCAATGCCCAGCTTGAAAGTTTGGAGACTGATCGGAAATGGATTCGTGGGAGTCCTGATCCTGGCGATAGGGAGCTTTGGGTTCTATGTGCTCCCCGCTTCGACAATGCATCACATCATGCCGTATGCAGGCAGCATGAAAGTCGCCATGAAGGCGCTGTTCTATGCCCCGATTTTCATCCCCACAATCGTCGTGCTCGGCACTCTGGGGTGTTACTATCGCTTTGAGCGAAGATTCCAAGACGTGTTTCTTTCACTCTTTTTCTTGATGTTCATCACTTCCTTTGTTGCGGTCTTTTTCTATGAAGGAGCGCAGCAGGATTTTTTGGACAATCATATCGTCTACCAAGGGAATTGCCGGTCGTTTGGCGTCGCAGTCCAAGTAAATGGCAACAGCAGGGATCTTTACGCCAACTTCGCCTGCGACAACAATCCGGGTTATGTTTTCAGGATATGGGATCCGGATGTCATCGCCTATGTAGCGAATCATCCAGGAGCTCAACCGCTCGCGTATCGACTTTCGGCGGGGTATACTCTTTCGCCGATTAACACAGTTGCTGAAGTAAAGTAGTCAACAATCTGAAGAAGTCATTAGGGGCGATCCTCATTAAAGATGGATCGCCTTTTTCTTTGTGTATTATTCAGCAAACGTGCTTAATCCGTTAAACGGATTTAGTGCTCCAGGCAGGACTCGAGCCCACAATCCAATTCTTTTCCGTTTGCTATTTTTGATACACATCGCGGGATTGGCACAGGCGCTGCCTTATGTGTTTTTGAGGGGCTTCGGAGCCGCCAAAGGGCGGCGAGACGGAGCGCGCGGCCAGCAGGCCGCGACGCGTACCCGAGAAAACGCATAAGGCAGCGCCTGTGCTAATCCCCTCGTTTCATCTAAAATAGAGGAATGGCAAAGAAAACCATGGTGCTCATCGTGCTCGATGGATGGGGTATTGGAAGGGACGACTTTACGAATCCGCTCTGGGTGGCAAAGCCTCCCACGTTCGAGTGGCTTGCGCAAAATTACCCCGTCACAAGCCTGCAGGCATCCGGCATCGCCGTCGGGCTTCCGTGGGGCGAGGTCGGCAACAGCGAAGTGGGACACCTTACGCTCGGCGCGGGGAAGGTCGTCTATCAGTATTACCCGAAGATCACGATGGCCATCCAGGACGGCAGCTTCTTTGAGAACGCGGTGCTCAAGGCCGCCTGCGCGCACGCGCGTGAGAACGGCGGCGCGATCAACTTTGCGGGACTGCTCACGAAGGCGAACGTGCACGCGTCGCTCGAGCACCTGCAGGCGCTCATCAAAATGGCGCAGCAGGAAGGCGTGACGAAGATAAACCTGCACCTCTTCGGCGATGGAGAGGACAGCCCGCCGCGGTCGATCGAAAAATTCCTCGGTGAACTGCCGGGGGAATATCTCGCGAGCCTCGTCGGCCGCTATTATGCGATGGACCGCAACCAGAACTGGCGGCTTACGCAGACCGCGTACGACGCGATGGTCGGCACCGCGGGCGCGGTCGTGGAAGATCCCATGGCGGCGGTCGAAAAAATATTCACACAGGGCACCACCGAAGAATATCTTCCTGCGCTCCGATTTTCGGACGATAAAAAACTGCAGGACGGGGACGCGCTCGTGTTCTTCAATTACCGCGAGGACAGCATCCGCCAGCTCGCATCCGCGTTCATCACGAAAGGATTCGATCATTTTCCGATCGTGCCGTTGCACAACGTGTATATCGCGACGTTCACCCATTACGACGACGCGCTCGACGCGCCGGTCGCGTTCCCCGCAGATAATGTCACGGACCCGATCGGGAAGGTGCTAAGCGACGCCGGCGCGACCCAGCTGCGGCTTGCCGAAACGTACAAATACGCGCACGTCACCTATTTCTTCAACGGCCTCCGCGAACCGCCGTACAAAGGGGAGTACCGGACCCTCGTGCCGTCAAATACGAATCCCCATCCCGAAGAGCATCCCGAGATGATGGCGGCCGCGGTCACCGACCGCCTTATCGAATCCATCCAGAGCCGCGGATTTGATTTTATTCTCGTGAACTACGCGAACCCCGACACGATCGCGCATACCGCCAACTTCAACGCCGCGCTCGAGGCCATAAAAGTGATCGATGCGCAGATCTCGCGCATCGTAAAGGCCGCTGACAACCCCGACACGCTCCTCTTCATCACCTCCGACCACGGGAACATAGAAGTGATGCTTGATAAGGTCACGGGCGAACCCGAAAGCTCGCACGATGCCAGCCCCGTGCCGTTCTATCTCGTCGGCCAGCAGTTCCGCGGACGCAAATTTGTGAACGGCGACCGGCTGGCGCTTGAGACGCTTGGCTCCCTCGCCGACGTTGCGCCGACGATCCTTGCCATAATGGGGATCCCCAAGCCGCCGGACATGAGCGGAAACAGCCTGTTGGACGGGCTGATCTAAAACGGATGCTATAATGGAACAATGCACTGGCTCGCGCGTCTCGTAATAGTAGTGGGCGGCAACGCGATCGCGCTCTGGATCGCGAATGCCTTCGTGCCGGGCTTCGTGCTCTCCGGCAACTGGCTCGTCATCATCCTCATCGCGCTCGTGTTCGCCCTGCTTAACTTCTTCCTGAAGCCCCTCCTTACGCTCATTCTCGGCCCGGTCATCGTGCTGACCCTCGGGCTCGGCGTCCTTGTAGTGAACGCCATCATCCTCTACCTCCTCCCCGTCATCGCCGATCACATTGACATCCTGCGTGGGAGTATTATGATACAGAACATTCCGGCGCTCATCTTCGCCACCCTTATCGTAAGCATCATCAACTTCATCATTCACGTCGCATTATAATCTTTTCTCACCGCCCATGACCCTCGCCATTATCCAGATCATCCTCTCCGTGCTCATCATCGCGCTCATCCTTTTGCAGGAACGGTCTTCCGGCATGTCGGGGCTCATGGGCGGCAGCGGCGAGGGATATTACCAGGCGCGCCGCGGCATGGAGAAACTGGTCTTTTATTCAACGATCGTCCTATCGGTGGCGTTCGTCGCGCTCGCGATATACCAGCTTTTCATCCAGACGCATTAATTTTTAAATATGTGGCCCAAGAAGGTCTTTGCCGCGCTCACTAAAAAAGAACGCATTACATTCGTTCTGGCCCTCGCCGGAGCGGTCGTCAGTTTTGCGGTCGTGATGGGATTTGTGATCGCCCAGACCACCAGGGCCGTGCCCACGGTCGGCGGCGAATACACGGAAGGCATGCTCGGCCAGCCGGAATATATCAATCCGGTCATCGCCTCATCGCAGGCCGACCTTGACCTGGTAAAGATGGTCTATAGCAACCTGCAGGACCTTTCCGACAGCATTACGCCGAGCGCAGACCTTAAAACGTGGGATGTACGCCTTAAGCAGGGACTCACCTGGCAGGACGGGCAACAGCTTACGAGCGATGACGTGATCTTTACCGTACAATCCATCCAGAACCCCGATGCAAAATCCCCGCTGGCGGAAAGCTGGCAGGGCGTCACCGTCAACCGCGTAAGCGAGCTCGAGGTGCAATTCACGCTCACCAACCCCTACGCGTTCTTCGGCGACACGCTCGACAATCTTTATATCCTGCCGAAGCATCTTTTTGCGGACACGCCGCCGGGCAACTGGCATCTTTCCGACTACAACCTGAAGCCGGTCGGCAGCGGCCCGTATCAATTCGTTTCGTACGACAAAAACAGCGACGGGTTCATCTCTTCGTATCAGCTTGCTGCGTGGAACGGGACGGTTGAAGCGCACCCGCTCATTCAAAATTTCACCATTAATTTTTTCAATGACGAGAACACGCTCGTGCAGGCGTTCAATGACGGGATGATCGACGGGTTCGGCAATGCTTCGCCCGAGGACATCGCGGAGATAACGCGTCCGGACAACACCTTCGCATGGCCGACGTCGGCGTATTACGCGGTGTTCTTCAATCAAAGCGTCAACCTCGGCCTGCAGGACCCGGCGGTGCGCGAGGCGCTCTCGGTGGCGGTGGATCGCAACGCACTGATCAACGCCGCGCTCGGCGGCAATGGCACGCCGGCGTACGGGCCGATCCCGCAGGGCGCGCAAAACTACAGCGCCGTCACTCCGGTCACATCTTCCGCAGCGTTCGCCGAGAGCCTGCTTGATAACGCCGGCTGGACCATGAGCAGTTCAAGCGTGTTCCGCTCAAAAACGATCAAGGGCGTCACCGTGCCGCTCGTCGTAAACCTGACCGTGCCGCAGATCGATTTCCTTGCAAAGACCGCAAGCTATCTCCAGACCGCGTGGCAAGCCATCGGCGTACAGGTGAACGTGATCCCCGTCGCGTCGAACGACATCGTGAACAGCCTCATTCCCGCACGCAACTATGAATCGCTCCTCTTCGGCAACGTGCTCGGCCCGAGCTCGGACCTCTATTCATTCTGGGATTCCTCGCAGGATTTCGCGCCGGGGCTCAATCTATCGCTTTATAACAATCCGACCGTGAATTCGCTCATCGAGCGGGCGCGGCAGAACACGTCAAGCACCGCGATCGCAAACGAGCTCGCCGCGGCGCAGGCGGACATCGTTGCCGACTATCCCGCCGTCTTCCTGTATTCCCCCGACTATGTGTATGTGTCCAACAAGACCATACAGGGCATCTCTCCCGGCTTCCTTACCGACCCCTCGGACCGGTTTCGGGAAGTGGAGGGCTGGTATCTGAACACCGCGCGGGTGCTCAAATAAATTCAATATCATGGAAAATTATTATTCTTCCGTCGCCCCGATCATCGAAGAGGCAGGCGTTGAACTAAGAAAAGGGTTTGGACAGGCCGATGCCGTAGCTTTCAAATCCACCCACCATGGTTCTGCGGTCACTGAATTCGATCGAAATATAGAACGGCTCATCGCTCAGCGGCTGGGCAAGATCTATCCCGATATAAGATTCTTCGGCGAAGAGTTCGGAGGAGATGATAAAGCGGAACGGTTTTGGCTTGTTGACCCCATCGACGGCACTTCGAATTTTATCCGAGGCCTTCCATTTTCAACCACGATGATAGCTCTCATCCAGGAAGGATGTCCCGTCTTTTCAATCATTTACAATTTTATGACAAAAGAAATGTATTCTGCCGCGAAGGGAGCGGGGGCGACGTTGAATGGTAATGCTATCCATGTAAGCAATCGCCCGCTCGACCACTCTTACGTCTTTGTAGAAACCAATAAGCATAAAAAGGAGAATCTTGAAAAATATCTCCACATTAATCAAAAATTCAGTATCTACGCCACCAAAAATAGCGGATTTGAATATTGCATGGTGGCAAGCGGAAAGATAGAAGGGCGTATAACGTTCGGCGATCCTCCCGGCAAGGATTGGGATTATGCTCCCGGCGCCCTGTTAGTCGCCGAAGCCGGCGGCATAGTTAAAAATCTCGGTAGCAATACATATGATTATCGGAACCACGAGTTCATAGCGGCGAATGAGGAAGTCTATGGAGAATTGAGCAGTCTGTAATAAAAATATTTAAAGATTTTATCCCTCCCCCATGGCACACTATTGAAAAGCAGTTCGCGGAGGCGATGCCGGCTTGGTCGTTCATTCTGATGAACGCAGCATCGCCGAGCGCACAGGCGGACGCGCGCCGCAGGAGCGCGCGGACCGCCGGTGCTTTTCAATAGTGTGCCATGGGGGAGGGAGAGGATTGACTTTTGCGATATTCCCATGATATGCTTTAATCACTAAGACCGATCCTCCTTTTGAAGGTGCTGGGGTGGCGGAATGGCAGACGCACTGGCTTCAGGTGCCAGCGATCGCAAGATCATAGGGGTTCGACTCCCCTCTCCAGCACACATATTACGGCAACATCGCAAGCAAATTATTATTCATGGCAGAGTGCATTTTTTGTAAGATAGCCGCGAAGGAGATCCCTTCGCACATCGTCTGGGAAGATGAAAAATTCATGGCATTTTTAGACCTGCGGCCCGTCAATCCCGGACATCTTTTAATAATTCCTAAAGAACATATTGATGTTGTTTTTGACATGCCGGATGGTCTTTATGAAGGAATATTCAACACGGCAAAGGCGTTGTCGACGCCGTTGCAAAGCGCGATGGGTTCGACGCGCATCGGCATGGTGGTAGAGGGGTTCGGGGTGCCCCACGCCCACATACATCTCGTGCCGATCAACGGGCCGCACGAGCTCGATTCCAGCAGGGCAAAACCGGCGGCCGAGGAAAAACTTGTGGAAACGGCAAAAAAGATCAAAGCAGAAATCGAAAAAACAGAAATCAATCAACAGTAAATAAATTAAACACGCAGCAACATAACTATGATCAAAAAGAACGAAAATACAAATCAGGCGCCCGCGCAGAAAGAGCGCCCCAGAATAAAACCGCCGGAGATCCGGCCGCGTGCACCGATGCCGATACCCGGTAAACCCGGGATGACACCGGCCAGGCCCGCAGGCCCGAACCCGGCATATCCGCCGTCACCGCGCCCGGAGCAATCGCCCGCGCGCCCGCAGCGCGGCGGAGGAGGAGGCTCGCGCAGAGAAAAAGACGCCCGGCGCGAATTCCGGCACGGCCCCGGCGCTCCGCGCGCCGCGGGAACGCATCCGCAGAACTCAAAGATGGGGCCGAAGCCGCAGGTCGCGCGCGACCCGAACGAAAAATCAAATCCCGACGCGGTGCGCCTGGTGCCGCTGGGCGGCCTTGAAGAGATCGGCCGCAACTGCTCGTTCCTGGAGTACAAGAACGAGATCGTGATCATCGACATGGGACTCCAGTTCCCGGAGGAAGAGACGCCGGGTATCGATTACATCATCCCGAACATCGAATATCTTGAAAAGAAAAAGCAGAACATCGCGGGCATCATTTTGACGCACGGCCACTACGACCACATCGGCGCCCTGCCGCACGTGCTCGCCCGCCTCGGCAATCCGCCGATCTACGCGACCTCCATCACGAAAGCGATCATCGAGAAACGCTCGGACGATTTTCCGAATGCGCCGAAGATGAACGTAAAGATCGTCAAGAACGGCGACGAAATAAAGCTGTCGAACAATATGACGGCGCTCTTTTTCGGCGTGCCACACACGATCCCGGAGACGACCGGCGTGATGATGAAGACCCCGATCGGCAATATCGTGCACTTTGCGGACTTCCGCCTGGATTACGACGACGAAGGCAACCCGCACGGGCTCGAGGAATTCGAGAAGCTCGGCAAGATGGGCGTGCACACGTTCATGGTGGACTCCACCGCAGCGGAGCGCCCGGGGCACTCGGTCTCGGAAAAGACCGTTGAGAAGAATCTGGAGGAGATATTCAAGAGATCGGAAGGGCGCATCATTGTCGCCACCTTCGCTTCGCTCATCACGCGCATCGCGGAGATCATCAAGATCGCCGAGAAGATCGGCCGCAAGGTCGCGCTGAACGGCTATTCCATGAAGACGAACATCCAGATCGCGCAGGGGCTCGGCTTCGTCAAAGCAAAAGAAGGCACGATCATTTCCGTAGAAGAGGTCAATAAATACAAAGATGATAAGGTGATGATCCTTTCCACCGGCGCACAGGGCGAATCCAACGCCGGCCTCATGAAGATCATCAACGGCGAGCACCGGCACATCAAGATCAAGCCGGGCGACACGTTCGTGCTCTCGTCGTCCGTCATTCCGGGCAACGAGCGCAGCGTGCAGACGGTCAAGGATAACCTCGCCCGCCAGGGCGCGATCGTCTACCACTCCGCGCTCGTGGACATCCACTCCTCCGGCCATGCGCCGAAGGATGACATCGCGCTCGTCATCAAGCTCCTCAAGCCGAAATTCCTCATGCCGGTGCACGGCTACTACTTCATGCGCGCCGCGAACGGCCAGACCGCGCGCGAATCGGGCGTGCAGAAAGACAACGTGCGCCTGATGGACAACGGCCAGGTGGCAGAACTCACCAAAGACGCGTTCAAAGTGACGAAAGAAGAGGTCCCCGCTTACTATGTGATGGTGGACGGCCTCGGCGTCGGCGACGTGGAAGAGGTCGTCTTGCGCGACCGCCGCGCCCTCGCCGCAGAAGGCATGCTCGTGATCATCCTCACGGTCGACCGCGACAAGGGCCGCCTGCTCAAGAATCCCGACATCATCTCGCGCGGCTTCATCTATCTTAAAGATAACCAGGAGATCCTGGACGAGATCCGCAAGCGCATCCGCGGCCTCATGACGCGCATCCCGAACTTCAAAGAAGTGGAGCCCGATTACATAAAGACGCTGTTGCGCGATCAGGTCGGCCAATATCTGTATACGAAGACCAAGCGCCGGCCGATGATTTTGCCGGTGGTGATAGAGATATAAGAACTGTCTGCCGTTCCTATTTCAAGAGCTCCAACAAATCATCTTTCCAGCCTTGATGGATCGCATCGGAAAGGAACCTATTCGATGGACACGTTGTCCTCGGGTTGATCTCGCGGTGACCGAAAATACGCTCGTGGGCGACCTGCGGATAACGTTCTTTGATGATGCCTGCTGCGGCAACGAGTTCTGTATCCGATGGTCGGGCGTTCTCAAGATCGCCGTCAAAACAGATTGCGATGCTTCGGCAGTTCATATCCCAGTCCCCGGCCTGCCAGCCAATTTCATCGTCGCTTAATAACCGCTCGACCACCCCATCGCTTCGCACAAACCAATGATACGGCCAGAACACTTGGCGACCATTACGAAAATGGCCCGAGTAAATTGGCCGTCCTTTTATTTTTTTATCAGCTTTATATTTTGGCGCGGCGAATTCGGGAGCATAGAGGCGGATAAGTTCCATCCCGGAAAGCCTCTCCGTGGTCATACCGGGCGGATTGCTTGTGTGGTGGATGATGACCGCATCGATCGGCTTGCGCTCGGCATCGGCATTCGGAGGATCGTTGTCGAGCGCAATATCACCAGCCGCAAGATGCTCGGCAAAAAAATCATAGAGTTCAATTTTAAGAAGTTCTTGCTCCGCATCGCTCTTCCCGCGCGATTGCCTGCGTAACTCTTCCAATTCCGGAAGGATCGCGATATACCAGTCGGAATTTTTTAAGAGCGGCGCCCAGCGTGATTTTATTTCGTCGATGACCATATGGTTTATTATAACAACCGCGCACGTGATATAATCACTATATGAAACCGATCCTTGTTTCCGGGATGCAGCCCACGGGGCGGCTCCACATCGGGAACTATCTTGGCGCGCTCAAGAATTTTGCGGAACTGCAGAACTCGGGCAAATATCAATGCTATTTTTTTCTTGCGGACCTGCACGCGCTCACGGAAGGCCCCTCGCCGAAAATGCTCGGCGGGAATATTCTGGACCTCGCCGCAGATTATCTGGCCGCCGGGCTCGATCCGAAAAAATCCGTCATCTACCAGCAGTCGCAGATCCCGGCACACGCAGCGCTTGCGTGGATCCTGAACACGATCACGCCGATGGGCGAGCTGGAGCGCATGACGCAGTACAAAGACAAGGCGGCGCGGCAGGTGACGAACGTGAACGCCGGGCTCTTTGATTATCCCGTGCTGATGGCGGCGGACATCCTGGTCTATAATGCGCAGTTCATCCCCGTAGGCGACGATCAGCTCCAGCACCTCGAGCTCACGCGCACGCTTGCCCGGCGGTTCAATTCGCGCTTTGGCGCCACGTTCGCGGAGCCGAAAGGCCTGCTCACCCAGACGCCGCGCGTGATGTCTTTAAAAGATCCCCACAAGAAAATGTCCAAGTCCGATCCGGAGGGATGCCTGTTCATCGACGACTCGCCGGAGGACATCAAGCGCAAGCTCGCGCGCGCGGTCACCGACTCGGACGGCGAAATTTTATACGATCCGGAACGCAAGCCCGGCCTCTCGAACCTGCTCGATATCTACAGCGCGTTCGTCGGCAAAGATCCGCATGGCGTGGCGATCGATTTCGAAGGCAAGCAGTATTCTGATCTTAAGGCTGAGCTCGCCGAGCTTATCGCCGGACACTTTGCAAAATTCCGGGCAAAGAAGGCGGCGCTGGTCGCAAAACCTGCTTCGATAAAAAAAATATTGGTCGCGGGGTCCAAGAAAGCCGGCGCTGTTGCGGACAAGAAAATGGCAGAGGTGAAGAAAAAGGTGGGTTATTAGCGCATTCGTTTTCAAATTATTAAAATTTGGTTAAAAAGTTTTTGACATGCCTGTCGCCGTCGCTACAATGGGGAGAATGGCGGAGCGAATCACGCTTGAACAATTGGCGCAGGGCATCGGCGATCTTGGAACGATCATCCATGCCGGTTTCGCGTACAACGAAACGAAGTTCGGGGATATAGAAACCCGCTTCACATCAATCGAAGAATATATGGCGAAAGAATTCGGATCCATCAGAAATCGCCTCGACACCGTCGAATATGGGATCCGGCAGATGCAAAAGGATTTTGTCGCGTTGGACGAGGAAATCCGCGGCATCCACAAAGTCATCGACAACCTGAACATCCGCGTCATGACGCTCGAACGGAATTTTGGCGCAGCGCCGCTCTTCCCGGCGTGATAGGCGCTACACCTTTCGTATCGCCACCCACGCTTCCTCGCCATTGATCTTTGTCGCTTCCTCCGCGGTAAACTTATCGGAGCGGGCATAGAGCGTCTCGGTCGTACCGGTTGTCATTTTGAACGCTTCCTCATTGGAAGCGATCGCATTTTTTACTTCCATCGGCAACTCCATCATCGCAATGATCTTATCCTTCGACTGAAGTCCGGCCTTCTGCCGCAACTCCTGGAACATGCGCGCCACCTCGCGTACCAATCCTTCCTCGCGAAGCGCGGGCGTGATCTCGGTATCGAGCTCGACTTCGTTCGCCAGCTCCGGCACAAAAACGATCTCCTTCACATTGATCTCGCTCTTTAATATGTCGAGCAGGCCCGCGGCCCGCACCGTCGCTTCCGCGCCGCGCACGGAAAGCTTCGCGAGCGGCTGGCGCACTTTTATCTTCGCCGCCGCGCGAGCGGCGAGACCCAGGCTCGCGAGGCGCCGGATCTCCGCCATGCTCTCCAGCAATTCCTTGCGCTCTTTTTCGCCAAGCGAGAACTCAGCCTTCGGCCACGATTCCAGATGCACCGAACCGGCGCCATCCGCAGGCGCGAGCTCAAGATAGATCGCCTCGGCGAGAAATGGCATGAATGGTGCGATCGTTCTGCTTACCGCGAGCAGGGTCCCGCGCATCGTCTCGAAGAACGCGGCATCCTTGCGCTTGCGCGAGCGTCGCAGATACCACGTCGAAAGATCGTCCACGTATTCCTGGATCGCGCGCGTGGCGCGAACCGTGTCGTATGCGTCGAGCGACACGGTCACCGTTTCCACGAGTTCGCCGGTGCGCGTGCGGATCCAAAGATCGAGCAGGTTGCCTTCGGCGCCATCGCCGGCCTCCCCGGCGCCATTTGCCGCTCCGGCAAAATTTTCCACGATCTCATCGTTCCGATACGTCGCGTAATATTTATAGACGTTCAAAAGCAGCGAACCCACCTTCCGGTAGACGCCCTCGACGCCCTTCTCGGAAAAACTGAGATTATCCGCCTGCATCACGGTCGAATTCATCAAATAGAAACGCAGGGCGTCAGCGCCGAATTTATCGATGAGCAATTTTGGATCGGGGAAATTGTTCTTTGACTTGCTCATTTTAGAACCATCCTCGGCGAGGATCGTTCCCGTCGTAACCACGTTCTCGAACGGCGCATGACCGAACAAAATGTACGACACGACATGCGAAAGATAGAACCACGCGCGCGTCTGTGCGATATACTCCGCCACGAATTGCGCGGGGAAATGGTGCTTGAACTCCTTCTCGTTTTCGAACGGATAATGGTATTCGGCGAACGGCATGGAGCCCGCCTCGATCCAGGAATCGAAGATCTCCGTCGTACGGCGCATGGCGCCGCCGCACTTCGTGCACGGGAACGTGACGTCATCGATGTACGGCCGGTGGAGATCCGCCTCGCCGCTGTCGTTGCGCGGCACTGCTTTGACATCCAGCTTGCGGATCTCGGCAAAACCGATGAAATCCGGACCGCGCTTTTCCTTTTCTTCCGTCGCACGCTTCTCGCTCCACGCCTCCGCGGAATGCGTCAGCATCCAGATCGGATATTCATGCGAAACAAGCAGGATATTTTTCCCTTCATATTTTTCCTCGCACTCCTTCAAAAATCCCCACATGCGCGCGCGGAGATCACGCAGGGACTCCCCGCCCTCCGGGGGATTCGAAAAACGTTCCGCGTACGTCGGGAATAACTGCGCATACTTTTCATCTTGATAACCGGTGAGCGTCGGCCCGAGATGGATCTCCTCCAGGCGTGCATCAACCAACTCTTTCTCTCCGGTCAAGACCGTTGCGACGATATGCTCCGTGTCCTTCGTACGCGTGATATCCGAAGCGATGACGATATCGATCTTCTTGTGTTCTTTCGCCAGTTCCTTTTTGAACTTCTCCGCCGAAGCGAGCACCTGCTCCTTGCCGCGGGGGGTAAGATGCAGATATTTCCGCTGTCCGGAATCCATGATATCGAACATATTGCTCTCCGCTTCGCCGTGGCGCATCACCCAATAATTGTTACGCGAGCCACCCGCTTTTTCGGAAAGCTCTTCCATGCTCCCTACCACCTCCACGTGATCGCATCCTTCGCACTTCCACACCGGCACCGGATTGCCCCAGTAGCGGTTGCGCGAGATGTTCCAGTCCGGTGCGGCCTCCACGCTCTTTTGATACCGGCCATTTTTGAGATGCTCCGGGAACCAGTTCATTTCTTTTTGGTTCGAATCAAGCAACCCTTGTTTTATCTTTTGAATGTTCACGAACCACGCCGGAATGGCATTGTAGAAAAGCGCGGTGCCGCACCGCCAGCAATGCGGATACGAGTGGGTATATTTTTCCTTTTTGAAAAGCAGCCCGCGCTTTTCCAGATCTTCCATCACCAGCTTGTCCGCCTTTTTAAAGTACTGCCCGCGCAAAAACTCCGGCGCCTTGTCGTTGAACAGGCCGCGGTCGTCGAGCATCGGCACCACCGGCAACCCCACCTTTACGCCCAGCGCATAGTCATCCTCGCCGTACACGACGGCCGTATGTACGATACCCGTACCGTCCTCGGTCGTCACAAAATCTGCCGGATACACTTTGTACGATTTCTCCGACCGCATCGCGGACACCTCAAAGAGCGGCTCGTACTCAAGGCCGACGAGATTCGATCCTTTTATATCTTCGTGCACGATCTCGATCTCCTGATCGCCAAAAACTTTTTTGACGAGATCACTTGCAACAATATAAAGCCCCTCGGCGTCTTTAAGCCGAAGTGCGGTATATGCCATTTTCTCCCCCACCGCCAATGCAACGTTTCCCGGCAGTGTCCACGGTGTCGTAGTCCAAGCGATCAGATATGCGGTGTCTTTTGTTGTATAGTCGCCAAATTTCTGGCCAGCTTTGAGATGAAACTTCACATACACCGACTCCTCCGTCACGTCCTTATAGCTGTTGTCCATCGCCACCTCAAAATTGGAGAGCGGCGTTTCGCAGCGCGGGCAGTACAAAAGCACCTTGCGGCCCTCGTAGATCAGGTCCTTGTCGAACATCTGTTTAAATCCCCACCACACCGATTCCATGAAATCGGTGTCGAGCGTCTTATACGAGTTGTCGAAATCAACCCAGCGCGCGATGCGGCGGACCATCTGTCGCCACTCGGAGACGTACATGAGCACCATGCTTCGGCATGTCTCATTGAACTTCTTGATGCCGATCTCTTCGATCTGTTTTTTGCCGGAGATGCCAAGCTTGCGCTCCACGACCTCCTCGATCGGCAACCCGTGACAGTCCCATCCCCACCGGCGGCGCACAAAGCGGCCGTTCATGGTCTGGTAACGCGGCACGACATCTTTTATGGTGGACGCCAAGAGGTGCCCGTAGTGCGGAAGTCCCGTGGCGAACGGCGGGCCGTCATAGAACGTGAACGGCTTTCCATCTGCCGTCTGCCCAAGGCTCTTTTCAAAAGTTTTATGCTCATCCCAAAACGCGAGCATTTTTTCTTCCATCTCTGGAAGCGTCACCTCGCCTTCGAGAAAATGCGGCATATGATGGGGTGTTTCCTTTGCCATCCCTATAAAATAGCAGGTTTTTGATGATTTATAAAGAAAACGGGCTCCCTGTTTGGAACAGAGAGCCCTCGATCGTTCATCGATCTATCGGACGGAACATCTATCTCTTTCTGCGTGCGGGAAGCAGAAGCAGCTCGGGAAGAAGGTAATGCCGTCCGGGGTTATCGCTCGAGGCGATCGCAATGTGCAATCCGGGACGTTTCCTGCTGACCCTCAGCCCTGGCACGGTATGCCAGCGGGTGCTCAACTCCAATACGGACGGTTCTTTCAGCGGAAGAACGAATGCCCCTTTGGGGAAAATATTTTTCCCCACCCGGACAAATTTCGTTCCCACGCTGATCTGCGCCTCCTGCCTGAGGACAAGCTTCGTCGGCGCCGTTGCTTCGGTTACTATGGCCATTTCTCGCTCCGCGGCGGGGAAAACCCACCGAACTGCGAAGAGCATACCTTAAATGCTAGATTTTTTCAAGCGTCTTTATACCAAGCAATCCAAGTCCTTTTTGCAAAACCCGCGCCGCAGTGGCAATGAGCAACAGCCGTGCGTCGCGGCGCGCGATATCTTCGTCCTTCAATATCGGCGTCGTCTCGTAAAATTTATTCGCAGCTACGGCAAGCTTGTAGAGATACACGGCAAGCGTACTCGTGGAATACAGCTCGCCCGCGCGCTCCACGACGTCGGGGAACTCGAACAGTTTCCGCATCAGCGCAAGCTCGGCGGCCCGCTCGAGCAACGACGCGTTTATCGCGCCCGGACGAAGCCGCAGAGACGAGGCCTTTGACTTGCGCAAAATGCTTTTCAGCCGCGCATAGGTGTATTGCAAATATGGCCCGCTGTCGCCGGAAAAATCCAGCATCTTCTCCCAGTTGAAAACGATATCCGTGGTGCGATTCTCTTTAAGATCGTTATATTTGAGCGCACCCATCGCCACTACGAAGGCGATCTCACGTTTTTTGTCCGGCGGGAGATCCGGGTTTTTCGCCTCTATGACCTCGCGCGCCTTGACGACCGCATCATCAAGAAGGCCCTCGAGCATCTCCGCGGTCCCTTCGCGCGTAGAAAGCTTCTTCCCGCCTTCGCCGAGTACCAAGCCGTATTTTATGTGCTTCAGCTCAGCGACATCGCCCAGCCCGAGCTTTTTCGCCACCGCAAAAAGCTGTTCGAATGCAAGCGATTGCTCGTTGCCCACCACATATAATATCTTCGCCGGTCTATATTTTTTGAGACGGTAGCGGAGATTCGCGATATCGCGGGTAAGATACAGGCTCGCGCCGTCGGACTTTCGGATGAGCGCCGGCGGCAATCCGACGTCGTTAAGGTTCACCACGATGGCGCCCTCGCTCTGCTCGGCGATATTTCTGTCCGTAAGCTCCTTTACCGTAGCCTTCATCTCGCGCTCGAACGACGCCTCCCCCATCCATTCATCAAAATCCACATCGAGAATACGGTATATCTTCATGAACTCCTTGAGAGATTCTTTCTTGAACCACTCCCATAATTTCCGGTTCTCACGATCGCCGTCCTCGAGTTTTTTAAACTCCTCCCGTCCGCGCTTTTCGAGCTCGGGATTCGTCTTCATCTCTGCGTGGAATCGTACATATAATTTTTGCAATTCCTCTATGGGATCCTTCTCCACCAGCTTTTTGTCGCCCCACATCTTGTATGCGGCGATGAGCTTGCCGAATTGCGTACCCCAGTCGCCGAGGTAGTTCCACCGCACCACGCGGTAGCCGGAAAGCTCGAGGATATTCGCAAGCGCGGCGCCGATGATCGTCGTGCGCATGTGTCCGACATGCATCTTTTTTGCGATGTTCGGCTGGGAATATTCCACGATCACCGTGCGCCCGCCACCGACATTCCCCGCGCCATAGTTTTTATCCGCCGCGACGCGCTTGAACTCGTCCTGCGCCGCCGCATCGCTCACCCAAAAATTGACGAATCCGGGCGCCGCCGCCTCCACTTTTTGGAAAAACCCGGCGGGCGCTGCGGCGGCTATTTTTGCGGCATATTCCTTTGCAAGTTCGAGCGGCGGAACGCCCTTTATCTTCGCCTGGCGCAAAGCGATATTGGTCGAATAATGCCCAAAAAGCTCCTCGTCGGGAATGGAGATGTCCACCGGGGCATCGGCGTTCAGTATTTTCCTCACTATTTCTGAGATTTTTTTGGTCATTGACAAAATAAATATATGAATGCCATAATGCAGGCGCAGTGGGCTCCGACCGGAAGCGGCGCGGGTAGCCCCTGCAAAAGCCTCTGTTCTGAGGCATGTGAGGCGGCATACTCTTGATGCCCACCGGGTCGAGCGGACCTCCCGCAACGCAGCCATGCCAGTGGGGGCAGCGGCTGGCGAACGGAGATCTTGCCTTGGGCCCACTGCGTTTCCTTTCGCTAATTCACTGCTTTTTTACAATTTCCATTGTAACACCTCACAACAGCCCCGCACCATACTTATCTCTATATAAAAAATGGTGCGGGGCATTTATACATTTACGGGCAGGATCGGACAATTAAGGTAAAATGAATCCATGGACACATCCACGAACACCATCGCGGAAAATCGCCGGGCGCGCTTTGACTACGACGTCTCGCAAAAGTACGAAGCAGGCATCGAGCTTAAGGGGTATGAAGTAAAAAGCGCGAAAGGCGGCCGGTTTCAGGTTGCCGGCGCGCACGTGCTCATCCGCGGCGGAGAGGCATGGCTCGTGAACTCGCACATCCCGCCGTACCAGGCGGGCAACACTCCGTCGGACCACGAAGAGGACCGTGCGCGCCGGCTGTTATTGTCAAAGCTGGAAATCAAAGAGTTGCAGGGCGCGCTCGTTGATAAAGCGCAACACCTCATCCCGCTCCGCGCGTACTTAAAGCACGGCCTGATCAAGATCGAGCTCGGCCTCGGCCGGTCGCGCAAAAAATCGGACAAACGCGAAGCGATCAAAAAACGCGCGCACCATCGCGAGATGCGGGGCGGAGAATAAGCAAATTGTCCCGCCGGACGGCCATCTGTCCGAAGATGGGGCGGTTCACTTATTGTCCCGTCGAGGACGCGATCGCCGCATTCAGTGTTTTTTCGAAATCGCTGAGGCTCGTGGGGTTCGGGATCTGTTTGAGGTTTACGAAAAACGTCGGCGTATGATCGATGGATGCGGCATTGCCGCCAGCCACATCGGTTTGGATCTTATTCGCCACCGATGTCGCATTGATGTCATTATTGAACTGGCTCACGTTGAGCCCGATCGACTGCGCGTATCCGTCAAAATACTGGGATGCCACCTGCGCGGGAGTGAGGGCGGTGTTGGTTGACCATTCCGATTGCTTCGTATAAAGCAGATCATGCATCGCCCAATATTTTGCCGGGCCGCCTTCCAATCCCGCCGCCTCCGCCGCTTCCGCAGAAATGCCCGCGAACGGATGGATGGTATAGAGCGGGAAGTTTCGGAATACGAAAAGCACCGTACTGCTGTAATTCTGCACGAGCTGCTTCACGACCGGATAATATTCGCCGCACGCCGGGCATTCAAAATCGCCGTATTCAATGAGCGAAACTTTTGCCTTTGGATTCCCCTCCGTCCAATCCGCCGGCGTGATGGCGGGCACCACCGTCGCGACGAACCCGTTCGGCGTGGCGCTGCTGCCCGATGATCCGCTGGAGTATGCCCCCGCAATGATCACGCCCGCCGTTACCAGTACGATGAATCCCACAATGAACCAGATCGTTGCCTTATTCGCCTGCCCCCGGCGCGCCATAGTGATATTTTGCATAGTCCATATATCTTACCAATTTTTAATAAAAAAGCTAACAAGCGGGCAGGGCGCGCAATAAAAGAAAAACCGCTGCGCATGGTTGTGCGCAGCGGCCGGATCAGTTCTGAAAATACCTGCGATAGCCGTCATCGCCAAGATAGGGAAGGCGCTTGTCGACCCCATAGATGAAACCGAGAACGATGCCGGCGTCATTTTCGAGACCGTCAAAGCTTTCGTGGTGATCCATCCAGTACTCCCCAAGCCGGTGCCATACCCCGGCCACCAGGAGCGCTGCGGTCGGACCGACATCCATGAAGTTCGGACTGACGATCTCGGCGTTTACCGAGTACGCTTCATCGAGCGTTACGCTCTGGATAAGCCCCCCATCGATGGCTTTCTCGTAGTTGAAACCGCCGCCGATGCGCTTGAGCTCCTCGAGCTTTTCCCGAGAGCGGCTTCCGGGAACCTTTTCTTTCCCGGGCATTGACGCGACGCCCCATACTTTCATGCCGGGGAATGCCGGCCGGAGGAATTCATCCTCTGCCGCGACCGTGGAGCATGTTCCGGTCACTGCCGCCGCGAACGAAAGGTTGCTTCCGATCCAGGTATGGTTACGTACATATTCGTACCGCGCCAACCGCGGAAGA
This sequence comes from Candidatus Parcubacteria bacterium, assembly GCA_027450205.1. Taxonomy (GTDB): domain Bacteria; phylum Patescibacteriota; class Minisyncoccia; order UBA6257; family 2-01-FULL-56-20; genus JAKAGE01. Next base: position 125,396 of record DAIDJL010000002.1, read on the forward strand.
TCGCGGATGACGTGATCCATCGTCCACTTGTGGCCGAGAACGCTCCCTCTGTGGGTGTATTGGTCTATCAAGTGAAAGTTCGGTGTACCCACCAGTTCGTATGCGTAATCGGTGCCGGTGGATCCTTCCGGAACCCACAGGATATTCTCCGGGTTCACGCCGTTCGCCTCGAGCTGATCGATCTTTCCCTTGGGGACAGACCGTTCAATGATCGGACGGAATTCCTTATAGGAGAACATCGGCGCGATCGCCGCCATCATCGCGGCCCAATTTGCCGATGAAGCTCCGCCAACGATCGTTTCCGGCGTAAACTTCCCCTCCGCTTCGTCCATCAAAGATGCCCTGAGCGCCGGCTGGAGTTTTCCGTTGAAAACCTCCAGGTCACCGCCGGAAAGGATGCAAATCCTGACCTTTTTTGCAGCCTTCCGCCATGGTTGGGATTTCACAAAAGACGGGGTCGGCATCCATTTGAGCGGCGGTAAGCCGTTTTCCACGATGCCAAGCACGTGCTTCCGCATTGCCTTCCTGTCTGCCTCATCCAGTGTTTTTTTCATGATCCCTTCCTAAAATTTGGAATAGTGCTCCCCATACTATTTACCCAAGGGGTATCGTATGTCAAGAAAAACCCGGTCATAGCGATGGATCGTTCTGCTTCCGCACCGTCACGAACTTCAGCGTGCCCAGCCCCGGCATCGGCGGTTTTTTTATACCGATCTCTTTCTCCCAAAATATGCTGTCATTGAACAGCTCGATGATCCATGGAAAGTGCGCATCCTGCGAGATGATGATGCCGCCCGGCGGGAGCAACGGATAGAGATAATGGAAGCAGTCGCGCGTGGATTGCACGAGATCGACGTTCACGCACGCAGCGGCGACCGCCTCACGGAAGCCCGGCATCGTGTCGCTGAAAAATCCTTTGTGGAAATGCGCGCGTGAGGCGTCGCCGTAACGCGCGACGTTGTTCTTTACCTCTTCGAACGAGACCGCGTGGCTGCCCTTCGGAAAGTGGTGCTCGCGGCCGTAGATGCTTTTGCCGTGCGCCTCGGTATTTTCCGGCATGCCGGCGAACGAATCGAACACCTCCAGCGGGCGGCCGCATAGCTTCGCCACCAGGCTCAGCTTTGTCGTGCTGCCGCCATGGAACGAACCTGCTTCCACGATCGCCCCCGGTACTGCGCCGTCCGCTGCGCCGAGATCCAAGATCTGCCGCGAGATCGCGATCATCTCATGCTCGGTGTGCGGGCAATCCACGCAATAGGAAATTTTATAAAAGTTCAACACCAGCGCGAGTCGCGCGCCGAACGTTGTCGGCGATTTCGTCCCGCAAAAAATAAATCCAAGCGCCGCAGGAATGTCCTTGGGTGCGTAATAGATCTTCCTATATATATAGAGGAGCGGCCACTGCTCCTTGAGATATTCACGCAGACTCATTGTTTTATTGCTTTATTCTTTTATTTTCCGCACGATCACGAATGGCGTCATTTTGTTCCCCTGCCCCAATGGGTTGTCGAGCAGGATCTCACGCACTGTCTTCTTGTCCAACCCGACACCCCTGCTCACGCCCAAGACCTGCACGTCAATGTAATTCGCGTCCGCGGTCACGATCGGGATGCCCGTCTCGCGTTCCACGCGCTCGCAATCGCCCTGCGGATCCGGCGGCGGCAGGACGCCCCACTCGGTGTACGGATACATGTCCTCCGGAATAAATCCGTCGATCTCCGATACGCGATGCCCGGCGACGACCCAGAACCAGCCGCGCTTGCCGACCAGCTTCCCGACCGCGCCGACCCCGGCGGCAAGGATCATTCGCGGCGCGCCGACGATCTCGATCGCCACCTGCATCTTTTCCGGACGCGACCATGCGGTCATATTCTTATGCTTCTTAACGCCAAGCGTGATGAACCGCGCAAGCCATCCCACCTTGACGGTTGAGATATGGCGAACCAGATTTTGGGAGATGGAAACGATCTTTTCCGATACCGCCACCCAATCACCTTCACGATAATGGGGTTTGACGAACTCGTTGACGACATCCGGAAGCCCTTCGCCGAACGCGATCAGGCGCGGCACTTTGATGGGAAACCGCTCATACGTTACGCCACCCACCGTGATCGTTTCGCCGGGCTGAATGCCCGCCGGACTGTCCGCCGTGTTCTTGAATTTTGCCATAGGCCTCCATTATATCAACCGCCCCCCGCCAACGCAAAAATATTGCTACAATGATGGCATGCCACTGTGGATACTCGTCTCGGCCGTACTCATCCCCCAGGAATTCGCATCCAGCGCGATCGTGTTCATTATCGCGCTCCAGAACAATTTCCCGATCTGGGCGATCAATCTTATCTGGGTATGCACAACATCGCTTGACATGTACGTGGGCTACATGCTGGGAAAATTTACCGAAGAAAAACTGAAAGGGACGCGCTTTTTCAACTGGGTGGGACGATGGGTGGGAAAAGGCCGCGCCGAACTCGGCACGCGGGGAGAAAAATTATCACTTGCACTGCTGGGAATAATCGATTTCCCCTATGTCAACACATTCATCGGCGCATGGATCGGATTGCCGTTCAACATGTCGTTCTTCCTTACGCTCGCCGGCAATTTCGTATGGTACCTCTTCCTGTGGGGTACGGTGCTCGGCCTGAAGTCGTTCATTTCCAACCCAAACATCATCATGCTCATCCTGATCGTCGGCGCGATCCTCTCACACTTTTTATTCAGGCTCTCCAGGTCAAAAAGGGATAGCTCTCAAGAAGGGTTATAAAAAGCGCGAGCGCGAGCGGGCCAAGCAGCAGCCCGATCGGGCCGAAGAACGATAATCCGCCAAGCACGGCGAAAAGCATGAGCATCGGATGGATCCTTTCCCTGCCACCCAAAAGCCGCGGACGAAGATATGCCTCGATACTGACCGACATCACGAACGTCCATGCGGTAAGCCCGACCGCTCCGGCGAGATTCCCCCCGAAATAAAGCACAAGTATCCCCGGCACGACGATGAGCAGGACGCCGATCCCCGGGATGAACGAGGCGACCGCGGTGACCACGCCCCACAGGATCGCGCTCCGCAGCCCAAAGATGAAAAATCCGACCCCGGTAAGAACGCCGTAAAGGAGCGCGACCACGATCGATCCGCGGATGACGGACGCCGCCATGCCATGCAGTCGCGTAAGGATCTCTTCCGCGTGCGCCGCGGGCAGCGGCCCGCGCTCGACGATCGCCGCGCGCAGGCGCGCACCGTCCTTCAAAAAATAATAGAGTGCGAAAAACGAGAGAAGGAGCGTTACCGCGCCGGCCAGCACCCCGGAAAATATCGGGCCGATGTCCGCGATCAAAAAGCCGAGCACCTGCTGGATATACGGCGCGAGGTCAATATTGAGCGACGGCAGAAAACTGCCGAACGCCGCGCGCGTCCGCGCGATCGCCGGCATGCCGCCACCGGACGAAAGCTGGAGATACAATCCCTGCGCTTCCGCGAACATCTGCAGCCCGAAGAACACGAGCGGTACGAGAATGATGGCGACGGCGAGGATGACGATGACCGCCGCAGCCACGCCGCTTCGGTCGCGCAGCGCCTTTTTGATCCGGACATATAACGGCTGGAACAGCACCGCCACGCTCACGCCAAGCACGATTGCATTCAGCTCCGGAAGAAAAATGAGCGCCACGAGCACCGCCGCCAAAAGAAGGATGCCGATGGAAAAATACGATTCCGAACGATCGGTTGCCATGGTTATATTCTATCATGCCGGTTGCGTTTTTGATGACGGGGCATTATGGTGAAGGCAGCAGGGCAATCCCCTCGCGAAAGGAGCTGCGGATGAGATTTATTCCAGGGAAAAGGTATCTCAAAATCCTCCTTTGGCGGGGGAGACGGGAATACAGCCTGTTTTTTTGGCTCAACGGAGGCGAAAGCAAGCCACACGACCACGACGTCAACGAGCGGACCTGGGTCCTCTGGGCCCGGGAGATCGGCATCTCCGAACAGCGCCAAGAGGGGAAGGATACGTATATCACAACCCTCTATCCGCGATGGACATCGTTCGCGGTCCCGGCGGGAACACGGCACGTCGTCAGGGCGCGACACTTCGCGATCACATTTAACGCATGTTCCGGCCCGCTCACCATGAGGATCCTGGACGACTTCAACCCTCCCATCCCGCCCGATTAAACGATCTGTCATTTATCGCTCCCGTCCGCCTTCCGCGGGCAGGAGCGATTTTTTTCCATCCTTTAGTGAAAATAAAAAACCGCCCCGCCCCTTAAGGGCGCGGCGGTTTTTTCCGGTGATACTATGCGCGGCTGACGTTCGTCGCGGCCGGGCCTTTCTCGCCTTCGGTAACCTCGAAAGTGACGACATCGCCAACCTTAAGATCATCAAATGCGACACCATTCAACTCCTTGGAGTGGAAGAAGAGGTCCTTCGCTTCGCCATCGCGAGCGATGAAACCGAATCCACGGTCCGTAAGGGTCTTGATAGTTCCTTGCATGATTGTAATTTGTATTGTTGCTTTTCTAGAAGTTCGACGACGTTTCTTTATTGCCTGATAATAGTACTCCACTTCGCAAAATTTGTCAAGTAGGCGAAATAATAGCGGCCCTCCCACCGGGAAAGGCCGCCATTGCCGAAAATTCAGCCTCACACTTCCAACCTCCACGTCACACGGAGTGCTCTTAAAACACTCAACGCCCTTCGCGCGATCGCGGAATTTTCCTCGTGGCGAAGGTGGCAACGGACAATAAATCTCCCAGGCGTTCCCATGTGATACTCCACCTCGTCGATAACCGCTTCAACTCTGCACCTCTCTTCCCTGGAATCAAAGACCAGGACTAGCCCAACATAGGGAGCAAATGGGAGGTTAAACTCCCGATCCCAAGTCATGGTTCCCTGAATTTCTCCAGGGAGTACGGCATTCTTTAATGAAAGAACGACCCTCGCTAAAAACATATTTCACTCCTTTCACGCAAAACATATCATAGAAATAGTCGTTGAGTCAAAATTTGCGACGGGGCCGTGAAGACAAAGAGGATCGAATCATTTACTATAATCCTATGGCCAAATTCGGCAGGAAGACAAAAAAGTTGCTCAAGCTCATGGGGCCCGGCCTCATCACGGGCGCGGCGGACGACGATCCGTCCGGCATCGCCACCTATACCCAGACCGGCGCTCAATTCGGTTATGGCCAATTATGGACCGCGTTCTACCTGCTCCCCTTCATGGTGGCGATCCAGGAAGCATGCGCCCGCATCGGCGCAGTGACCGGCAAAGGCATCGCGGCGGTCGTCAAGGAAAATTACAACAAGAAAATATTGTACGGCCTCCTCGGGCTCATCCTCGTCGCGAACACGATCAATATCGGTGCGGACCTTGGCGCGATGGGCGCGGCGGCGCACCTGATCATCCCGGTCAACTTTACGCTCCTCACGCTTTTCTTCACCGCACTCATTCTCGTGCTCGAAATATTCGTATCATACAGGACATACGCAAGGATCCTGAAGTGGCTGGCGCTCGTATTGCTTTCATATCCGATCACCGTGTTCCTGGTCCACGAGCCCTGGGGAACGATCCTCCGCGCGACATTCTTGCCGCATATCGAATTCACGTTCGCATTCCTGTTCATCATCACCGGCGTTCTTGGAACCACCATCTCGCCATATATGTTCTTCTGGGAAGCATCGGAGGAGGTGGAAGAGGAAAGGGAAAAACATTTAATAAAAGACGGCGCGGCAAAACCGACGCGCGCGTTCATGCGCCGCCTGCGCTGGGATAACTTTCTCGGTATGCTCTCGTCCGAAGTGGCGACGTGGTGCATCATCATCGTGGCGGCCACGGTGCTCAATGCGAACGGTGTGACGAACATCGGCACCGCCGCGGACGCGGCGCGGGCGCTCGAGCCGCTCGTCCGAAGTTTCCCGGATGCGGGCCTCATTGCAAAATGGCTCTTTGCAATAGGCGTGATCGGGCTCGGACTTCTCGCCGTGCCGGTGCTTTCCGCGTCCGCATCATATGCGCTCTCCGAAACGCTGAACTGGAAGGAGGGGCTTAATATAAAGCTAAAGCACGCGCATGGCTTTTACGGCGTGATCACGATCGCCACGATCGTCGGGCTTATGATCAACTTCATCGGGATCAATCCCATCAAAGCGCTCGTCTTCACCGCGGTGTTCAACGGCGTCGCGGCAGTACCGCTCATCTTCATCATCGCGCGCATGGCGGCCGACAAAAAGATCATGGGCGAACACAGGAGCGGCTGGCTTTCGAACATTTTCGTCTGGGCGACATTCGTACTGATGGGCGCGGCGGCGGTCGCGATGTTCGCGACGCTGTAGGCAGCAACCACAGAAGGGCGCAGCACCGCTCTTTGGTCCATTTTTTATTTTCCGTAGACGGAATGAACTTCGATCGGCAGGTCGGTGAACCGCGCCACCATCACCGGGATCTCCGGCGCGACAATTCCCCATCGCTTCACGAACGCAGAAGCTTTTTCATAATCGCCCTCAAGCTGGATCTTCAAAAACTCTTCGCTCAACCCCATCATCGCCGCAAGGGTCTTTTGGGGGTCGATATCGAACATCCCCTTGGCTTCGTCGTAATTCACCGCGCCGTGATGCTTCATCCAATTATATTCAATGAGCGATCCTTTGGCGTGCGCCTCGGCGTAATTGACACGCCATCCCGGCAAAAAAGCGGCGACCTCGTAAACGGCGCAACCTAAAAGCTCCTCTCGCGTCAGAAGCCCCTTCTTTTGAAAATGATCAAGCAGCGCAACCCCGAGCATATCCGCCTTTGCTTCTTCAAGCGCAGAATGCAGATCTTTCAGCAGTACCTCAAAGCCGACCTCTCTTCCATTCACCTCCCGCGTTCCGGGACCGATGCCGTGCGCGAGTTCGTGGCCAAGCACAAAGAGTAAACGATGGCGGGACTGCATTCCTTTGAATGCATCGGCGCGCAAAACCCGTTCTGCGATAGGGCGCGTTAGAGCGTTGAATTTTGCGTCCATCATTGTTTTGGAAAAGACCTTCTTTGACCCTTTTGCTTCATGGATCTTCCGATTGTTCGGTAAATTGTATGCAACAAACTGCCTGCCAAACGCCGCTTCGCCACCGCGATACACGTCATGAACGATTTCCATCGGCGACGCGGCGCCTTTTGCCTTGTATCCAAAACGCTTTGCGAGCAGAGCGTCGAATTCCGGCAGCGCGGCGGCGAATTTTTGCAGCTCCGCACCGGCCACACGATCCGGCATGGCGATGAACGCCTCAAATGTCGCCTTGATGCCGAATAATCCGTCGGCATAGACCTCATATGGCCCGATCGTCACTTCGAAAGGGCTGCCATCCGTATCGATCCACGCAATATCGCTTTCCCAATAATCATTGGAAAGGAACGCGTCCGCGCGAAGCAAGAGGAATTTTTTAAGGGTGCCTTCGGGCAGCAACGCCGCGGCCGCGCGGAGCTCCGCCGCCGCCGGTTCGAGAAATTCTTTATACGCCTCGCTGTACGGAACGGCGATGAGCGCGCCTTCCCTTCGCCGTATAACGGTATAGTTGCTCTCAAAGCTTTCCCGGTCTTCCGGATGCGCCGCAAGCCAGTCGTTCCATTCCGCTTCCGTAAGGTCGGCAGGATAGAATGCGCCCGCCTTCGGCTTTGCGCCGATACCCGGCACGAACGGCCTATCCTCGTTGAAACCGTCCCACGGCCCGCCGTTCAGGTCGAAATATTTCGCGAGGACGATACCTTCTTCGTCCGCGCGTGCGGCAAGCGCCGCGCGGAGTTCCAGATTTTTCGGGTCCATCTGCGCCAGGTAAAGATCGGTCAATATCTTTGCCGCCGCGACGCAGTGATCCAATGCCGCACGCTCGCTCTCCGTAAGCGCTGAAAGGTCCGGCGCAACATCAACGAACGCGATCCTGCCAAGTGATTCTTTTAATTCCGCTTCCCAATCCCTTGAAGACATATTATTAATATCCTATAGAAGAGTTTTCCATTAAGCTCAACCTAAGGGAATAGTCCCTGCTGTGCCTTCAATCCTTCTTTCAAGGCTCGATTGATCATAAAATCAATATTCTCATTGGTATTGATCGCTTCAATTTTCGTATCCGGATTATGAATCCGCCAGACTCTGAAGATCTCATCTCCAAACCCTTGCCCGATTGATTTGATATGGGCAAAATCAAGAACCACTTTTTTAAATCGCTCAAGGCCGGTCATAATACGCCGCGCCTGTGAACGAGAAATATAAAGTGTCCCCATTTTATAAAGCTTGACTGCAACCTTGGTTTTATCGAATTCATATGAGCTCGTGCTGTATTCCCCGAAAACCTTTTCAAGATCTCTATCGGAGTCCAAAGAGATGTTGAAGATAACCTTCGTGCCCCGCCGATTTTTAATATCACGCACAAAAACATCATCGACAATATTGTTGAACGTCAATTCTTTATTCGAACTTTTAATAGTGAACGCATCAGCAACTTTTGAAGTAAAAAATATTCCTTCTCCGGTATGATGTTCTGGATCAGTGGTTTCTTTTCCCTTTAGAAGATCCTGTATGGCCTCAAGTTCATTCCTCAATCCACGTTTCGTCATGATGTGATGGAAAATACCGACACCAAGATCATTTATTTCGAAACGAAATTGCCCTTTATCACGGCGGACCAATAATTCGATGTCTTTTGATTGGGAGTGCTCTATCGCATTATTGAGCATTTCAGTAAAAGCGTATGCGGTAATTCTAAGGATATTGTCCGGAAGATCGATAAAAATCCCCGTGTCTCTTTTGAGAGCATCAAGTACCACATCCTCCGAGAGGCCTTCATTGTGCAAAAATCGATGGAACTGCTTTACTTTCTTTCTTGCTTTAAGAAGCGCCCCCTTTTCGGCAATAACATAGACTGCCTGATTGGCCCTCCCTAAAAGAGCGATCCTTCCCTCTTCCCTGAGCTCTTTTAGGAAGCGATGGAGATACTGCTTGCTTATATTCAAACGCCCTTCGAGGCGTTTAGCCCGTATCTCTTTCTCGGTCTTTATAATATCCAGTATTTTCTGCTTAAGCGGGGTCATATTGTTTACAACTTTATCCTATATCTAAAAACAAAAGTTGTAAACTAGTTGTATACAAGGGCAATAGATGGGGAGTTTTCCATTCCGCCCAACTCCCAGATACCACGGAATGACGCTGGAAGATTTATTAAGGGATTATATAAACTTTGCTATATTTAAAAACTATGTTATAATTGCCTCGTTCTCAACCGATCTTTGTAATGAGAGGAGTCAAGATGCTGAAGTCAAAAGTTGGGATAGTCTTTGAGGAAAAACAGATTCTTACCCCAAGCAACATCGCAGCCTCAAAAAAACGTGCGGCAACCAATAAGAGGGTGCGGGTCGAGCCGAAATCCGACATGGAGCTTCTGACGGATTTCTTTGTTCAGGGATCGTACCATTACGAGATCATTCCGGACATCTCCGAGGGCCATCTCACATTCGCGGCAGACATGATCGTGCTTCCACATCGCACAAAAATAATACCTTCCGGTATCAACCCTGGCGAACGAGCGCATATGATGAATGATGAAGATTATGTCGTTCGTCTGGTTCCAATATCCGGACGGGTAAAACAAGTTAAGGTCAATGGCTCTGGAACGGTAACAAAATCCTTTTGCCGAGTATGGGAGATATCCTCTGCCAAGGCGTGGTATCTGTACATATTTTTCGAGGTTCCGCCAAATCCCCTTGGCCCAATTGAAATCCCGGAGGATTTCAGAAAATACCGGGAGTTAAAACTGCCCAGGGGAAGCTAGGTGCTGCAGGGATTCGGACTCTCCGCCAAGTAGCGAAATGCGAACGGCGGTTTTTTTATTTTGCGGCGGACGAACAAATAAGTTTTCCATTCCACTCAACTCCCCCTCCTTTGGCCAAATTCAGCAAACTCAAATAGCCCAATATTCATAAGGAAATCGGGCTCTTTTGATCCGGCTCTTCCGGTCAAGTGGAAGCGGGCGGAAGCTCACGCGCTCACTGCGTTCGCTTTTGAGAACCCGCGGTTCTCAATACTCTCCTACACGGGAGGGGCAGCCTGCCCCTCCCGACCCCACCCCTCGTTCGATTCCGTCTACATCGAGCGATAGAAAATAAAACAGGCATGTTCGCCGAACGGTCCATCTTGGGGAGGCGAACATGCCTGTTTTATTTTCTATGGTGGAGCTGACCGGACTGACTGGCAAACTCTAGTAAACGAATTATATATTCAAGTGAAACTAATGGCGGTAATGTCCTAATGGCGGATGCTCCGAGATCCAAAATAGCTAGCCCTGAAAACCAGCTAACATATAAACAAGGAGCATTGCGGCGAAATATAACACTGAAAGAATGATAAAAATGATACCTGCGGTTTTAGCCACCACAGATTGGCGGCGGATCATTATGATCGATAGCAATAGGACAAGCGCGTTTATCCAAAATCCCATGGTGGCAATATATAACGGGATGGAGAATCCTGGATGAGCGGCTTTATATGTCCCATTGAGAATCGGCGGCAAGATAACCCCGGCTAAAAATACGAGCGCTGTGACAATTATTTCTCTGACGCTTGATGAAACGATTTGTGACGGCTGGGATTGTATGATTGTTTCTTTTTTCGCCGGAATAAATGCCATTACCGAACCCACTATCATAAGGATCGGTATCCCAACATAGGAAAAGAATATGAGCATCACTCCGATCTTCTGCAAAAAAACAATCCCTGACGCGCCGCCAATCATTGCACATACGTCAAGAGCAAACCATAGGAAGGCAAGGCCCAACAGTCTTTTCCCAATCCTCTCCTGACTCATAGATAAATTCTAGCAAATTAAGGCGGAAATCCAAAAAGTTTTCCATTCCGCTCAACTCCCCTTCTTTTACGAAATTCGGCAAACTCAAAATAATGCAGATATATAAAGAAAATCGACCTCTTTCGGAGATCGATTTTCATTCAAGTGGACATGGTTGAAAAAAGTTGGAACCGGGTGGAAAGTTGGATTTTGGAGTGGGGCGAGGCGATACAGGAAAGAAAAATGGCGAGGAATTACTAGAGGTTCCTCGCCCCTTGGTACACATGATGGAGATTGAACCCTGTCTTATTGTAATTGGGCGAGCGCTTCATTAATCCCCTTGAGCATTTCCTCGTAGAGCTCCTTAAGATTTACGCTATCTTCCGGCCTATGTTTTGCTTCGGCCAAAAATTGCGAAACAGGAATTTGCATGTCTCGAATAATTTCCTGGCTATGCTCCTGAATGTAACGGCTTCGCCCCTTCCATTCACCAGATGCTATTTTCTTTTTTACCTCACCCCAAAGGTCTCTCATCATGGCAGCACCGCTATTATCGCCCAAATCCTCATAAAGACCTTCCGCCCATCCATAGTCCTGCGTTAATAGAGCATAATCCAAACAAATTTGAAGAGCTGGACGATAAGATTTCTCCATTGGAAATTGATCTCTGAGCGTGTTAGAACCTTTTCGAACCTGATGTCCTAAAATGCCCCCAACCTCATACAAGTCTCCCCTGCTCAGAGCGGATGATACATTTTGCATTTCAAACATAACTCCCTTGGGAAGGATTTCTTCCCCTATCCTTTGCGCTAAATTTTCTGCGCCGAGTTCTCTATAGTCCTCAATAAGCTCGGCGGCAATAGTCATCTCAAAAGCATGGCTTTCTGACGCATGTTCCACCGCTGCTTCTATTCGCTCCTTGCAATGCTTTAAACTTTCAATCAAATCATGCCTTTCGACCTCAGATAATTGCCTATCCTTGCTAGAAGATTGTTCAAAATCATTTTGGCTCATACTCCTATTGTGCCCCGCTTAAAACAAAAAGTATAGACGCAATCGAAGGTTTTCTTTCTTAAAGGTTCTAAACTACAAACATCTGCATTCCAGCAAGATAGGTTTTATCTATCTTAAAATCGCCGTGGACATGGTCGAAAAAAGTTGGAACCGGCTGGAAACATGGATTTTGGAGTGGGGTGAGGTGATACAAGATAGAAGAATGGCGAGGAATCATTAAAATTTCTTGCTGTTCGGTACACATGATGAAGATGGAACTTTCTTAAAGATTGAGATTTATCGAGACCCCTGCTGGGAGGGCGAATGAAACAAAACGGCTTATTGACTCGTATACCCAATAGGGTATAATGGTTGATAGGTCGATAAAACAATGATAAAGCATGGAAATAATCTATTATCGGAGCGGGTCTGGCTCCTGCCCAGCCAGAGATTATATGGGCTTGCGCTATGGAATCAGGAGTGGCGACAAGCAACGGGTACGGGACAGCAAAGCAAAGCAACTTGCAAAAATACGGGCAGTGATTCAGATGGCGGCAGACAAAAATGGAAGGCCAGGTGGGATTTTTTCTTCCTCGCTCGATGGATATAATTTCCACGAATTAAAAAGCAGTGAAGGTAATAAAAATGAAAAACTGAGAGTCCTATACTTTAGCTATCATGGATCGCAGCTTGTTCTCTTGAACGCCTTCGATAAGCCAGACTTATACGAGAAAGGAAAGAAGAAAAAAATTGATAAGAAAATTGAGTTGATTCTAAAGCTGACCAAAACGTATTACGATGATTTTTTAAAGAATCCAGACCATCACGAAAAATATGAATAAGAAAATTAACAAGAAAAAACAAGGGTTGGATTTAACCTTAAATCACCCCGCTTATAAGAAGTACTATGGCATGATGGATGCCCGGGTGAAACTTGCCGTTGAAATAAACGAAGCGAGAGTTGCAAAGGGTTGGTCTCAGCAGGAACTAGCGAGTGAGGCTGAAACCACACAAAAGGTAATCTCAAAAATTGAGAGTGGAGATACCAATCTTGGCTTCGATTTGCTGAATAAGCTTGCAAAGCCTCTCAATCTTAGGCTTCAAATCGGCACGACGGTTTTTGTAGCTGGTCTTGAACCCACCGTGGTTAATACAAATTATTGTGCCCCCGAATCAATTCCCGCGGGTATTTATCCCCGTGTATCAAGTGACATGAAATGGGAGTCATATATCCCGACAGGTATCCGCTTCATTGAGTCCCCCGCTTTGCTACAGATAACCTCTACCGAAGAAAAAACGGATACAAAAATTGAAATTAATGAAAAAGCCTATGCCTAAATCCCAGATAAGAAAAATTCAACATGTATGGTCTATATTGGCCAGTGGCGTGAGCGTTGATCAGGAAAGCAATAATCTTAGCCTGTTTAATGTCATCGACCAAATTGTAATCCCCAAAAATCAACTGGTGGAAATGCCTATTGTAACTGGAGAAAAGAAACCAGCCATTCCGATAGGTTTTGTTGTTGTATCTCAGTGGAGAAAGCTCCAAGAAAATATTGATGTAAAGGGGGACGCTAGGATAGAGTTGCTTGATCCGAGTGGTACCATGCGACAAAAAGCAGAGTTTACCATAAATCTTCCTGGTAAAATTGAACGATTTAGATCGAGGGTGCAGTGGGGTGGAATTAGAGTAACTACCTCCGGAACTTACATCTTCAAAATTTCCCTCAAAGAGGAAGGGCAGGACGAATTCGTCCCCGTTGGAGAAGCTTATTTGAAAATTCAGATAATCGAGAATGCTTCAAAGGGCAGAAAAATAAACGTTAAGGTGCGCAAAAGGACTAAATAGCCGAGCGCTAGAAATCTTCTAGCGATTCTGTGCGTTGAAATGAACGAGGCGATACGTCAAAGCACATACGAACGGCGCAAGGCGGCAATTCTCGCTCGCATCCACATTAGCGACTATATACGCCGTTACGCATGGGAAGTATTCGGAAACCAACGGAAGCCTGTTATGAGAACTCGCGCCGACGCCGATTATTATAAAAAAATGTTTAGCAATCCCATAGGCTCGCCTATACGCTCCCTCCTCCATATTTCTTCCGGTAATCTTTACAAATATAGCCAAGATGTAGATTATATCTGTTCAAATCTGGGCAGCGGTTTCGTATTTTATTTTTTATGCGTTTGGTGCGGCCGGAGGACAAAGTATCTTTATGTCGATCAAAGCCTTGAAGCATTACTCTGCCGGAAATGCATAAAGTTTCCATATCCACAACCCACACGACCCGAACGAAAGGCCTCCAGATATTTACGAAGGCATCCTGAGGTAATTCAACAACTCATCAATTCAGGCAAAATTCCCGCGTACTAAGTCCTATTGAGACGGTACGCCAGTATACTGATCTCCAAAATCATCTACACAGGTAACTTTAAAATCATCAACGGTCGAAAAACTGTAAGAGCCTGGTATCGTTATTGTTTGTTGTTCTCCTGCGGGGGCAAAGGTGGTTTGTGAATATGGGATTGCTGCGCTACCTGCCGCCCACGTCCACGTGCAGGTCGATCGATTTCCGCGAGGTACAGTTAGGTAGAATGTGTCCCCGACACCCGAATAAACTGGCATTGTGTTGCCATTTGTGCTTGCGGTAGGTGTAGGAGAAATCGGTGATGGGACGGACGGTTGGGTAGATGTATTGCTTGTAGGATATGCACTCACTACCCAAATAACGAGGCCGATGAACGCGATGAGCGCTATGAGAAGGGTTGTGAGAATGGTTTTGCCCGCCGCCTTCCTTCCAAACGCGAGCCATACACCTACTACGACCAACAGAAAGATAATAAATACCGTCATGGCGTTTGTTTTTAAATGATCTAATATCCTATCGCTTCTGCTTGTATATCCTCGCCTTCTTTCTGCGCCGACGCATAACAATCAAGTGAGTTCTGCTCTGCCTCAATTCCCCCCTCGCCTTCGCCTCGTGAGAGTGTCACTGAAGAGCATTGTTCATTTTGTGTTTGTTCGGATTCAATTTGAGATTCGGTACTGGGAGCTACCTGAATAGCGTCATCAATTTTCTCCTGGTTCTGAGCGTCCTGTAAGGTGAGTTGGGCGGCACTCAATTGCGAGCTATACGCTTGATTAAGGTTATTTTGTTCGCCTTCTTCTTCCTGAAGAGGTATACCTCCTCCGCCTTCAATATCAGCTAAATCTTGCGCATACTGCTTTTCCAGATTTTCAAGATTCTGTGCCGAAGTATTAACTGCGGCGGTGTCGAAATTTAGATAGGTTGCGTTTAGTTGGGGTACTGTTGGTTGCGCATAGGTTGGCTGAGGCGCAGGAGTATTGTAGGTTTCGGTTGGTTGCGAATAAGCTTCTGGTGCAGAGATGGTCAAAGCATTCCTCACTGTGAACGACCCGCCATCGGGATTGGTGACAGTGACACCGTATGTCCCCGCCGGAAGCGATCCTGGGTAACTTACCGACATTGAATTTGGCGAGGTGCTGTTAGTATTTAATTTCGCAAGACCTCCGATCATTAAAGTCGCGCCGTTTTGAAAGCCACTACCGACAATTGTAAGTGTATTAGAATTTCCCTGAACAATAATGCTTGGATTAATATAGCTGATGGAGGGCGATGAAACGGTTGGGCTGGTGGTTACAACAGGCGCCTGTGAAGTGTCATTACACGAAGTCCCACTACACCCATTAGACGGATGAGGTGGAAGCGGACTAACGACTATTTGCTGGTGTGGGGTTGTTATCGGTTCGGACGGGCCTGTTGGAGTAGTCGCTGATCCAGCGGTGAGCGCGGTGGATGTTTTTTGTGTGGACGGCGAGGTAGTTGCTTCTGGTGATGATGTTGAGTTCGCCTGTTGAACAGCGATTTGAGAAGTTTGACTAATTGGGGTCGTTGTAACGTTTTGAGGTGCCGCAGAAATAAACCCAATCAAAGAGACTAGGCCAACAAACGAGATGATTGCTTTATGGAATAACGAGCCAAAGAAATTGACCATGTTGATTCGTTAAGTTCTCGACTGGCGAACAAAAAGCTCCCAGCCAGCGATGCCTTTCGACACCCATATCCCTTTCGAGATATGACCGTTCATGGCGCTCTGACTAGGAGCTTTTTACCATGAACGGTATTTTGCGCCATGCACCATCTTTGGCTGATAAACAGCTAGATAACAGTGTTTAGGCGACTGTATTAAATTGTTCCTTCAATATAGCACCAACTGAGCCTCTTGGTAAATGCGCACGATTGTTTATAATATAGCCATGCATTTCCCCGATCGTGCTGTACATTGTCCCGGATGCGGTAAGGTTATGGGGCGTTATAACCCCGAGAAGCCTTCGCCTTTGAAGTGTAGAAATCCTCGCTGTAAAGCTGAATTAGAGGTAACGATTATCAAAATGACCAAAGATGGGTCAGGAGCGGAATACATGAATTTTACGACCAGGGGAACGACAGCGAACTTAGTAACAACAAACCCCTCAGTTGACAATCCTTCAAATGGGTATATTATTACCAGCGAGGGGTTAGATAAATAAGTTTGAAAATTAGCTCGGTTTAAGAGGCGCTCAACCGGATACGATTGCCTGAGCGCGATAAAAAGACCTTTGGTAAGAGCATGTAGATTACATGCCCCCTGCCGGAGGTCTTTTTTTGTTTCTCCACGCCGAGCCATGCACGATGCTATCACTGGAAAAATTAAAGGAATTAGATACAGAAAATGACCTCTCGGACGAGGAACTTCTTGAGGTGCGCGCTGCTCTTGATCCCATTCTCGAAAAAATCCTAAATCATTATTTTGATAGCCTTTCAGAATAAACATCTTGCTATATTACAACTAAGCGGTTAGAATAAGAATATGGATAAAAAGACGATCAGTAAGGTTATGCGGGAAATGGGACGCCGCGGAGGGCTTGCATCCGTAAATGCCCGTAAGAAAAGCGGGAAAATGAAGGAGTGGTCTCAAAATGCTATTAAGGCCCGACGCCGGAAGAAGAATAAAAAAACATGAGCGAACTTCACGCCTTAATTTACTGCCGCGTCTCATCTGAGCGACAAAAGAACGAGGGCCACGGCCTCGACAGCCAAGAGCAACGTTGCCGTCTTTATTGCGGCCAAAAGCAATACAAGGTTGAGCGTGTCTTTAGGGATAGCTTTACGGGGGCCGGAGATTTTATGGAACGCCCAGCGATGGGAGAATTGCTCGCCTACCTCGACAAGCATCCGCACAGGGATGATTACGTTGTCGTTTTCGATGACCTCAAGCGATTTGCCCGCGACACCGTTTTTCATTTAAAGCTCCGGCGTGAATTTAAGGCACGGGGCGTTAAAGTGGAGTGCCTCAATTATAAATTCGACGAATCCGAAGAGGGTGAATTTATCGAAACCGTTTTAGCCGCACAGGGCGAGCTTGAACGGAAACAGAATCGCCGCCAAGTTATCCAGAAGCAAAAGGCGCGCCTTGAAGCTGGCTATTGGCCTTTCTGTCCGCCGCCTGGCTATCGTCAGCCCAAGACGGTGGCTCATGGAAAACTTCTTACGCCATACGAGCCGGAAGCCACGATCGTGAGAACAGCCCTTGAGGGATTTGCGACAGATCGGTTTGAGACGCAAGCGGACATGGCCCGCTACTTGGGAGAACAAAACTTCATCGGCAAAAGCAGGGTTCCCTTCCAGCTAGCAAATCGTCTCTTGGCCCGCGTATGGATATATGCCGGATTTATCCAATATGAGCCGTGGGAGGTAGTACGACGGCAGGGCCACCATGAGCCAATCATCGACCTAGCGGCTTATCATAAGATTTTACGAAAGCTCGAAGGTCGCAGTCCGGTAAGGACGAGGGTAGATATGCGCGAGGACTTTCCTTTACGCCACACACAGATCGCATGTGGCAATTGTGGTCGGCCCTTTACTGCTTCATATACGACCAAGAAAAAGGGCTATAGGCGGCCTTATTATCGTTGCGCCAATACTGCATGCCCTGAACACACAAAGAGCATCCCTGTCGAGCTTATAGAAACACAATTTAAAACCATGTTGCAGGAGATCCGCCCGAAGCCCCTCATCCTCAAAATCAGCGAAGCGATGCTCTACGAGAAATGGGAGCGGCGTGTGTCCGAGCGGGCTAATGCCGAAAAGAAAGAGGTTGGCGAAATTGCAGGGATTCAGGCAGAAATACACGACCTCTCAAAGCTTGCACGGAAAGCGACCAGTGAACGCGTCCGGCGGGAGTATGAGAAGCAGATCGAGGAACTAGCGGCGAAGGAGGAAAAATTGGCGGAGAAAAATGATCCTACAAAGAAGCCAAAAATTGAGTTTAGAACCGCTCTACAAATGGTATTCGATTACCTAAAAGACCCATATTCTAAATGGGTTGAGGGCGATTTGAGTGAGAAAAATCTGGTGCTGAACCTCGTTTTTGAGGGTCTCGTTTTCTATGACCGAGGATTTGGATTTAGAACCGCTCTTTTGTGCCTTCCTTTAAGGGTTTTTGAGCATTTTACTACCTCTAAATCACAGGGTGTGGAAGCGGGCGGAATCGAACCGCCGTGTAAAGATAATGCCGATGGGCCGTCTACGAGCGTAGTTTAGCGATGCTAAGCGAAGTGATCATATTTTCACGCCAAGCGTATGATCGTCAACCTGACGCTAGTCCCCTTATATAAGACCGGTATCGATCCAAGGAACCCGGATCGGCCGATCCCTCCGGTTATGCGTTAAGCAAAAGCGAAGGCTGGAACTCGATTAGAGTTGGCAGTGTAGATTGTGCAGCGATGACGACGCTGCCAACGGCTCGCAAACCCATGGATTATCTTTATCGAAGCCAATGCGCTCCCGAATATCGTGCCTTCGATAAGGCTGCCGCTATTATACCACGAATAATGCTAGAATAAAAGTATGCAAATATGCTGCACCAAAGGTCGAAGAGTTTAAAGCTAATGATTTTTTAATCTTTATGGAAGAAGAGAAAATGGCAGGAAAGGGCATGGTCTGCAAGTGCCCGCACCACAGAACGATACCCTGGCTCATCATCCTCATCGGCGTTGATTTCCTTCTGGGGGCGATGAACGTTCTCACCTGGAGCTTCGTGGACATCACGTGGCCGATCCTCGTGATCATCGTCGGGATCATAAAACTGATGCGTTGCAATTGCTGCAGCAAATAAAAAAATCCCCTTCGCTGGACAGTCCACGTTGGAAGCGAAGGGGGTTTTTTATTTCTTCCGTTATTGCTGAACGGCCGGAGCCTCTTCCGTCACTTTTTGCACATTCGCCCGTTTCAATAATTCCGCCTGCATCCATTCCGCCAGATCCTTATCGAGCGCAGGAAGAATTCCCTCCGATTCATCGTCCCCCGGCTTTTCGTCCTCGTGGCCGGCGGTCAGGATGACGATGCGGCTGAGGCCGAGCATCTGGAACGAAATATCGCGCCGGATGTCCACATCCTGGATCTGCCGGTACGGTATTGCCACCTCCTCTTTGTTCAAAATGCCGCGTTTTATTTTTAACGAATCGCCGCCAAGACAATACTTGTAGTTCTTATAAATAAGCCACGTGATGAGCCATGTGAATATGAGCGCTATAACAAACAATGCGAAACTGATCACCGTCGCAAGCGCCGCATAGTGCGCGAGGTCGCCGACCGGCGTCGCGGCAAGGAATGGCTGCTGCTCCAGCACAAAAAGCGCGATCGTAAGCAGGAGCAAAATGAATGCCGCATGCACACGCTCAAGAAAGAATATCCAGAACGTCTTCTTCCCCATGGTGTGGTATACCTCTTCAGGAATACCGGGGTGGGTTATCGGGGTCTCATCCATCGCTGTAGGGCTGTTTTGATTATTCTACCACAGCTGATATAATGGAGGCATAATCAAGCCCCGTATCAACAATCAAATAACCGCACCCGAGCTCCGCGTCATCGGCGAAGAAGGAGAAAATCTTGGCGTCATGACGCGTGCCGACGCGCTCGCGCTCGCCCGCCCGGACGACGGCATTGACCTCATAGAGATCTCGGCGGCCGCAAAACCCCCCGTCGTACGCCTTATGAGCTATGACAAGTTCCGTTACGAAGAAGAGAAGCGGGTAAAAAAGGAGCGTGCCGCACAAAAGACTGCGGCGATGAAGGCGGTCCAGATCACGGCCAAGGCTGCACACAACGATCTTATGGTAAAGGTAAAGCAGGTGGAAAAATTCTTTGCCCAGGGCCATCCCGTGGAGATCGTCATGCGCCTGCGCGGCCGCGAAAAACGCAACAAGGACTGGGCAATGGAAAAGCTTAAAGAATTTTTAACCCTGATCCCGGTGGAATACAAGAAGCTCAACGAGCCGAAGTTTTTGGGTAACGGCCCGGCAGTGCAGATCGCAAAGAAATAAAAAATGAACGAAAATCCTGAAAAGCGCGAGGAACAATTCAGCCAGGAGCAGCAGGAGGTGATCGACGAGTGGATGGGTAAATATGCCACGGAAGAAATCCCGCCCGAAAAACGCAGGGAGTGCGGTCCCGAAATAGAGGAGCTCGAAGGCATGTTTGAAAACTTTGAGCAGGCCCATGATCTCGCGGCGTTGCATGCCATTACCAACCTTACGCCCGAAGAAGCGCCTCATCATCCGGTGCGAGAACCCGCCAAGCAAGCGCTGAATCCGATCTATAAGAAATTATGCGTTATCAAAGATGAAACGAATATCTCTGGTGAAAAATATACAGAGCTAAAAGCAAAGTGGAAGCGCCTATCGCAGGCCGTAGGAATGATAAACAATAGTATTGTTGACCACTCGGAAAGATAAAAACTTTTTGTATTAGTAACTCCCATTGGCACGGGTTCCGGGCCAACTCTTGCCATATATAAAAAGATATAGTAAGCTTACTGTCATTGAGCCGAGGGGGCTCACATCTATATTATGCCTTCCAAGAGCTTCTCAAAGAGAATAAAGATCACAAAAAACGGAAAGATCGTCCGCCGAAGGATGGGGGTTGGCCATTTCCGCACCCGGAAAAACAAGAAGATGAACCGGGACGCCGGCAAGAGCCGCGGCCTCGATATGTCACTGAAGACATTAAAGGAGTATTAAAAAGTAATATCGTAACTCACCAAAGCCATGCCACGCGTAAAAAGAGGGACCATTGCCAATAAGCGCCGCCGCAACGTCCTTAAGCACGCCAAAGGGTTCAAATGGGGACGCAAGTCAAAGGAGCGCGCCGCCAAAGAGGCGCTGCTTCACGCCTGGTCGCACGCCTTCCGCGGGCGCAAGGAAAAGAAGCGGACCTTCCGCCAGCTTTGGACCGTCAAGATCAATGCCGCTATCCGCCCCGAAGGGATGAACTACAGCACATTCATCGCGGCCCTCAAGAAAGCAGGGATTGCGATCGACCGCAAGATCCTCGCAGATCTCGCCGAACACGAACCGGAAGCGTTCAAGAAGGTGGTGGCCGCAGCGAAAACGAAATAGAATAAATAAAAACCTCCGATATCGGAGGTTTTTATTTATATACCCGCGGATTCGGCGATGCCCGAACGCGCAAAGCCTATTGATGATTTTTCACTTCTTTTACGGAAGAACCCTGAGGTGCGTGCGGCGCCGGAGCCGGGGCGCCCGCCTTTGGCGCCGCCCGTTTGTGCGGCTTCAGATAGTCGCTCGCCTGCTTTAACACCTTGCGCGTGTCACCGTATTTCTTTCCGATCACATTCAACGCATCATGATAGAGGAACCATCCATACCCGCTATGTTCGCGCGGAATGATCTGAATCTCCGCCTTATGCGTCTCCGCAAGAAAAAGAATGACCGTGTCGTAGATGCCCTGGTTGCCGATCTTGAAATAGAAACGTTCATACGCGCGGAAATTCGGCAACATGCGCAGCTCCGTCTTTTTTATTCCTGTCTCTTCCTCCAGTTCTCGCAGTGCGGTATCGATGCTCCGTTCTCCCGGCTTAAAGTGGCCTTTTGGAAAATTCCAATAGTTTCCGCGGCGATAGAGCAGTAAAAACTTTATTCCGTCGGACGTTTTCCGGTATACCACGAAGCCCGCCACGACCTGTTTTTTTGTGGGGATACGCTTTGATTCGTCGATTTCGCGCGGTGATGGCATGGGGATAGTTTAGCATAATTATTAAAAATATGTTATAATGTCCGCAGGAGGTGGAGTGTGGATTTCGGATATATCCTCTTATTGTCCTTTGGCCTATTCGGCCTCGTTGCATTGATCCGCAAACACAAGCTTATTACCATTGATGTGGTAAGTTCCCTCGTGGCCCGGGCCGATTTTAAGGCAAAAGGCGCGGGCGATTCCTACGTTGTCTACAATTCCGATCTCGGTTGTGACTATATCCGCCGCCAGGATGGGAAACAAACCCTTATGTTCAAAGCGGCGTTCTATCGCGGAAAACTGGAGGCGGAGTTCGATAGCGACGGGAAGCTTATCTTGTGGAAAGACAAAAAGGGGCCCAAAAAACGAACCATCCCCATTCGGGACTGCTACCACCATGAAGTGTGGCTTCTGGAAAATGTTCTGGGAACGATCCAAAACAGGATCCTTTTAATGGAAGATCGGGGCGCTCGCACGGCATGAGCGCCCTATTTTTATTTATTTTTAAGAAAGCCCAGCATCTTCGCAAGGGGCCAGGCGTTGATAATATCTTTACGCTCAGCCCAGCCGCGGCGAGCCTGGGCAATGCCGCACTCAAGGAAGGCAAAGTGCGCCGCGGCGTGCGCGTCGGAATCAATGGACATTTTGACCCCGGCCTCCACGCACTTGCGGATATATTCATCTTTGAGATCGCTGCGCTCGGGAAGCGCATCGATCTCCAAAATGGTCCCCGTCATTTTCGCGGCCGCGATGATCTCATCTATATCTATATCGTATGGCGCGCGCTTATTGATGAGCCGCCCCGTCGGATGAAAGAAAATATCCACGTTCGGATTTGATATGGCGCGCTTCACGCGACTGGTCTGTTCCGCGCGCGGAAGGTTGAAGAACGAATGCACCGATACGCCGACGACGTCGAGCTTTGAAAGCGTCTCATTGTCGAGGTCAAGCGTGCCATCCCTTAAAATATCGCACTCGGTGCCTTTCAGTATTTTTATTTTTCCGGCCAGCTTTTTATTCACCGCGTCGATCTCCTTCCATTGCTCGCGGATGCGCTTCTCGTCCAGGCCATGCGTCATTGCAAGACGCTTGGTATGATCGGTAATGACGATATATTCCAGTCCGCGCTTCATTGCGGCACGCGCCATCACCGCTATGGAATCGGCGCCGTCGGTCCAGTCGGTCTGCACCTGAAGATCGCCGTGCAGATCATCATAGCCGATCAATTTCGGTAAACCGCGCGCACCGCCTGATATTTTCTTCTCAAATTCCCGCGCCGCCGCCTCCACCTCGCCCGTGTTCTCGCGAAGCTCCGGCTCGGGATACGCCATGCGAAGCACTTTATATACCTCCTCTTCCGTCCTGCCCGCCACGCGCACGCCGGTCTTCTCGCCCTTTTTGTTCACCTTAAAAAGGCCATATTCATTGAGCGTCAACCCCAGTTTGTTGGCGCGCGCACGGATGACGACGTTGTGCTCTTTCGATCCGGTGAAATAATTGAGTGCCGCGCCGTACGATTCCTTTGGCACCACGCGCAGGTCAATATTCAATCCGGGCTTGACCTTTATGGACGACTTTGTGGCGCCATGCGCGATGACCGTCATGATGCCGGGTGTTTTGGAAACAAATTCATCCATGACGACCTTCGGTCTGGACGAGACCGCAAGAATATCCAGGTCCCCCATCGTATCCTTGCGGCGACGCGCCGATCCTGCAATGGTCACGCGCTCCACGCCGGCAACAGCCGCAAGCCGGGCTTCGATCTCGCGGATCTGCGGCAGCATGAGGCCGGTGATGAACCGCGATCCCGAGCCGCGTGCGAACTCGATGCCTTTCAGGATCTTCTCCTCGCTCTTTTTGCCAAAACCCTCCAGCGCGCCGATCTTCCCCTGCCTTGCCGCCGCTTCAAGCTCTTTTAAGTTGCGCACGCCGAGCTCTTTATATAATTTCTGGATAGATTTGGGACCGAGTCCCTCCACGCGCGCGAGTTCATCCAGGCGCACGGGCGTCGCCTTCTTCAGTTTTTCGTATTCCGTGCTGCGCCCCTTCGTTACGAGCTCCTCTATGATTTCCGCGATGGACCGGCCCACGGCGGGGATCTCCCTGAGCGCCTTCACGCCGCCCCTGGCATATATTGCCGACGCCTCCTCCTCGAGTGCGCCCACCGTCTCTGCCGCCTTCTCGAACGCGCGCGGCTTGAACTGCACATGCTGCATCGCCAAATATTCGCCGATCTGGCGCAAGATCTCGGCGATAGACTGGTTGTTCATGTCTGCCATACATAAATAGTACCACTCGGCGGACGGATGCGGATGTTTTTGCCATTCACGCCACCGTATCTCCCGGCTTCCGCTCGACCGCCGTCTCGGCGGCATTCACCGCCGCGCGCGTGGACGTGGTCGGCTTCGGCAGGATCAGGTCCGGCACCGCAAGCAGCACGAACGCAGCGATGAACGCCATGATGCCGGCGCCCACGAAGACCACGCTGTAGCCGAGCGTGTCGGCGATGACGCCGCCGAGGAATCCCGTGACGCCCGCGCCGATCCCGCTCACCGACGAATCGAGCGACCAGTCGAGGGAGATGGCGTCCTTGTCCAGGTGCCGCGAATAGATCGTCGGCCACGATGCGTAGTAGAACGCGAAAGCGATCGCCTGGATGGCATGGATCGCATAGAGTTCCCACACCTGCCTGACCCAGACCATTGCGATCGCCGAGATGCCCACAAGCAGGAGCCCGCCGACGAGCGCCATGAAATCGTCGTGTTCGCCGGGAATGCGGTCGAGCATGCTCGCGATCGGGATCTGCGCGACCGAACGGATGATCCAATAGATCGCCGCCGCGATGCCGACGACCGTCAGCGTCCCCCCGACGACGCGCTGGATGATGAACACCGAGAACACCGGATCGATGAGCCCCCATCCGGCGAGCAAAAAGAAATCCGAGATGACAAAATATTTCACCACCCGCCCGACTTTTACATTGATGTTTACCTTGATACGCATGTCTGTCCTATATATTATTGGCTTACAAAATCGAACGCCCCATCTTTGACCACGCACTGGATCTTCGACCCCTTCACGATCTTTTTCGCAAGTAGCGCCTCGGAGAGCGGCGCGCGGATGTATTCGTCGATCGCGCGCCGGAGCGGCCGCGCGCCGTACTGCGGGTCGTAGCCAAGCTTGGCGATGCGCGTGATCGCCTCGGTGCTGAATGAAAGCACGACGCCCTGCGCCCTCAGCGCAGTAACAAGCTCATTCACGTTGATCTGCGCGATCTGCGGAAGCTCGCTCATTTCCAGATTCTTGAACACGATTATCTTGGAAAATCGGTTAAGCAGTTCCGGCTTGAGCACGTCCACCAGCCGCGCCTTCAGATATTCGGCCACATCAGCCATTTTTTCACCTTTCACAAGGGCCTCGTTGATGATGTCCGAATGCGCGTTGGATGTGGCAATGATGATCGTGTTCGTAAAATCCACGACATGCCCCACGTTGTCGGTAAGCCGCCCGTCGTCGAGCACCTGCAGGAAGAGGTTCAAAATATCCGGGAATGCTTTTTCAAACTCATCAAGGAGCACCAGGCTGTACGGCTTCTCGCGGATCGCATCGGTGAGCGCGCCACGCACCGTGCCGTCCGGCGACCCGATAAAGCGGTAGAAGCTCGTCTTGTCCTGGTATTCCGTCATATCGAAACGCACCA
Source organism: Candidatus Parcubacteria bacterium (assembly GCA_027450205.1). GTDB lineage: Bacteria > Patescibacteriota > Minisyncoccia > UBA6257 > 2-01-FULL-56-20 > JAKAGE01. The sequence goes on from DAIDJL010000002.1 coordinate 150,989, forward strand.
TCATTTTTTCCGAGCCGAACTGGATCGCCGCAAGCTGTTTTGCAAGCTCCGTCTTCCCCACGCCGGTCGGCCCCACAAACAAAAAGCTTGCGATCGGACCGCCTCTCCGCGTCAGTCCACTGCGATATTCGCGCAACGCCTGCGCCACCGCCTTGACCGCCTCATCCTGCCCAATGATGTGATCGTGTATCAGCTCTTCCATGTGCAGCAACTTCTCCGCTTCGTCGCCTTCCGCCTCATGCATCGGGATGTTCACTTTTTCTTCGGCGACAGCCGTCACGCGGTCGGGAGTGACCGCCTTCTCGCCCCGACGCTCTGCGTCCACGATCGCGCTTTTCAACAATTCTTCGGCGCTTGAGGGAAGGAATTTGCCATGGAGGTACTTCTTGGCAAGCAGCACCGCGCGCTTGATCGCGCCAAAGCTCACTGCGATCCGGGACTGCCGTTCAAGCAAAAAACTTTCGTACGTCAACACTTTTTCCGCATCCGCTTCCGAGATCTCATTCACCATGATGGGTTCGAACATGCCGGCGAAATCACTGCGCGGTTCGATGAATTCCTTGAACTCCTTCGGGTACGAACTGCCGATGACCGGAAATTGGTTGGAAGTGATGACGGGCATCAGCGCGTCGGCGGCCGAAAGGTATGCGGCTCCGGAGGTGCGTACCAGGTTGTGGATGTCGGGGATGTAAAGAATGATGTTCCCCGCCGTGACGATCTCGTCCACGACCGCCTTGATGCGCGCGTTCAATTCTTCCGGCGGCGCGCCGGCGATCAGGCTCTGCAGTTGAAGCCCCACGAGCCGCCGGTCAAAGAGCCCCTGCGGCACGTCGTCCTTTACCAACCGGAATGCCAGATGGCGGACGATGGACTCCTTGCCGATCCCCGCCTCTCCTATGAGCAGCGCATTCGGTTCCACCGGCCGCGCGAGCGTCTCCACCAGCCGCTCATATTCCGCCTCGTGGCCGATGAGGAATCCCGACTCGCGATCGCGCGCCATATCGGTGAAATCCATGCCGTAGTTATCGAGTGTCGGCGTCGGCCGCGACGTCCACGCGCGGTTCATGATGCGATGCTGAACGACATGATGCGTTTCCGGCGCAAAACCCCCAAGCACGGACGGCAGGCGCCCGAACAGTCCGTCCCGCCCGGCGAGCGCGCTGAAAATAAGCGCGCGCTCAAGATCGCCTTCCTCTATATTGAACAGCGAGAACAACCGGTCGAGCGATTCGTTTCCCATGCCCGGGAGCGCCGAGAAAAGGTCGGCGGGCTTGATGAAATCATGGCCGGCGCTCGTCGCCGAAGCGAACGCCCGCACCGAAAGCGGCTCCACGAGCGATGCATAATTTTCCGGCGGGCCGGCCTCTTCCATCAACGCCTCCAGTTTTGCCTTGAACTCCTCTGGCTTCACATCCAGACGCCGGAGACCGTCCACGACCTGCGGCAGCTCGAAAAGTCGGCTCGTAAGTTCCAAAAGAAAGCTTTTCCCCATGATGACGCTGCGATCCACCGCACGCTCGATCACGGCAAAGGATGCCCGGTCCATTACCGTCGCAAGGTTCACTCGCCCCGCCGCAGGCAGCTCGGAGATCGGCGTGTCACCTTCACCGCGATGGATCAAAAGATCGATTACTATAAGCGATAGAAAAAGCCCGATATAAAAAAGCGTCCGGATGTCATACGAAAGCAAGAACATGAACATCGCCACGACAAGCACCAGAGAAAAAATATAACTCACCACGCGGACGAGCGAACGTCCTGCGATCGTCATGCGCAGACGCGGGTCATCGAAATAAAATTCGCGCTTAGAAATATTTTGCGGCATAGATAAGGATGACCGCCGGAATGGCAAGCCAGATAAGGTAAACGATCGCGAACACGAACGCAAGGACAAGATAGAACACGCCGCCGATGACGATCCGCGCCGACCGGAACACAATTCCCAAAATCCTCCCGATGATGCTGTAATCCTTATAGAGCGGCTCGAAAAAATGTCGCAGCGTGATAGCGAGCGCGAACGACCGGTCTGCTGCCGTCATGGTGGCCATAAAACGCCGCCCGATATCGCGCGAACCATCCACATACCAATGATGAAAAAAATCTAAGAACCGGTAAAGCAAACGGCGCGTAAGGTATACCACGGAAAAATCCATATCATAATGATACCATCCGAGCGCCGCCCGGCGCCAAGCATAAGGCTAAAAGAGGCCCGCTTGTTCCGTCTTTTCCGGATCGGTTTTTTTGGATTCGCGGGCTGCCGGAAGCCCGGAGGCGAACGCGGGCGGCATCTCTATTTTGAATTCGCCCGCTAGCACGCTCGGGATCTTTTTAAAATCGCCGCGGAGCGTCTCCATCATTTGAGTGGAACGGAGCGCCGCGGCGGGGTGATATACCGGGAAGATAATACGGCCGTCAATACTGAGCGGCCGGCCGTGGTCGCGGGTGATCTTTGCCTCCGGCAAAAAATAGTTCATTGAAAACCGCCCGAGCGTCACAATGAGATCCGGATCGATCACTTCGATCTGGCGCGTGAGGTACGGCTTATATGCTTCAATCTCCGCGGGCAGCGGATCGCGATTCTCGGGCGGGCGGCGCTTGACGATGTTCGTAATATACGTTTCTTCGCGCTTCCAACCAAGATCGCGGATCATATTGTCCAAAAGCTGTCCGCCGCGCCCAACGAACGGCCGGCGCAGGCGGTCTTCGTTCACGCCCGGCGCCTCGCCGATGAACATCACCCTACAATCCACGTCCCCTTCGCCAAACACAAGATTCGCCTCGGCGCGCAACGGCAGCTTCACATTGGCCGCCATCTCCGCCTCGATCTTTTTTAGCTCCGCGATCTTGTCCGCTTTATCCATATGAACAGATTATAGCGCAATAAAAAACGGGCGTCGGAACGCCCGTCTTTAATCCGCCCCCCCCTTAATTATCACCCATATGTTCATCCGACCTTCCGGCCTGCGGAACAACGACAAACGGAGTGGTTGTCGTTGCACTGATGGAGGCGCCCAAAACAGCGCCATCGGCGGAGCTGGGTCCGTCGGAGCCCGTCCCGTCCCGGGTCGATGTCGTTCCGCCCCCGCCATCGCCACGACTCCCGCTCCCGCACTGGAGATTGAATTGCCTCAGGGCATCCGGATGCGCAACAAGCTCCCCGTCAAGATGACCGAAGAGGACGCTGGATGTACTGCTGTCAAAAGCGGCGCAGTACACATTCAGGGGGTTGGATCCCCGTTCCGCGGGCGGCGGGGTCGTTACCGATAGCGACGGCGATCCCTGGCCGTGGCCCCGGTTACCGTGGCTGAAAACACCGGCGGAGCCATGAGTGGTAATTCCGACAGCGGTCGAAGTGTCGGCGGGATTGCCGGCCGAAGCGCCGGTGATCGCGGCGAGAGAGCTGCTGATCTCGCTGTCCAGGTCATCCGTTAGTGCGGGGATGAGCGTGCTCGTCGGATGCGACGCCCGCAAAGCATCGATCTCCTTTACGCGCCGCACGGCGAACGTCGCTTCAAGCCGCGGTTTCTGCGATGCAGGCGTGAACGTAAGCTGGATATTCTCGCTGAGGCGCTTCAGTGGATAGAGCGGATTCGTCGCGGAGACGTTCGCGGTGTCGGCATATACGGACATACCGGCAGCCACGCACACTACCGCCATCGCAACGACGCCAATCTTAAAGAACATCGCCATGCCTGCCGTGCGCTCCATGCGCTCGGTCGCAAGCGCGGACGCGTCAAAAGCGGCCAGAAACTGTTCCCTGCCTTTCTCTATAAATTCCTTGCGCGGCGCGAGGCTCTTTTGCGCCGCACGTGGAAGCCCTTCGGTTTTGCGGATAAAAAATTTCATTTGAATTCCTTTTGTATCTTCTCTTTAAGGCGAAGCGCTGCCACGCGCAACGTCCCTTCGGGTTTTTCCAGAATATTCGCAATATCTTTATACGACATCTCCGCGGCGAACCGCAGTTCAAAGAGTTCCTGCTCTTCGCGCGAGAACGTGCTCACCACCATCTTTAGTCGGCGATATTCCAGCACGTTGTCCGTGTCCGGGATCTCCCCCACTGACATCGCGGCAACTTCGTCGTCCTCGAACTGTGAGAACGGGGCCGCTTTTTTTTGGCGGTAATGATCAATGAGCGTGTTGCGCGCCATCCTCCAGAACCATACCGTGAACCTTCCCTTTTTTTCGTCGAAACTCCCGATATGCTCGATCAATTTTATAAAAATCTCCTGGGAAAGATCTTCTGCAGCCTCGCGCGAGCCGGTTCGGGAAAGTACGAACCCGTAAAGCTTTGGCGCAAGCTCGTCATATAGCGCTCCCCCCGCCGCACGGCTGCCCTTCTTCATGCGGGCCACCAGGCGGTCCAAGCGGTCGCGTTGTAAATCCTTAAATTCCATAGCTATATACGAATGGTATTATAAAACGTTACCAGAAGTTTAACACGACCATCGGTCAAGGGTCTCACTGCATTGTGCTCTCGACAGGAATCGAACCTGTACCACCTCCTTCGGAGGGAGATATTCTATCCATTAAACTACGAGAGCGTATAGCGGCGCGGCGCGAACGCTATCCGGACGCGACAACCGAGCACAGGCCTATCTTACTATAAATGCATAGAGGGAGTAAATCGCAGCGCAAACAAAGATGAGAGAGAGGGCATCGAGCAGGATTTTCTCCCGCGTGGCGAGCGTGAGCGTGCGACGCCCGACGGAGATGATAAGAAGATATTGCGTGCTGATGAACACGCCGCCGGCGACACTCACGATCGTTAAAAGATCATTAAGCCCTGACAGAGCGGCGGCGCACGGGATAAGGATGATCGCGGCGCGCGAGGCGATGGAATTCCACGCGAGATCTTTCTCGAGCGCGCCACGGATCTCCCGCGCGAGCGGCAATGAGACTACGGCGATCGATGCAAGACCTATGCCCGCGAGCACATCCCTGCGCCATATCGGCCAGCCGAACGTCCCCGAGATCGTGTCCGTCGCAACGTGCGCCGTTGTACCGATCACGCCGAGCGCAAAAAGCCAATAGAGCAACCCGGTAAATGCAGTGCCGGCAATAAAAATAATAAGCATGCCCGCGCCGAGACCATCGCCATTCTTTACTTTCGGGCGGACAAGCTCATACACCTGTTCCACGCTCGTCCACCCGGCGAGTGAAAAGAGTACGGCGCCGAACGGAAGGAAGAAATTCTGCGGGGCCGCGAGCGGCATGTTCGCGAACGCGGCGCCCGCATGGCCGGAAAAATATATGAAGAGTATCGCAAAAGAGACGAGCGCAACGCCGGTTGCCTCAAGCCCGGCGATCCTCCCTTCGCTCCCCCAGATGAGGCCCGCAAGCAGAAGCCAGCACAGCATAAGCGCGGCAGAGGCGGGAATTCCCGGGAGTAATATTCTTATAAATTGCGCCCCAAGCACGAGATAAGCAACAAATCCAAGCAACAGGCCGATCACAATCGCGAAAAATCCGATCCAAAATCCGGTGGCGCCAAAATAGTTCCGCGCAAGACCGAGCAGGCGCTCTTCCTCGTGCACCGCACCAAGTGTACGCAAATAGATGACATGCGCCAGAGAAACGACCGCTATAAGCGCAACAAAATATCCCAGTGCGACCACCCACCCCGACGCCTGAATGACGTACGGCAATGCGAAAACACCCATTCCGATCGTCGCCGCGGCAACGATCGCCGCAATGATGAGAGGATTTTTGACCATGCGCCCCTATCTCTTATACACCAGATCCCCCTCCCGAACGCGCTTCTTCAGCTTGATGCCGATCTGCTTCCCCTTCTTTGCCACCGCCACCGGCTTGTGGTCAAACTGCATGGATTTTGCTTTCTCGGTAAAATCGGTTGTCGCGCCTTTGAAATATAATTCCGAACCTGTTTTTACGTTCGTATTGAATTTAACGATCGCAACCTTGATATGCGTATAATAGTGCGTCACCCTGCCGACGGGTTTCACCTTTTTCCCGCCGGGCGGTCTTTTTACACCAGCCTTCTTTGCCGATCTTTTAACGACCCTCTTTGGCGCTTTCTTTTTCGGCGCCGCTTTTGCTTTCCTTTTCTTCACGCTTTTCCTCTTCATAATATTATTCGATCTCCCTTTTTTCTTCCTCGGCATAAATCAATGCGACCACTTTTTCAACCAGCGACCTTGGGTCGGAGTCGAACACCGCCTTTCCATTGCCGCGATGCGCGATCTTAAGAATGTGCTCAAGCTCGTCGCTTGTGCCGCCGGTGCCGGTCAGCACGCCCTGCGGCTTCTTGTCCTCAAACGCGATCGTAAACTCGTTCAGTGTTCCGATGCGGCCATAGATCGTAATGACCGCGTCAGCCGAACGGGTAAGCAATAAGTTGCGGCCTGAATAACCAAAGCCGGTATATATAATGAGGTCGTGATAGTCGAGCGGCAAGCGATAGGTTCTCACATGCGCCGCCTTGGACTCGGCGGGCGAAAGCCCGATGACGATGCCGCCCGCTTCCTTTGCCCCTTTTGCCGCGTACCACGGGATGCCGGTGGTCGCTCCATCCACGAGCACGATGCCCGCTTCGGCGATAAGCTTGCCGATCAGCTCCGCCTTCTCTATGGTGCCCGGCGGGCAATGCTCGATTTCCGCCGCGCCGGAAATGCAGATCTTATATTTAAGATGATATGCTGTATCGATTTTTTTCATGATATTTTAATAGTATTCTATCACAAGCCGGCGCATTTCGGCGCATTACAAAACAACGCTCTCGTTCGCATGCGGCACTTCGGCGACGACGCCAAACCCGTCTATTATTTTATGCGCGAGCGCCTCGGATGACGCCTGCTCGCCCTGCACCACGAACACCTTCTTTAATGAATCCTTCATGGAGCCCAGCCAATCCAGTAAATGCGGCTGGTCCGCGTGCGCCGAATATCCCGGAATATCGATCTTCCTGCATCGCACGGGCACCGTTTCGCTGAAGATACGCACTTCCGCGGCGCCTTCAAGCAGCTGCCGGCCCATTGAATCCTGCGCCTGGTATCCCACAAAAACGACCTCGCTCTTGGGATCGGGGAGATATCGCAGTTCGTGATGGAGGATGCGCCCGCCGTTCGACATGCCGGAGCCGGCGATAATGATCTTTGGCGCAGGAACGTTATTGATATCCTTTGACTGCTCCGTCGTAAGCGTGACCCGCAGGCCGGGAAAGCTCAGTACGTCCTCGCCCTTCTTTACGATATTCTCCACATTATCATTGAACGCATCCTCGTGTTTTTTAAAAAGTTCCGTGAGTTTGATCGCGAGCGGGCTGTCCAAAAATATCGGCTCGTCTGGTAATTTTCCTTCCCCGTTCAACTGATGAAAATGGAAAAGCAGGTCTTGTGTACGCTCCATCGCAAATGACGGGATCATCAGTACGCCGCCGGCCCTGAATGTCTCATCGATCGCGCCTTGCAGCATCTCGCGGCGGCGGCTGATATCCTCGTGCACGCGGTCGCCATAGGTGGATTCGATCAGGCAGTAATCCGCCGCCGGGATCCGCTCCGTCGGCTTGATGAGCGGCGACGGTACGTTGCCAAGGTCGCCCGAAAACACGATCGTCTTCCCTTCGGCCTCGATGTGGATGATCGCGGAACCAAGAATATGTCCGGCGTCATACAGCTCTATCCTGAAAGGTCCGACCTCGATCGGCTCGTGATATCGCACGCCCTTCCACAACGCCGTCACTTTTTCGATATCCTTATCGAGATAGAGCGGCGGCCGCGCCTCGCGCTCGGCCTCCTTGGCGAGCAAGTGCTCCGAATCGGCCAGCATCAGTTCTGCAAAATCGCGAGTGGCGTGAGTGGAATAGATCGTTCCGCCGAATCCCGCGAGGACCAGGCTCGGCAACCGCCCAATGTGATCCAGATGGGAATGGGTGACAAAAACCGCCGTCACGGTTTTGGGATCGTACGCAAACGGCTCAAAGTTCTCGCGGTCGGCATAGTGCCCCCCTTGATGAAGCCCGCAATCGATCATGATCTTCGTCCCGCCCGACTCCAAAATATAGTTCGACCCCGTCGCCTCGCCCGTACCTCCGTAGAAAGTAAGTTGCATATATGGTAAGTATACGGCTGCTTGCAGGATGGAACAAATAGCGGTATGGTAATCAGCAGTAGCATTTCACTGGAGAAAATCAAAGATGCCCAGAAGGATGATATTGTCGGAACGACAAAGAGCGCGCGCGACAGCCGATCTGGTCGCCGCAAGCCCATCACGCAGAACCGAATCCGAACCCGAATTCTCAGCGACCGCAACGCGCTCGCTGATGGCAGAGGTTTTCGGACAGCGGAACCGTCCCTATATCCGACCCCACATACAGCGCCTGCAACTGGCGCAGAAATTATCACCTCCCCCGAAAACTCCCGCTACGGAGAAAAAGGGGCAGCCATCAAAAGGCGCATCCTCGGCCCCGACCCGGCATCAGTCCAAGCCCCACGGCCGAAACCATCACGTCTTCGCATTCAGAACAGCCTGAATAAATCGTTTATTTTTGAGCCCAACAGCCCCGCCCCTTCTTTTTTTCGGGGGGTGGGGCGCTTTTTTTATTTCTTTCCTTTCTTTTTTAATGCCGCCTCCATCACGGCACGCTCGCTCCACGGGACCTTGTTTCCTCCTGCAATATGGATCCAATCCTCGCTTCCCTTCCCCGTACCAATGACCACATCACCTTCGTTTGCAAGTGCGGCCGCTTTTTCGATCGCTTCCGCGCGGTCCAAGATTTTATAAACATGCTGGTCTTCGCGCAACGGTTGCGGAATGCCGCCCCCGACCTCGTCCATGATCTTCTGCGGGTCTTCGTCATACGGATCTTCGTTCGTCAGGATGATCTCGTCGCAATGATCCGCGGCGATCGCGCCCATCGACGGGCGCTTCCATGTATCGCGGCCGCCGCCTGCGGCACCGAGCACGCAGATCAGGCGCGGGTGCGGGAATGCGCGCGACGGCTTCGGTTTTGCCGCGGTATAGGCCGCCTCGAGCGATTCCGGCGTATGCGCATAATCCACGACCGCGGTGTAATCGCCGACATGCACGAATTCCATCCGGCCCGGTACGCCCTCGAACGCGAGTATTGCATCATCAATGACCTTGTTCGCGATACCAAGCCCTTTTGCGATCGCCACCGCCACCGCGATATTCTCCTCGTTGAACGGGCTCATGAGAAAATGCGGCGCCTCGTTGTCGCGGCGCATCTTCGTCGTGCGAATGTGGGGCATTGAGTCGTGGAAAAATTCGTCGTCTTTGGAAAACGTAATCGGTTCATACCCGCCGAGTGCCCCGATGAAAAAGCCGAAGTTCTTGTCGTCGCGGTTCAAAAATACCTTGCCGCCCTTTTTAATGACATATTCCAAAAACTCCAACTTTGCCCCGCGATAATTCTCGAACGATCCGTGCGACTCGATGTGCTCCGGAGCAAGGTTCGTAAGTACGCCCATATTCCAATGAATGAAGCGGTGCCGGTGCTGGACGATGCCCTGCGACGCGACCTCAACGATCGCGTAACTGCATTTTGCGCGCGCGGCATCGTGCAAAAACTTCTGGAGATATGCGCGCCCCGGCATCGTGTTGCCGATCGTGTTCTTTCCGCTCTCGTCGCCGATCTTCACGCGAAGCGAAGAGATGAGCGCCGTGCGCTTGCCTGCGGCCTCAAGAATGGCATTGATGAGCTCGATGGTCGTTGTCTTTCCCTTCGTGCCGGTCACGCCGATCACGAACAATTTTTTGCTCGGGTTGCGATATAAACGCGCGCCCGCCCACGCCCATAAAAAATGGTAGACGGAACGCGGGTGAAGGTTTTTGAAAAATTTTTCCATGGGAACGCCTCTGCGACAGGCTATTTGTGTTTGTTCGCCAGCACCGCAAGCGCGGCGCGCAGACGCGCTTCGGCGCCCTCGACATCCTTGCCGACCTTCGCGAGCGCGGCGCGCGCCTCTTCGCGCCGATAGCCCAGGCTGGCGAGCGCCTCCATAAGGTCGGAGTCGGTCTGCATCTTCTCCACCACGTCGCCGGATGTCGCCGCCTGCACCTTATTCTTGAGCTCGACGATCACACGCTCTGCCGTCTTGCGCCCGATGCCCGGCGCGCGGGCCAAAAGGTCCGGCCGGCTTTCTTTGATGGCAGCAGATAATTCGTCGAGCGGACCGATGTCCAGGATCGCGAGCGCCGAACGTGGGCCGACGCCGGAAACGGAAATAAGCATCTCGAAAAAATCCAATTCGTTCGGCGACGTGAATCCAAAAAGGTCGAGCGCATCCTCGCGTACATGGAGATGACAGAAGAATTTCACATCGGCGCCGATGGCAGGCAATCCCTCGAGCGTAAGCCGGCTCGCAAAGAGCTTGAGCCCCAATCCTCCTGTTTCCACAACGGCGAAATGGCTGTCTTTGAGCGCGAGTTTGCCGGAGACGCTGTATATCATGGGTTCATTATAGCGCGCGCGCGAATTAAAGGAATCACTTGCAAAACCTGAGCATTCTTGTATACTAATCCCCATGCCGATCACCAGTTCAGCAAAGAAGGCGCTCCGCCAGGCAAAGACACGCCGTGCGCGCAATATCATCCGCAAAGATGCCTATAAGGCGCAGGTTACCGGGCTTCGTAAGCTCGTCGTCTCAAAAAAGATCGAAGAGGCCGTAAAAGCGCTCCCCGCAGTGTTCAAAGCGCTCGACAAAGCCGCCAGGACGAAGGTCATCGAGAAGAATAAGGCAAGCCGCCTCAAATCCCGCCTCTCTCAGCTTATCAATAAATCCACCAAGGCCTCTTCATAGTCCACCTTCCCGGACTTTACGGCCAGATCATACTCCGCCATGTGCGGGGTTTTTTCTTGCCATTGCGACGCGAGAATATTGAAGATCTTTGCCGGCGGATCGTTTGCCGCAAGCATCGTCTCAAGCGCATACAGCCGATTTTTCATTTCATAATTTTTTAATCCATTGATCAGGCCCCAGTAATTCGGCGCAACCTCAAGATCGAAGATATCCAGGTCTTCTTTATCGATCGGCCCTGCCGCGGTGCTGCCCCCCGCCGCCTCGCGCGGCGTACCGAGCCCGGCTAACTTTTGTAATTCCGTCACAAGCCCCCACGTATTGCCTTCATACACCGCCCCCAAAAACTGCACGGCGGCGGGCGTCAGTTCTGCGCCGTTCTTTTTAGCCTCAGCCCGTATGAACGCGGACCACTCCGCTCCCGCGAGTGCATCGAATTTCTGCGAGATCGCCGGCTTCTCGAGTAAAAACGCAAGCGCCTTCACCGGTTTATCCTTTTCCGCCACCAGGACGGTGATGTTTTTTTCCTCAATGAACGGCTTCAATAATTTCGCCAGTTTCGGCGCATCAAGTTCAAAAGCGTTTTCCAGCACCGCAAGTTTTGCGGATTCAAAAATCGATTGCGTTTTTAAAAATTCACCGAGGTTTTCAAGTGCCGTTTTCTCTTCAAGATCAAAAATACCGACCCCGATCTCCAATCGCTTTTTAGAAAACTCCGCGATAATGGAACGCTTCTTTTCGGAACGGCGATAGTCGTCCGGCCCGTAGAGGAAGATGATCATGCCACTATTATACACCTCTACGCCGCCGAAGCCCCCAGGTCGGGATGCAACGCTTCGCGCCGCGTCTTCGCGGCCTTCATAAACTCGCGGAACAACGGATGTGGCGCGAGCGGGCGCGACTTTAATTCCGGGTGGAACTGCGTGCCAAGGAAGAACGGATGGATCGATCGTGGAAGTTCCGCTACCTCCATGAGACGCCGCGACGGCGACGCGCCGGAGAAAACAAGCCCGCCCTTCTCGAGGCGCTTCACATAAATCGGGTTCACTTCGTAGCGATGCCGATGCCGCTCGGAAATTTTTGTACGGCCGTACGCACGCTCCGCAGTCGTCCCCTTTTTAAGCACGGCCGGGTACGCGCCAAGCCGCATCGTCGCACCATACCTGCTCTCCGCCATCAGCTTCTTCTGCTCGGGGAGGATGTCGATGATCGGATATTTTGTTCTGGGGTCCACTTCTGTCGTATTCGCGCCCTTCATCTTGAGCACGTTTCGCGCGAATTCCACCGTAGCCAGCTGCATGCCGTAACAAAGCCCGAAATACGGGATCTTATTCTCGCGGCAATAGCGGATCGCAGCGAGCTTGCCCTCCACGCCCCGGCTTCCAAACCCGCCGGGGACGATGATCCCGTCAAATTCCTCCAGTTTTTTGAGATCCTCCGCTTTGCCGCTCTCAAACTCGCCCGAATCAAGCCATTTGATCTCCGGCCTCACGCCCCAGAATGCGGCGCTGTGCTTGATCGACTCGATGACGGAAAGGTACGAGTCCGCCAGAATGAATTTCCCGCTTGAAAAATATTTTCCGACGATGCCGATATGTACGACGTCCTTCGCATCATGGATCCTTTGCGCGAATGCACGCCAATCTTTCATGTCCTTCGCGCGCGGGCGCATCGAAAGTTTTTCCAATATCAAATTCCCCAAATTGTCTTTTTCAAAATTGACCGGGATATCGTAGAGGCTCGAGACGTCCGGCGCGGAGATCACATCCTCTTCGCGCACATTGCAATTGAACGCGATCTTCTCCTTGCGCTTTTCATCCAGCGGATATTTTGCGCGCGCCAAAATAATATCGGGCTGCAGGCCGGTGGAGTTAAGCGCGCGTACCGCGTGCTGGGTCGGCTTCGTCTTCAGCTCATTATCGTCGCTCATGATCGGCAAATGGCTCACCAAAATGAGCAACGTGTCCTTCGGGTGTTTTATTTTTGCGATGCGGATCGCCTCCAAAAATAAAATGTTCTCGTATTCTCCCGCAGTACCGCCGACCTCCACCATGATAACGTCCGCCTTGGCGAGTTCCGCCGCTTTATCGATGCGATCCATCACCTCCATCGGGATATACGGCACGACGCTCACCGACCGGCCGCCGTATCCCATGCTTCGCTCGCGCTCGATGACCGTTTTATAGATACTGCCCGTCGTCATATAGTTCCTGCCGGAAAGATCGCGGTTCAAAAAGCGCTCGTAGTTGCCCATGTCCTGGTCGCATTCCGTTCCGTCGTCCAAAACAAAAACCTCACCGTGTTCGGTGGGGTTCATGGTGCCCGCGTCGACGTTCACGTACGGGTCGATCTTAACGGAGGTAACTTCCAGTCCGCGCGACTGCAGAATTTTTCCGATGGATGACGACGCGACACCCTTACCGACGCCCGACATGACTCCTCCGACGATGAAAACGTATTTGTGGTGTTTTTTGGTTTTCGTCGCGGCCATTTCGCATATCAGTATATGCGAAACCCCATTACAAGGGAAGGGGCTAGAAGTAATCCTCGGCGCCCACTTCGTTTTTAGGAACCAAATTCGGATCGGTCGGCAGCGCGAAGGATATCGTGGTGCCGCGGTTGAGCTCGGATTCCGCCCATATCTGGCCGCCGTGCGCATTTACGACGCCTTTCGCAATATAAAGGCCGAGACCGGAACCTTCGGTTTGCAGCTTGAGCGCATTGTCGGCCCGGTAGAACTTATTGAACAGCTTCTCCATGGATTCCGGCGGGATACCGATGCCGGTATCCTTCACGCTCACGACGACATATGGCTTATCCTGCATCTTGTCCACCTTGACCGTCACTTCCCCATTCTCCACGTTATAGCGAATGGCATTTTCAAGAAGGTTGGTGACGGCAAGCGCGAGCCGCTTCGGATCGATGAACACATGGGGTAGGCCTTCCGACGGCCGGTCGAAATATATTTTGATCCCCGATTTTTGCGCGGCCGGCAGGACATCCGCCAGCGTCTTCGCGATAAAGTCAGAGATGTCCGTATCCTCGAATTTATACCCGAATTGCCCGTCCTCCATCTTTGCGATATTGAGCAGGTCCTCGATGCGGCGCAAAAGGCTGTCGCTTGCCGCGAGGGCGTTCGTAACGATCGTCTTGTTCGTTCCGTCCAGCCCCGTCGCATTATTGAGCGACTGTAGCGCCCAGCTGATGTCCGTCACCGGTCCGCGCAGCTGGTGCGAAGCGACCGTCACAAACTCGCTCTTGGAACGCAGCGCAAGAATTTGCGACGTGCGGTCGCGAATGATCTTCATAAATGCGAGCGGCTTGCCGTGCTCGTCCGTCACCGGAGCGGTTGTCACGCGGAATTCAAGCGGCGGATCGGTGAATGAGATGTCGACGACCTGCGGATATTCGCCTTCTTTCGTGCGCGGAATGACGCGCGGTGCAAGCGACGGGAAAACGATCTGGATGAGCGTACGCCAGCCTTCGCGCTCCACGTCGCGCGGAGAAAAAACGTGGCCGATTACCGCCTTTGCGTCGAGCTTAAAGATGCGCTCCGCAGCGGGGTTGAAAAAGATCACGCGGAAATCCGCTTCGTATACGATGAGCGCGTCGCCGAGGCTGCCAAGGATACTGTTCAGCTCGCTCCGTTCGACGCTCGTGTCACGATCGATCCGCGCCGAACGGTATACGCTTGAAGCCGACAAGGCAAAAAGGATAAGGAGGAGTCCGCCGTCAACGAACGAAATCCACGATGTCAGCACATAGAGGTCGAGGATAAAGACCGCGGCAATGACCGCAAGCAACACCCAAACCACCTGAAATTCAGGCCACAAGACGACATCCCTGATTTTTGATGTTTGGTTCTTCAATTTCTATTCATTATAGCATCATCGCGGCAGCCGCTTTCAGAAAAGCGGTGCCTGCGTATCGAGCGGTTTTTGTTTCATCCGCGTCTTTGCCGCGGACCGTTCCGCCGCCGCGGGGAAAAGAAGCCGCTTGAGCAGCGTGCTGAATCCCATTTTTTCAAAATATGCGGCGGCGGCGCCGGTACCCTCCGCCGGCGCAAGTTTTTCGATGGCCGGGATATCAATGGGCGCGTGGCGCTCGAGCGTCACAAGCGCCTCCGAAAGCTCTGCCTCCTTTCTGAATGCGCCGAATCTTTCCCGGATTTTTGCAAGGCCGCCGTCATCTGCTGCGCTGCCGGTCGGTGCGGCGGCGTCGAGCTGCTTGTACATCTCTCTCACGGTGCCAAATCGTTTTATTAGCTCAAGCGCCGTCTTCGGGCCCACGCCCGGCACGCCTTTGATGTTATCCGACGAATCACCGACAAGCGCCTTGTAATCCACAAGCTGGTTCGGCGCGAGGCCGTATTTTTCCATCACCGCCGCCTCGTTATAAATTGTCGTATCGCTCACGCCTTTATTGAACGTCTGCACGACGAGCTTATCGCCTTCCACCATCTGCAATGTGTCGCGGTCACCGGTCAAAATGACCACCTGCACGTCCGGCAGTGTTTTGAATTTTTCCGCAAGTGTCGCAATGAGGTCGTCCGCTTCATACCCCGCCTTCTCAAATGTTGTTATCCCGAACGCTTCAAATAATTTATGCGCCTCTATTATTTGTGAAACGAGCTCATCCGCGGCGGGGGGGCGTTGCGCCTTATACTCGGCATATTTTTCATCGCGAAACGTCGGCTCCGGCCGGTCAAAAAGTGCGGCGGCATAATCCGGCCGCTCCTCGCGCCACAGCTTGAGCAAAATACTCGCAAGGCCGTAAATGGCGCCCGACGGCGCCCCGTTCGGCGCGGTGAACGGCGGCAGGGCGTGGAACGACCGATGAATGATCGAATTCGCGTCGATGAGTAATAATTTTTTCATTTTGTTCGCCGTGATGGCCGGGGTCTCGTTATTACGATGGTCCGCTCGTTTTCTTTCCTGCCATATTTGAATTGCAGCCGTATGGCATCTTTCGGGAGGAATCGCTTCGCCTGTTCCGGCCATTCTATCAACACCACGTTATGCGGCCCGTTAAGAATGACATCGAGCTCAAGTGCCGCGAGATGTTCCGGTTTTTTCAAGCGATACGCATCAATATGGAAAACATCCTTGATCTTCCGTCCCTGTATTTTATGCCTTCGCATCAAAATAAACGTCGGGCTCGTCACGCGCTTTTTCGATCCCAGCCCTTTTAAAAATCCCTGCACGAAGGTGGTCTTCCCCGCACCAAGATCCCCCCGGAGCGCAAATACGCTCGCACGTTTTTTCGCCGTTGCCGTGCCGCCCGCAAGCGCCCGCGCGATATCATATCCTACTTTTTTCGTCTCTTCCGAAGAAAAAGTCCGATATGTTTCTGTTTTTTTGGGTGACATAAATGAAGAATAACAAGAAGAATGATGCAACGCCCAGCATGAGCGCGATAAGATCTCCCGGCGGCAGCTGTGGCGAGAGCGGGACGCCGACCGGATATCTATTCGCGCGCACCGCCGTGTCTATCGTTCTGTTTGCCGTGCCGGGCGTGGGATAGGTAAACACAAAGTGCGCGATCGGTGTCGTGCCATAATCCACGCGCGAGAAGCTTTTCCCTTCCGGCGCGTCGCCGGCGAAACTCGCCTGATCCACCACCCGCCCATCCGGCCCATATAACAATACTGCCCCGTCGACGTTTTTCAAAGCGAGCTTGTCCTGCGCCTTCTTTAAGATCAGATAGCCGCCGGGAGAGATCCGATAGCCGTCCAGTGAAAATCTTTTCTTGGCGCCGTCGCCAAGCGCATAGCCGTTCAGGATTGCCGGCGCCGCACCGTCGTTATAGAGCTCAATGAATTCTCCGGCCGCATCATTGCCGACCGGATTCGGAAGCCATTCGTTGACGTAGAGCATGCGCCAAAGGATAGCGCAGGAAGGTTAAAAATATCTAAAGCAGTTCTTCGTAACCTTTTATCTTCAGATGCCGATATGCTGCAGGCAAAACGATCCGTCCGGCGGAAGAACGCTGCAGGAATCCGAGCGTCATAAGATATGGCTCATAAATATCCTCAATGGCGCCGCGATCCTGTGCGAGCGCCGCGGCGATGGTATTGATGCCGACCGGACCGCCATGGAACTTCTCGATGATCGTCATAAGAAGCTCGCGATCCTGCGGCTCAAGGCCCACTTCGTCAACCTCAAGCATCGCAAGCGTCTTTCGCGCGGCGTCTTCGTCAATGACGCTTTCGCCATGCACTTCGGCGAAATCGCGCGCGCGGCGCAACAGCCGGTTGGCAACGCGCGGCGTGCCCCGCGACGCACGGGAGAGAATATCGATCGCTTCCGGCTTTGCCTCCACGCCTAAGATCGCCGCCGAGCGCTTTACTATTTTCTTAATATCGTCAGGCGTGTAATAGCCGAGCCGAAGCGTAGCGCCAAACCGCGAACGCAACGGCTGAGACAAAAGATTCTCGCGCGTCGTCGCGGCGATCAGCGTGAACGGCGGAAGGTCAAGCGAGAGCGTCCGCGCCGACGGTCCTTTGCCGACGACGAGGTGCAGCTTGCGCGCCTCCATCGCCGGATATAAAACTTCTTCGATCATCGGATTGATGCGGTGCGCTTCGTCGATGAACAATATTTCGCCCGGCGTCAGATTGGTAAGTACCGCAGCGAGGTCGCCCGCCTTCTCAAGCGCAGGGCCGGAAGTGGTTTTTATCATACCCCCCAGCTCCCGAGCGACCAGATATGCCAGGGTCGTCTTTCCCAACCCCGCAGGGCCGGAAAATAAAAGGTGGTCGGCGGATTCGCCGCGCTTTTTTGCGGCGCCCAACAGCGTCTTTAAATTATCTTTTATTTTTTCCTGGCCGATATACTCATCCCACTCGGCGGGCCGGAGGGTGAGATCGATATTCGGGTCTTCCTTCCCGGCAAGGTTGTTTTTTGGGGGTGTTTTTGGCATAGGATTTAAGCGGGTTGGCAAGGCTTGACAAATAATATTCTATATGCTAACATATCCCAGTGCTCAATAAATATGGGCCGCTGGCAAATCGAACAAGTTCATTGAAAGTAGCTGATTCAGATCTGGGGGCGGGAGTTATTTCTAAAAACTACAGGACGAACCGGTTTCGGCTGGTTCCATCCTTTGAGTAATTCTAGCCTCTTTTATCATTAGATAGAAGAGATCATTATCCTTTCGCGAGGAATTGCCCCCAGGTCTGAGTCTACTACGTTTATGCAGGCTTAGCACATTTATAGTGCCCGCGCCTATTCTCCATATAATGATTATAACAGCGGGCATAGCGCACCCGTCGCGGCATTGATCGCTCCCCGGCGATCTGCCGCGACGGAATCGGTTCCTCAAACTGATCCGACCAGAAATGGTCGGCTGTTTTTTTATTTATGATCGCGGCCCGATCGTCAGCTCACCACACCAAATCTCCCGTCGCGCCCATCACCTCCTCGAACGTCGTCTTGCCCTCCAGCACCTTCAGTATTCCATCCTGCTGCATCGTAACCATCTCCTGCCGCTGAGCAACCTCGCGCAAAGCGACCTCCGACGCTTCATGTAAGATCGTTTTTTCAAGATCCGACCCGCCTTCTAAAAATTCAAACACCCCCACGCGACCTTTATATCCGATGCCGTTACACCTCGCGCAGCCCACCGGGGTATAAATTTTATAGTTCTCGTACGCCTTTTTATCCACCTTGGCGGGCAATGCGGCAAGAAATGTTTTTATTTTCTCCGCGGTCGCCGCATCCGCCGGCGCTTCTTTTTTACAGTCCGAGCAGAGCACGCGTACCAGGCGCTGGGCGATCGCGAGAGAGAGGGCCGGCCCGATCGAAACCGCCTTCACACCGAGATTAATCAGGCGGGGCACCGCGCCGACGGCATCGTTCGTGTGCAGCGTTGAGAGCACAAGGTGTCCGGTGAGCGCAGCTTCGAGCGCGATATCCGCGGTCTCCAGGTCGCGCACCTCGCCGACCAGGATCACGTCCGGATCCTGGCGGACAATGGCGCGCAAGCCATTGCCGAAAGTATATCCCGCCTCATCATCCACCTGCGTCTGCTCTACGCCCTCAATGCGGTACTCGATCGGGTCCTCCAGAGTGATGATCTTCATTGTCGGGTCGTTCATAGTGCGGAGAAACGCATACAGCGTCGTCGTCTTCCCGGAACCCGTCGGCCCGGTATTCAAAATCAGCCCGTTCGGCTGGGCGATTTTTTTCTTCACCAGCGCGAGATTGTCGGCGCGCAAGCCGAGGTCCGGCAGCCCCACCATCGTCGCCGACGGATCAAGGATTCTCATGACGATCGTCTCGCCGAACTCCGCCGGGATCACCGACACGCGCATCTCTATGTCCTTATCGCCAAGCCCGATCGTAAAGCGCCCATCCTGCGCCGCATCGCGCACGTTCAGCTTCATCTCGGAAAGCAGCTTGATGCGCGACACGAACGTGTGATAGGCGTCGAGTGGAATATCGTCGAAAATATCGTGCAACAATCCGTCAATGCGGAAGCGGAGTTTTGCTTTTTTTTCTCCCGCCTCGGTATGGATGTCCGACGCGCGCAACCCCATCGCACCAGCCAAAATGATCTCAATGAGCGCGACCGGCGAAGCATTCACAAGCGAGAGCGATGAGATCTCTTTGTTCACAGCATCAATAGTGATGAGTTTTGCCTTTAGGTCTTCAAGCCGTTTTTTTGTAATCTCAACTTTTCCCGTGATATTTTCCGCCTCCGGCTTGATGAACTGATAAAATTTCCACGCCGCTTCCATGCTGGATGGCGAAACAACGACCACCTTCACTTCATATTTTTTTGCTGCCAGCTCCTCCGCGACTTTTTTCGCGGCGGGCAGCCCGGGATCTATCGCTGCAAGCGCGACCTTGTTGGATTTCAGCTCTATTGCGGCAACTTTTGCTTCTTTCGCCTCGTTTTCAGGCAGTATCCTCACCGCATCAAGCGCCACGGGAATCTTTCCAAGATCCGCATAGGTAAGGCCAAGTTTTTCGGCGAACCGCTGGGCGGCGCGCTCCTCTCCATCGCGTCGGAGCTTCGCCAGCCTGTCCCTAAGGTCGTTTTGGGGCGCATCGAGCATTTGATATGATGATACCCCTTGGATATAATGCAAGCAACATGTCAGGGCACTCGCACTGGGCGGGAATAAAACATAAAAAAGAGATCACCGACAAAAAACGGGCGAAGGTGTTTTCAAAATCGCTCAAACTGATTTCGGCTGCGGCGCACGGCGAACCAAACCCGGACTTCAATCCGCGATTGCGCACCGCAGTCGCCAAGGCGCGCGAGGTCGGCGTGCCAACGGACACGATCGAGCGCGCAATCAAGCGCGCCGCCGATCCGTCGGAAAAGCTCGAGGAGCTATTATTCGAAGCATACGGCCCGGGCGGCGCGGCGATCATCGTTGAGGTCTTAAGCGATAACCGCAACCGCGCCGTACAGGAAATAAAAACCATATTGCGCGACCACGGCGGCAAGTGGGCGGAGTCCGGAAGCGTGCAATGGGCGTTTGAAGCGGCCGACGGCGGGCGGGCCGCAAAATTTCCCCAGGAAATTCCGGATAAAGAAGAAAGGCAAAAGCTTGCAAACCTCCTTGAGGCGCTCGAAGAAAACGACGATGTCCAAAACGTTTATACCAACATTATTCTTTCATGATCGCGCTCGGCATTGATCCAGGGACCCGGAGGATAGGGTATGGCATCGTCGGGTGCGACGGGCCGGAAATCGTATTTATCGATGCGGGGATCCTTGCTATAACCGCAACGGACGACATACCGGCGCTTGAGGAGGTGAAAAGGGGCGTTGACGCACTCATCAAAAAACATCGCCCGGACGTGGTCGCCGTCGAAAAACTCTTCTTTGCCAAAAATACCAAAACCGCGCTTGCGGTGGCACAGGCGCGCGGAGTCATTCTCCTTGCAACTAAAGAGCGTGGCGTGCGTATAAAGGAATACACCCCGAACGAAGTAAAGTCCGGCGTGGCGGGATATGGTATGGCGGATAAAAAGGCGGTGCTCAAGATGGTCCGCCTTATCCTCCACAAGCAGGACCTCAGGGTGATCGATGACGCAAGTGATGCGCTCGCGCTCGCGATATTATCCACAGGTGACCGACTTGCTTGACAGCACGTGGTGATACAATATACTGGTTGAAAAATAAAAAGGTCGTGAAACTTTGCAACCTATGGTGACTGAATTATTTCCGTTAAAACTCGCGTTCCGCGGGTTGAGCGACGAAGAAGGCGATGAGGTTGAGACCAACAGCCCCGACACCGACCTCGACGATGCGGGCGATGATGAAGATGATCTCCCTGGCGCCGCTGATTCCGATGACGCGGATGATGATGGAGCGCTAGAATAACAGCAAAACAAGCACTCTCTTTTGTGGCTTACGCGCAGATATCCCCAACCCACAAAAGAGAGTGCTTGTTTTTTATTTCTTATAAAAAACAATAGGGCATACAAGAAAAGGGAGAAAAGAGGTAGAATGAAAGGGCGTTTTATCCATGAAAGACGATCAAAAGCAAGGATTGCACTCAAAAAAGAAAGTGTATATAAAAATCCTCCAGATAACGGGGATTGTTATAATGTCTTTCGTGATCGCCGTATCACTTGCAGTGCTTTATCTTGCAAAAACAGTCCCTTCTATCCAGGAGATCGGCAGCCAGCAGATCAGCCAATCTACAAAGATCTATGACCGGACGGGAACGGTGCTTTTATACGACGTTAATAACGGCGAAAAACGTACGCTCGTGCCGTTTGGACAAATTCCCCAAAGCGTCAAAGATGCGACGATCGCCATTGAAGACCAGCAATTCTATAACGAACCAGCATTTGACATTAAAGGCATCCTGCGAGCATTCCTTGTGGACATCACCACACACTCGTTTGCCGAAGGTGGATCGACGATCACCCAGCAGCTCGCGCGCACTGCATTCCTTACGCTCAACCAGACAATTCAGCGAAAGATCCGTGAATTCATTCTTGCGGTCAAGTTGAGTGAATACTATTCAAAAGACCAAATCCTTGCACTCTACCTGAATGAGGTTCCATACGGCCCCAATATCTCCGGCGTGGGAGAAGCGGCACAGGACTATTTCGGCGTGCCGGTAAGCCAGCTCAATATTGCCCAAAGCGCGATACTCGCGGCACTCCCGCAAGCCCCGACATATTACTCTCCGTGGGGCACGCACGTAAAAGAGCTGCTTCAGCGCCAGCAGCTGGTCCTCCAGCAAATGTACAACACCGGCAAGATTACGAGCGCGCAATATGCCGCCGCAAAAAATTTCAAGATTGTCTTTCAGCCGCAGTCGGCAAGCGGGACGGGAATACGGGCGCCGCATTTTGTGATGGCGGTGGAAAACTATCTCGTGCAAAAATATGGCGAGAATGAAGTTGATAACGGCGGCCTTAGGGTGATCACCACGCTCAATTGGCCGATGCAACAGCAGGCGGAAGCGGCAGTAGCCGCAGGCGTTGCACGTAACACACAGCTTTACAAAGCAACGAATGGCGCCTTGGTTGCACAGGACCCCACCACGGGGCAAATTTTAGCGCTGGTCGGCTCTGCAAATTATTTCAACACCTCCAACGATGGCAACTTTGATGTGGCAACACAGGGTCTGCGCCAACCGGGGTCGGCGCTTAAGCCATTTATCTATATGACCGCTTTCCAAATGGGATACACGCCGGACACGATACTATTTGACGTACCCACGGAGTTCAGCACCAACGCAGGATGCCCCGCCGTTCCCGACTTCAACACTCCAAACCCCAAATGTTTCCATCCGCAAGATTTTGAGGGGACGTTCGCCGGCCCGCTTACTATTCGCGACGCGCTCGCGCAATCGGTCAACGTGCCCGCAGTAAAAATGCTCTATTTGGTCGGAGAAAAAAATGCGATCCAGAATGCGTACAATTTTGGCCTCACCACGCTGACCGACCCCGCCAACTATGGACTCTCGTTGGTGCTCGGCGGCGGTGCGGTAAGGCTGATCGACCTTACCGAAGCCTACTCCGTGCTTTCCCAGGATGGCGTCCGCCACGCACAGACAATGATACTCTCTGTGCAGGACGCGAACGGAAATACGCTTGAGACATATCAGGACCAGGCAACGCAGGTCGCGGACGCGCAGTCGGTCCGCCTGGTGAATGACATCCTATCTGACGCCGCAGCGCGCGCACCGCTCATGGGTGCAAGCCAGAACCTTACCGTATTCCCTGGCTACGACGTGGCGCTGAAGACCGGAACATCAAACGACTACCGCGACGCATGGGCTATGGGCTACACGCCATCGCTTGTTGTCGGCGTCTGGGCGGGCAACAACAACGACACGCCAATGCAAAAGGCTGGGTCAAGTATTTTGGCCGCAGTTCCGATGTGGAGCGCATTTATGACCCAGGCGCTTCCCGAAGTACCGAATACCACATTTGTTCAACCAAACCCCATAAATACCACCAAGCCTGTTTTTAATGGACAGTATGTTGTGAATGGCCAAGTGCACAACATTCTTTATTATGTGGATAAAAATAATCCAACAGGCCCAGACCCAACAAACCCCGCCATAGATCCGCAATATGACAACTGGGAGGTAGGCGTGGAGAATTGGGCACGCGCCCACGGCTACGCTAACTAGGATTTTAAGATCGGTTTAAGCACGTAAAAATACGATGAGTCGCTTACGGACCGAACGAGAGCCGGTCCCGCGTCCTCTTGCAGCCCCAAAAAAACCTCTTCCGTTTTGACTCCTTTCATCGGATCGGAGAGGTAACGCCAGTTAAAAAACACCTCCGAGATATCACCTTTTATTTTCGCAGGGAGAATACTATTATTTTCGCCGAGTGCCTGATCCGCGGAACTGATCTCGATCGCTTTTTTATTCTGATGGATTTTTATCTTTACTTCACTATTCTTCTGTCCGAATACGCCAGCAAGCTTGATGGTGTTTAAAAACTCAACGCGATCCACCACGATCTCCGCGGCAAATTCATGCGGTACAATCGCGGAATAGTCGGGGAAGCTGCCTTCCACTAGGCGCGATATCATCTCTGTTTGGTCGGTCTTAAAAAGCACCTGGTTTTCGTCGTGGTAGATCTGAATAATCTCATCATCCCGCATAATCCTTGCCGCCTCCAAGCCTGTGCGCAACGGAATAAGGATTTTGAACGGCTCCTTCTTTTTTATTGTGAATGTATTTGCGGGAATGGATTTTTCCGCCAGGCGAAACCCATCGGTGGACGCCAATATTAGGTTCTCAAGGGAAAAATTAAAAAAAATACTGTTTAGCTCCGGGCGGAGGTCGGAATACTGTGACGCCACAGAAATCTGTTGAATAGCTTCTTTAAGAATAATACTTTTAATCTCAAGATATCCTTCAGTGTTGTTTATTTTGGGGGTGATAGGAAAATCGTCAGCCGGCATTCCATTGATCACGGCGCTGTAATTATCCGTCGCGATCTCGAGATTGTTTTCTTTTTTCTCAAAATTTAGCCGATCACTTTGAATATTTCCTATAAGGCTGGAAAAGAGTGATAAGGGGATGGTAATTTTCCCGTCTTCAATCACTTTACCGGCGACGCGATGGGTTATTGCGATCTCAAGGTTTGTCGCGGTGAAGGTGATGGTATTATTCTCCGCCTCAATGAGAATGTTTTTTAAAATTGGCAGGTTTGTATTTTCACCAACCGCTTTCTCAATCACTGAAATCGCATCTTTAATGTTTGACCGTATCACAATGAATTTCATCTCTTAATTATAAATTATATTTAAATACTTTTTATGAGAGTTGTTATTAGTGATCGGTTTTTATGTGGATAATTATTTTTTATCCAACAACCACCAACTCTTGTTGTTATTTTATGTGTGGATAACAGCGGGATTAACTCTTATAAATTATATCTTTGATTGTTAATATCTTTTGATTAAGCGCCGGATTTCTGTTGATCTCGTGGTTGATTTTTTCGTAGGAGTGGATGGCGGTGGTGTGGTCTCTCCCCAACTTCTCACCAATATATGGATAAGAAAGGTCTGAGATATCCCGAAGAAGATAGATCGCGATCTGTCGCGGCTCCACCACTTCCTTGCGCCGATTATGACTCACAAGGTCCTCGACGGTGATACTAAAGAACTCCGCGACCGCCTTTAATATCTGCGCATCATTGACGCGCTTGGAAAGGTTTTGAGTCGCCTTTTCTATGATCTCCTCCGCCATTTTTACACTAATATCGGTCTGCTTCCGCTCCTCGTAAAATATGATCTTTTTGAGAACCCCCTCTAGTTCGCGGATATTTTTGCGGAGTTTTTTAGCAATCAAGTCTATTACCTGGTCGCTTAGCTTACGGTTCATTTCTTGGAGCTTGCTCTTAATGATCGCCACACGCATCTCGTATTCCGGATAGGATACATCCGCAATAAGGCCGCCCTCAAAACGCGACCTGAGGCGTTCCTGGAGGGTTGGCAGTGATTGTGGCGGCCGGTCGGAGGAAATAATGATCTGCTTATTACCCTCATAAAGCGCATTGAAGGTATGAAAGAATTCCTCCTCGGTTTTTTCTTTCCCGCCAATGAATTGAATATCGTCAATGATCAATACATCCACATCGCGATATTTTTTCTTTACGCTTTCAATGCGGTCGTTGCGCAACCCCCACACAATATCACGCGTGAACTGTTCCGAGGAAACATATTTAGGCTTTATCTTTCCTTTGAATTTTATAATAAGTTCATTACCGATCGCCTGGATAAGATGCGTCTTTCCAAGGCCGACGCCGCCATAAATGAAGAAGGGGTTATATTTTTTACCCGGCGCTTCGGTGATCGCGGCGGCGGCGGCGAAGGCAAGCTCGTTGGATGGGCCGACGACGAACGAAGAAAGGGTGTATTTGGGATTCAATCCCGTCTCCGGATCGGTTTTATTGAAATCAAGCTCGGCGCTGGCCCCGGCTTGCGGATCTTTTGCCTCAGAGGGCGCCTTATTAAAGGAAATATTCTTATTCCCCACTACAAATTCTATTTTTTTGACCGACGTGTCCATATTCCGGACGATACCAATAATGTTTTTTTGGTATTTTTCCTCCACCCACGTTTTCGCAAAGTTGCTTTGAAGCGCGACAAACAATGTATCGTCTTTTTTATCGATCGGCCGGCTGTTTTTTAACCACGTTGCAAAGTGCGCTTTCGTTAATTGGACTTCCATCTCCCCTAACGTCGACTGCCACATTTGTTCAAGGTCCATGATTAAAAAATGATTAAGTTGGTGGATTCATTATTATCTCTTCCCACCCACAAGTCAAAGGGCTTGGAAAAGTTAAAAAGTTATCTTCCTGGGGATTACATGGGGAGAGCGATCATTAGGGCAGCGCTCCCTGTTTTACTTTTTAAAATAGGCGTGATATCATCGAGGGAATGTCGTTCACGTACAATCCAAAGAAAAAAAAGAGAAAGACGACCCACGGCTTTTTGGTGCGCCAGGCAACCCCTACGGGGCGTCGCGTCCTTTCCCGCCGCCGCGCCAAAGGCAGGAAGAAATTAGCGGTTTAAGGACCATTTTGCGCCTTTATGGCCACCATGACAGTGCGTCTCCCCTCTGACCAGTTCCGCGCGAGAGGGTATCAAACAATCCCCAGCCCACTTTTTCTGTTTAAAATAAAAAAGAATGTCGTGGGTAAGGCAAGGATCGGGATCGTGGTGGGGGTATCCGTGCACAAAGCCGCGGTAAAAAGGAATTTTTTAAAGCGGCAGGCGCTTGCAACGCTCACGCCCCGCGCCGCCGCCGGAAGTGATATCCTTATAATAGTTTTACCCGCCGCAAACCGCGTTACCAAAAAAAGATTCAGGGAGGAGCTTATAAAAACGCTCGCCGCCGCCCAGTAAAAATAAAAACGCCATGATCTATCTTTATCAACAAATACTGTATCGCCCGATCCTCAACCTTCTTATTTTTTTCTATCAGACGATCGCGTTTCATGACCTCGGCATTGCGATCATCTTAGTAACACTGTTCATCCGCCTCATTCTCTATCCGTTCTTTCACACCGGCGCGAAACAGCAGATGCTTATGCAGCGCATCCAGCCGCACATAAAAAAAATCCAAGAAACACACAAGGGCGACCGCGACCAACAGGCGAAAGCCTTGATGGAGTTATATAAAGAGCACGGCGTCAACCCATTTTCCGGGATTCTACTGCTCATAATTCAGATCCCGATCCTACTCACATTCTACTGGGTGATCCGCTCAGGCGTCGGTACTGCGCAATTGACGGGGTTGTACTCGTTTATTGCGGCACCACAGACCGTAAATACAGTATTCCTCGGATTCGTCAATCTTGCGAAGCCAGACCTCGCTCTCATCCTCGCTGCCGCTCTTGCACAGTATTTCCAGGCGCGCCTTGCCATCTATCGCAATCCATCAAATACAAGCGCGCCGACGCAGACGGAAAAGATCGCGCGGCAGATGGTGTTTGTTGGGCCGATAATAACCATCCTTGTTTTTTATAACTTTCCGGCGGCACTCAGCTTATATTGGCTGATGAGCGCGCTCTTCTCCGCAGTCCAGCAATATTTCGTTAATAAGCATTTGCAGAAGAGATACGGCAAATAGCGGTCGTTGATAAAAAAGCGGTATAGGGTATAGCAATGCCCTATATCGCTTGATTTTATGCGGGGAATATGGAATAGTTACGGGAACGCATGGAAAACTGGGAATCATTCATTAAAAAAACGTTAGACCTTATCGGGTTTAGGGACTATCGGCTGGAAATGAAAATAGAAGAGCGTCGAGGCTCGGTTTTTATTTACGAGGACCAAGAGATGGTCAAGGAAAACCTTCCTGCGATCGTTGATGCGGTGAATCACGTTCTCCAGATGGTCGCCAAAAAAAATCAAGCCGAGGCGATATTCCTTGATATCAATAATTATCGGCATGACCGCGAGCGGCTGATCGCCGAACTTGCACGCGCTGCGGCAAAAAAAGCTTCAACTACAAAAACAGAGGTCGCGCTCCCCGCGATGAATTCATACGAGCGGCGGCTGGTGCATATGGAGCTCGCGGTACATCCGGAGGTAAAGACCGAGAGTGCAGGAGAAGGGAAAGAGCGATATGTAGTGATCAAGCCGCTCGCGGAATAAAAAAACAACTTTCGTATTCGCCGAACACTCCACCTTCGGGAGGTAAATACGAAAGTTGTTTTTTTAATATCTTTTATTGCGCGAACGTAAGCCCGTATAGCTTCTGGTCGTAGCGGTTTACGAAGAAGAGAACGTTATTGAAGAACTTTACATCAGAGACGTCCATATTCTGTGTAGCATCGCTCCACAGCGGCTGCATCGCTCCCGTGGTGAGATTTATTTTGAAAATATCATCAGAGGTAAAGAGCGACATCATATTGTAATCGTCCGGAAGGCGGGCGGAAGAGAATTCACTTGAATTACGCGGGATGCCGCAGTAGAGGGCAAGATAGGGGGTGGGGCTGGTCTTTGTTGGGGCTTTTAATGTTCGCGCGGATGAGGGCGTTGTGGTAGTTGTTGTGCTGCTGGCGGTAGATGTGGCAGCGGTCATCAGCTCGGTGTTGAATCCGCACTTGGAGGGCAGGGTCGCAAAGCCCAGGGTTTGGGTCGGCAAGCTGCCCGAAATAGCGCGCAGCTGCAGGGTGTTGCCCTGTCCCGGCCCATTATTAAAGAAGACCAAGCCATATGGAATGGTGGCGTTATGGCTCCATATTGCCTCCGCGCCCGGGACCTCGTAGATGAGCGGAGTAAGCGTACCTGCCTGAGAGTTGAATGCCAAAATGGAGCCGGCATTTTGGGAGGCTGGCTTATCGGAAAGGATGAATTCCGTCTTGGTGGGCCACTGGACAGTAAGATCATTCGCGCTAAGGGAAAGCAGGGATGATGGGGCGGCCTTAGGATTCGCCGCATTGATCGTGGAGAGTACAAGCTTCCCGGCGCTTGGTGCTGCAAGATAAGCGATCAAATAATTGTTTATCGGCGACCACGTCGGCGAAAACATCCCCTGAGGCAGCGCCGTCCAGGCATTTGTCGCAACAGTAAAGATCTCCGCATGCGGGTTGGCGGGGTCGCCATAGCTTACCAGGATCTTTTTCCCGTCATATGAGAATCCTGCAGAAATGATGTCGTTGATCGTCGAAGAGTTGAGTATGGTTGATTGCCCGCCGGTGACCGTCATGATCGCGCCGTTCGGCTCTATGGCGGTGATGGTATTCTGTGCATCCACAAAGTAATCCAGGACCGGCTGGCTTGATAATACTCCAAAACTCTGTACGACCGCTTGCCCGCCTGTCGCGACGGTGCCGGTAGCCGTCGTCGGCGTCAGGCCCAGCGTTCCAATGGGCGTGGCGCTGTTCTGGCCCCCGGCCCCGCCGGTCCCCTGCGTGCCGGCCGCCGGAAGGGACCCTGTTGCCGTTCCCGTGGAGCTCTGCGTGTTGGTCGCGGAATTGTTTTTTATAAGGAAAAGAACCAAAACCGCAATGGCCGCCACGACCACGATTCCGATAATGATATAAATATACCGTTTCATATCTTTATAATTTAATCAGCATTTCTGCATGTTCCGGCGTCACAAGCTTGGACATCGCTCGAGCAACTTCCGTTAGGGCAGGATGCGCTGCATGCCCCGCAGCTCTGAGAAGTTGTTGATTGGGTTTGAAGGTCCACCGGCGTGAGCGCAGGCAAATTAAGGTTGAGAAGCTGCGGATTGACGACGCTTAATATGAAATATGCCCCGACAAGCAACAGGAGCCCAAGCAAGGCTGCTTCGATCCATTCCTTCGCATCACCCTGTCCCGAGGGATTCCCGACGGAAGCCATATATTTTACCCCTCCATAGACGATGACCCCGAATGCAAGGACCCCCCCGATCATCAATGCGAATTGATAGAAATTTGCGACGAAGGCGCCGGGGGTGGAACTGGAATTCGGATTCGCTCCCGGAATATCCATGCTGATCGTGACGGCCCGCGCGACGGGAAAGAAAGAAAATCCTGCAACGGCAACGGCTATGCCACGAAAAAAGTTCTTCATAGCTGATTTTCGTAAGTAAGGTTTGTGTTCGCGGTGGCGACCGTTGAATCATTCGGATTCTTGATGCTCAAAGCAACACTGAGCGCTGTCCCCGGCTGCGTTCCCTGCGGCAGCGTGATCTGCGCCTCTTCGGGGTTTTCCGCGCTGGATCCATTCTGGCCATTCACTGACCAGGTATAGGAAAGGCTGGAAGGGTCGGAGATATTAAAGAAATACGGAATCGCGGTTATGCTTACCGGGTTTTGCGAAAACTGGCCATTAGGATATGGGGCAAGAAGCACCACTTTGGGAAGCACCATAGGAATGGTTATCTGGTGGATCAGGAACGCCCCATTATAGTTAGGTATGGTCACCCGCAAGGCGAGGGAGTTTGGCGCGTCTCCGATCGGCGGGAATGTTACTGTTTGAACTCCCGCTCCGCCGCCAATTAAATTATCGTTAGCGTACCAGTAAATAGTTTTGCCGCTGAGATTGAGTATGTTTCCTTGGGACGAAATGAGCTCAACCGAGGCAGTGATCTTTGATCCGTATGTGGGAAAGGCTTTCCCTTGGTAAAAAGAAGGAATATAGCTCCCGGTTGTTTTCCACGTGATAAGAAACGTCGGCGATGGCACCGCCTGTGCGTGCGCCGCCGCCACAGAAAAGAAAGCGCCGAATAGAAAGACTAAGGAACCCGCAAACGCCGCCTTTTTAAAAATAGTTCGCGATGGCATGTCTTTGCTTTAGTATACCAAATTGAACAAAGAATTGTCCGCTATGCCGCCTCCTCAAGCCCCTCATCTTCCTCATCATCCTGTTCGTTCCTATTCTGGAGATCATTAGCCCGGTCAATGATATCCCGCATTGTGCGTGTGGTCTTATTTTCCTTTTTGTCGGATAAATCTTCTTCGGATTTATCCGGTTCCGGCTCTTCGTTCGCCGGCTCCTCATGAAACCGATCTTCTTGCGGCTGGGCGAGATCCTCCCGGAGATTCTCCATCGGGTTTCGCTCTTCGGGCGTCAGGTCCATACCTTCCACAGCTTGACCTGCTTCGGTTCCTGCTCCGGCCGTGGCTTCGCCTACTTCGGCTACCCCGCCAACCGCCTCCGCTCCCTCTGCCGCCGTACCGGCGGCCTCGGCCCCTTCCGCTACGGTCGCAGCGGCCTCCGCCCCTTCCGCCACCGCCGCACCCGCCTCAAGCGCTTCGCCGGCGCCCGCCGTCGCGACCGCGACCGCCTGGATGGCAACTTGCTCAAAAACAAAAGCCCCGACCGGATTCGATGTAACAACCATCAAGATCAGCCCGAGCGTGAGGGGAAGCGGGACTATCCAAAAAATAATAAGGATCGCCTTCGGGACCAACCCGTTGGTTTTTCCCCAGAAATAAAAAAGGAGAACAAGGCCAAAGGACCAGTGCGCCAAAAGGACGAACATCGCGATCGCCAGCCCGACGCCGGGGATCAGCAGTCCAAACAGCCCCAAAAAAGAAAGGTCTATTAAAAAAGCCGCGACAAAAAAAACGATGGTTGCCGGGTCAAACAATTCTATTTTATTTTCCTCATCCATGAGCGAAGAAAATTAGATTTGATTTTTCTCTTCCAATAATTGCTCCGGATTTGTGGTGATGATCTGATCCTCATAATACGACGGCACGATCTGGATGGCGACGTGGCGCTTGCCGGCAAAGAAGATGCCGGTGCCAATCTCCGCGCCAAGGAGGAAGTTCTTTTCCGCTTCGGTAAGGTCGAATGCTTTTGCGACGATATCGATCGTGGCCGGCGCCTGCTTCAGCAACAATTGCAGCGATGAGTTGGTGACAATCGGGCGGCCGTAGGGCGACCGCAGGAAATCTTCAACGTCCTGGGTGATCGTGGTGACGCCGAGATAATATTTTCTCGCGCGCTTGACGAGGCCGAACAGGAACGTCGCGCTATCCTCGTTCTTCATCATGATCCACGCCTCGTCAATAAAGAGCAGGCGCTTTGCGAGCTTTGCGCGGATGAGGTTCCAGATGAAGTTGAGCACGACGAACATGCCGAGCGGGCGGAGCTCCTCTTCAAGATCGCGGATGGAGAAAATAATGAGGCGGTTATTGACGTCAATGTTCGTAGGCTGATTGAGGAAGCCGGCAAAACTACCCTTGGTATATTTGTAAAGCTTTTCCGCAAGGTCCTTACCGCCTTCCAGATTGCGCAGGACCGTTTCCAGATCCCCCAGGAGCGGCGGCTCCTTGCCGACAAAATCCGTTTCGGCCACGATCTCGCGCGAGGCATAGGTTTCCGTGATGGCGCGGTCGAGAAGCGCGTCTTCCTCCGGCGAAAGCTTTCCGAGCATGAGCTTGAGCAAGCTTGCGATATTTACGATGTGCGAGCGCAAAACATCCGACGGCGTCTCGCCTTCGGGAATCGGCGGGATATCGAACGGGTTAATGTGCTCATGCGAAGATAGGGAGATGTTGAACATGCTTCCGCCGAACGTTTCCGCAAGGCGGCCATACTCGTTCTCCGGGTCGATCACGAGCACCATGTCAATGCCGGCCATGAGCGAGCGCAGGATCTCGAGCTTGGTTGTGTAGGATTTTCCGGAGCCGGACTTTGCAAACACCACTTCGTTCGCGTTCTCAAGCGAAAAGCGGTCGAATATCACAAGATTGCTGTTATGAAGGTTGATGCCGTACATGATCCCCTGGTTCGAAGAAAGATCCTCCGAGACGAACGGGAAGAACGACGAGATCGGACTCGTGTTCATCGGCGAATAGATCTGAAGCTTGTCGTCGTTGATCGGCAAGATGGAAGACAATCCTTCAAGCTGCTCAAAAAGTGCAGGCTTAATATAGATAAGCTTCGCCTCCATCATGGTGACCAGCTTGCTCTCAAGCCGCGCAAGCTCTTCGAGCGTGTCCGCGTAGACCGTGATATACACGCCGGTATTGAAAAGCTTTTCTTCCGATTGCTGCAATGAATCCCGCAGACTTTCCACGTCATTGATCGCCGTTTCAAGTACGGGATTTCGCACAAGCCCTTTTTCCTGTTCTTCGTTCATCTGCGATTCAAGCTGTCCGGCTTTTTTGCGCAAGTTTTTGAGCGCGCTCCCGGTGTCGATGGGATTGATAAAAATAGAGACATCAAAAAGGTTTGGCAGGTTGATGAGCGGCTCGAACCAGCCGGTGGAAAGATAGCGCGGATAGGAAAAAACGAAGAACGTCTTCGCGAGCTTGTCGCCGATCTTCAGATAATTCGGGAAGACCTCGGCGCCCGCGGGAGCGATGATCTTCTTCACGTCGCTGAAATTATTTTCTTGAGGTTTGTCGGGCATGGGTTTGTTATTCGCGCGCCGCCGGTGCTCTCTGGCGCTCGACGGTTTCCGGATTGTAAAAGTTATAGAAGAGCTCGATGAGCTGTTCGTCCTCCAGTACCGTTGCCTCAAGTCCCATGTTCAGGAGGCCGCTCGTTACCTGGCTGGTGCGTTGGTTCAGCTGAGCGAGATTTTCGCCGAACATCTTTTCCGCTTCTTCGGTGCGTTGCGCAGCCTCTGCCGCACCTTCTTTCTTTTTGCCGAAAAATGGGATCATGCCGGAAACATTCTTTGCGCTGGGAAGCATTGATACGGGATAGAATGACACGATCACCAAAAACACCTTTTCCATAATCGCGTTCTTTTCCACAAATCCCTGCACGAATTTACTGTATTCGTCGATCTGGTTTTGGAGGATGGGAGATTGCTCGACCTCTTTCCGCGCTGTCAACGTCTCTATATATCTTTCAATGTTCACCTTGCGCGAGTGGATAAGGATCTGGAGCGGGAAATCGATGCTGTTCAGAAAGGTCTGATACCCCTGTGTGATGATGTTCTGTTCCGTCTCGGATTTTAACGAAAAGTTAACGCCGCCAACCATGATGATCTGGCGCAAACTGCCGTCTTTCACGATGACGGTGTTTTGTTTTATCTCCTGAATGTCTACAAGGTCCAGGGAGTTTCCCGCATCCTGTTTCAAAGGGGCTGCCATGTTGTTATTTTCGCATATTTCCTACCGATAATCCACGCGCCGCGCCGCCGCGCGATCGCCGGCCTGCCGTTGGAATATCTGATATCGCTCAACCATCTTTTTTTCCAGGAACTGGCGGTCGGACGTCTTTCTTACTTCTGCCGCGGGCGGCGTGCCGGTCTGCAGATTTTCCCAGCTCTTATGGAGCGAGCTCCCTGATGCGATGGAGGCGATGGGGGGCAGTTCCCGGACCGTTGCCGGCGCGCGGTGCTGTGGTGCCGCCACCGGGCGATCCGGCTTCCATATATACACCTGCGGCTTCCAATAAAAATTAAAGGCCGACGTAGCCACTTTAATGAGCGGCCGGCCGTTTATCTTTACGAACGAAAGCGCAAGCGCCCCGCCGACCAAAATAATGAAGATGATTACAAAAAGCCACGTTTGCAGCAAAAAATACGCGATGCCGCTCACGAGCGCCGCCGCGCCCACATACGCGAACTGCCGGAGCGAGAACGGCCCGACAACTTTATCTTCGGTATCGATAAACTGTGGAACCTGGTATTGCATACCTCATATTGTAAGCCCCGCGGGAGATTAAAGGAAATCTTTTACGATCGGCTTATTGCTTTGCGGAGGTTTGGGCGGCTGTGGCACCTGGGGCGCCTGGGGCGGGCGGGAAACAGGAATCGCGCTCGGTGTCGGCGGCGTGGGCAGCGGTGCCGTTGTCGCTGTGGGCACGGGCACGGGCGGCGGCGGTACGACCTGATCCACATTTCTTGGGCCGGAACTCACCGTGGGCATCGCTGAAAGAGATACTTTAAAATCGCTGTAATGTACAGCGCCCGATTGGGGTGTGTTGTTTTGCTTTGTCGCCGCGGGCGGCTTGGGCACTCCGCCGAATTCCAAAACTGCGGGCTTGGGCGGCGCCGGGACCACCGGTCCTCCCTGGATGTGGGCATCGGCTCCCGCGCCCGGCCTGGAAAGCGTAAAGCCAGAATTCTTTTCCGCCGCCTTGAACGATGTATCCTCGTGCAGCATTACCGGCGCCGGCTCTTTGGGTGATGGCGGTGCAGGAGGAACCGGAGCCGGCGGGGGCGTGTGCGTAGACCCAGATGCGGCAGGTACCGCGCTAAGCTGTATTCCCGGTCCCGCGGAGGATGATCTTGACCAGCCGACGTCCGAGAGGGTTGTTGGTTTTTTCGTGGGTGGCATTGCGCCCGGAATAGGAGTCGAGAAGTTTTTTTGAATAGGCTGAGGAATGGCGCTATCTAAGATTTTAGGAGTATCAGAAATAGGTGATTTAATTGTCGGCGCTTGAAATTTATCCAAAAGATCAATGTCTATCCCATAGTCAGAAAAATCTTTTCTCCGTGGCGAGAAAAGATTTTTCTTTAGCTCGCTTGTAATATGTACGGCTTTATCTTTATCCAGTTGTAACTCGGCCGCAAGCTCCCCGCTAAAATAGTCTGGGGCAATATCTTTTATCTGTATTTTTTGTATAAGTTTTGCGATAGTGGATGACGATCCGGCGGGAAGGGTAAATCGACCCTCCAGCTCGTCAATGGTCGCAATCGCAGTATTAGAGCCAAGCCATATTTTTATGGTCGTAGGGACGTCGGAAAGTTTTTGATAGAGAATTTGAGTATCCATGAATGTTTATCTCCGATTAGTTGAGCACACTCCCCCAGTTCGGGCTCGACTCCATATGTTTAACGATTTTTTCAATGTTCGCAAGGCCTTCTAGCTCTGTCTTTGAAGCGCCATTATTTCTCCTGGTGGTGATATAATTCTGCAGTTGACCGTTATCCAGTTCAAATTTGCCAGTTGGTTGTCCGTTGGCTCCTAGAATAGGCTTTTTAATATTCGGGATATTAAGAATAACATCTTTAATTGCTTCAGTGAGATTATTCTGTCTTGCTTGGCTTCCCGCGCTTTGATCACTGCCTAGAGCCCCGAGTTGCGCGGGGGTAAGCTTAAGGACAGCGCTTCTAATTTGTTTTTTAGCCTCATCTACATCGGCCGGGTTATTGCGATCCAATTTTCTGCCGTTTGCGTCTTGAAGGCCGAGCTTCTCAATAGCATCATCTGCGTGTGTATAGTTGAATACTTGGGCATTAACATTGACCACTTCCCCTTTTGTGCTTCCTATTGCCCGCGCCATAGCCTCCTCTTTTGTCTCCTTCCTCATTACGTGAGTTACGGGATCTTCTACGTCTCGCAGCTCAACTAAATCAGGCCTATTATTATATACCGCTTCCGAGGTCCCCATATTTTCGGCGTGATGGAGATATTTTTTCTGCGTTTTGTCGTCGAGCCTACTGATTAAATCCCGCTTCGCCAGCTCTTGGGCAATTGCAGCGGCATGCGTGGGATTTATAGTTGAGGTTTTTAAATTTGCAAGAGCGAGAAGCCCCTTATTATCAATATTGGCAAGGCTCTCTTTGGTATATTTTTCTATATCTGCTTTCCGTTCAGCACCAACCGCCTTTGGCGCTGCGTAATTCGCAAGAGAAGAACCAACGGCTCTGCCGCCAAGCGCTCCCACAATCGGTATCCCTTGTAATCTCGACCCCAAACGCTGGAGGCTTGAAGTCGTCTCTCTTGTTTCTGGATTATATTTTTGGCCCATCGTCCGCAAGCGATCTCCCGCCAGGCGCTTCCCCTTTCTCCCGACATACCCCGCCGCCGCCTTACTTGCTGTCGTCGCTCCATTTACCACCGTTGACCCAGCCTTTCCGGCCAGTGAGTTGGCAAACATAAGTCCCATGATCATGAGTCCTACTAAAAGGATTTCAT
This sequence comes from Candidatus Parcubacteria bacterium, assembly GCA_027450205.1. Classification (GTDB taxonomy): domain Bacteria; phylum Patescibacteriota; class Minisyncoccia; order UBA6257; family 2-01-FULL-56-20; genus JAKAGE01. The sequence continues at coordinate 187,542 of DAIDJL010000002.1, forward strand.
CGGCGGTTTGTGCAATGACCGACCCAACAGAGCCGGTTGGGCCAATTTCCTTTGCCAGCGCTGCTTCAATAGTATCGTTCTGATTTCCGACGGCACTTGTGAAATATGCGGCCTGCGTCTGTCCGAGTTGACTGGTGGTTCCCATATTCACCGCAGTGATGAACGCGAGGTAGATGAAAAAAAGCGCAAGCGGCGGAAAAAATGTCCATTTAAGAAAAGTATTCCACCATTTACTGAAACTGTTATCAAATCTTGGGAATATGTATGTAAGCCACGCCAACGGAAGGACGATGAGCAAGCCCCCAAGTATGAGGTAGCGGATGATCAAGAGGATCGCAAGACAAAGGAAAGTAAATGCGGCAATGGCTGAAAATACAATATCAAATAAAAGCGCCATAGTGCTTTGCCAAAAATTATCACTTGGGCTGGAAGATGTCGGCTGTCCAGCTAACTTACACATTGCCCAAGGGCCAGGGATATAGGTTAGGAGGGATTTGCAAAGCCCAGAGATAAAGCCGCCGTTGCTGGTGGAGGCAGTGCTGGAGGCGGCGGTGAATTCGTTTATCACCTGGGGGTTAAAGGCGGTCATAAGGGTACTGACGTATGCCTCATAGCCTCCGGTTGCGGCGGACGGACTCGTAGCATCAACAAAATAAGTGCTCAAATTATTTGCGAAACCGACAATTGGCGCGGTAATGACAAGCCCAAAATTTACCAAAACAGCCATCATTACCAACTTCCAAAGAAGCTGTTTGATGCCGTAGGTCTGATTTCTGATGATGGTAGCGATCGCGATGATGATTATCCCGAGTACGAACCCAAGGTTCGCGATGGCGAGGGAAACGGAGAATCCTGTTAGTACTGCCGGCGAGTTAAAGATGTTGTCGTTGAACTGGAGGCCCAGCCTTACCAGGAATGCGCCAATGGTAAGAAAAAGCCCCGCAGCGCCGTTGGCAACCAGGGAGACATAGAACACGCCGCACGTTGCGGGGGATGTGACGCAATCATAAAAATTTGGCTGCTGGACCGCGACGGTTCCGCCAAACGCACCGGTTGTCGTTGTCGCCTCTGCGAAATTAAAGTTGAAAGATAGGTGGAGTGGGGAGGGCGACAACAAAGAGCCCTCGACAGCACCTTGTGTTGCTAGCGCAGAAAACGGAGCGGGGTTCAGGCCTTGCGACACCCCGCTATTCATTGTTATCCCCACCGGCGCAAAAACAAGGAAAAGCGCCGTGCCGATAACGAATATTTTTTTATAAAGATTTTTTTTCACCAGGGTATTGATATGCTATTGTACGATGACGTCGCAGGTTGCCGGGGTATCATTCGCCGAATCGGAAAGTGTGACGGTATATGATCCGGGGTTGGCGAACACGTCGGAGAATACCCCGCCGGTGCCCGTTACCCCGTTTGAGTCGGACCAAGAATAGGTGGGGTAATTCCCATTCGCATCGGGCGTTCCTCCGCTTGCCGAGAATGTGGTCGGGTAAGTGCTTGTGGATGTCGCTGCCGGGATGGTTTGCGACGTTGGGCTGCACGCAAGCGGAGCCGCTGCCGGTGCGCTACCGCTGCCGGTGATGCCGGAAGGATTTATCGATGTAAGGGTTTGATTTACGAATTGGCCTGCCGCATTGACCGCCGTATTTGCCAAGCTGAGCATGAGCGAGCTAAGGACGGAATTGAGAAGCCCGGTAATATCATTTGCCGCGGCGATCTCTTTTGGCGTGGCGTCTATGCCTGATTTAAGAGTAAAGGCAGTGACTGCCGAAGGGGTGGTAACGACGGGCTGCGTGCCATCCGCGCATACGCCGTTGTTGGGAATACTGACCAGCTTATCTCCCGTGGGACATGTATTGCCTGTAAGCGTGCCATACTGGCCCGACGGGCTTTCGCAGAAAGGAGTGCTCCCATTAGGATCGCTGCCGTCGTCGCATACTTGGTCACCCTTAAACCCGCCGGAAGTTTGCGTTTGTAAAGCCGTTGCAGCTTGTTGGTTGTTATAAGCAAGGTCGGTTTTTTGCGCTTCAAAGAATTGCGACCCAAACGGATTGCCACTTGGAAGCATGCTTGCTCCAAAAGCGATAAAGCCCCCGTTTTGAAAATTGCTATAAAAATCATTGAAGCTGTATGAACCGAGCGCTGCGGCAAATTGATTTGCACAAAAATTATCGGTTGCGGGGGTATAGAAAACTTTCAGGGTGGCGGCGACCTGCGGAGCGAAAGCGGGATATATACCGCACGTCATATCGGCATTGATCCTGTTAAGGGCCATCTGCTGGGCGGAGTTTATTAATGTGGTCCCCCAGTCGGTGATAAAGCGGGGCGCGCCGCTCCCCTGAACCCACGCGAGAACTTTATTTTGGATGAGCGCGATGAGGATGTTTTTAAGGATTTGCAGTAGAGTGTTTTTAAGGATCGCCTCGATTTGTTTTGCGACTATCTCCGCCTGATTGGCGGTTATCAGAGAAAACAGTGCTGGATCGGAAACGACGATTTGTGCATGAGCTTCCGGTATGCCAAAGACATTGTCCATGAACGACAACATCGTATTCTGCGGGTTTTGTGCGCCCTGCTCAAGAGAAACATTCTTATTGACAAGGGCCTGGGCTTGGTTGACAAGGTTTTGCTGAGCCGCATCAAATTTTGTGCTCTCACCCTGGAAGACGAGGGACGCCCTTACGGGATCGGTCTGCGCCACATTCATGAGCTGGAGCATATTTTTTTCATAGACCAGGACTTTTATTAAGCCCTTTTGGAATCCGAGCGTCGCGGCAGGCGTTTTCAGTGCCGCGATATCCTGAAGCGCACCCTGGATCTGGGATCCTACATATGCGAGATCGCTTGCGGTGGCGCCAGTGGCTCCGCTATTGAGGATGTTTTGTACCTGCGTATTGATATGGTTATTTAAAATATCTTTGACCGCGGCTCCGTATTGGGCAATTGGCGCAGAACCGGAAGCTATCATGGTGGTTACGGGGATGGATGCCGCTTCTATATCCCAATTGGGTATTTGGAGATTCTGTGTGGTGGTGGCGTTTGCCACGAGCGATGCGATCGAATTGACGTCGGGAGATGATATGATCGGATTTCCATTGGCATCAACGCCAGTCGGTCCGTTGGGGTTCGCCGTCGCCACCGCATTCACGAATTCGGTCGCCATCACGTCGGTAAGGTTGTTGGGATTGGTTGAGCTCTGGAGCATTGTTGACGACGCCACCTCGGCGGGAGTGAACGCATTTTGCAGAGGCTCGTTCGGAAGAAAAGCCTCCGTTCCAGACGCCGTGTTCCCAGTGATCGTCGGACCCGTAGGTGTTTTCGCCACCACCGGGTTATTACTTATTAAAGAGAGAATGACGCCTGAGCTTACCGCGGCGGTGGCTAAAATCAAGAACCCCGTGATCAATTTCTTGACATCTATCATTAATTTGAATTATAGCCCCAAAAGAAAATGCTTGCTACAAGGGTTATCCCCATGGCACGGCTATCGCGAGGGCGATGATCTGGTCAATGCTAAGATTTTGCGGACGGACAGCAGGGTCAATGCCGCAACTTTTAATGATCGTGCCGATATCGTTTTTTGCGGAGGTTTCCTGCATTGCCATTGAGAGATTGTTCAGCAACGTCCTTCTGGGTTGGGCAAAGATCGCACGCACCGCTTTATAGTATCGCTTTGGATCGATGGGCGGCCCGCCATTCGGCCGGTACGCTCCGGATCTTAAGGGAGGATATTTATTCTTAAGGACAATGATCGCAGAATCCACGTCCGGCGGCGGAGAAAAATCTTCGCGGGGAACAAGCGCGACGATGGCGGGGTTCGCCCAGAATTGCACGCTTGCGGCGAGACGGTTCATTTCCGGGGGTGCGGCGCAGATCCGTTCCGCGACCTCTTTTTGTATAAGAAGCACCGTCCGTTCCGGCTTCTCCGGGAGCTCGCTTATGGCACGCAATAATTTTCCTGTAATGTAGTAAGGGATATTGCCAACGATCTTATAGGGAGATGTTTTTGCGGGTGCGCTTTTTGGCGCCGCCAACCCGGACAATAATCTCAATGCATCCCCTTCCACGATGGTCACATGTCCGCTTCCGGCCCCCCCTCCCTTCTCTCTGGCGATATTTTCCTGACCCGCAAGAAGCTCCAATTTTCCGACCAGCGCGTGGTCTTTTTCAATGCAAAAAATATCGCAATGCATTCCTTTCGCCGCGTGCAGGAGCGGCACGGTGAGCTCGCCGTGGCCCGGGCCGATCTCTATGATCCGGTCGCCGTCCGTGACCGCGATCGCGTTTACGATTTTTTCCAGAGCCGTATCGTTTTTTAAAAAATGTTGTCCGAGTTTTTGCATGGAATAAATAGTGTGGCGAAGTTAATCCAAAGAAACGAACCGTTCATGGCCTTCTCCGGCTTCGCTATCGTCATAGCCATAGCCATCATTGTCCGGATCGCGTTCCGCCCCGGCCTCTACGGCCATAACGATGCAATCCTCCGGTATCTCATTAATGAACCGCGACGGGATCCCATAAAAACTAATATAAAGATTTTTTCGCGCGCGCGTCATGGCAACGTACATCAGGCGACGCTCTTCCTCAAGCGCATTCTCATCATCGAGCGATCGCCCGTGGGGCAACAGACCCTCGGCCACGCCGGCAATGAAGACCGAGTCGAACTCAAGCCCTTTCGCCAGGTGGATCGTCATCAGGTTCACCTCGCGCCCGTCAATGGGCTTGTTTCCTATCTCATCCGCGGCCTGTAGCAGGCTTAATCGTTCAAGCAGTTCATCGAGGCTTTTAAAATCCGTCGCGAACGCGATCAGCTCGGCGATGTTCTCTTCCCGCTCGTCGGAGTTCGCAAAATTCGACTCCAGATATTCAAAATAACCGAATGTCTCCAGGAATAATTTCAGCGCGGCGAGCGGTGCGATCTTTTCCGCCCCGGCGCCGAAGCGCGCCGGATCCTGTAGTTCCGCAACCTTATTTTTGAATTCCGCAAAGCGGCGCTTGGTAAGGTTCTTTTCCAGCCGCTCGCGCGCCGGCTCGTCCTTTGCATTGGAAATATAGCGCAGCGCCGAGACCGCATCTTTTATTTCGCGGCGCTCATAGAATTTCAAACCACCGAAGATGCGATACGGAATATTGTTGCGGATGAGCGCCTGCTCGATCGCACGCGATTGCGCGTTCGTGCGATACAGGATCCCGATGTCCGCGTTCTTGTTCTGCGCGCGCAAAGAATGAATTTGCCGGGCGACCCATTCCGCTTCCTCGTTCTCGCCCCATGCTTCAAACAACACGATCGGATCGCCGTCCGGATTTTGCGTCCACAAATTCTTCGGCGTGCGAAAGCGATTATGTTTTGCGACCGCCGCCGCCGCACGGATGATCGTCCCGGTGGAACGGTAGTTCTCCTCTAAAAAATGAACGTTCGCACCCTTCCATTCTTTATCAAAATTTAAAAATGTTTTGATGTTCGCATAGCGCCAGCTGTAAATGGTTTGTTCATCATCCCCTACCACGCTCAGGTTCCGGTGCTCGCCCGCCAGCAAGGAAACGAGTTCATATTGCTTGGGGTTGATGTCCTGGTATTCATCAACAAGGATCGCATCGAACATCCGCTGATATTTTTTCAATACATCGGGGTGCGTCTTTAAAATCGCCACTGTTTTTTCAATAAGGTCGTCGAAGTCGAACGCATTGTTGCGTTCAAGCGCCGATTCATATTTTTCAAAAACGCGCCGCACCTGGGCCTCTTTTTCCGGCGGCACCGGACGCGCCTCCGGCAGAAGCATTCCAAGGTTTTTCAATTCGGAGATCTTTTTTGCGAAATAGACCGGCGTATCCTTTTTATTTTTCTTCGCCAAGACGCCATCATTCTCGCCGTCTTTTTTGGGTGGCAAAACAGCCTTGACCGCCTTTTTGACCAGATCGAACGAATCATGGTCGTCAAAAATGGCGAAATTAGGATCCCGGCCGGCCAGTCGGCACTCCTTTCGGAGGATCCGCGCCCCTAATGAGTGGAAGGTTCCCAAAAACGGCCCTTCTCGTCCGACCCGACGTGCCATTTCCTTTGCTGCCTTATTGGTAAAGGTGATCGCACAAATACGCCCCGGAGGGGTTCCGGTTGCCATTAAATGGACGATTCGGCTGGTGAGGGTCTTGGTTTTGCCCGTTCCGGCACCCGCCACTATTAATAGAGGGGTCCCGGGGGCATGAGCCGCAGCGTCCTGGGCGGGGTTGAGCGGGAGTTGCCCAGCTTTGTCGGGGGGTTGATGTCTGGGGTCCATTTGTGGTATCATAGAAGGTATTAGTACGACTATCAAAGAGATTAATAGAGGCTATAAGCCCCTGGCGGTGGCTGTTTTTTTGGCGGTTGGTGGGTTATTGTCCGGGCTCCTCTGGAGCGCTATTTTTGTTGCAAATCCGGCAGGAACAGTCCAGGAACAAAGGGTTTGGGACGGTCCGACGTTGATCCCCCAGGCACAAGGCGCTCAGATAGATAGCGCTGCACTTACCCCACAAAGTGCCCCATTTCTCGCTTCCGCTGATATGCAAACAGGGAGTGTCCAGCTGGCGGAAAACGTTGATATGCTCTATGGCGAAGGAGCTTTTAAGGATTCCCAGCCGGTCCAAAAGACCAAGACGGCCGCTCCCGTGAACAACACTGCAAAACGGCTCTCGTCCGGCGTCATTTACACGACGGTTGCGAGAGACTCGCTGCAATCCATCGCAACCGCATTCGGTGTTCCCATGAATACGATAGTCGAATTCAATCCATCTGTAAATTTTTCGGCGCTCGTCCCCGGCGTTTCGATCATTATTCCCAGCCAAAGCGACGTCGCCGCCCTCTCTGGATAGGATCGGGGGTTGCAGCTAAAAAATTTCTTTCAGTCGATAGCTGAATGCCTCCGCGAGGTGTTCCGAGGAGACGGCACTGCTCCCTTCGATGTCCGCAATCGTGCGTGCGACCTTAAGCAGCCTATAATATCCGCGCGGGGAGAGATGCCCGGTGTGGAGCGTTTCCAAAAACGAACGGGCGCCTTCGTCCATATTCGCCTCCCTCTGTGCCTCTCCGGAACTCAACCCGCTGTTCGGCTTTCCAAAGCGCTTGCGCTGTGCCTCCCAGGCGCGCGTGACGCGCTTTTTAATGACCGCGCTCTCCCCGCGTTCGGCGCTTTCTTTCTGCAGCTCTTCGATTGAAACGCGCCCGATCTTCACCTGCAGGTCTATTCGATCCATGAGTGGCCCGGAAACCCTTTTCTGATATTTTATGACCTCATACGCGGAGCATGTACATTCTTTTTCAGCATCACCATAGAATCCGCACGGGCATGGGTTCATTGCCGCTGCCAAAATAAAGCGTGCCGGAACTACGACGCTTTGTTTTGTTCGCGCGAGGTGGATCACGCCGGATTCGAGCGGCTGACGCAATGCCTCAAGCGCGTTCTTTTGGAATTCCGAGAGCTCATCAAGGAAAAGTATCCCGTGGTGTGCCAGGCTGATCTCTCCCGGGCGTGGATCTTGTCCGCCCCCGACGAGTGCAGTGATGGAAGCCGTATGATGCGGCGCGCGGAATGGGCGTTCGCGAATAAGACCGCCGGGGCTCAGTCCCGCGGCGCTCCATATTTTCGTCGTTTCGATCGACTCCGGTATTGTGAGGTCCGGCATGATACCCGCAAGCGCATGCGAGAGAAATGTTTTTCCAACGCCCGGCGGGCCAAAAAGGAGAATATTATGCCGGCCTGCAGCTGCGATCTCGAGGGCACGCTTTGCGTTTCCCTGTCCGTTGATCTCGGAAAAGTCCGCATCGGTGCCGATATGCCGCTCTTCTTCTTTGTTGAACCTCACCGGTTCACGTCCCACCTTCCCCTCGATGATCGCGATCGTTTCGCGAAGATCGTCCAGGGGAATTATTTTGAGTTCGGCGATCGCCGCTGCCTCATTTGCGTTCTGCCGCGGGAGGAACAAATATTCAAATCCTTCATCCGCTGCTTTTTGCGCGATATTGAGCGCGCCATTCACGGGGCGAAGCCGTCCGTCGAGCGCAAGTTCGCCGAGAAATATTTTATTCGACGAATTGAATGCGCGTATTTGTTTTGTTGCGAGAAGATATCCAAGCGCGATCGCGAGGTCGTAATGCGACCCTGTCTTTTTTATATCCGCCGGTGCGAGGTTGATCGTGATCCTCCGATTCTCGCGATTCGGCGGTTTGATGCCGGCATTTTTTAATGCAGAGTTGACGCGCTCCTTCGCCTCGTTGAGCGAGCGGTCACCGAGGCCGACAATGTTAAACGAGTGCAGCCCGATATTAATATCGGCTTCAACCTCGATTATCTTCGCGTCTATCCCTGCAAGCGCTGCAGAATACAACCGTTCTGATTTTTTACCCATGCGCGCATCATTGCACAGCGCCGATTAAAAAAATATAAAACACCGCCCAGGGGGTGGTGTTCCATAAGGCAAAAACTTTTTCTCCCGGCTGCAACCCCGCGATCAGCGGTCGCTCTGCAATTTGCACGCTTTGCAGAACCGGGATTCAGGATCGATGTCAAGGATCTCGGGCTCTATCGGTCCGCCGCATTTTTCACAAACCCCATATTTCCCGGAAGCGATCTTTCCCAGGGCGATCTCGATCTCGTTTAGCCGGTCCTTCAGCTCCCCTGCCGCCGCAAGCTGGTTCCCTACCTCCTCTGACTTATCGGTTGCCTCCTCGTCGTGGTCGATGTCGCTGCCGAAATCGACGGGTTTTTCATCTTGCGCGATCTCCGCGGCAATCATCGCACGCTCTTTTTCCAGCTCGGCTTTATATTCTTTTAATTGGTCTTGGTTCATAGTTCTATAAGGATACGAGCTCAATGGGATAAAGGCAATATCCTTGGCGTCATCAAGTCGACCTTATAGTTGAATTAGGTAAATATATTTTTTTACTCAACCTAACGTTTCTCAAAAGAATTGTCTGTTTAAAGATAGAAGTAAAAAAACAAAAATCCGGCAAATTGCCGGATTGCAGGATTAAATCCAAATAATGCGGCATAACCCGATAAGCCCATAAAACCTACTGTTAAACAAAAATGTTTGTCAAAATTGTTTGTCGGCAAACACTATTTAAATCATTTAGGGATTAATTTGCCAAAAATTAGCCTAAAGTGTAGCAATTAATAATAAAAAGTATAAAAAACATTTTTAATGTGTTTGCCGACAAACATATTAAAAATGTAAAAATATATTTAAATTATGAATAATAAAGAGACCGGCAAAATAGGTGAAAATATCGCCTGTAAATTCTTTAAAAATAAAAAATATTTAATATTGGCAAGAAATCACAGAGAAAAATTTAATGAAATTGATATTATTGCTAGACATCAGGATGGGACTTTGGTTTTTTGTGAAGTAAAAACTATACACGGTTTTTGTGATTTTAATTCTGGATTTACCCCCGAAGATAATTTAGGCCGGATTAAATATCGTCGTATGGTTCGGGCGAGTAATGTTTTCCTATCAAAATATCCAAATTTGGTTTTTGAAGATAGGGGGTGGCGGATAGATCTGGTGGCGATCACCCTGATCGACGAGAATCGTTGCATTCTAAAGCATTATAAAAATATAACGTTCTGAATTGGCTACGGTGTTTTGCTCTGTAATATTTTATTTGCACCCTTGACATCAATATGCGATTTCAAATACAATAAGGGGACGATGTAAGCCCGCTTTCAAGCGGCTTTTTTTGAAGAAATACAATTAAATAACAACTCAATATAAATATATGTTGAACATAAAAGAATTATCAAAAGCACTGAAGCAAGTTGCGGAAGAAAAGGGGCTGGATCCAGATAAGGTCGTAGAGGTGATCGAATCCTCCATCGCGGCCGCATATAAGAAAGAATATGGACAGCGCGGCGAGGTCGTAAAGTGCAAGATGGATCAGAAGACCGGCGAGTTGAATTTTTGGCAAAGCAAAACAGTCGTTGATGAGACGACGGTGCGTTTTGTTGAAGAAGGGGAAGAGGCGCCGGCGGGCGAGGGTGCGACAGCGGCTTCCGCAAAAGAGAAAGAGATGATAATAGAGGATGATGGCGAAGGGAAGCTTCCGAGATTTAATCCGGAACGACATATCACTTTTGACGAGGCGAAGAAAATAAAAAAAGATATCGGGCTCGGCGAAGAGATGCTGTTTCCGCTTGAGACACATGAAGATTTCGGGCGTATCGCGGCGCAGACCGCGAAACAGGTGATCCTGCAAAAGCTGCGCGAATCCGAGCGTGATTCCATTTTGAACGAATGGCGGGGCCGCGAAGGGCAGATCGTGAGCGGTGTCATTCAACGCTTTGAGCGTGGAAATATTTTTGTGGATCTCGGACGCACGATCGGCGTGATGTTCGGCAATGAATCCATTCCGGGCGAACATTATAGAGCAGGGGAACGCCTGCGTTTTTTGGTGGTGGCAGTACAGGAAGATACGCGCCTTCCGGGGATCATTCTTTCGCGCTCACATCCGAAGTTCGTCGCGGAACTGTTTCGTATGGAAGTCCCGGAACTTGTCGAGGACGCGATCGAGATCAAAGCAATCGCACGTGAGCCTGGCAACCGCACGAAGATCGCCGCGGCGTCAAAAACGGACGGCGTCGACCCGGTGGGTGCGCTTGTCGGCCAGCGCGGTACGCGCGTGATGGCGGTGAATAACGAGCTCGGCAATGAAAAGATCGATATCGCGGAGTGGTCTGACGATCCGGAGAAGTTCATCGCGAACGCGCTTTCGCCGGCAAAGGTTGAGCGCGTGGAAATTTTACCGCGGCACGAAGCACGCGCGTATGTTCCGGAAAGCCAGCTGAGCCTCGCGATCGGCAAGGGCGGACAGAATGTGCGGCTCGCGGCGAAGCTGACCGGATGGAAGATCGATGTTCGTTCACAAACGCGGCCCGAAGAGGAGGTCGAGGGCGGCGTCGCGGGATTGGTGGATGCAGGCAGCTCCGAAGGCGATCAAATCGCACCACCGGAAACCGACGACAAGGAAGATATTGCCATATAAAAGTAATATAATAGAAGAAAACAAAACCATGTCACCCTGGGAAAAAGTTTCGCTCGGAGAAAAGGCGCCGGAGGTCATCAATGTGATCATTGAGATACCAAGGGGCAGCCAAAATAAATACGAGTTTGATGAAACGCTTGGAATATTCAAGCTTGATCGGGTTATTTATGGTTCGTATCACTATCCGCTCGATTACGGATTCATTCCCGGAACGCGCTCGGAGGACGGCGATCATCTTGACGCGCTCGTGATGGGAGGCGATCCGCTCTTTACCGGATGTCTTACCGAGGCCAGGCCGATCGGTCGGCTTGATATGATCGATTCCGGCGAACCGGATGCGAAGATCCTCGCCGTACAGGCGAACGATCCGCGCTTCGACACCATCAAAGACATCAAAGACATCGAGGCGTCCAATCCGCATTTATTGAAAGAGATCGTGAACTTTTTTGAAACATATAAGATCTTACAGAAAAAAGAAGTGAAGATCTCCGGATGGAGCGGCGCATCTGCGGCGAAAGAGGAAATAAAGAAGGCGCAGGCGGCGTATGAAAAGGAGGCGCATTAGTCCCTGCGCTCAATATAAAAAATACGAGCGATGAGAAAACTTGAATACGAAAATCAATATTTGATCCCGACGGTCATCGAGAAAACATCGAACGGGGAGCGTGCATACGACATTTATTCGCGGCTTCTCAAGGAGCGTATCATTTTCCTTGGCGGCCCGATAAACGACGCGGTCGCGAATACGGTGATCGCACAACTTCTTTTTTTGGCCCACGAAGATCCAAAAAAAGATATTCAGCTTTACATTAATAGCCCCGGCGGATCGGTCACGGCCGGTATGGCAATCTACGACACGATGCAGTTCGTAAAGCCGGATGTGGCAACGATGTGTGTCGGGATCGCGGCGTCCATGGGATCGTTCCTTCTTGCCGCCGGCAAGAAGGGGAAGCGTTTGTCGCTACCCAACTCAGAGATACTTTTACATCAGGTGTCGGTTGATTCGATCGGCGGCCAAGCGACAGAGATAGAGATATCTGCGCGGCAGATATTGAAGACGAAAGCGCGACTGAACCAGATATTGGCGAAGAGCACCGGACAGAATCTTGCAAAGGTGGAAAAGGACACCGAGCGCGATTTCTGGTTATCTGCGGAAGAGGCAAAAGCGTACGGTGTAGTGGATGAGATCGTCAAAAAATCATAGGATAGAAAGACCCTTGGGAATGACGGAGGCAAAAAGAGGGCCCGACGCGCGAAGCGCCGGGCCATTGCATTTTGGGCGGCCGTTCTACTGCGGCTGCCGGTAGACGAATATTTCCCCGTCGATCCGGTATTCCGCGGAACACTCAGCTCCGGCGCAGATCATATGTTCTTTGGCATACAATTGCCGCCGCGTGATGAGGCCGATGAGTCCGCATCGCGGACAAGAGAGCGCTGCGACGTATGGGTTCATTGCATCACCGAGCTTTGTTTGGTCTTCAAGCATGAAGACCATCCCGGGATCCATGCTTTGGGGGACAAAATCTTCAAGCTCCTCCAATATTTGTTCTTCAAGAGGTTTTTCCAATTGGGGGTGTGTCGCCATGGTACTCCCTCCTGCGCCATTCGGCGGATTTCTAAGATTATCATACCATTTTTATATAATGGGAGTCTAAGCTATTTCGTGGTAGAATGGAGTTACATGGCGGCTCGTAAACAAGTAGAAAGCGAAAAGATAGAGCGGGTGCTCTCGCGTAACGTGGAGGAGGTCATCGACGAAGGTCACCTTCGCGCGGCGTTGCTTTCGGGCAGAAAGCTTCGGGTGAAATTCGGCATTGACCCGACAGGGGACAAGATCCATATTGGCCGTGCGGTGGCGTTTTGGAAACTCAGGGAATTTCAGGAGCTGGGGCACGCGATCGTGCTTATCATAGGCGATTTTACCGCGCAGGTCGGGGATCCGTCCGATAAACTGGAGAAGCGCCCATTTCTTACGGCGGCGCAAGTTAAAAAGAACCTCAAAAATTATCTTTCACAGATCGGCAAGATCATCGATCTTAAAAAAACAGAGGTTCGTTACAATAGCGAATGGCTCAAGAAGCTGAATTTCCAAGAGATCTCCGAACTCGCCGAGTCGTTCACCGTTCAGCAGATGGTAGAACGGCGCAATTTCAAGGATCGGTGGGATGCGCATAAAGAGATCAGCCTGCGCGAATTTTTATATCCGCTCATGCAGGGATATGATTCCATGGCGGTGAAGGCGGATCTGGAGCTTGGCGGCACCGACCAGCTTTTTAATCTCCTCGCCGGGCGCAAGATCCAGGAGCACTACAAGCAAAAGCCGCAAGATATTATGACGAACAAGATGCTGTTGGGCACCGACGGCCGCAAGATGTCCACAAGCTGGGGCAATGTCATCAATATAGTGGACGCGCCAAACGACCAATTTGGTAAAGTAATGTCCGTGCGCGACGACCAAATTCCGAATTATTTCCATCTTGCAACGGACGTCCCGGAAAAAGATATTAAAAAATATGTTGACGGGATAAAAGGCGGTGATAATCCCAAAAAAGTGAAGGAGATTCTCGCGTTCGAGGTGGTCAAGCGTTATCATGGGGAAAAGGCGGCGCACGTGGCGGCGGAAAATTTTACAAAAACGTTCTCGCGCCGCGAAACCCCGGATGCCATTCCAACGCTTAAAATCCATAGCGGCACGATCTTGCCGGTGGATATCATCATCGCCTCTGGCGTATTTAAGAGCAAAAGTGAGGCGCGTCGCCTCATAGAACAAGGGGGATTTGATGTGGATAACCGTCCATGGCGCGATCCGCAATCGCCTCTGGTCCTTAAGGGCGGGGAAGTGCTTAAGATAGGTAAAAAGCGCTTTTTTAAAGTTGTTCTGTAGTTATCCACAGGGCCGGGTTGCGGAGATCGGGGAGTTTGATATTCTTATATCAGAGCCACTTAACAACTAAAGAATCTTCACACAATTCGCTATAAAAATAGCGGCTCTATATAATAATTACATTATATGTAAGGCCAAGCGTATGGCTAAATACGCAACTCTCACAAAAAAGGAACCCCATAAAGGTTCCTCTTTTAATTTCGGTAATTTCGACGATTTTGGATGGGGCCTTATAAAAAAAGAGGCGCCTTCATTGGAATAATATGGCGCCCCCCGCGGATCATTGTTTTTGTTTCCTTAGCCTTGCCCGCTCTATTTGGATCGCCTGGACGGAGCGGTTTATCCTTTGGGCGAGAATGCGGTCGTTAGGGCGTTGCGGAGAAAGGATGATTTTCTTTTCATCGTCTTCCCATTTATGCCGTGGCCCAACGACATGTTCTCTCCCGCGGGCATAGTTCCTTTTTCTTTGCCCAAGCCGCAAGGTTACTTCACCGCCTGGGCCGGCTGAGGGAAAGTTGTTTTCTTTCGGGTTGTCTTCGGGAGAAATGTAACATCCCGTATCTTGCCGCCGCCCTCCTGCACAAGGATTCTAAAGCTGATACCCAGTTGCGATCTGCTCCTGCGAAATTTGGAAAGCTCCTGCGCGGTAACAAGGTATACCTTACGGGGATTTCCTTTGTCGTCCTTGATTTGGGCGGTGTTCTCTTCGGTGATTTCGCGGGACAAGACCTCGTTTGTATAGCTGTCTGACGGGTCGACGTACCACTGGTACTTCCGTGCCCTTTCCTTGGTCATGGCCTTTTCCTCTTCTTGGGGAAATGAATTTACCAATGAGGATAGTGGCAGATTGCGCCGCTGTTGTCAAATTTAAAAGCGGCCCCGGCGTCTTCGCAGATTGTGTCCCCATCCCGGCCGCGGTAGAATCTTCTCTGAAAGGAAGGAGTGGTATATGGCGCATCCTGCAACCCACCCGGCTGTTACGGAAGGTTTTTGCGTGGCGGGAGATCTTTATGTTTCGAAAGAGGACAGGACCGTCCGGCTTAAGCTTCACGCATCGGAATCGGTCATTGGCATTAGCCAACTTAAAGATCTTATCGGCACCGAACCGGTCCTTGCAATGTTCGCCTCCATTGATCCGGTGCACGGCAAGGACGAGATCGACATCGTTCTGACGCTGCCGGAAAAATAACCCCATTTCTCTTCGGGCGCCGCTGATCGTTTCAGCTGCGCCCTCTTTTTTATATATGAAGTTTCTTAGCAAAAGAAAGCCCACGATAGCGTGGGCTTCAGGCTTACTGTTCGGTGAATATTATCTGTCAGGATCTTCTCCCAGCAGGATCAGGTTTTCTTCCCGCCGTTGCGCAAGGATGTTAAATGCCTTTGTCATAGAGTCCTGGGGAGAAAAAAGCTGTTCCGCGGTCCAACGGCTCAGGCCTGCCACAAGTTTTTTGACAGTGGAGCGGTTGTTATAAAAATGGCTCGCCAAAGGAACCCCGCAGATCAGTTTTTCAACCTCCTTTTCGTCCGTGAGGGCGTTGACGACCGACCGCACCGACATGTAGCCGTCGACGCCGTGGTGCGTAAGGGCATCATCGATAAGCTTCAGGTCGGCAGCCAGCCGTACATTTTCTTTGGTTATCGAATCAATGCAAGGTCCAGCGATAAGCCCGATCATTTCCCCCGCGATCTGCTGGTTGGTAAGTGGTTGAGAACTTTGCCCGCCCTGTTGTTCCATAGGCCCTCCTCATCGACCTTCTTTTTCCAGTCTATCAAGAGCAGTGAGAATGTAAAGGATGCTGATGTGAGAGCGGGTTAGTGGATGATGTCAGAACCTTTTACATAAGAAAGCCCAGCGAATTTGCAATTCCGGATTTAATGGATAATATTTCTTGATGAAAAGCTAGACAGAAATTCATTTTTCTGCTATATAATAGGCAGCCCTTAGGGTTACACAGCGCATTTCGATTTTGAGATGCGTCGTGATCTTCAAAGGAGAAACTCTATGACAACTGAAAAGACGGAAGTGACGCTCCGTGAAGCGGTTGCCGATGATTCTGCATGGGTCTCCGATCTTATGCAGGATGCATTGGAACCGTATTACGGCGGCGATCATCGCGCCCATGCCAAGCGCATTCTCGAAGCTCATCTGAGCGGAGGGATGGACTTGGTCGGCTTTTTCTCATTCGAGCAACGGATGTTCATCGCCGAAGTGAATGGCGTTCGTGCTGGGATGGTTCATCTCGTCGGCAAGCGGCAGGAAACCTACAAGATCAGTCCGCTTATCCTCGCTTCCGAATTTCGTGGGAAGCTTGGAATCGGGAGTATCTTGCTCGGCCACGCGGAGAAATATGCGCGCATTCACCATGCTCGCGAACTCTACTGCACGGTCGCAGAACAGAATGTCGGTGCTATGCAGTTCTTTCTTCGGAAAGGATTCATTCGCGCCGGTAGCTCTGCGAGCCACTACAAAGCGGGCATCGTGGAGACGATGCTCTATAAGATTCTCTACGAAGCGGATGACGTCGCCGCTTACGAGGGAATGCAAATCTCCGTGGTGCCTTTTGAGCAGAAGCACGAAGCGCAGGTTACTAATCTACTGCTCTCTACGTTGCCGGAGTCATTCGGTGGCGTTGACGAGAAGTGGGTCAAGGCGCTTTATGGCGGCTACGAGCGGCGGAACAGCGGCGACATCAATACGAAGTTCAAGCTGATTTATGTCGCGGTAACCAGTGCGGGAGAGGTGGTTGGCGTTGCGGGAATGACTCCAAAGAAGGGCGAGCCCATCAAGGTAATGCCGTTCATCGCGAAGAATAGAGCAGCGTTCGACGCATTGCTTATCGACCTTCCACACGAGCTCGTCCAATACGGACATAAGCTCTATATTCACATCAGTCCGACTGCGAATGAGGTTATCTCCCTCGAGCGCTTCGGATGGAAGTTGGATGCAGCGATGCCATCCGCATATCGCCCCGGAATCATTACCTACCAGTGGAGTCTGGAAATTGGAGCTACGACCATGAGAGAAATGAGAGTAAAGCCGCGCTTCATCAGTCTGATGCGCTCCAAGCGGAAGTCGTTGGAAGTGCGGGTCGGATATGACAACATCAACCGCATTCAGGTCGGCGAACGCATCAGGTTCGTTTCCCATGAAAGCGCTCTCGACGTTCGGGTAAATGCCGTCCGTCGCTATCTGTCAATTGCACAGCTCCTCGAAAAGGAGGCGTGGGAGAAGATCGCCCCCGACCTTCCCTCGAAAGAAGCCGTGTTCCAGTTGCTGAAGAACATCTATCCGCCAGAGAAGGAGAAACTGGGGATGGTGGTCCTCGAAATCGTTCCCGTCTAGCGGTAGCAACCAATGGGCGTCCAAACGCAGTTATGCTTGGACGCCCATTTTCATTCATAAAAGTTTTATCTCGATTCCAACGACCCCATATTTTTTCTCATCTTCGTCGGAGTAAAACTTTTTTAACACCGCCAAAAAATCTTCTTTGTTTTCTGCGCCGAACGAGGCAATTGGAAAATGATTTAATAATTCAGAAAACGATGGATACGTATGGAGCGCCACTACCTCGGCCGTGATTTTATCAGTATCATTTTGCGCATCACTGAATTCAATCTTATCCCCAATATTTAAAAGCTTTCTTTTTTCGTCATAAAGACGACACTCAATGATTTTTGTGCCATTTTTAATCTTCTGGAAATATTCGGTTGCAAGTTTCATTGAGTGAATCATATTAATCAAGTATAACAGTTGGTTCTACTATCATCTACTTGTAGTGTCAGGGCAAGTGGATACCGGTCGAACAAAAACGATTTTTGTCGATCTTCCGCAAGCCAACAAAACCAAGAGGTTCTACCCATACTAAGGGTGTACTTTCTAGCCTGCGTTTTTACAGCATTAAAATCGATGAGCGGGTTAGTGGATGACGTCAGAACCTTTTTGATGGAAAAGCCCAGCAAATTTCACATTTCAGATTTAATAAGCGAGAAATGTTGAGATAAAATATGAGGCTGGAAATTAATCCAGCCTCCACAAGCATTCATGTTTTTGTCGGATCGGAGCATTCTTCAGCATTCCTTGAAATCACGATGCCATATTGCTCCTTCATCAGCTCAAGGAAATTGCCTCCGGCCTCTTGCGCTACCGGACTGAAGTCTTCGTTATGCGTGATGGTGTAGACCGTACCGACGCACCATGCCCGCAGTACGGTAAGGGCAATTTCTAGGCGCGCGATATTGCCCGTGAAGCAGATGAACCGTCGCTTGCTTTCCGGATTCTCGTGAATATGGATTGGCACATCCGGGTTGATCCTCTCCCACACCGGAGACGCCACAAGCTCTATTTCGTGATGGATTCCCCCGTGGAGTTTGTTTTCAAACCCTAGGTAGAAAGCTGGATCGATCAACTGTTCTGACGGAGACTCGCTCCTGTGGATGCGAACGCGGAACGTATAGCTCTTGTCTCCCGCGTCAATAACTACTATGCGATTTTGAGTTATCACGTCCTGCGCTCCTTCTTATGTGCCGTGCAAACAATAACACTTTACAATCCATCCGTCAAATGTTAGAATGTGGGCGGATCCTAATAATCCAAAACGAAAGGAGGTGGCACGTGAAAATCCAAGTCCGCTGGCCTAAGGAAAGCAACGTTTCACCCGATGACCTGATTATCAGTTACTACAAGCCAGAATTCGTGTATGTCCACGAAAGGCTTTGGGCGGTGAACCTCAAGGTTTCCACGGTGCATGAGGCCTTGTTACACAGTTCATCCGTCATTTGGAAGATTCTAGAAGAAGGAGACCGCGTTCCGGGTCACCGCCCGTACGCAGTACGATCCTTCATCTCCGACGGCGAAAGCGATGAAGCCCTCGAGTTTCTGAACGAGTTCCTCACCTTGTACGACGGGAGAACTGGATATCTCGACGAAGCGATGAAGCAGGCGATCAACGACATCCAGCTAATCCCAGGCCCATTCTCGGACAAACATATCGGGTGGATTCGTCACGACCTGACTAATTGCCTGACGTTCGGAACCGAAGTCACACGCACCACCGGTGGGCAGTTTCGGAAGACGTCCATGCCGAAAACCCCCCAGCCGCATATCCGGCTCGTTTGGATTCGTGGTGAGCCACGTAAAGAGAGGAAGCTGTATACGAGAAAATCAAAAGCCGGTTCCACGTAAGGAGGAACGGGTCGAAGACTAACAAGTGCCTGATGCTAATCTCATTAGGCGCTTTTTTATCCGAATATCATCCATCCACCCCTAAGCCCCAACAAAATTCCACTCGGGCAAAAATAGCATTAACAGAATCGAATCTTTTTTAAAATCTATCCACCGGAAGCCTCTTGTGTTTGAGCGGGCTAGTGGATGATGTTAGAACCTGCTTTAGAGAAAGTGCCAGCCAATTTGCGATTCCTGATTTAATGGCCGAGAAATGCTGAGATAAAAGTTTGACCCACCTCTTGCGAAGTGGGTCTTTTGTGCGAGCAGCAGTCCGATTCATTGTTCGGCAGATACGCCGTGACGCAAATGCTTTGCATGTTCGAACAACTCGTCCTCAGGCGGTGCACCATGTCGTAGGTTTTTAACATGTTCGAACACAATGCTGTTCTGAGGAGTCGCAGGGACTTCCCTGTGAAAGAGGGCGACGCCGATGATGGGCTTGCGTACTGGATCACACATACTGCATGGTATCCATAGAGGGAGCGACATCAGCATGAACGCTCCGACCATCCACAGGCACTTGAGCGAGGCGTTAAGAAATCGTTCCATTTCGGAACCTCCATATTTGAAGAGCTTCAATACTTCGCCATTATAGCACTTTACAAATATATAGTCAAATGGTACTATATGCCAAGAACCACAACAATGGGAGGGCTATCCCAAAATAGCAGAAATGGAGTTGTCATATGACGACGAAGAAGCAGCGTGTTGTCGCGGACGATGTCCTTGGTCAAATTTCACGGAGAACCTGGGATTTACAAAGACGAGTGATGGAAGGAACACTAGACCCACAACAAGTGCTTAACTCTTTGCAGTCATTCGCCGAGGGGCACCCGGTTGTTCCAACTGACGCACCGCCATTTATTCTTGGCCAGCGCGTTTATGAGATCGAGCAGCCGCCTAGCGGTGTCGGAATTCTTGCATTTGCCCAGAGTTCGCAATTCGAGGTCTATGGTGCCCATTTAGCGGATCAATGGCCGAAAACTCAACGGGTTCTCGACGCGAGCCAAACCAGCAAGGTGCGAGTTGCGTATTTTCAGCAAACTTTCATTGCTCGTACTGCATTCTCGATTGTCCAAGATAGTGGGATCGAATGCGCTGACGCATGGGAATTGGTTGCCTTCTGTAAGCAGTCAAGTTTCATTGCGGCACGCGATTTCGGATTCCATAGTCCCGTGAGGTTTGTTTCGGCAGTCGGAATAGAAACCGGCGATGACTTTTTGGGTGATAGGTATATCTATCTTGAGTCCAGCACCCACGCGAGGAAATGGGGATTCAATAACGGATGCGAAGGGGCATTTTTCAAGATCAATGCCGGTGATTACGTTCTTGTTCACGCTTAGCACGTGGGCTACTCATCTGAGTAGTTAACATTCCAGGCAGTCTTTGCATTATGCGGAGGCTGCCTGATTTTTTTACCCAACCGCACTACTCACTATTGTTTAAAAGATATTCTGAGTATCGCCCGTAGGTAAATAGGTTCGACCCGCACTAAGGGTGCACGATCCAGCCCGCATGATTGCAGGCCTAAAATTTAGGAGCGGGTTAGTGGATGACGTCAGAACCTTTTTGATGGAAAAGCCCAGCAAATTTCACATTTCAGATTTAATAAGCGAGAAATGTTGATCATTAAAAGAATGGGCAGCAACCTCGTAATGAGGTCGCTGCCCTTCCTAGGTAAAGTGCCTAGACGTCCGTCTTTGATTCTGCGAGATAATCCTTGAAACTTCCTCTTACACCGAAATGTGCTTCTGCGGCAAGGGAATGAGCATCCCAGAATATCCGCTTCAAGTCTTTGATGATATCTCCAAGGTTGATAAACTCGGCGAGAGTCACATCAGCGTCGAGGGAAGGTTGTTTTGCAAGCTGTGCTTGTTGTTCGCAAACTCCCCAGAGCCGACGAGCGCGACGGGTAAGTTCATCAGTGATTGCTGCCTGGATATAACTGTTGTTAGCGGACATGGGCCAGCCGAACACCAATTCGAAGCGGCCGCGTATATCGTTCCACCGTCGACTTTCCATCTTGCGGATTGCCAGTGTGATCATCGCCTCGATAATAACTACGATGGTGACGGCAAGAATCATATAGAGAACAAACCGACCAAAAGAGATTTTGTCGGCATAGAGGAGATAGGCACAATACATTCCGATTATGCCACTCACAATGCGTCCGGGCCATACAACCTTTTTATCCAGCACCATAACATCCTGCTTTCTCTCCGCTCTCCGGAGTTGTTGAAATTGTTCGGCTGCTCTACAGCGGAACTGCGCACATCATATCATTTGACAATCCATCCGTCAAGAGGTAGAATGTGGGCAGTCGTTCATGAGGTTTGAAATGACATGTGGCATCGTTGTTCCTCGACAGGAAGAAATCGTGGGCCATCGTCAAGATGGCTATTCGGCGGAATGTATTCTCAAGTCGGGAAATCACTCTCGGCATGTGATAAAAATGCCGGAGGGAAAATTCTTTGCGTGGGAAGATGATTGGGACTGCGATTGCTGCGCGCCTGACGAAGACGATCGTTGTTATTGTTTTTGGGAAATAAGCGAACAGGAGGCAATCAATCTCGGTGCCTCTTTGTGAGCCTCGCGCTTCGGTGCGGGGCTTTTCTTATTTAAATATTGCGACGGCGATTGATACAAATAAAGCAAGTATTGAAATCGCAAGTGTTACTAGGGAAAGATTTTTTTGGAAGCCTAGGGCGTAGCGATTTATCTCAAGCTGTAGCCGATTTGAGTGATACAGCCAAAGGCGACACTTCGTGCATTCAGCAACTCCTGGGCCGCTTCGCTGATCGTAAGAAACTACCCTCCAATCGTGATCGCAATCAATTTGACGATCAGCCATGATTATCGGTCGCTAGCTAGTAGTCTTCGATTTCAAATCAATCATAAAGAGCTTGCCGAACTGAGGATCTTCTATCTCTATTGGAGAATATTTCCCCGCATATTTATTTAGATCTATGGAGTAGGCCTCAATGAATGACCACGCAGAAAAATATGCGCCTTTTTCATCTGCGCGTTTTTTCAATCTGAAAGTCCCGTCGGTTTCTTGCTCTAAGAGCTTGATGCCGATTTTCTGTTCGGCCTTGTCGAAGTAAAGTTTTACAGCGGCATATCGGTCAATTTCATATCGATGATGCATGCCGGAGCTCAAACCAAAACCGCCAGATTTGTTGATGCTTACCTGGGGAGTGAATTTCCCTTTTCTCTTAGTGAATTCTTCAAAAGCCATTGTAAGAATTATTAGTTTTTTTGTGTGAATACCTAGGGTTGTGGTATCCTAGGAAACATTCTAAACTTAAAGGGTGTGGATAAATTATTGACAGTCAGTCCATTTTCATTTAAAATCTGTTCCTGAGCTTAGAAGCTCAATCTTGTGCCCGGCAGGGGGGACGATCCCCTTTTCCATAGTTCAAGGCTATGTGTCCTACCCACCGTAGACGAGCCGGGCATAAGATTGAGTTTCTAAGCTCTTTTTTGATATTCTTAGGGAAGTATACCATAAAATTCTAGCAAGTAATACCCCCAGAGATTTACCCTATCTGATAATATCAAATGGTATCCGCTTGTCAAATGTCTGTTTTCTCACAGCATTTTGCTATGCAAATTGAATATGTGTCTAAGATACGATAAGTTTACTGCTTTATATTTTAAACATCTGTTCAATTTAATTCGGCGTTTATTCTTCAAATTCACGTGTTAATTTCCGAGTTCTTCCCCGCCTTTGTGCAATCTATCATTTCAACCAGCGGACAGGGCAGAGACGGGTATAGGCGAAAAGAACCGCAGATTCACGTTTTATGCGGGGATTGACAGATAAGCCAATTAAGGTGTATAATATAGTTGTTCTTTGAAATGGCGAATAATGGCCGTAGCCAAAAGGCATTGGAATGTCGATGCTTTCTGGCTACGGCTACGGATAGTAGTCCCTCTGGCAGAAAAAAGGAGAAAACACCATGGCTAACACGGTGAAGACCTTTGATCGTCAGACCGCGCGGTTCCTTGCGGTCATCGCTGAAAACCTTCCGGAAATGCCTGCAGTATGTATGCAGATTTGGAGCGAACAACCCAAGCGAATCCAGGAAGTCTTACTAAAGGCTTTCGAGCCTCTTGTCCGCATCCCCCTGTGGTGGCACGAGACAGTGAAGCCGGTCGTTCACGATGCCCGGAGTTGGAAAGAAGTGTTGCTGCAGCGCGGATTCACGATCAGTGATGAAGCACAAGCGATGCTTGAGAACGTTCTGCTCGTCCCGTTTCCCGAGACGGAGTACACTCAGGCCAGCGCGCATTCTTTCGGGTACGGCTTCGACGAGAAAAATCCACCTTCTCGCGCCGACTATTACCGACGTGCGAAGATGTTGGGGCTCGAGCCAATTTCAGTTCAGGCGGCTCTCCAAGTTCTTCTGGAGGATCGCTACTCCAATCCCCCGAAGAATAATCTCAAGAAATTCCCTGAGCAGATTATCTTCGTTCTTGGGACAGAGCCCATCTCTGTCATCGACAAGGACGGCGCGACAACGAAGAAACTGTTTGTGTTCGAAAATTATGGCGGGCACAATTCGCTTCACGCCATGGATGTCGAGAGCAACAAGTTCCTTTATACACTCCTTGCCATACACAAGGATGAGCAGTAAACCATCAACCCATTATCGAAAAAGAGGAAAACCCTCTGCTTCGGTAGTGGGTTTTCTCTTTTTTATAATCCGGCCCCACAGTGCCACTCACTATATCTCCCCTGCAGACAATAGTGAGCGAGATGGGAGGGTCTTTAGAATTTCTTTACGAAATCTTTAACTTTTCTTTACCGCGAGGGCTACCAAATAAGCGTCCGCTTTGCTATTTCCTCAATACTGTCCGCGAGCGGGTCGAACGTATAGCTCGCGCTTTTCTGCGGATTCTTGCGTATCGCGTATGGCGAGACAGGAAGGTTGTGGGCTGAACGGATGTATTGGTCTACCCATATCATGCTCCGGCCATTTGCGTAAAAGCTTTTTTCAATTGAAAGATATTGTTCAGCTTCATTGATATCGATTGGGGTTCTCATGGGGTTTGGGTATCTTATATAATTACATTTTATGCATAAGTGTCGATGTTTTGTGCTGCCAAGGCCCACGTCTAAAGCATCCCTCTTTTTTTGATATCCTTCCACCCGTGCTTTACCACGTTGCCATTTCGGTCGACGGAAAAGATGTATAGGCCAAGTCGTTTCGCTGCTTGCCATGGAATCCTGCGCAATGCGATAGTTGCCGATGTTTCTGGCATTGCAATCCCGTAGTAGTTCGGCTCGAACGTCGTCATCCTCGTAACAATCTGGCCAAGGACGGCAACAAACGAACCATCATCAGCGGAGCTTGCGTAGTGTGCTGACGAACCGCCTTTCACTTCGACTACAAAGTAGCGGGTATGCGGTGGTCTGCTGCTTCGGACGCGGATATCGACCCCTTTCTGATGGAGCGCAACCCTGCGGAGGTTATAGCCGAACCCATTGCGGAACAGCCAGTCCACCATTCTGTCGCCGACGAATTGCTCGGATTTTTTGTAATCCGCATGACGTACTCTTTTCGCTTTTGATTTTGCCATAGTTGTTAAAGACTAAGACAGAAGGTTGTTGGACTTCCACATGAGGCCTGCGGCGCGGGAGTCTCCCACGAGACGCCATTTGGCAGAGTGCTGGAAGTGAATATGGTGCCACTATTGGTATTGTCGGATGGATCTTCTAGCGTCGCTGCTAATACGTAGACTGTTCCGCTCGCATCGGTGGCGTATGTATAATGGCGACCTTGGCTAGCTAGTGGATCGTTAGGGATGGTAATGCTGGAGAAATTACCGCCCGCGTTCGTTATCTTAGTTTGCAAATCCTGCCACGAGGTGATGCCGGTCGGGTACTGATTGTATTGGTTGTAATACACCTCAAGCACGGTTTGGGTCGTTAGAAGGTCGTTAATCCGCTGTGCGTCTCTTGCCCCCGTCGAGCAGGAAGTGGCAAGGTTCGAACACGGAGAAACACCTGATGAATCAGGCGGCCTAGAAGGATTCCATGAAATAAGTCCTAACTTGAGCGGGTAACGGGAGTCGAACCCGTGACTTCACCTTGGAAGGGTGACGTAATACCGTTATACAATACCCGCGGTATTTGCAGCACGCATTGCGCTATCTGCGTGATTTAATCTACCATTCTTGCTTGCTTTTTTCAATCATTTTTGCTACAAATAGGTAATCCGAATATGTCCAAATTCTCGCGTCGCACCAAGATCATTGCGGCTTTCATCATACTCGTGGCGCTGGGATATGGGCTTGCCATCTTTTGGCAATCGCAGAACAAGGTGCCGGCGGACTTCACCGCGGCACGGCTTCAGGGGGCGATCATCGCGCAGACGATCGTCAATACATCCAATCAGTCCACTGCGGCGCTCGAACAGATAAATAAATACGATCAGCAGGGCAATTATACCGCCGCGCTCGCTTCAACGACGGACCTTATCAATCAGAGCGCGGGGTTGCGCGACGAAGCGGTGCAGTTGTCCGCGCAGGTGAGCCAGATGACGAAGGATCTCTCGAGTATCAACTCCGGCGCCGCACAGCAGGCGGCATTGGAATCCATTTCGAGCCGTCTTGCGCTCATCAACGAGCTTATCACGTACAGCAACGATCTCGACCGCCTCCTCACCGTTCTCCAGGCGCGGTTTAGCGGCACGCTCGAACCGAATGGCGTCGTGCAGGGATTGGTGAACCAGATCAATACCGATGTGAATGCGATCAACAATTTCAATGCGCAGGCCGGGCAGGCGATGGATAAATTTGATTCGATAGAGAAGGGAAATTAATAAAGAAGCTTCTTGTATTTCTTCTTTTTTTAGGCGGCGGCGCGCAGCGTTCCGGCTTGCTGGCTGGCCGCCTCGGCGCTCGCCACTCACCACCCTGTGGCTCCGTAGCGCCCTTCAAAACATAAGAACATCCTTCTTTACTTCCCTCCGTCAATCTTTTATTCTGAACCAGTGGATGCGTTTGTAGCTCAGCGATAGCGTTGCTTCTCAAGGCAACGGGATAAAGAATAGAAACGCAGCATTCAGGGGCGCGTAGCTCAATGGCAGAGCAGACGTCTTATACACGTCCGGTTCCAGGTTCGAGTCCTGGCGCGCCCACAATTTCTCTTTTTAGGTTTACGCCGCGATCGGCTTGATCTTGAACGGTTTTAGTACGGCGTTGAAGTCATCCTGTTCCAATACCTCTTTTTCGATCAATGTGTCGGCGATCTTTTTAAGCGCAGCTTTATGCGTCTTTAATATTTTCTCCGCTATGTCATGTGCGTGCATAAGGAGTTTGCGTACCTGCTCGTCAATTTCGGACGCGACACGCTCGGAATAGTTCTTTTCGTTGGATATTTCCTGGCCGAGGAACATCATCTGTTCTGTTTTGCCGAAAACGATAGGGCCGAGATCGCTCATGCCGTATTTGACCACCATGCGCCGCGCAAGCTCGGACGCTTCCTTAAGATCGTTCGACGCGCCGGTGGAAATATCGCCGAATGTAAGCTTTTCCGAGACATATCCGCCCATCATCATTGAAAGATCGGCAAGAAATTGATTGCGCGTCTTAAGATGCTGGTCTTCGCTGGGGAGCTTCATGGTATAGCCTCCGGCGAAGCCCCGGGAGATGATGGAAACTTTTTGCACGGGGTCGGCATCTTTGACCGATGCTGCCACAAGCGCATGGCCGCCTTCGTGATATGCGGTGATCTCTTTTTCTTTTTGCGAGATGACACGGCTCTTGCGCTCCGGTCCCATGATCACTTTTTCCGCCGCCTCGAG
Source organism: Candidatus Parcubacteria bacterium (assembly GCA_027450205.1). Taxonomy (GTDB): domain Bacteria; phylum Patescibacteriota; class Minisyncoccia; order UBA6257; family 2-01-FULL-56-20; genus JAKAGE01. The sequence goes on from DAIDJL010000002.1 coordinate 214,475, forward strand.
CAGCTCCGGCTGGCCGATCGATTTCTTGTTATGCCGCGCGCTCGCGATGGCGGCCTCATTCATTAAGTTTGCAAGGTCGGCGCCGGAGAATCCCGGCGTGCGTGCCGCGACGCGGCGGAGGTCTACGTCCTTCTCGAGCGTCTTGCCTTCGGCGTGGATCTTTAATATTGCTTCACGGTCGTTCATGTCGGGGAGATCAAGGATGACGCGGCGGTCGAAACGGCCCGGGCGGAGCAGCGCCGGGTCGAGGATATCAGGGCGGTTCGTGGCGGCGAGGACGATGACGCGCGTGTCGCGGTCAAAGCCGTCCATCTCCACAAGGATCTGGTTCAGCGTCTGCTCGCGCTCATCGCTGCCGCCGCCCATGCCGGCGCCGCGCTGGCGGCCGACGGCGTCGATCTCGTCAATGAACAGGATCGCCGGCGCGGCGCGCTTGGCTTGCATGAAAGCGTCGCGCGTGCGTGATGCGCCCACGCCGACGAACATCTCTACGAATTCGGATGCGGAGATATAGAAGAAGGGAACATTGCTTTCGCCTGCGACTGCGCGCGCGACGAGCGTTTTGCCTGTGCCCGGAGGGCCCATCAAAAGAATACCGCGCGGGATGCGTGCGCCGAGATCAAGGAATTTTTGAGGATTTTTTAAGAAGTCCACAACCTCGATCAATTCCTCTTTTGCTTCCCTTAACCCCGCGACATCCTTAAAAAAGACCCGGTCTTTGACGTTGGAAAGCTTAAGGTTGGAACGGCCGAAGTTGAACGCCTGATTGACGCCGGTCTTCGCCTGGCGGAACATGAACCAGAACAGGATGCCGATGATAAGGAGTGTCAGTATCGGATCGACCAAAATACCCGCCCAAAACTGCCATCCGGATTGGTTTACCACCTGGAGATCCACGGTTTGCAGGGCTTGCTGGTTTACGCCAAGATTCTTCAGCGTGTCGGAGATCCCGGACTCTGCCTCTTTTTGCGCGATCGCCGCACTGCCATCCGTCATGGTGATATCAAGTTCGTTGCCGTTCACCTTGATCTGCTTGACCTGGCCGGCGTTGATGTCCGCCACGAGCTGGTCAAGGTTAAGTGTCTTCGGCTGGGTTTGCGGCCCGACGAAATAGGAAAAGACGAGCGAGATGACGATCAGTGTAATGACCGCCCAAATGATATTTTTGGTAAGGTTGGACATGGGAGAGTTAATTAATGTATTACAATTATATGAATATTTCCTTACATGGTCAAAGATCTATGAATAAAAACTCCGTCATTTGTCGGGAAGAGCAAGGCTTTGGAAGCCCGTTTCCCGGGGTAAATGGCGTTTAGGGCGCATTATCGCGCCGCGCGCAACGCGTTGAAGATCACCGCCACATCGATGCATTCCTGCAAAATAGCTCCGGTGACCGGAGGAATATAGCCGAGCGCCGCAAACATCATGCCAACAACAGAAAGTCCGATGCCCCATATTATGCTTTCCTTCGCGATGCGCGTGGAGTCGTTCGCGATAAGAAGGATGGAGCGTACCCGCTCGATATCATGGCTGAGGATCGCGACCGATGCCGCTTCTATGGAGGCGCTGTTCTCGGTGCCGGAGAAAACTACGCCAACATCAGCGAGCGCGAGCGCGGGTGCGTCGTTCAATCCGTCGCCGACCATCATCACCTTCCCCCCTCCGGCCTGTGCGGCTTTCACGATCGCAAACTTGTCTTCCGGGAGGCAGTGCGCGTGGATCGTTACGCCGAGATCTCCGAAAAGCCGCTCCGCATTCTCTTCTGAGTCGCCGGTAAGGATGGCGACCTTATAATATTTTTTTAATTGTTCGAGCAGCTTCGCGGTGCCGCCTTTTATTTGATCATCAAAGATGAGCCGCCCTGCGAGCGCGGCACCGGCGTACACATCGACAGCGATGCCATCAGCTGCCCTGGTACCCCTGGATTTTTCGATGTGAAACACCGTGCCGTTGACCGTACCCGTGATGCCGTCACCGATCTTTTCAATGACGTCCGTTGCGGCATAGCTCGCCATGGCTTCGGAAAGGCCGCGTGCAGCCCTAGCCTGGACGACGGCCTTTGCGAGCGGGTGCAGGGAATGCAGTTCGATCGCCGCCGCCGCCGCGATGATCGCTTCTTCGGAAAATCCCTGTGCGAGATCTCTCACTTCCCGCAGGCGAGGCTCGCCGAGCGTGAGCGTCCCGGTCTTATCAAAAAAGATGGTCGTGATCTCGGAAAGCGTCTCGAGCGCTGCGGGCTTCTTTACCACGATATTTTTTCTTGACGCTTTATTGAGCCCGCCAAGGAAGCTTACCGGCGCGGCGATGAGCAGCGGACATGGCGTCGCCATCACGAGCACGCCGAGCAGATTGCTCCACTGATGCGAAAAAAGATATGCGCCGGCGGCGAGCAAGAGTGTGATCGCCGTGAAGCCATAGTTGTAGCGCTCTGCCAGGCGTACGGTCCGCGCCGGATGTGCTTTCGCCTCTTGTACCAACCCCACGATCTTTTGGTATGTGGAATGCGAAAAATCCCCGACCACGCGCAATTCGACGGATGATCCAAGATTGATGAGCCCGCTTTTTACGAGTCGGCCCTTTTGGTATTCTTGCGGTTCCAGCTCTCCCGTGAGGTTCGCTTCGTTCATCAGTGCGTGTTCGGAGGCAAGATATCCATCGAGCGGAACGATCTCCTCTGGCCGGATGAAGATAATATCACCCTCTTTTATATCGCGGATGCCGCGCGTTTCAAATGTGCCGCTATCGGTCTTTACCTGGCAGGCCTTGGGTATCTTCTCGACGAAATTTTTGAGCGCGGCCTCCGCCTCGCGCGAACTGTATGCCTCAAGCGCCTCGCTTACGAGGATCATAATGGAGACGACCGCTCCGGCGATAAGCTCGTTCGTTGCGAGCGAGACTACCATTGCGAGGATGGCGATGTAGTCCAGCGAATACTGCCGCTGCCACATCTTTTTTACGGAATTATGTACGAGCACAAAAAGACCGATGCCGATCGCGGCAATAAAAAACAGGGAACGAAGTCCCGTTGCAAATCCCGCGATGGTGAGCAGGAAGACGAATGAAGGGAGATAAAATTCCGCCATACCATCCCATTATACATCTGCACCATGCAAATGCCGTTGCGCCGCCCGCGCGGAGTATACTTAATGGATGAACAAAAAAAGATGGGCGGGCGCGGCGGCGGTGCTTGCGGTCGGTATTGGCGCGTATGTTCTTTTTGGAATGCACCGACAGGCCAATGCGCCAACCATTGCGGCATTCGATCCGCTTGGCGCGACATATACGATCGACGGGCAGCCGGTCGCCCTGGCCAATGGCAGGTCGCAGGTGCCAGCTGCGCCGGGATCCGCGACGCAGGTGACAACCGTGGTATTCGGACAGCCCGCGGTCGGCGATCTGAATGGCGACGGAAGAGCCGATGCCGCTGTCATCCTCCAGCAGGACTCCGGTGGGAGCGGAACGTTCTATTATGCCGCTGTCGCCATCAACACTGCGGCGGGCGCGCGGGGATCGAATGCTATCCTCCTTGGCGACCGCATTGCTCCTCAGAATATTTCCATTCAGAATGGGCGGGTCGTCGTGAATTACGCCGAGCGTAATCCCGGAGAACCAATGACCACGCCGCCCTCGCTTGGCGTGACAAAATATCTTATCTATCAAAATTCGGCGCTCGTGGAAGCCTCTTCGTCGGGCCAATAATTTTGTGCTCGTCGACTGCGCCGCTGGCGCATTGCGTCACTCACTATCGTATCCCCGTGTCGCAGCTGATAGCGACGTTCTTGGCGTCTCCCGCGGCGATGGCGACGAGCTGCTCGTTGCACCGTGGATATGCTGATGAGGCCGGGGCATAAAAAAGATATTCACCGGCGGGAAGTGAAACGCTGAACGTACCCGAGGCGCTGCTCTGGATGGTCATGAGCGGCGTGGGGGTTTCGATGTTTTTGGAAACTGCGATCAACGTCTGATACGCGCGCGGGGCGCAGGCGGGGTCGGGCGGGATCCGTTCCACAGGGCACGTCGGCGAGAGTGAAATAGTTCCATTTATGACGCCGTTACCCGGCGTTGGCGCGGGCGTTGAGCTTGTCGAGGATGTGGTGTTCGTCGCGCCGGGACATGCAGCAAACGCGCAGTTCGGGCCGGTACGGCCTACGTAGCTACCGTCGGGGCAAAGCATTGTCTCCTGCGTGCATGCCATGTCACCGCCAGGCGGCGGATTTGAGAAAATACCTTTTTGGAAAATAACGTACGACGTGGCGATGACAATAATAACGACGCCGATCCCGACGCCAAAAAGAAGCATCTTATTGTTCATGCTGTAAGTATACCAAGTATGACGATCGTAGCCGTCTCTAGTCGTCGTTTTCGCGGTGCTGCACGATCGTTGGGGGAGGAATCGGCGCAGGGGCTGGGGTTGCTGTCGGTGCGGAGGTTGGCGTAGAGGTTGCCGCTGCCGTGCTTGCCGGCGATGCGCTCTCTTGCGCAGAGACGTTGCCTGTTGTCGTGCTCGTTATGGATTGCGGCGCAGGCGTGATCGGCTGGACCCCTGCGGCGTTCCCCCGCAGAAATGCCGCTGCCGCGATAAGGCAGATGAGGAGGGCTGTGTTTACAACAAAGAGATAATTGTCGCTTGATGGTCGCTGTGTTGCCACGATATTAAAAACTATATTACGCGAATCCCGGGAAAAAGTCACTCTTTATCTTAAAGCGCGAAACCCCCATATCGCGGAGCGTCGTCTCGAACGCGTCGACCATGGTGTGCGGTCCGGAGATATAAAACGTGCGGTCGCGGTAATCGGGGATCTGTTGCCGGATGAGGTCCGCGCTAACGGGCCCATTATACGTTCCCGGTACGGGGGTCTTTTCGTTGGTGAGCGCATAAATGGTCTTTATGCCGAGTTCGGTTTCCGCGCGATCAAAAACATCTTTATATGCGATGTCGCCGGCATTCCTGTTGGAATAGAACATGACGATGGGCCGCCGTTCTTTTTTATCAAGAAGATATTGGACCATGCTGCGGAACGGCGTCACGCCGATGCCGCCGGCAATGAACACAAGTTTCTTGCGCGGATCTTTCGGGAGCGTGAATCCTCCTGCGATGTGCGCTGCGGAGATCTTGTCGCCGGCCTTCATTGCAGCGAGTGCTTGTTTGAATGTGCTGGATTGCGGATAGAATTTTACGCCGAGGTGTACGGAGTCTTCGGTCGGCGAGGAAGCGATGGTGAAATAACGCCGGTTTCCGCGATTATCCGGATAACGGTGTCCGAGAGTCCATTCCATATATTGCCCCGGCGCGAAAGAAAGCCTTCTGTCGGGTGCGAATATGAAATGGTAGACGTCCTTTGCCACTTCTTCTATCTCTACCAGGGTGAGCATGAATCGCCCTTTGGGACTTACCGCATAGGAAAAAATATTACCAAGGAGCAGCGCGAGTTCGGGGCTGAAGTAGAATGATCCAATATGGACATTGGGTGCGAAGAATAACCCCACCAGTGCGCCGTATGCGATGCGGAGCGCGCGCGTAGGCGGTGTGGTAAGCGGTTCGGTAAGCATTACGAATGCAAAGAAGAAAAACGATGAACGGAGCAGGGTTTCCATGATCGGCGTCACATATCCGCCCGTCGGGCTTGTCAATGCGACTGCTATGAGGGAAACGGCGGCAAAGCTTGCCACAAGGTCGAAACGCTGGACCTTCCGCACGATAAGCAGGCCGCCCACGAGTACGAAGGGCAGGAGCGGAAGATTTCCGGCGACCCACCATGTCGCCGACTGGCCGATGACGAGGGCCGAAAGCGCCACGCCGAACGCCGCAGGATTAAAAAGATGTTTTTTCCCGATCGCAAAAAGATATTTTGACGCCATCGCCCACGCCGATGCGAACACGAGGAAGCCGACGCCGGCGCTGTTTCCTGCAGTGACGGGAGTGATGATGAGGGCCAGGATGAGCGCGGTGATGTAGACTGATTCCACGTTCGTCACCGCATCAAAGATCTTTGCGCATATCCAGTTTGTTGCCCAGGAGACGGCGATGATAACGATGGTTGAAAATGCGAGCGCGGTCGGATCGTAGGGAAGTATTCCGAAAAAGCCGAATACGAACGCGATGCCGAGAAGCGCCACAAGGTAATAGAGCACGAGGCGGTACATCGTGACCCGATTGAGGAGATTATCTACCAAAGAGATCATGTGGGTTTATTGATTATGCTTTGGCCTGCGCGAGCGCCGATGCAAGCGATTGCTGGAAGGCGATGCTTGTATCGGTCGCGCCGGAAACAATGTTCACGTTCGCGCTTTGCGCCTGGATGGCTTCCTGCTGCAGGTACGGCATTGCCTGTTGGTTAATATAGACGGATGTGCTGTGGGTGTCCGGATATTGGAGGAATTGCACGCTTGTGAGTCTGCCGTTTTGGATGGTCGCTTGGACCTGAACAAGGCCGTAATAGGCGTCGGCCGCCGATCCGGTATAGGTTCCGTTAACATACTGCCCTGCGGGTTTCGGGGCGGGAGTTGGAGCCGGAGCAGGCGTAGGCTTTTTCGCCGATGCGGAGGCTAGTTTTTGCGGCGTGGATTTTACCGCCGTCGGTGTCGGTGTTGGCACCGGGGCGCTCCCACTGCCGGCACTGTCGGCGATAGGCGAACTGGTTTGCTGTGTCGTTGCGGAAACGGCCGTTGTGGGGGCTATGGGCGCTGCGTTTTGATTGGCAAATAAGACATAAAACGCCGATGCCGCCACAAGTCCGAATGAAAAAAAAGCCTTCTTCATGGTTCTTATCCACTAATACGCGACGCGGGGGCATTTTAGTGCGCCCTATGAATTATTTTTCCAGCGCGTGGCGTATTATATAGGATATTACCATGAGCTCGAGTATTATTACGATGATGGCAGTCGATGATGGCGAGAGAGCGGAAAATTCCAATGCTTCCGGCGCGACCGACGAAACCCTTGTTTCGCTCGCGCTCATTGATGACCGCTATTTTGAAGTGCTCGTCGAACGGTATGAGCGGAAGCTGCAGCATTATATCATGCGATTCATCAACTGCAGCGAGCAGGATGCACAGGACATCATCCAGGATGTTTTCATCAATGCGTACCGGAACCTGAACGGGTTTGACACCGGTCTGAAGTTTTCGTCGTGGATATACCGGATCGCGCATAACCAGGCGGTGAATCATCTGCGGCGCATCGCTGCACGGCCGACGGTGATCATGGACGACGAAGCGTTCGACGCGCTCGCGTCGGAGTTAAACGTTGAGCACGATGTCGGAAAAAACATGGAACATGCGGCGCTCCGCGCCGCGATCGGGCGGCTCGATGAAAAATATCGGGAAGTGATCGTGCTCCGTTATTTGGAGGGTAAGAGCTATGATGAGATATCGGATATTTTGCGAAAGCCGCGAGGAAGCGTCTCGTCGCTCATTACGCGCGCAAAAAAACTTTTAAGAACATCGTTGCCGTAGCGAAAATCCAATGTCCGAAACCAGCAAGAAAATAATAGAGACGATCCATGAGCGGCACATCACGCACCGCCCGAAATGGTATTTCTTCATTAGAAACGCTTTCGTGTGGGCCGCGCTCGTCGGATCGGTGTTCCTGGGCGCTCTCTCCTTCAGTATCGAAGAAACGGTGATAGAGAAGGGCATCGGCCTAAGCTGGTTCCCCGGTATCCCGTTGCTCTGGGTCGCATGCACGGCGCTCTTTGTGGTGCTCGCGTTCCTTAACCTGCGCCTTACCAAAGAAGGGTATCGGTATCGGGCGGTATGGATCATCCTCGGCCTTTTGCTCGTTGTCGCCACATTCGCACTGCTCTTTGGGCGGGAAGGCATCGGCGAACGGGCGGAATCGGTGATGGAACGTGCTTCGTTCTATCATGTTGCAGGAGAGCAATAAGAGCTTCGCCATATCACGGATCACGCATTAATTCCCCGGCACCCCGCGTAATAATAAATACAGAGATATGAACGCCGGTCACTCTGGCGTAATAATAGCCTCTTTTTAAACATCCGCTGCGCTTCCGGTGCGGACGGGGGTCATCTTAAAAAATTGCTTACAGAAAAAATAAAGGATAACGGCCGCAGGCGGTCGTTTTGGAAAAAATGGCTATCTCTGGGTATTGGCGGCGCGATGCTTTTGTTGGTCGTTGCCGTGCTTTTTATCAAGCTTGATACTGCCGCCGCGGCGAATTTCACCGACCAAGTGCTGCGCCCCGTGATCGGAGACAGCCAGGTGATCTCTCTGGAGGGGCTGTTCTTCAATATTTCCGACAAGGTCAACCAGATCACATATCGGTTTATAAAGCCCGCGAATTCGTTCATTTTGAACGGCAGCGTGGCTATTTCGGCTTCCGATACTGCTGCGCAGTCGTCTGCATTGAACTTGTCGCCCCTGTCGGTTGCGACCGCCAGCATCTCGGCTGGAGAAGGAATATGGCGAAATATTCCCCTAAGCTTGTTCCCGAACAATATCGTTCTTGCGGATACGTTCATTACTCCGGACCCCGCACGTCCGTATGCTTTTGTGACATTGGCACAGATGGATATGTCCCGGCTGCGGCTTTGGAGTGTGGCAGGAACGCAGGAACCGGGTGGCAAGGTGGGAAAACCGGGGCCAGGCGTTATTCCCCGTAATGTCCAAGCCCAGGGTACGCTCGTCGCGGCGTTTGATGGGGGGTTCCAATATCGCGACGGGCAATATGGTATGGTGGTGGGGAACACTACATACCTGCCTCTTAAGAAAGATCTGGCGACGCTCGTCGGGTATAATGATGGCCGGCTGGCCATCATAAAATACGAGGGGCAGGATCTGGGTGGTGGCGTCGCGTTCGTTCGTCAAAATTGTCCGATGCTTATCGAGAATGGGATCATTGAAACGCAGAACGAGGCAAATAGGAAGCTTTGGGGGCGGACGATAACCTCAAGCATCTATACGTGGCGGTCGGGGATCGGGATCACTGCAAAAGGAAATTTGATCTTTGCGGTAGGCAATTCGCTGGTTCCGTCAACGCTCGCCGCGGCGCTCGCTTCAGCCGGGGCGGTGGATGCCATGCAGCTTGATATCAATCCATATTGGGTGCGATTCAACACGTTTAATAACTATGCCAATGGCGCGTATGCGCACGCAACAATAATGAACGGGGTCTTTGACGGATCGTATAATTATCTCCATGGATATCAAAAAGATTTTTTTTATATCACAAAAAAATAACGGGGCAGAAGAGGAGATCCATGGGATATTCGATGCCACGCTGTTGTTAAAAGGGGCTGGTGCGTTCGCCGAGCTGATCGGCGGGATGTTGCTCTATTTTATAAGCTCCGAGAACATATCCCGCATGGCAAATTTCTTTCTGGGGGGAGAGCTCGTTGAGGATCCGCACGATCTTCTCGCCAATTATTTATTGCATGTTGCCCAGACGTTCGGCGGGGGTTCAAAGCTATTTGCGGCGCTTTATCTCGTGGGCCACGGGATCGTGAATGGATTGGTGGTGTTGGGATTATGGAAAGAGAAAATCTGGGCCTACCCGATATCGTTCGCCGTGATCGGAGCGTTCGTCGTTTATCAGATTTATTCACTTATGTTCGGCTATTCATTATGGCTTGTGGTCCTGACGGTGCTCGATCTTATCGTGTTGCTCCTTGCCTGGCATGAGTACAAGATCTTAAAAAAGAGAAAAAGATTTATGACTTCCCACTGAAAAAAAAGGGGGGGGCGGAAACGAACCCGCCTACCCTACTTTGCTTTCCAAATTCGCTCCGCGAGGTGGAGTTTCTCCGGGAGACGGTTGATGTAGGGTAGAAACGGGAAGAGGACGAGAAGGAGTGCGAGCAGTCCCAGGATCTCGGCGCCGTCCCGATCTCCGTTGGTGTCATTTGCAAGGATGGTTTTGTCCAACAACCCTAACGGGGCAAGCCACCAGGCTCCCGGAGGGATGGATCGACCCTCTTCGTACATCATGCCCCACTGGTCGGTGGTGATATGGAGGCCGCTTGCTTCCGTATCCAATACTCCGGTGTCGGCAAGGAATCGCAGAGAATAGGCCGGATCCGAACCGGGGTTTTCATTGTTTAGCGCCGCTTGATAGAGACCGCTCTTCGCCATCACAACAAGGGAAGAAATGACGGAGGTCAACGTGTTTTGCGTGCCACCGCTCTGAAAATATATTTCCGCCTGGGCGACATCTTGGTCTTGAACCGCCGCTGGTTCCGCGGAAAAAATAGCGAGCTCATCCGTTCCTCCCGTGGCTTCAATAAAGCTTTTATACGGCACCGTGATATATATGGTGCGCGTATCGTAAGCATACGGATCGATGGAGTCCAGATAGGTTGCGGTATCCGATGTATGGCTGAATTCACCGAGAAGGGTTTGTGCCATTAGCCCGGGATCCTGGCGCGCGATTTCCCCGATGGTGGTTTGTTCTACGAGCGGCGAGGGGAAAACGACGGCGAGAAGGAGGATGAGCGCGACGAGTACGCCGCCACGGATAAAAAGACGGATATGGTTTGCGGGTACTGTCGGGACGGAGACGTCTTCGCGATAGGGCTTTGCGATGCCGCGTATTTTTACGAGAAGATAGTGGAGCGCAAGAAGTCCCAGGATGACGACGGGAATGATGATGACGTGGATCCCGAATACCTGCGCCCCGTTCAGCGTGTTTATAAACCTTCCAAGATATGACCCGTTATAGAAATCGGCTCCCTGCAGCGCCCGGTACTGCGAGGAAAAATCCCCGCGCAGGTCATATCCGAATTCCGCCTCTAGGGCAATAAGGAGGAACGCGAGCGCGCCGAGCATCCACGTAAGACGCCGCGGCGTTTTGAACCCGCTGCTTAGAAACACGACGAGGCCGTGAAGTATGATGATAAGGATCAACGCCTGCGCCGCCCAAAGATGGATGCTCCGGAAAAAGATGCCGATAGGGTTTGCGATCCACCATGCCGATCCGAGAAAGACCATCACCAAGCCGGTGACGGCAAGGAGTGCGAGGCAGGTGAGCCCTAAAAATCCAAGCGAATAGAATATGCTGTTGCCGTACTGCGGCACCTCCATGATGAAGAACTTCTCTTTGATGGCATCTACTATATTGCGGGGAGAGGTGTCGGTGTCGGGCATGAAAATATAGATCAGTTCCTTCCCCAGCGAACGGCGACCCAGGCGCGTTCGTGGATATAGTAGGTGAGCACTTTAATAGTGAAATCGAGAACGCCTATGCCCAACGAAAGCCCCCACTTCCTCGTGAACGCAAAAATAAGAAATGCAGTGATGAACGTTCCGATGATCCTCCAGCTTACCGCCTTGGCGATGCTCCGCCGGTGTTTATCGTCCATGGGCTGTTATATATTTAAATTGTCCGGCGTGGATACCATAATCATACCAATAAAACCTCGCTATTCAAGTATGATAAGCTGCCTGCCCGCGCCTTGACACGGGAATGGCAAAACCCGATAGTTACGGTGGTATTCTTACCATAAGGAGAAGGAATGAACTATCTGCAGAAGATCGAAGATGCGAAGCGATTGATCGAGCAGGCAATCAGAGATTATCCGAATATCTGCCTTGGGTGCTCCTTCGGCAAGGATTCAATGGTGACGCTTGACCTGGTTTGGTTCGTGAAACCGGACATTCCAGTCTTTGCGATCATGGCGAATACGGAATTTCCTGAGACGTATGCGTTTGCAGAGCGCATGGTGAAGAAATATCACCTGAACTACACCGATTATCGATTTATCCAGGACGGTGGAAAGTGCTGCGGGCGCCCAAAAGTCGAAAAGACCAAAGAAGCTTTACGCAGATATGATGCGTGGATCTCGGGCGTACGTTCAACGGAGGGCATCACGCGGTCCGATTTTGAGCCAGTGGAAGAAAAGGGCGGCTTGATGAAGTTCAACCCGATCCTCGGATTCACCGAGCTCGACGTCTGGCGGTATCTTGCCCTCAACCAGATCCCGATCAACCCGATGTATCAATTGGGATATCGCAGCCTGGGGTGCAGTTTATGTTCCTTCCCCGAGGAAGACGAGGCTGAGACCGAACGCGCCGGCCGCTGGAAGGGTACGGAAAACGCTTGCGGTGAATGCGGCATTCATACCCAACCTCTCCGGTAGTAATAGAAGAGCGAAGCAGACAGCGGGGCGGATGAGACATCATCCGCCCCCTTATTATTCTATTTAAGGGTGTAAATCGGGGGCTAATTTAGGTGGTTAAGCGGGAGGGGGCCGAATCGCGAGACTGTTTCGTCGACACGGATCCGTTGGGGTTTCCCGCTGCATAAAAAAGCTGTCGGCATGCGTATTAATGGGAAAGAGCAATAATACCATGAAAAAATACATCATCGGTTTTGCGGCGGTCGTCGTTATGGGAGGGTTCTATCTGCTTTATGAAAATCAGCACGCGATTTCCGCGCCCAAAACCCAACCGGTCAACAAAAGTTCGTCGGTTGTTTACAAAAACGGGACGTATACGGGAAGCGCCGTAGACGCGTTTTATGGGAACGTCCAGGTGCAGGCGACCATCCATGGGGGCAACATCACTAATGTGGCGTTTTTACAGTATCCGAATACCCACAGCGCATCCGTCTATATTAACCAACAGGCAATGCCGTACCTGCAGCAGGAAGCCATCCAGGCGCAAAGCGCGAACGTGAACATTGTTTCCGGCGCGACCGATACGAGCATCGCCTTCCAGCAATCGCTTGCATCGGCGCTTACCAAGGCGCAGGGTTGATCGATCCCCCCCCGAGGGGCACAAGCTTTAAACGTGGGGCCGGCAGTAGGATGATGGGGCGGGGGGGGGGTGGCAAACCCCAAGTGCAAAGATGTATAATGGGACTATGAAAATTTTCATTGCTTCTCCATGGAGAAACCAAGAAAAAGTTTTTGAGGCAAGTAAGCGACTGACCGAGCAGGGTCACGAAGTGTATTCTTTTCTGCAGAACGGCGCGAATCTTTTAACGGGCAGTTCTATTGGAGAAGAGTTGCGAACATTTGGCGAAGCTTTGCAGAATTGGGAAAACAATCCGAATATAAAGCAAATTTTTGAATCGGAGCTTCAGGGGCTTAAGAACAGCGATATGGTGGTACTTCTGCTTCCGGCGGGACATTCATCGCTCATCGAGGCGGGCATCGGCTATGGTGCCGGCAAAAGGATCGTGATCATCGGGGAAGTTGAGAAGCCGGAAGTGTTTTACCTGATCTGTGAAAAAATATATCCCGATCTCGAATCTTTTTTGAAAGAAATAAAATCCTAAAACTTTTCCCGGGGCATACCGGGGGGAAGTTTTAGTTGTCGGGCGAATGATAAGGTGCTAGCATATCACTAGCATCCAACGCTTCCCAAGAAGCTCAAAGGAGTCCATATGAGTGAATTTCCGCAATCTACCCCACGGAATAGCGGCGCTTCTCTCGTTGTGCCCGTTCCGCCGGAATCAGCCAATGTTGATCAGCGAGAGCGGTCAAGGTGCGTGAATAAAAATTGTCTTTTGGTGCAATATCGCACGGATCGCGGCATGTGCAAAAAGTGTGGTATGGCATTGCCCGCTCCGAAAAAAGCTTCAAATTCGGGCAAGCCATGCATTCTTCTGGAAAACATGCTTACCCGGAAAGAGATGGTCATTGGCGAACTGCTTGCGAAGGGGGATGATATCACAAGCATCGCAGAAAAACTCCGCACTTCGCGACAGACTGTCAAAAACTGCTTAAATGTCATTTATAAGAAACTTTGCATAACCAGGGGGTCGAAGTGGGTCATTTTCGCATGCAAGGTTTTTGCAGAAACTATGGAGCGGGAAGCGGAGGAGATTCGCGCGAGCGGATATCCGTGCGGCCGGAGGCTTCCGGAGATACTGACAAAAAGAGAGATGGTCATCGTTCGGTGTATCGCGGGGGGAATGGCCAATAAGGATATTGCCCACGAAATGAACATTTCGGAGCAAGTGGTGAAAAACTACATATGTGCGATCACCAGGAAGCTTGGCTTTTCTGACCGCCTGGAAGTTGCGCTCAGGTTCCATTACGAAGAATTTTACGCAAGCCGGGGATAGTCGCCTGATGGGGGGGGCGCAGCCGGCATATGCACTCCCTGCCGTTCCAGGGACGCTTGGTTGTCGGGAGGGATTGATCAATGTTTCCTACGGGCCCCGCAAAACAGCGGGGCTCTTTTATATATAAAAAACCGAACGCCATTCCGATTGCCGAAGATCAAAAAATCCGCCCATAAAGAAGCGTATGACATCCATCGGCGGCGTTTGCTATACTAAAAATATGAAACATACACAGGCGGTGCGAGAAGTGGGGAAATTCGTTTCGGGCCTTGTGACCGCCGACCTTATTACGGGGCTTTGGTTCCTTGCGTCCGGCACTCTTCCGCAGTGGCTTTTCGGGGTATATGTTACCGCACCGTTTGCATGGCTTTGGGTCGGATGCGATGTTTTCATACTGCTTGTGCTAGTGCATTATTCATGGCATCCAAAGGCACTCGAACCGCATACCTCAAGCCGTATGCTCTTTTCGGTGGTTGGCGTGATTATGGCTGCGGTCGCCCTCATCCATTTCCTCCGCCTCGTTTTCGGATGGTCGGTTGTGATCGGTGCATGGGATGCTCCGCTGTGGATCAGCTGGATCGGCGTGCTCGTCGCCGGATATATCTCGTACGCAAGTTTTCACCTTGCGTCTCGTAAAAATTGATTCAGCGTACATGGCGTTTAAAAGCCCCGAAGGGTCGGGGCTTTTAAACGAAATTTGTCCGGTATATTTTCATATGGTTATGACGAGAGCATGTTGTTGGCGGCAACTAGGTCGTTTTTTGCAGTGCCGAGCAATATGACCTCTCCGGTTCGTAGGTCAACAAGGCCGGAGACGATCGGGGCCAAGCCATTGATTTGTGATGTGATCGTTTTGATTTGCGCAGAGACTGCCGCTCGTTCGTCCGTCGTCGCAAGTGGCATGCCCGCGAGCGCGCTCGTTTCTTTGGCTGCCGCCGCAAGTTGTACGGTTGCGATCGCGGAAATGCTTTCCCTTTGGGCTTCAATTTTTGTCACCGAGGCGATGATGTTACTTGCCTCGGACACCATATCTGCGGGAGTTTTTGCCGTGACGGTTGTTTGAGCGACGACACTCTCTGCAGTTGCAAGAATGGCAAGAACTCCGCACATCAATACCGACACACAGATTTTTTTCATTGCAATACGTGCGATATTTTATTTGCCGACCTTTCCCCTGCTTAGTAAGGAACGGAACAGCATTAAAAAATGTTACGTAGGGATAGGAGCTTGTTTTTGGGTGCCTGGGTGGAGGAAGTCAGAACCTGTTTGGGGGCAAAGGGTTGAAAGTTTTCTAGAAACAGCCGCCGGAATCCATTTGTGCGGGGGCTAAATGCATATTCACCCAACCCTGCGGCGTATTTTCCATCGCACTGGTAAATTCTCCGTCGCCATTGATATATTCAAATCTTACGGTGGCTTTGGAGGTATCAGAGGGGCAGAGCTGGTAATCTTTTACTGCCAGAGTGGTACTCGCATATTGAGCACCTAACCCTTTTATAAAAGGAGCTTCATTGTTATAGGCGGTTTGATAACTTATTTGGTCAATACAGGTGAGACTTCCCAAATAAGGGGTCTCTAAATCTAATCCCTCAGGACCTGCATTAATCCAAACTTGAATCCTGCACCGCAGGCCGGACTGTGAACTATAATATGCGTTCGAGAACACAAAGCCGCCCACAGCCGAATAATCAGAATTGCCCGTTGACTGATTTGTCTGTAACACAAAGCCATGTAGACCCATGTAGCCATCCACAGTTTTAATCAAGGCCGTATTGAAGTTATATGCGATCTGAGGTGAAAGCGAAGTTGTCGTGGGGGCAGATGATACGGAGATTGTCGCCGCGGCAAAAGTTAATGAGCTCGAAGCGTGAACATCGATTGGCGTGCCATCCTGGTCGATCCATACCAGGTCGCCTAATGTTGCGTTGGTGGTATTGTACCCGAGTGTGGCAATCTTGCCTTGCAGATCCGCCGTGACTCCGGCGATGCTTGTAGTTGAACTAGCTGACTCACCCTGGGAAGAAGTGGAAATGATTCCGTTATGTTGCGATGTATAATACCAAAATCCTACCGCGGCAATGACGACGATCACTAAAACGATTACAATAATCGTCGCGAAGCCATCCTTTTTCATATACTCACTGTATCACACCCCAGATACAGTTCTTTAATGGCGCAAGGGGATGGCAGGTCGCTGGCCAGAACGTCGAGGTGTAATAGGCGGACTCGGGCACGTGAAGTTCTATTTCCCGTTAGGGGTATGCAAAATTAGCCCCATAAAATCTATCTAAAAATCGATGGGTGCCTGGGTGAAGGATGTCAGAACCTGTTTGATCGGATTATAAAAATGCGGCTTGCCCCTTTCGAAGCAAGCCGTTGATACATGCAGAGGAGTTCTAGAGAGACACTCCCATTTTCCTGTCGTTCTCGTTGCGAAGCTCAATGTCCACGAATAGATTTCGCGAGTCGTTCCGGACGCGGGCAATCGCGAGAAGATGCGCGAGTTCATATCCCCAGAGGGACGCTGGAGAATCCTTCTGTAGGTATTCTCTGAGTTCCGTAAGCCAGGCCCGCGTTACCCGTTCGTTGAAGTCTCCCGTATGCTTGAGTCGTTCGCGGAGGATTCCAAGGACCATTTCCTTCTCGGCGGAAAGCAGCTCAACGTGATCCCTGCCGGGCATGATTGCTTCCCACAAGAACCGGAAGATCGCCTTTCCGAAATCGTCAAAGTTCTGCCCCCACTTGAAGGACAGGCGCTTCAGGATGTCCCCTCGGATTCCCATGAGGGATGGTTTTTCGGTGTCCTGAGGATCTTTGCGTCGGATGCTTCCTTTTGGGTAGGCATACATGAGCGCGAAGCAAAATTCGCGATCAATCCTCTCAACTTCATCGAAGTACTCGCGATCTCCGGCGTGCTTCGGGTTGCCATCGGGCTTGATGAGTTCCGGTATGGCGCGAACTAGCTCACGGGCATAATCCTCTTGCGATTTGACGATCGCCTCCCGCAATGCACCAGAGAGGACGAGGAGGCGTTCGGATGAAGTGAGCCCTCCTGCGAGGCGCTTCACTAACGCAAGGTTTGTGGAATCACTAAACTGAGACATGGAATAGATGCTCCTTTCAAGATCTTTTCCCCTTGGAGAAAAGAGCGCTGTTTTGCCCTTGGGCAGAAACAACACGCTGATATCCGTATATCACTTAACTACTTAAAAGTCCAGGAAATGAAGCTGGGCCAGTTGATTGTGTGGTTCTACGGTAGCAAGCTTTCTGCTATGGATGATCTCTCGAATTACGACAAACTAAAGGAAGATGCCCAGCGATTTTATAGCAGCACTGGCCGGATTACCTCACCGGCATTTAATGAAGACATCTATTTTACCGCCGAGGGGTTCAACCACATCATCTATAAGAGAGCCCGATCCGAGCGGGAGAAATCCTCGCAGATATTGCGTTTTAAACTCCTTCCTCTTGCGGTTAAGCTCATAAAACTTTCGACGACATTTCAGGAGTTTGAAGAAACACTCCAACAGTTTGAGGTAAAGAGCTTCAAGAAACGGGTGACGAAGAGTAAGCCGGTGAAGTACTGGGGTATCATCGCGATCATCGAGGGAAGAAAGATAAAAGTCATACTTCGCAAGATAGGCGATAACGGCCAGATGCATTTCTGGAGCATTGTTCCGGCGTGGACAACAAACAAATTCAGGGATACGAGATTTTTCACAACGATGAAGGGCAACCCTGACGAAGACTAAAAACAAAAACACCGCCAAAGGCGGTATCTTTGTCGTGCCTGCCTTCGGCTTATGTATTAGCCGAATAGGGCTGACGCCCCACAAGCACATTTACATATTACACTTTTGGGGCGAAAATGCAACACGCATTTTATATGGATTTAATGAGCTTTCCATACCCCTCGGACTAGGAAGTCAGAACTTGGGTGCCTGGGTGAAGGATGTCAGAATCTGTTTGATGAGATTATAAAAAAAAGCGGCCCGGATCGCTTAATGCAACCCGAGCCATGGCCGCTCTTGGTCAGTAAATGTATTCACTGCGGTTAAGAGTGTTTTATCGCATATTCGTGTTATGGGTGGGCTAGTGGGGAAAATTGGAAATTATCTTACCTCTTCGTCTCAATCCCTTTTTCTTACAGTCCAATCCATAACAATTGAGGCGTATACATCTCTAGGGACATTATTAATGCGAGGAGCTATTACAGGATTGATGGTTCGGGAGTCATTAACAACGTCACGAGAGCTCATTTGACACCAAATACCCACTAGGGGTATCATATGCTATATGAACCAGATTATTAAGAAAAAAGCTTTGCGGCGCCTCCAGATTGTGAAAGGCCAAATTAAGGGCCTTGAAAAGATGATCGGTGATGAAAAATATTGTATTGATATTATCACGCAATCATCTGCAATCAAGCAAGCACTTTCCGGCGTTGAGGGGTTGCTGCTCGAAAATCACCTCGCCACCCACGTAGCGATGCAGATGAAGGCCGGGCATGGCAAGAAAGCCGCTGATGAAATATTAAAAGTCTATAAATTATCACAACGAAGATAATGACAAAAAGAATAATTACCTATATCGGGTTATCGCTTGCAACATTCTCCGTATTTCTTGTCGTGGGAACGGCGAACGCGCAAATGATGGGAGGATATAACGGATCGTACGGTTCTATGATGGGCGGCTGGACTTACCCGGGCGCGTCTTCAACGACAATGTCCGCAAGCGACACGCAGGCGATCGCGGACGGTAAGGCGCTATACGGGCAGTTGCAAGCAGGGCAGGCGCAGTGCAGCCAGCTCACGCAGGATAACTATGATCAGCTCGGCGAATATTTTATGGACCAGATGACGGGATCGGGCCACGCGGCGATGGATTCGATGCTCTCATCCATGATGGGCCAGCAGGGTGACACGGCGATGCACATCGCGCTCGGCGAACGATATTCGGGCTGCGATCCGAACGCCGCGCTCCCCGCGGGCGCGATGATGGGTTATGGCAATTACGACAACGGAGCTTCGTCGACTCCGTATCAAAATAATTTTTTAAACAACATGATGGGATATGGATACGGCGGGTACGGACCCATGGGGTATGGCTACGCGGATCCGCTGGGGTGGATCTTCATGCTCCTTTTTTGGGCACTGATCGTCATCGGCGTCATCGTGCTCATTCGCTGGCTTGGCCACGGCAGGCATCGGCACGGATGGCATGAACACGGCCATTCGGCGATGGACGTTCTCAAAGAGCGTTACGCGAAGGGCGAGATCGACAAGAGGGAGTTTGAAGAAAAGAAAAAAGATCTGGAATAAAAGCATGAAATCGGCGCTCGCAACCATGGTCATCGTAACGGCTGTTCTCGCCCTTGTGGCGGGCGGCTTTGCGATGGCCACTATGGGGGCGGGCAATCATACGAATTGTCTTGCGGCGATCCCGGGAAGTCCGGAGTGCGTGAACGGCATGAGCCCGATCCAGTTCGTGGAGATGCACATCAACACCCTCCTCGGCGCTTCACTGGGCATCGTGGGCTCTCTTGCGTTTTCATTTTTTGCATTGCTCGTGGCATTTATGTGGCTTACGATTTCTGCCGCCACAGATCCGTTGTTTATGGTTTCGCGTCGGTTAAGTATTATCAGCAACGCAAGGGCGAGCGGCATTGGTAAACAGCGTCATTGGATTTCCCTCCTCGAAAAGCGCGATCCGTCTCTGTTGTGCGCTATGAACGCCTAAGCGAACCAGATTCGCCGCGTCGTTTGTAGCGCCCTAAACCGCAGAAATGCGGTTTTTTGGTTCGCAATCAATTCACAATTACCATGAACACAAAACCAACGCTGGAAGAATTTCTCAAAAAAATAGCATCAATCAAGGAAAAAGCGGGCGTCGATCTCTCGACGACGGAAGATCTGAGCGTCGCCGTCATGAATCTCGTGAGCCTCGAAGAGCACTTTTTCTTTACGGGGGTAAAAATAAATAAAGACGAGTATTTCGATACGGCGCAAGAGATCAGGGAATTGCGCAAGCAATTCCTCGCTCAGCTTATGCCGGAGAATGAAGGCGAGACGTGGTGCATCGCAAAGCATCTCCTCGCGGCGACCATGCGCCTCATCGAGGTCGGGAACAAACTGCAATCGGAAGGAGAAAAGCAGCGGGCGAAGCAAACGTTCGAGGGCGCGTACAAGGTGTATTCGATCTTTTGGGCGCTGAAATTGAAGCTGGTCACGGGAGGGAAAATAAAAAGGATTGCCAAGGGCAGTCCGCAATTCGAGGATCTCGTCAATAAACTTGCCGCGTGCTGCGACGAATAGCTCATGAACAATATGGAACACGAACAACATCAGCACGAATCAGAGCCGACAGATAATCTTCCTTCGGCAGCGGTGGCAAAGAGTGACAAAAAAGATCTGTTTTTGCCGCTCAGCATTCTTGCGTCCGCGCTGCTTATCGCTTCGGCGTTTGTGTATATCGGCAACCAACGGGAGGCGGGAGGACAAGCTGCCTTTGTGGCGAAAGGGGTTTCGGCCACGACAA
This sequence comes from Candidatus Parcubacteria bacterium, assembly GCA_027450205.1. Lineage (GTDB taxonomy): Bacteria > Patescibacteriota > Minisyncoccia > UBA6257 > 2-01-FULL-56-20 > JAKAGE01. Next base: position 235,039 of record DAIDJL010000002.1, read on the forward strand.
CGCGAGAAGTAGCATCCGTTTCCGCGCTTCAAGAAAAAGTGATTCCGGCGAACGGCGTGACGCTGCCTGCACGTTGGGGAGATTTGGGGAAACAGTTAGTTTCTGCGGGTGTGATCGACGAGTCGCAATTTGAGGCGCTCTATGCGCAGCGCGGCGGATTGCCTCCCGATATGAGGGCGCTGCTTGGTAATGCAGACAATGGCAATCTCGTCATCACGCCCCAGAATTCAGGCGTTCTCCTGAACCTTTTGTGGGCGCTTGGCTTGGGGAATAACAACCCGGTTCTCACGAGCGGCCAGATGCAGAATCCGCAATACGGCGGGGCGAAGAACTTCGCCTCGACGGGCGGTTGGACGCTTTCGGTCGGCGACGCGATGAGCCACTACAGCGCCCATTCGTTCATAACCCTTACCGCCAATCAGCAGGCCCTCGTCGATCGTGTCGCGCAGAACATTTACCGTCCGTGCTGCGGCAATTCGACCTACTTCCCGGATTGCAATCATGGCATGGCGATGCTGGGACTCCTCGAGCTCATGGCCTCGCAGGGCGTCTCCGAAACGGATATGTACAAGGCCGCGCTCACAGTGAACTCCTACTGGTTCCCAGGCACCTACATGACGCTTGCGACCTACTTCCAAAGCCAAGGCGTTGATTGGGGCGCGGTTGACCCGAAGACGGTCCTCGGTGCCGCGTATTCAAGCGCCCAGGGATATCAGCAGATAGAGAACAAAATTATCCCGGTGCAGACGCAATCGTCGGGCGGCTGCGGGGTGCAGTAATCGGGAATGAAAAAGCATGAAACCAACCAATGATAATTTCTGGCTCTTCATCAGCATCGCGCTCTTTGTGATGATCGTCGGCACGGCATGGGTTTACGCATTCCGGCCGTTCAGCGCGAACGCGGTGACGCAATCACAGGATAGTGCCACTGCATCGTCGCAAGCCCAGACCGCACCCCCATCCTACGGCCAAAGCAGCGGCTGCGGGGTGCAATAACAATTATGGAACTCCTCATCAGCACATCATTAGTAGCAGCATTCGTGGCGGGCGTGGCGGCATTGTTCGCGCCGTGCTGCGTCACAGTTCTTCTGCCCTCGTACTTCGGGTCAATCTTTGAGACGCGGAGAAAGGTATTCCTCATGACCTTCATCTTCTTCCTCGGCATCCTGACCGTATTCTTGCCGCTCGGATTAGGATTTTCGTCATTAAGCACCTTCTTTGGACACTATCACCACGAAATCTTTACGATCGTCGGTTTACTGCTCCTCGCTTTGGGCATCTCGCTCCTTTTCGGGAAGCGATTGCCCATGCCGTCCTCGTGGAAACCAAAGTTTGAAATGAAGGAAAAGGAAACAGCGGCGTCGGTCTATGTCCTCGGCATTTTCTCCGGCATCGCGACGACCTGCTGCGCCCCCGTGCTCGCGGGAGCGCTTGCGCTTTCCGTGCTTCCGGGTTCGTTCACGTGGGGCATTATCTACACCTTGGCTTACGTGCTCGGCATGGTGACGCCGCTCTTCATCTTGGCCACCGTCATTGATCGTACGCATCTCACGAACCGGCTCTTCGAGGCACGGAAGCCATTTACGTTCAACTTGTTTGGAAAGGAATTCAAGACACGATTCTCCGACCTCTTGGCGGGCGCGACCTTCACTATTATGGGCGTCTTCACGCTCATCTGGGCGGCGAACAACCCGATGGGATACTCGGCCACTGCTGTGGACATCAACATCTTCATTACGCAGGCATTGCAGTCCGCAAACCGATTCATCGGATGGGTGCCGCAGTTCGCATGGGCGATCGTCATTGTCGGACTTCTCGCGTGGCTTACGGTAATGGCCACAAAACAAAACAAAGAAAATTAATCGATAGAGAAGTAAAAAAATGAAAACATATCAGAAAAAGAACAATACGACAGCAATTGTGGCGATCATCGCTATCGCGGTGTTCGCCATCGGTGGCATCTACATGCTAAGTCGCGGCAGCGGTGGCCCGCAGACAGGCGGCGACCCCATGCATTCGGGAAGCGCGGCAGCGTCATCGGGATCGCCGAACGATCTTGTCGGCAAGCCCGCTCCGCAGTTCTCGCTCCAAGACCGGAACGGCACGATCTACACGAACGAAAGCTTGAAAGGAAAGGATGTAGTGCTGTTCTTCAATGAGGGCATCATGTGCTATCCGGCATGCTGGAATCAGATGGTGGCGCTCCCGCAGCTCGACAGCTCGAATACCGTCGCACTGTCGGTGGTGATCGATCAGCCAGCGGATTGGGCCAGCGCAATCCAGAAGATGCCTCAGCTTGCCTCTGCGACGGTGCTCTTTGATACGGACAAGAGCGTATCGAATGAGTACGGCATGCTCACGGTAAATTCCTCGATGCATTACGGATCGTACCCTGGCCACACATTCGTTCTTATCGACAAGCAAGGCATCGTCCGTTACGTTTTCGATGATCCAAATATGGGCGTCGACAACGATAAGGTCGCGAGTGAACTCGCACAGCTGAATTAGCATGAACCGCACCATCATCACATCGATTGCGAAGGGAGCAGCCGCGACGCTGGTTTTGGTCGGCGCATATTTCCTGGTCGTTGGCCTTATCTCTGGCGTTGGATTTGCCGCGAGCCAATTCACAAGTTACTGGTACTATCTTGGAAGCCTCGCCGTTGGGTTCGGTATCCAGATCGGGCTATACAGCTACCTGAAAGCCGCGATCCACGCCAAAGGTCCGAGCGGTAAGATGCTTGCCGTGACGGGGACAACGTCCACGGGCGCGATGGTCTCCTGCTGCGCCCACTACCTCGTGAACATTTTGCCCGTCTTGGGCGTGAGCGCATTCGCCTCATTTATCGGGGCGTATCAAGTGCAGCTTTTCTGGGTCGGCATCGCATTCAATCTCGCGGGCATTGCTTACATGATCAGTCGGATCGTGAAATTCAAGAAACAAATTGTATGAATACAAAAAACGCAATTCTCATTGGACTTGCTGTTCTCGCGGTCATGTTTTTCCTCTATACCTTGAGCGTTCCGCGAGGCACGCCTACGGAATACGGAGGAACGACAAGCCAAACGCAGCAATCGTCCGGCAAGGCATCGGCGCCCTACGGATCGCAAACCAATTCCGAGGGTACGGCGGAAGTCGTCGCGCAACCGCGCGCGCCCGGCACCAGCACATGGACGTTCAGCTTCGGCATCGACACACACATGGGCAGCCTCGACATGGATATGACGAAAGTGGCCGTGCTGACCGATGATCGCGGTGACTCGCTTGCACCCATCGCATGGGATGGCCCTGCTGCCGGAGGGCACCACCGCAACGGTACGCTTACGTTCCCTGCGCCATCGTCCACGCCGAAGACGATAACGCTCACGGTGAGCAATGTCGGTGGGGTTGCGACAAGGACGTTCACATGGAATGCGCAATAAAGGCCGAACAAAGAAATTAACCAAGCAAAAATATGGAAAATCAAAATAATAACACTACTCATGACCATGAAAGTGGCCATAGCTCATCAATGATGTGGATGATGATCGCCTGTTGCGCGGTACCGATTATCGCCATCTTGCTTTTGGGTGGGGGAGCGGCAGCGTTCGGCGGAACAGCACTCCTGCCGCTCATCGCGCTCGTGCTTCTCGCGGCGTGCGTCATCATGATGATGCGGCATCGGAAGTCGTCGCACAGTGACGCGCCGCATGATAGTCACGTCGTGGATATTGAGCAATCCTCAAAGGCCGAAACTCATGACGATACAAAGCAGGATCATTCCTGTTGCCACTAGCTTTATGGACAACGCCTACGGCCTCTGGCCACTCGTCATCATCAATTCTGCCATCTTCATCGTATTCGCATTCAGCTTTACGAAGCCGAAAACCCCGCGCGACTGGCGCTCGTTCGGAGCGTTTTCGGCATTCATCGTCGCGCTTTTCACGGAGATGTATGGGTTTCCTCTCACGATCTATCTTCTCTCGGGGTGGCTTACGAAAGCACTGCCGGGCGTGGATCTCTTAAGTCATAATTCCGGCCATCTTCTTGAAGACTTCTTCGGCTGGGGCGGCGATCCCCACTTCGGGCCGTTCCATCTCTTGAGCTATGTCCTGATCGGCATAGGAGTCTTTCTCTTGATGGATGCATGGACTGTCCTCTACAAAGCGCAGCGTGAACATACGCTTGCGACCACCGGGCCGTATGCCCGCATCCGCCATCCGCAGTATGCGGCGTTCATCCTCATCATGCTCGGGTTCCTGTTCCAGTGGCCGACGATCCTCACGCTCGCCATGTTCCCGGTGCTTGTATGGATGTATATCCATCTTGCGCGGACCGAAGAGCGGGAAGCAAAAGAAGTGTTTGGTGTTACATGGGATATCTACGTGGCGCGAACGCCCGCATTCATTCCTCGGTGGGGGAGAAATAAATCATCGAAATAAAAATCTATGCTCAGAATCTTCAAGAAAAAATGTCCGATTTGCAGGATGACGCTCGAAGAAGGGAAGGAATATCCGGAAGGGTTCGGTAAGCGATTCTATTCCGAGAGATGCAAAGATCAATATCGGTTGCTGTTAGATAAACAACAGCAACCCCGCAGATCCAAAGGCGGCGGATGCTGCTGACCGCATAAAGGTATGCGAGGGCTGCCTGTCTCTCTCGGGTTCGGATTTATCGCGGCCATGGTCGTAAGTATTCTTTTTATTCCTTACGTGAAGGCGGCGGCAATACAGACTGCGACGAGTACGGGCAGCGATTCTGCACAGGCCCAGCAAATCAGCACGGACAACCAGCAGATTGCCACCCTCAATCAAGAGATCGCGACATACCAAGCGCAACTCCAAAAAGTCGGCGCGGACAAGAAGACCCTCCAGTCCGCTATCAATGCGCTCGATCTTGAGCGAAGCAAGGGACGGGCACAGGTCGCCCTCACTCAAGTGCAGATCAATACCACCCAGGCGCAGATTTGGCAGCTGGGTGGGGAAATGACAAAGGCGAAGCAAACGATCGCCACGGATCAGGCGGCGCTCGGGGGATACTTGCGAAGCCTTCAAAAAGCCGATGGTAAGCCGCTCATCGTGCAGATGCTTTCGTCGGGCAGCCTCGTTGCAGTATGGGATGACATTAATGCGACGTTGAAAATGCAAAATGCCGTCCAAGGCCAAATGCAAACATTACGTATTCAGGAGGGCAACCTCGCGGATTCGCAGGCTGCGTCGAAACAGAAACAGGAGACGCTCACATCCCAAAAGCAAACGCTCGCATCACAGCAGCAATCGCTCGTCGCGACGGAGCAATCGAAAACCCAGCTGCTTGCCGAAACGAAATCACAGGAGGCGATCTACCAGAAATTACTTGCGGCGGCGGAAGCGGAACTCAATAGCTTCTCGACGTTCACCCAGAATGCCGGTGGTCCAAAACTGCTTGCCGATCAGACGAGTTGCAATGCGTCGGGTTGCTATTACAATCAGCGCGATGTTGCGTGGGGAAGCGACACGCTTGACGGGACGAAATACACCCTTGCGAGCGCCGGGTGCCTCATCGCATCCGTGGCGATGGTGCTCACCCATTACGGCTACCGCGACGTAACGCCCGCGACCATCAATGCGGACCCGGATAATTTTGCCGCGTACTCTCCCGATCTACTGCTCGCGACGATCAGCGTGGATGGCGCGACCGTCACGCGGAAGGCCGTGAATGTGCGCGGCGCGGCTGTCGCACGCAAGGTCGACGTCATCGACGCGATGCTTGCGACCGGCCATCCGGCGATCGTCGGTATGAACGCCCTCGGCGGAACACACTTTGTCGTGCTCACGAGTGGGAGCAACGGCGATTACCTCATGCGAGATCCCTACGTGGCGAACGGCAATAATATCAGTTTCTCTTCGCATTACTCTCTGAAAGAAATATACAGTGTTGCGAGGGTTGTTGTTAGTAATTAGTGTTGATCACGAGAGTACATGACGAATAAAAACCGTGATATTATTTTTTTACGGCGTAAGAGATGACGATCTGGTCATTATCGTGCATCACGGTATTCTCGTAAGTGTCCACCGGACTGCCGTTCACCGTCACGGTGATCGTGTGGCTCGCATCGACCACGCTGTTGAGAATTTGGTTCTGATTGAATGTTTTGCCCCAGACGGCGAAGAAATCCCCGAGCGTGAAGTCGCGTGCCACCGGGGACTCGATGTGGATGGTGCCACTGTCGTCGTGAGTGTGGATTGGGTGCATACAGGCCAAACTAATCCCGATATCCGCGGGAATGGTTTGCGTCGCGTTGTTCACGACGATCGTGAGATGCGGGTGGATATGGAATCTCGTCAATGGATCGGTCGTACAACTCAATGCCAGTTGCCGCGTCGTGAGCGTGGATGCGGAATGATTGCCCCAGACTATTAGTCCGACGGCGGCGAGAACGACCCCTCCCGCGATCCACCACCCTGAATATGATTTTTTGTGAGAGTATTTGTTCATGGTTTTGTCATCCGCAAATGTCCGATGCATCCCAATATGCAGCAATTTTTTGCGCGTCCCATGTGCCATCGATGATCATTTTTTTGGCGATGCCTTCGTTTGTGAAATAGTGCCAGCACTTGCAGCAGCAGGGCTTTTCTTTCGAGATCGCATATGCCTGGTCATAGATGGCTTGTTGCGCAGGCGTAAGCGTCGTCGCATTATCGTAGTCAATCCAATATTTTGCCATCGCGATCGGCGTATGCATCGGGTCGAGCGGGATGTTTGGCGTATCCCTAAATGCCTGGAGCTTCTGCAGGTTCGCGTGATAATCGACAGTGTCTTTCATCGCACCACAGCATTGGCCGCCCATAAAGAGGCCGGTCGTGCTTGCGAGGGTCGTAGGACCGGCCGCACAGCTCCCTCCTGTCGTGGGGTTATTACTGAGCAACCCGTCAACGTTCGGGGCGCAGCTTATGATCTGGCTGTCGAGATCGACGAGTTCCGGATCGACGGGCTTTGTGAGGCTTGCGCTTTGTTGGACGAAGTTCGCTTTACCCGCCGCCGTGGGAATTTTGTCGTAAGCGGCCTGATCTGCGGCAAGTGCGGTGCTGGCGTTTTTGCCACTTCGGCTTGTTATGACCCACGCGCCTGCGATTACCGCTACTGCAATAATAGCGATAGGGAGCAGTTTATTCTTTTGTTTTTTAATGAGTTTCATGGTTGGTAATTTATTTTTCATTTCGATGTTCGACGGGATCGCATACCTGTGGCGATCCGATCCGTTTGGCGACGAGGACAAGAGAAGTGCCGAGCAGGGCGACGCTTAGGATGCCGAACTCGCCCCCGTGAAGCGGAAGGAGGGCGATACCGCCCGAGAGTCCGATTGCGGCAAATATGTTCATCAAGACGAATGATCCGCAGGCAGCGCACCCTATCCCGAAAACGCCGCTCACCATGCCGCCCACGCTCGCCGCAACAGCTCCCTGCCGCCACGCGAACGCCCGCTCCTTCATGTAATACGCAATCAAGGCGATATCGATTCCCAAAAGAATGGCGCTCGCGATCGTTGACGCGGCGGAAAGCGCGCTGAAATTCGTTCCGATGCTCTCCGTAAGGCCGACGAGAAGCTGCAGCTTGATTGCGAACGGAATCGATTGCGGCATCATCTGTACCACGACGCCGAGATTCGGCAGCCATGTCGCGAACAAGAATGCGCCAACCGCGACGATGACGGCAAGCGCGACGTATCGCGGCTTCGTAAATACTTCTTTTATTCCTCGTAACAACACGGACATAGCTTATGATTTCTGCAATGACGCATCAATGACTGCCTTGAACGCGGAGTATGGCTGGGCGCCCACAACCTGCGTGCTGTTGATGAACACGGTCGGCGTCGAATCCACGCCTGCCGCGGCGGCGTCCGCTTTTTCCTGCGCCACTTGGCTTGCAAATTTATTGCTGTCGATACAGCTCGTGAATTGGGGGACGTTGAGGCCGACATGGCTTGCAAGTTTCAAGAAAAGTGTCCGGTTAAAGAACCCGTCGTCTTCGCTGCCTCCCTTCTGGACTTCTGCGACTTTCCCCGCATAGAGCGCGTCGTGGTACGGCCAAAGCTTGTTCTGATCTTCCGCACACTCTGCCGCCTGCGCCGCCGCCGTTGATTCGGGCCCGAGGAATGCTAAATTCCTGAATACCATCCTCACTTTGCCGGTATTTACGTAATTGGCGACAATCTGCGGTTGGGTTTGAGAAAAGAATTCACCGCAGAACGGGCACTGGTAGTCGCCGTATTCGATGAGCGTTACGGGAGCGTTCGCGTTCCCTAAGATACTGTCATGCGAAGTAAGTTGCATGACTTGCGTGGCGGAGACGGATGGCTGCGGTTGCGCGTTCGGAACGGTAGCCCCCGCTGTTCCACTGGGAGCTGGTGCTCCCCCGTAAAGCGTAGCGAAGGTAATTGCACCGCCGATCATGACTGCCGCGACAAGGATTGAGATCGGCAGGAAGCGATCTTTCTTTTGCGCTTGCTGTGGTTGAAGCGGTTCATCTGGTTGAGGGTGATGAGGTTCGTGTTCCATGGTTAGAATTAATACATTAATTTTTATAGGAAAAAATCTAAAACGCCGCAATCAAAATGTGGCGGTAGACATTAGAAACCAAAAAAGGGACGGTAGCACTTCGAATGAAGAATGCCTCTGCGGAATGCCAAACGGAGTGGGTCGAAAATAGAAAAAGCGAAACGGTTCTTGATGACTGAAAGCGCTGTTCCCGATAAACTGTTTTTGAGAAAACGTTCCAATATAGAAATTACGAGCGAAAGAACAAGTAGTAAAAATAGAAGGGCGATGGTGGGTGTGGTAGCCGTGAACAGCGATCCCCACGCATTGATGTGCTGCATGATGTTCATACTGCAAAGGGAGCCTGTGTCATTCACCAAGGGGCACTGGGCCATGCTGTTGTGGGCGTCGGTCATCGCTATCGCCTGCGTACAGATAAACGGTGCAACCAAAAACAGCACAAGTATCAGAATGGTAAAGATGGGCTTCGATAGCTGCATGGATAAATTTTAACAGAATCGGGGGCAATTTTGAACCTTTATTGCGGTAGGTAAATAGCGCTGTCCACAGGATCATTTGACAAGAAATACCCTAGGGGGGTATACTGGCAATATGATCACCTCCGCATACTACGCCTGGTTCTTCTGGAGCTTGCTCCTGCTCGTCGTTTGGGCGGTCATTTACCTGTTCCTTAAGACCAAAGCAAGCAAGCGGGAGATGCTCATTGTAAGCGCGTGGACATCGCTGCTCGGTCTCACCGAACCGATCTTCGTGCCCCGCTATTGGAATCCGCCGTCGCTCTTTGGCCTTGCATATCGCACCCACTTCGATCTTGAAAGCTTCATCTTCTCATTCGCGATCGGCGGCATTGCAGTCGTGCTCTACGAACTGTTCTTCTCGTATCGTCCCGATGCGATGGGCGGCATGGAGCGGCACCACGCGCGGCACCGGTATCATCTGTGGGCGCTCCTCTCGGCCCCGGTCGTCTTCGCAGCATTACTCCTTATCGCTCCGATCAATCCCATCTACAGCGCGTTCATCGCGATGATGGTCGGCGGCTTCGCCACCTGGTATTGCCGCCCCGACCTCAAAAAGAAAATGATCGCGAGCGCGTTCCTCTTCCTCGGACTGTACTTCCTCTACTTCCTCACACTCATTGCCGCCTATCCCGGCTACGTCGAACGGGTGTGGAATTTGTCCGTGATCTCCGGCATTCTCATCGCGGGCGTACCGCTCGAGGAACTGATGTTCGCCTTCGGCCTCGGATTCTACTGGTCGAGCGTGTACGAGCACGTCGGATGGCATAAATTGACGAAGGGATAAATCACGTGGATCACACTATTAAGAAAATCTACTGTTGCCCTGAATGTGGCTTGCACTACGAGGATGAGAAGCTCGCGAAAAAGTGTGAAGCGTGGTGCGGGGAACACAAAAGCTGCAATCTGGAAATTACGAGCCACGCAATCGAAAACAAGGCCGAAAACAAAGTTGAAAATAATAATCAAAAATCCAATGAACAACGAATCAAATAAAACGATTTACACGTGCCCGATGCATCCGGATGTGAAACAGGATGCGCCGGGGAGGTGTCCAAAATGCGGCATGAATCTGGTAGCGGTGGATGCGGGTACGACAGAAAGTGGACATGCGCACAAATCTTCAGGCGGTTGCTGTTAACGATACAATGAATAACGAATCCCAAAAACTTTATACCTGCCCCATGGATCCGGATGTCATTTCCGACCATCCCGGGGAATGCCCGAAGTGCGGCATGAATCTGGTTCCCATGGACATGGGCGGCCATGATGGTAGTGATGCGCACGCCGGTCATGGCGGCGCCGAGCAGGATTTCAAGCGCCGCTTCTGGATCACGCTTCCTTTCGTGCTGGTTGCCATGGCGCTCTCGCCGAACATCCAGCTATGGTTTCATTTTGAATGGACGGTTCCCGGCGGGAGCCTGTGGCTCTTCCTGATCGGCGCCTTCGTGTTTTCCTACGGCGGCTGGCCGTTCTTCAAGGCGGCCAAGGGCGAACTGACGCATAAGAATCCTGCCATGATGACGCTCGTCGCTTTTGCCATCACCGTAGCATTTGCATTCTCCGTGGCCGCCACGTTCTTTTTCCCCGGATCATCACTCTACTGGGAGATGGCGACACTGATCTCCGTTTTCCTGCTCGGCCACTGGCTTGAGATGCGGGCGGTGCGCGGCGCGACCGGCGCTCTTTCGGAACTGGCGAAACTCATTCCGCCCTCCGCGCACCTCGCAAAAGACGGCCAGCTTACCGACGTGCAGACTAGCCAATTGATGATCGGCGACAGGGTATTGGTAAAACCCGGCGAGAAGGTTCCGGTGGACGGCAGGGTTGTGGACGGTGAAAGTTCGGTGAGTGAAGCGATGCTCACTGGCGAATCGCGCCCGATCGGCAAAAAGGCGGGCGACGAGGTTGTGGGCGGATCGCTCAATCAGGACGGATCGCTCACGGTCGAAGTGGCGAAGACCGGGGCGGATACGGCCATCGCTCAGATCATGAAACTCGTGCGCGAGGCACAGGGTTCCAAGCCGAACGTCCAGCATCTCGCGGATCGCGCGGCATCGGTGCTCTTTTATGTTGCCGTTGCGGCGGGTCTGATTTCGTTCGTGGTCTGGTATTTTGTGTTCCCGCAGGGGGCGATCTTCGCCGCCACCGTGGCCGTTGCCGCGATCGTCATCGCCTGTCCGCACGCGCTCGGCCTTGCGATCCCCACGGTAACGTCCATCACGACGACCTTGGGCGCGAAGAACGGCATTTTAATCAAAGATATGAAGGGTTTGGAGATTGCGCGGAAACTTAACTACGTGGTATTCGACAAGACCGGCACGCTCACCAAGGGTGAATTCGGGGTTGTCGATATCGCCGCGTCCGGAACGTCCGATGTCCGCGATGAGAATGAACTGCTCGCGCTCGCCGCAGCCGTTGATGTGCCGTCGCAACATTCGATCGCGCAGGGCATCGTGAAGGCCGCCAAAGAAAAGAACCTCCGCATAGAGGAGGTCAAGGGCTTCAAATCGTATCCGGGCAAAGGGGTTTCCGGCATGGTCGGCGACAAAGAGGTTTTGATTGGCAACAAGGTGCTCATGCAGGAGCAAAATGTGGCAGGCGTAATGGACGTCGTGAGCCGCAGCGCCGAGGTGGGCACCCCGAACTACGTGGCAGTGAACGGAAAGTTTGCGGGGACGATCTTTCTCGCGGATATAGTGCGGGATGAATCCAAGGAAACCATCGCACGCTTGCGTGCGATGGGCATCAAGACGGCGATGCTCACGGGCGACACGCAGGACGTCGCCGATGCCGTCGGCCGTGAACTCGGCATCGACACGGTGTTCGCGCATGTATTACCCGAAGACAAGGTCAACAAGGTGAAGGAGCTCCAGTATGGCGGCAATATCGTCGCCATGGTGGGCGACGGCGTGAACGACGCCGCATCACTCACCCAGGCGCACGTCGGTATCGCGATCGGGGCGGGCACAGACGTGGCGGTGGCATCGGCGGACATTGTCCTGATGAAGAGCAACCCGCTCGACGTGGCGAAGACGATTACCCTCAGTCGCAAGACGAACCGCAAGATGGTCCAGAACCTCGCGTGGGCGACGGGGTACAACGTGTTCGCCATCCCTATCGCCGCGGGCGTGCTCTATCCTTCATTCGGCATCCTCCTCCCTCCTGCGTGGGCGGCGATCCTCATGAGCACATCGTCGGTGATCGTGGTCGGGAACGCGCTGCTCTTGAGAAAAGAAAAACTGGGATAGAAATATCACCCCAAAGGCCGATAAACATCATACATACAAAACAAAATCATGAAACCGATTTGGAAAATATTAGCGTGGCTGTTTGCCGCGTGCGGCATCCTCGCATACCTCTCCGCGTGGGGCAATATATGGTTTGGATGGAACCTGTGGGGTTCGCCAGCGCAGGCGCTCTTTAGCGATGCAACCGCCACAGGGATATTCGCCTTATTCTTCCTCGTGTGGGGCAAGTGGGGCGGCGAGCGGTAAGGGCCGTCATAAAAATGACGCTAGATAAAATAAAAAACCGATTAGCGCAGGTCGGGTTTTAATGGGCGGCGGCTTCCTATTTGTGGAGCAGATGCCCTGCATTATATGTCTCCCAGCTTTCACCTAAAAGAAGCGCAACGAAGACGAGGATGTAAATGATTGCCACGCCGATGTCAGTCGATCCCGCCGCATACGGCCCGCCGAAGCCTTCAGCGGTTGACCAGATCACGAACGCCATGGCAATGCCGCCGTACATGGCGTATCGGCTTAAGACGCCGGAGATGAGGCTGAGCGCGATCGCGGTTTCCGCGACGGCGACGACGATGGCAAAGAAATGAGGATCGACGTTCACAACGTTGATCCAAAAATTGATCCATCCGGCAATGATCGGCGACTGGTTCTGCGCCCCCGTTTCCAGATAGCCGACAAAGTTGGAGATGAAGTCGGGACTCCATTTGAAATACACGTCAATGAACCACACGAATCCGAAAACGATCCGCAAGATGCCGAACCCCTTACTTTTTGAGTTTTCCGTCATGCGTTCATTATAACGTGATTTTTCATCCGTGTACCGACGGTGTATACTGAGCGGATGTTTTTGAACGCACTGGCGGTCTTCGTCGCTCAATATCTCTATCTCTTCGCCCTCCTCATCGCGGCGATTTTCTTTTTCACCCAGACGAAGGCAGTGATGAAAAATATGGCGATCTGCGGCGTCATCATCGCGCCGCTCGCGTATGTCGTTTCGCGCATCTCATCCCTCTTCTATTACGACCCCCGTCCCTTTGTCGTCGGTCATTTTGTGCCGCTTATCGCCCATGCCGCCGACAACGGCTTTCCGTCCGACCACGTGCTTCTCACGGGAGCCGTGGCGATGATCGTGTGGTTCTATAACAAGAAATTGAGTGTTGTGCTTTGGGCGCTCGCGCTTCTCATCGGCTGGGCACGGGTCTTCGTCGGGGTTCATCACTGGACCGATATTATTGGGAACATTGTTATGGTGATCGTCTCCGGCGTGGTCTATTCTGTCATAATGAAAAATCAAAAAACTGTTACTGTCCAATGAAAGAAAGGACATGGCGCGACCTGTTTGACCTCGGCGTCGTCATTAAGGGGATCGATGGGACATTGGAGCTCGTGGGCGGAGTCGCCCTCTTTCTTGTTTCACCCACAACCATCAACACCATCGCCCTTTTCTTCATACGCGGAGAATTGAGCGAGGATCCAAAGGATCTTCTCGCGAACCTGTTCCTTCACGCGACCCAGAGCGTCATTCAGATGCAGGCCTTCGCGAGTATCCTCCTTATCGTCCATGGCGCGGTGAAGCTGTTCCTTGTCGCCGCACTGCTGCGCAACAAGCTCTGGGCGTACCCCGCATCCATTGCCGTCTTTGGCGGATTCGTGTTTTACCAGCTTTATCAACTGAGCATCGCCAATTCACTCTTCCTTTGGGTCGTGACGATCGTCGATATTTTGGTCATCGGTCTTATTGCGCACGAATATCGGTATGTGCGGCGGCACGGTATACTAAAACAATGAACAAGGAGTCTATCATTACCGTCGTTATCGCCGTCGTGTTGGTAGTGGGAATTTTCGTATTCTATGCGGCAAGTAAGCTGACAACTCCCTCGCCACCACCCGTTGTTTCGAGTACGCAATCGTCGGAAACCTCTTCGTCAACTTCAAGCACTATGCCGCCGACCCCGTCGCCGGTTCCCACGGAAAAAGGAACCGTGAACGGGAGTGTCGTTCTCGGCCCAACGTGCCCCGTGGAACATATTCCGCCCTACCCGAACTGCGCTCCGAGGCCATACCAAACGTCAGTCACTATTTCAAAGAATATAGAAAATCCTTCGCCGTTCATGACGGTCCAAAGCGATGCCTCGGGCACGTTCAGTGCATCCCTCCCTGCTGGCGAATATGTCTTTTCCGCGCAGGGAGGATCACCGTACCCGCGGTGCAGCGAGCAGCTCGTGGAAGTGGCCGCGGGACAGACTGCCAGCACCACGATCGATTGCGATACAGGAATACGGTAAAAGGCGGTTAATAGATGAGCCCGATTGGTTACCGCTACCCTTCAAAAGCCTTTTTTAATATAGAGAAGACCACGAGTGCTGTAAATGCGATCACGGCAGCAAGCGCAAAAGCGTAGGACGGATCGATCGTCCACAGCCGTCCGGCAATGACGGATGCGGGCAGGTAGATAAGCCCGGTGACGAAGTTATAGAGGCCAATCGCCGAACCGCGTCGCGTGGGCTCCAAATCGGCAATGAACGCCTTGCTTTGTGCCTCATCGATGGCGTAGAACACGCCGAAGACGATAAAGAGGACGATAATCTCCCACTTGGCGAACGCGAACATGAACCCGGATGCCATTACGGCGTAGATGAGATAGCTCAGCATGATGACCCACGTGCGACCGATCCGATCGCCAAGCCTTCCCATTGGAATCGAAGCAATAACGAACGCGACATTGAACAGCGCATACAGAAGGATGACGTCCGCCACGGAAAAGCCGACAAGGTATGCTTTGAGGAGCAGGAATCCGAAGCTGAAATAGGCAAGCGAAAAGATGCTCGCGGGCACAAGATACCGCTTGAACGAGGGCGATAGCATCTTCCATGACACGAACATATTTTCTCGCTCATGCGGCGGGCCGGGGCGCTCTTTCATCACAAGGAGCACGACGACCGCGAGCGTGGCCACGATCGCCGCTCCGATAAAGAGAATATGGAAGCTATGAAGGCTCTGCCCAAGCCAGGCAAAAAGAGCGAACGCCAAGAGCGGCCCCGCCACGGCGCCTGCCTTGTCCATCGCTTTATGCACACCGAACGAATACCCGCGATCCGCTTCAGATGCAACTTCGGCAAGCCACGCATCCCGCGGCGGCCCGCGGAAGCTTTTCCCGAGGCGCTCGACGATGCGGAAGAGCGCGAGCGACGATATCGAATTCGCCACGACGAGAAAGAATTTCGCGAGCGTGGAGAACCCATACCCCACGGCCGCAAGTGATTTTCGCTTGCCGCTGTGGTCGGATAGCCATCCCGAAAGATAATCGAGGGATGACGCCGAAAAATCCGCAAGTCCCTCCACGAGGCCGAGCAATGCTGCCGAGGCACCGGCGAATACAGTGAAGAACACCGCGAATACCGAAAATATTGCCTCCGAGCTCACGTCAGTGAGAAAACTCACGAGCCCGAGCCGTATCACGTCTGGATGAACCCCGAAACGGTGGCTACCTTCATTCGTAGGCATATCGTCAATTATATCCGAGATTAATCGGTTGGGTATGCAAGCGGGTCGAGGTTGGAAATATAAGGCTCCAGTTGCCTTTTTGCGCACGCAGGCGCTACACTTAACCCATAACTGAATATGATGGGGCGCAAGCCTCGGAGCCTAAACCTTCACCGGCATGGCTCATAAGACTCAAACCAGAATACTGAACCCCGCGTTCAGCAACTCTGGTTTGAGCCGTACTGGGAAACTGGTACGGGACCGAAAGGTCTAGCTGACACGGGGTTCAGTGTTATTTCTTTCCGTGTCGGCTATCAAAGGCCGGCATTTTTGTTTATCAATTCGTGATCAAAATCAATCACAGAAAGAAAATTAAGGAGGATAGAAAATAACCAATACTATGGCAAAAAGTAAAAATAAAAAGATTCCCGGGTGGGCATGGGCTGTCTCCGGCCTTCTTGTCGGCATTGTGGGTGCATGGATCGCGGTCGAATACACGGTTGCAATAAACCAACCGACGAATAGCGGACAACCGATTACGGCGCCACAACCGGCTCAGAACCAGGCGGCCGTGCAGCAACAGCAAGCCCAACAGCAAATATCACAGCAGGAGATCGCAAATCTCAAGACGGAGAATGCGCAGGCACAGACGACCTTGGCACAACAACAGGCCGAAATTGCGAAGCAGCAAGAGCTTTCGCAGCTCTTTACTATCGGCAACACGCTCCAGGACTATTACAACAAAATCCGTGATGCACAGAATCTCGGATCGGCATCATGTTCTTATGGGTCCCAGTGCGAAGTGAATTTCTGGGCAGTCTTGGCGAATAACATCAACAGTGGCACAAGCTATGAGGGAACGTACAACTCGCTCACTAACCAGGGTAATTCCGGCATGTACAGCGATGCCGCGATGGCTGCGGGGAAGCAGCTCGATACCCTCGTATTCGCCCCGTATGCGGCTGATGTCATCTCAACGGATTCCGATGCGGTGAAGATCAAGAAAATCCTCGATTTCATCGATGCAAACCTCACCTATGAGCGTGACATGCAGGAAACGCCGCGGGCACCTGCCGAAACGCTCGGGCTAAGATCGGGGGACTGCAAGAGCTATTCAATTCTTGCGAGCGCGGCATTCTCGGTCGCCGGAGTACACTCGGCTGTTATGCAGGTGGAAAACGCAAGTGGGACGCTCGGCCATGCGATGGTGCTTGTGCAGTCAAGCGAGAACTTACCACTTTCCGAATCATATTCTGATTTGACCTCGGTTGGCCTTCCTGCTGGGAGATGGTGGGTCATCGAGCCACAGTACACCTATGAGGAGCAACAGCAGCACCCGGACTGGTTCTCGCAGTGGAAACTGGTACACGCCGCGCAGGTGGCGCTCAGGGGATAAAGATAAGGCGGGCTTATATAAGTTCCCTGCCCGATCTTACCCCATATATGCGGAAGGCAAAGTTGCTGATGTGAGGGGAAAGCGATACCGTTAAGGTATCCCAATGGACAATCAGCCCGTTAAAAAGTCCAAGAAAGCATGGTGGGTCATAGGTGGCATAGCGCTCGCCGTAACGATCGTTGGCATAGCGAGCGGTAATTCAAATACGCAAACTTCTGCACCTAACACTCAAACGGCGAATGTTTTCCAGCAGGTCGTTGCACCTACAGCGCCCACCCCACCAGCGCCAGCTATGCTTTCGAATAGCAACTACTATACGAATTCCGACGGCAATACCGTTCACTCACCTGCGTATTCAAACGCTGTTCCTGTGGGAGCGACCGCGCAGTGCGCCGACGGGACATACAGCTTCAGCCAGCATCGCAGCGGCACGTGTTCGCATCACGGGGGAGTGGCGACGTGGCTATAAATCCCCCGTCCCTATTAATTTGCTGCTTGCCCTAGTCTGCTTACTTTGCGTGAAACATTACGCCGCCGTAGAATGTGAGCATGAACGGCGATTTACAACCAAACACACAAGGGTTACCGGATGGGTTTAAGCGGGACGATCATCAGGACTCAATTTATGAGCGCCTTAGGCGACTAGTAGGCCCCGGCCCTGCCGATTTTTACAATGACGCATGTAGGCATTTCGCTACCCAACCGCCTTTTTCCAGCGCCACCCACCTTATCGGGCATCTTATGCGCGAAATCGAAAGCGCCCTGCGAGATGTCTTAGAGCCGCTCGCCGATTCCACAAAATTGGCGGCGATCGATAAAAATAAAAAACACGACGGCACCATCAGGGTCATCTTGGACGCGCTCGGCATTCCCGAGTCAGATCCGATTGCGAAGGCCTGGCTGAGCATGGCCGGCGACGACGGATTGTACAGTCGGGCTCATCGGAATAATCTCGAGGCCGCGCGGCCGCTCGACGATGAATTTGTTGAATTTTGGGCGCAGTTCGAATCGGTGTTGTCTGCGGTGCTCGACAAATTCGAGGGTCAGTATACAAAAGTATTCGAGACGATCGATGTTCTTGCGAAAAGATCGAATCCTACCGAGGGAGATGCCAAGCTTTTCCTGTTGCATATCCCTAACGATTTCCTTTCCCGCACCCGTCTCTTCGATCAGATGATTGATCCCGGATGGCTGCCTTTATTGAAGGGGAAAGGGGTGTTCGATGAGGTGCCACGTCCAGAGCAGAATTTCGAAGAGCGTACCACGCGCTACTTGCCATGGCCGCCCGTGAATTACCTGATCAAAATGGCTCCACTGGATGGAAAGGCGGTGGCGGCCATCCTGCTTGCAGTGAAAGACAACGACAATGCCATAGCAAAAGGCAACCTTCTGACGATCGCTGCCAACCTTCCGAAAGAACAAAGGGAATCCATTCTGGAGAAGGCAAAGGAGTGGATGAAAACGCATCATCCGTTTTATGTAGTCGACGCAGCGAAGAAACTTGCCGGGCAATTTGCGGATGATGGGCAAACCGATTCAGCTCTCGAAATTGCGAGCACCCTCCTGGAAATTCTGCCCGATCCAAGATCGCAAGCCGGTGAGGAAAATAAGGCAGCATGGTTTTCTCCCGATCCCCAGACCCGCCTCGATGACTGGCAGTACGGAGAATTTTTGAAAAGGGATTTTCAGAAGATTGTTGCACTCGATCCGCAAAAAGCCTACGACCTCACGGCTCGGCTATTGTTGGATTTTGTGAACCTGAAGACAGGCCACTATCCCGATCACAATTTCGATGATGCGATGCACATCTCGTGCCCGTCTATCGGTGGAGGCGACGATCAGCGCGACTTCGATCGTCTGGAACGCATCTTGGTCCATGCGGTGCGCAGTACCGCAGAGGCCGTCGTGCAAAAAAATCCAGAGAAATTCCCCGCGGTAATTTCCGATTTGGAAGGCAAAAAATGGACCATCTTCCGGCGCATCGCCCTCTATATCCTGAGCGAAGCTCCTGATTCCATGCGAGATCTCATCGCGCAGCACCTCACGGACGATGCACTCTTTAATGATTCATCCTTTAGAGCAGAATACAAACTGCTTGCCGAGAAGAGGTTCCCATTGCTGACAAAAGAAGAGCAAGGCCTTATTTTCGGGTGGATCGAAAAAGCCGAACGGCCGAAGGAGATGATCGCGGCAGATAAAAACGAGTTCACGCCGAAGCAGGCCGAAGATTATGTGAGACGGTGGCAACGAAATAAGCTCGATTATCTGGAAGGGCATCTTAACGACGATCTGAAGGAGCGCTACGCGACGCTGCTGGCTACTCAGCCAGACCCCCCGGACGGCACCATCACCGAATGGTATGGTCCGACGAGCAGCCTGAACGCCCAGCAGTTGATCACTATGGATTCGTCCGCTATCATCGAGCACCTGAAGGCATGGGAACCGAAAAACGAGCATTTCGGTTTTGGTCCGACCAAAGAGGGGCTGGGCCGTGAAATTGTGTCTGCAATCAAGCTGAAGCCGGAATTGTTCCGGGATCTCGCCGATGAATTTAAGGGGCTAGATCCGACCTATATCCGCTCTTACATCTCGGGATTTGAAGAGGTTGCCCGGAAAGGGACGGCGCTTGATTGGCCTGCAATGTTCTCGCTCATCCAGTGGGTTATGGATCAGCCGCGGGAGATGCCGGGCAGGAGGGGCGGCGATATGGATCAGGACCCCGACTGGGGATGGACGAGGAAAGCCATCGCTTCGCTTTTCACGCATGCGGCCAATGCGAACCAAATCCCATTCGAGATGAGAAAGCAGTTTTGGAAAGCGTTGGAGCCGCTTACCGACGATACGGATCCGACTCCAGGCAAGGAAAAAATCGATGAGAATTCATTTGCAAATGATGCCTACGGATGGACGATCAACACAACCAGAGGGGAAGCGATGAGTGCACTGATCGAGTATGCATTGTGGGTATACCGCAACACGGAAAAACTCCCCAACGGGAAAGAGGAAATCAAAAAAGGATTCGGCATTATGCCCGAAGTGAAAGAAGTTCTAGAAAAACACCTCGATCCGAAGGTCGATCCTTCCATCGGAGTGCGTGCCGTCTATGGAAGGTTCTTGCCGTGGCTCATATTCATGGACGAACCCTGGGTCATTAAGAACCTCGAGAACATCTTCCATCGGGGTGAATTCGGCGAACCTCTTTACGCCGCCGCATGGGATACCTACATGATGCATGTCCCAGGCGCATACAATCGCCCTTTCGAAGTGCTGCAAGATCAGTACAAAGAAGCGGTGAGGAATCTCGGCAAGGTAAAAAGGAAACAGGGTCGGTTTACTGACCGCGATGAACGCGTCGCCGAACAATTAATGATCTTCTTTTGGCGCGACAAAGTTAAGCTGAGCGACAACCTTTTCAAGTCCTTTTGGGAGAATGCCGATGCCTCTCTCCGCGGTCATGCGATTAGCTTCGTCGGACGGAGCATCAAGAATATTGAAGATGTTCCGCCACCCGAGGTCATCGTCGCCCTAAAGGGACTCTGGCAGAACCGCATTGACGCACTCGCGAAAGCGGACGACAAAAAGCAATTCGCCGAAGAAATGGCTGCATTTGGCTGGTGGTTCGCATCGGGGAAGTTCGACGACGAATGGAGCGCGGCCCAGTATTTGGCCGCTCTCGACATCGGGACGAAATTCCAATCCGATCACTTCGTGCTGCAACGTCTTGTGGAATTGGTAAAAACAATGCCATTTGAAGCGGTGCGGATTTTGACCAAGCTGCTTTTGGCCAAGGATCAGGCGCAATGGAGGGTGGCAGGGAATAAAAATGAAATCACGCAAATCCTTTTGGCGGGGTTAGGCAGTGCAGATTCAACCGCTCAAAATGAAGCACGGGATTTGATCAATCGATTGGTGGCAAGAGGATACGACGATTTTCAGGCATTACTTTAAGCCGCGCTTATAAAAATCTGATAGAGTTAATTTGTCATGATCCCGGACTTAATTCTTACGGGTGTAACTCTCATTAAAACATTCTCGACCGAATTGGCGGGGCAGAAAACCCGGCCGATTCCGGTCGATATGGCAACGGGGTTCTTCTACTCGCGCACCGAAAAGCTTTATCTGATTACGAATAAGCACGTCATCTATGGAGATTATTTTTGGAGCGAGGCAGCCACGCCACAGGTCAGCCTGTTTAGTATTCTGCTATATGAAAATCCAAAAGATTTAACGCAGAAAAAATGGGTTGATATGCCCTTGGTGGTGGACGACAGGAATATATGGCTGGAACATCTTCGAAGGGTTGATGTCGTAGCAATCCCGCTCCCGCCAGACATCAACCCGCAGAATTACGCGGTCACTCCGCTCGTCAGTTTTTCTTCGCCCGTTGCCAATACCGACATCTTCACCGTTGGCTATCGGCGAGATTTATTTAACGCGGCTACTCCGGAGCCGATCGATGAGATCGAGCCAATTATGACGACAGGCCGCCTGTTAAGAGTCGCTCCGACAAGGATGCCCGCAGATATAGAAACTCACGTCGGGATGAGCGGCAGTCCGGTCTTTGCGGGATTGCCGGACAGGAACAACGAACTCATCGGAGTCCATTCAGGCCAAAATTCGGGACTCGCCGTGGTTTGGAATGCGAAGCTGATATCGGAGATAATCGAGCAACTTCCGCAATAGCAGATTTTATCTGCGAATCATCACTCACCTATTTTGGAAAGGATCATCAAAGGTAGAAAACTTGATATGTGGAGGAAAGGGCAGGGCGTAATCACGAGTGACTAATAAGATTCCTGAAATATTGACGGCCGTGATTTTCGCGGGTATGGTGCGGGAATGACCCCGACTTCGACGGCCCAGTTTATCACAGATCTATTTCAAAAGACGGAGGTACTCGCGGAACAGCAGGCTGCAGTGTTTCTGAAGATGCTCTTGATATCGGTCTGGACATACTTCAAGCCATATCTTCCTTATGTCGTAACGATCCTCTTTGGCGGGCTGATCATTGCGTCGGTGAAGGCGATGTTCGGGAAAACGGGCATGTTGGGCAGTCTGCTTTACCACATTTTCTATTTCGCCGTTCTGGGCATCGTGCTTTGGATCATGGGACTACAACTCGTTTTCAATCCCTATTTTGATTTGGTCTGTTTTGTCATCTATCGTCTGTGTTACTGGTTGACCGGCATTGTCTTGGAAAAATTTAAACATGCGCGATTATAATTTTATCTTCTCTTTCTTCTTTGATCGAATTTCCAATCGCGCGCCTCGCTTAGGGAAGACGATAACGTGCTCGGACTGGTATCTGTTTTGTCGATAATCCTCGAATTCAATCGTGAGCACAAGCACGCCGTCACCGCCGAAATCATCTTTGCTGATCGGAATCCGATAACCATCCGAAGGAACGGCGGCATAGTCCAATAACTGCGGCGTTCCTTTCTGGAACCAATAGCGGTTGAGATATACGGTATATGTGCCAACACTCTTCACGATAACATCCATGTTCTGCGGCTGGAAGTAGCCCGTCGCGGCGGCCTCTGGCAGAGAATTGACCGGGATTGCTTGTACCGACAGTTCCACGAAATGCTCGGCGTCCGTCTGCTTTGCCTGCAACGCCTTTATGCCTTCGTTGATTTCATTCTGCTTCTCGCCGATCTTCTTGGCGCAATAAGCTGCCCACCATGCGACGCCAACGGCGATTACGGCTGCGGCGGCAGCAACCCATGTGGCTACGGTCTGACTCGTGTTGTCCATACGATAATTATATTCAAATCAGAAAAACATCCTAGGAAGTGGTAAAATATCCCCATGAGTCGCCCATCAAAAAAGATTACCCCTAGCGAACCAAAGGCACTAGTCATTCAGAAAAGGCTAGAGTATGTCGTCGTGCCTAAGGAGTCCGCCTTAAAGATCGTGCGGGATATGCTCGGCGCGGATAAAGCAATCATTTTCAGCAAGGACGCTATACCGAAAGAGCTTTTCCTCACCAGATCCGGTGAATTATATCGCGGCGACAACCGTGCGCAGTTTTCATTCATGTTCGAAAACCGCCGTGCCGCTCTTATTAGGGCGTTCCTCGGAAATGGAAATGATTTTATTCCAGGCGTGGACCTCCAGGAAGAGGCTGGGTATAAAACCAAGGAGTCGATGTATAAGGCCATCGACGCTATCAATATGAACGTACGGCGTCAGCTCGGCATCCAGGAAAAGGAATTGATTGAAAGTAGGGGTGCTAAGGGCTTCCGCATCACTCCCGCGTACAAAATTATCCGCGCAAAAGAGTAGGCTCCGCTCATTATCCGAGTGGAGTGTATAGTCGAACTGAAAACGCCCCTTTCAGGAGCTTTTTTGTCTTAAAACTCCACTCGCACTCCAATCGACCGCCTTGAAGGGTCGGGTTCTAATGAGTACATGGAGCGTGATGGAAGAGACGTATCTAAAAAAAGGGGGTCAGGAAGCAAGTCAGCGAAAGAATCCGCTGAAAGGCAGGCTGGCGTAGCAGTGACCGTAGACCTGAATCGCTCGGACGGATTTTATGTTGCTCACTTCGGTCAATCACTCCCATGTTGACCGACGCCCAGGTTGAAAAATACCGGGCGCTTTATCGCAAACGCTTCGGTAAGGAGATCAGCAAGGAGGATGCCTTTGAACAAGGCACTAGGTTTGTGCGCCTCGTGGAGCTTATCCGTAGGCCGATGGCCACGGAAGAATATAAGGCGATACCGACTCGCCACTTAGAAAAGAGTCGGGCCACCAATGAGCCTCCATAATGTCCCTATATAACGTGATCTAGAAGGGGTATCAAGGTCAAAAATCAACCACATTCAACAAAAAATATGAATGAAAACAATGAAGACGTGGATCTCGCGGCACTTTTAGCTAAGAATCGCGATGAAAGGGAAACAATACGATGGCTGAAGCGGCGTCAAAAAAATAGAACCTATTATCTCGAACATAAGGGCGTGATTAAGGAGCGGTCGCTAAAAAATTATTACCTAAAGCGAGAGGAAAAAGAACAAGCGGAGAAAATACAAGGAATGGGTACTGAACAATCGGCGGAAAGGATTGGCAGGTACGTCATCCTGGTATTCTGGGCTTCATGCATATTTGCCGGGATGGCAGTCGCCGTGTGGTTGTCGAACAAGCAGAAAAAACCGGACGCGTTGTCCTTGAATCAAGGAAATAAGGAATCGGATGTCGAAGAGGGAAATTCATCAAGTTTTCCGTTTGAAAAGCCTCAAGCCAAGTATTGGGGATTAGGGTAGACTATCCACTTTCATTATGCACTATTGATGGAAAATACCAATTGCGCCATAATAACAAGGCACACAGTCATCGGGTTCGCGGGCTTTTGTATTCAAAAAGGGGTAGCTCCGTACAAGCGTCCGCGAGGATGATTGTGTGCAACGGGGCTATCCCTTTTTGCGTATAAAGGCCGGAAAATAAAAACCAATAAATTACAATGGAAAAATCAGCAGAGAAAATTAAATACTTCATGTACGCTCGCAAATCGTCCGAGAGCGAGGATCGGCAGATGGCGTCTATCGAATCCCAGATTGACGAGCTGAAAAAGCTTGCCAAAGAAAACAATCTCGAGATCGTCGAGGTGTTTTCCGAATCAAAGTCGGCGAAAGCGCCGGGTCGCACGGAGTTCAGGAAAATGATCGAGCGCATTCAGGAAGGTGAAGTACAAGGTGTCATCTGCTGGAAGCTGAACCGGCTGGCGAGGAATCCTGTTGATGGCGGGGAAATCAGCTGGCTGCTTCAGCAGAGTGTCATCAAGCACATCCAGACGTATGGGCGGAGCTATTACCCGACCGATAACGTCTTAATGATGAGCGTGGAGTTCGGCATGGCGAACCAATTTGTGAAGGACTTGAGCGTGGATACGAAGCGCGGCATGCGGGCAAAGGCGGAGCGAGGATGGTGTCCCGGTCCGGCTCCCGTCGGATATCTCCATAATCCCATTAAGAAACAGGGCGAAAAGGAGGTTCTTTCCGATGAAAAGCGTTTTGGCATCGTCTCAAAATGCTGGGCGATGATGCTCATGGGAGCGCATACGGTGCCACAGGTGTGGGAGGTTGCGGTGAACCGGTGGGGCCTTACCGGTCGCATGGGGAAGAAGCTCAGTTTGAGCAACATGTATGCTTTGTTTGCTAATCCCTTCTATTGCGGAGAGTTTGAGTATCCTCTTGGAAGCGGTATCTGGCATCAGGGGAAGCACGAGCCGATGATTACCCGGAAAGAATTCGAGCGCGTGCAGACCATTATGGGCTGGGGCAACAAGTCACGGCGGAAGACGCATGACATTTCCATGCGCGGCCCGATCCTGTGTGGGGAGTGCGGCGCAATGATTACAGCCGAGGAGAAAGTCAAAATCCAAAAGAATGGAAATCGCCATGAATACACTTACTACCACTGTACTGGGCGAAAAAACAAGAATTGCTTGCAGAAGCGCATCCGCATTGAAGAGAAGGAGTTAGAGCGACAGGTTAAGGAAATCTTTTCAAAGGTTGAAATCCCGCAGGAGTTTTATGAGTGGGCCATGGATGTATTACGCGAGTCGAATGAGGCGGAGTCGACAACTCGTGCGAAGATCACCGACAGTCAGCGGGCAGAATACGATCGTAGCGTGAAGATGATCGACGCCATCATCGATATGCGGGCGCGTGGCGAAATCACCGAGGAAGAGTTTACGCGACGCAAGACATCGCTGCTTACGGAAAAACATCACTTACAAGGGCTTATTAACGATGCCGACAAAGGTGTAGATGATTGGCTCGCAACGGCCGACAAGTATTTCAACTTCGCGGCGAATGCCAAGCGGAAGTTCGAAAACGGCACATCCGACGAGATCCGGGAGCTACTAACCCTCTTAGGTTCGGACCTCCTCTTAACGCAAGGAAAACTCAGTGTTTCCTTGGCCGAACCACTCATCGTGATCGAAAAATTAGCGCCGGGAGCACGACTCATAAATGAGAGGTTTGGACCTGCAAAAAATGCAGAAGATATAAAGGAATTAAGAACGTTATACGCTCAAAATTCAACAAGGGGTGCCTAACGGGAATCGGACCCGTATTGCCGCTGCCACAGAGCGGAGCTTTACCATTAAGCTATAGGCACCATCATTGGTTGCGGCCACCATCATTGAATTTGCCGCCCCTGGCGGGCGGCCCATCCGCATCATTAATGTACACGGCTTTGGCTGATTTTTCAATATTTTGGGAGTATGATTAGGGCATGGTGTAGTACTCATTACCGTTTTGAGGGGTCATATTAATCAGCTAATTTTACGCACATTCCATGAACTATTTCGAAGTACAAAAACACGATCCGCAGGTATACGAGATCATCAAGCGCGAGGAGCAGCGGCAGAAAGAAGGCATCGAATTGATCGCAAGCGAGAATTATGTTTCCGCGGCGGTGCTTGAGGCGATGGGCTCCGTGCTCACCAATAAATATAGTGAAGGCTATCCGGGTAAGCGCTATTACGGCGGCAACGAGATCATCGATCAGGCTGAGACATTGGCAATCGAACGCGCGAAGGAGTTGTTCGGTGCGGAGCATGTGAACGTGCAGCCGCTTTCAGGTTCGCCGGCGAATCTGGCTGTGTATATGGCGCTCTTACAGCCGGGCGACAAGGTATTGGGATTTTCGCTTGACCAGGGCGGACATCTTTCGCACGGGCACCCGCTCAATTTTTCCGGAAAGCTGTATACGATCATTCCCTATTTCGTAAATAAAGAAACCGAGATCATCGACATGGACGAAGTGGAAGCGATCGCGATGCGCGAGAAGCCAAAAATGATCCTGGCCGGATTCTCCGCGTACTCGCGCTCGATGGACTGGGCGCGTTTCCGCGCGATCGCGGACAAGGTGGGCGCGTTCCTCTTCGCCGATATTGCGCATATCGCGGGACTCGTGGCGGGGAAGCAGCTTGAGAATCCGGTGCCGTTCTGTGATGTTGTTTCAACGACCACTCATAAGACCTTGCGCGGCCCGCGCGGCGCGATGATCATGTGCTGCGAGCAGTTCGCATCCGCGATCGATAAAGCGGTGTTTCCCGGAGTGCAGGGCGGCCCGCACGATCATATCAATGCCGCAAAAGCGGTGGCGTATGGCGAGGCGCTCAAGCCGGAGTTCGTGGAATATTCCAAAGCGGTGATCGCGAACGCCCGTGCGCTCGCGGCCGCACTGCAGGGGAAGGGGTACCGTATCATATCCGGGGGTACGGATAACCATCTGATGCTTGTCGATCTTTTTGGCAGCAAGAATATCACTGGCAAGGAGGCGGAAAAGGCTTTGGAAAAAGTCGGCATCTCGATCAATAAGAATATGATCCCGTTCGATCCGCGAAAGCCGCTCGACCCGTCAGGGATTCGTCTGGGCACGCCGGCACTCACCACGCGCGGCGCCGGTGAAGGCGACATGAAGACGGTTGCTGACCTGATGGACGAAACGCTTGCGCATCGCGAAGACGATGCGGCGCTTGCGGCGGTCCGGGAGAAAGTGAAGAAATTCTCGCTGCGATTCCCCGTGCCTGGGATTGAATAAATCGGTTAATCTATTTTTAATGTCGGCAGTCGCGCATCATAAAAAAATCGCCCACCTCAAAAAGAGTGATCCGATATTGGGAGCCGTCATCGAGGCGACCACGCTGCGCGAGATCACCATCACCCGCGCGCCGTTCGAAGCGCTCGTGGAGGCGATCGTGAGCCAGCAGCTTTCGATCAAGGCGGCCGACACGATCTTCAGCCGGCTTGCCGCGCTTACGCCCGGGAAGAAGTTTCCGACGCCGCGCCAGATCCTCGCGATACCCGCATCCAAGATGCGCAAATGCGGCCTATCTAAAATGAAAGTGAGCTTTATAAAAGACCTCGCGCGCAAAACACTCGACGGCACACTCGATTTTAGGCACATGGATACGATGAGCGACGAGGAGGTCATTGAGCATCTCGTGAATGTAAAGGGGATCGGGCGTTGGACGGCGGAAATGTTCCTTATCTTTTCGTTAAAACGCGACGATGTGTTTTCGTTCGGCGATCTTGGCTTGCGCAACGGCCTCAAAAAGATATATAAGTTGAAAGGCGCACCGACGCCCGCGCAGGCCGCGCGCATCACGGCAAAGTGGAAGCCGTATCGGAGCTTGGGTGCGCGCTATCTCTGGGCAAGTTTGGATAACAGATAAAGATTAAAAAAATCGTTAAAATAAAAAACAGCATGATCATTGACGGCAAACTCATCGCAAACGATATTATAGAGCGTCTGCGCGCATTGCCTCGGCCAGCCGGAAAGTTTTTCGGCGCGGTGGTGGTGGGCGACGATCCCGCATCACTCAATTTTTTAAAACAGAAAGAGCGCGTCGCGCGTGAGCTTGGCATTGAGTTCCGATTGCATCAGTTACCGTTGGGTATTACGACCGACGCTTTGCGCGCGGAGATCGGTCGGCTCGCATCGCCAAAAACATGCGGGGCATTTATTGTGCAGTTGCCGTTGCCGGAGTCGATCAATCGATATTATGTTTTGAATGCGATCCCAAAGGAGAAAGATGTTGATTGTTTAAGCGAGGCGGCACTCGGCGCGTTCTACACGGAGCGCGGGAAGATCGTGCCGCCATCGGTGGCGACCGTTGAGAAAATTTTGGCGCACGCGCAACGCGACATTTCCGACGCGGCTGCGCCCGGCGCGTTGCGTGAGCTGAAGGCGGTCGTGATCGGCGCAGGGTTTTTGATCGGCAAGCCCGTCGGCTTTTGGTTGCAAAATCGCGTGGCGGAACTGGTGGTTCTGGATGCCGCGGTAAAAAATATCCACGACAAGCTGGGCGACGCGGATATCGTGGTCGCGGGAGCGGGCCATGCCAAGCTCTTTAATGCGAACAACCTCAAGGATGGCGCGATTGTGATCGATTTTGGTTTCAATCACGATGCCAACGGCAAGATCGTCGGCGACTTCGACCCCGCCGGCGCGCACGATAAAAACATCGCGTACACCCGGACTCCCGGCGGCACCGGTCCGGTGCTCGTGGCTGAGCTGTACGAAAACTTTTACAAAATGAACTCTTAGTGGTGCGCGCTGAGGGAGTTGAACCCCCGACCCACTCGGTGTAAACGAGTTGCTCTACCGCTGAGCTAAGCGCGCCGACGAAAAGAATAGTAGCGAAAATGGGCGCACTTTGCAATCGGCAAGAATTTTTATCCCCAGAAGAGTGTGGGTTATGCACAGCTTTTTCAGAAATATCATCTATAATGAATTTAGGCATTTTAATTTTTGATCAAACAAGCGGGGAGGCTGAATCATGACCGGTGTTTTGGTTACTGTGGAATGTGGGGGGAGATGCGGGCACGTTGCGAACATCCCTGGCAGTGCGGCTTGCGACCTGTTTCTCGAGAATGGAAAGAGAGATCCAGATCGGCTGGTTCTCTGCGTCGACTGTCAGATATGGTTTGCGACGATGGTGGCTTGGGCCACTCCGAGCAGAATTAGCGAGCCAGTGCCGCTTGCAACGATCGAAAAATGATTCGCGACGTCTAGGTGGCGTTCGCGGGGCCCCGATTTTTTCGGGGCCTCTTTCTCGGGAAACAGTAACAGGATCGCCTTCTTGGACAATCCTGTTTTTGATCTGTCGGGCCGCAGGGAATTGGACCCTGTCTACCTGCTCCCAAAGCAGGCGTACTACCGGTATACGACGGCCCGTTATACATCGGCGCATCACGCGCCGCACAAGCCTCTTTAAAGTATCCTACTTTTGGTTTAGAATCAATGCGACGAAAGCAATTCGTGCGATCCATGCCCCTGTAGCTCAATGGATAGAGCAGGTCTCTTCTAAGGACTTGATGTGGGTTCGATTCCTACCGGGGGCACAGGAAAAATATTATTAAATAAAAATAGAGCAATGGTCCAGCCATGCTCTATTTTTACAAACTGTGCCGCGAGAGAGAATCGAACTCACTTACTCCGCTCTTCAGGCGGATGCTCTACCATTG
Source organism: Candidatus Parcubacteria bacterium (assembly GCA_027450205.1). Lineage (GTDB taxonomy): Bacteria > Patescibacteriota > Minisyncoccia > UBA6257 > 2-01-FULL-56-20 > JAKAGE01. The sequence continues at coordinate 265,181 of DAIDJL010000002.1, forward strand.
AGCTATCGCGGCCCTGCAATTTCAGGTATAAGGATACCCGATTATTTCTTCGTTTTCAAAGTGATGCGCTTCTCTTCCTGTTTGACGGTGTCGATGACGAACGGATAGCTCTCGCCGATGGTGAGCGCTTTCTTCATCTCATCCTGGCCGCCGAATTCGGAGATGTGCACCATGCCCTGGAGGTCGCCATCAAGCGCGACCACTGCGCCGAACGGATTGAACTTATATACCTTGCCCTGGACGGTTTCGCCCGGCTTGAAGAGTTCGCCGGCTTTGACCCATGGATCTTCCTTGAGCGCCTTGAGAGAAAGGAAAACGCGGCCCTCTTTAATATCAATGATCTTCGCTTTGAGCGGATCGTTTACCTTAACGAGTTCCTTCGGGTTATCGATCAATTTGTAATCGAGCTCGGAGATGTGGATCATGCCCTCGATCTGCGGGTTATCGGTAAAGCGGACGAACACGCCGAAATCCGCGGTGCCGGATACCATGCAGTCCACTATCTGGCCGATCGTATACGCGTTGAGCAGTTCTTTGACGTTTGCCGAGAGCACTTCGCGCTCGGAGACGATCACTTTATTCGTGCGCGGATTGACGTCGATGATCTTGACGTTCAGTTCCTGCCCGACGAACTTTTTCAGCTCTTCGGCGATCTTGATGCGGTCGCCGTCCGGAACTTTCGGATAGTGCTCGAGTGAAAGCTGTGAGACGGGAAGGAACGCCTTGAGATCGTCCGCGACGACGGTCATGAGCCCGCCCGCGTTCGCGCCGGCGATTTTTGCCTTGATGACCTCGCCGGACTCGGCGAGGTCCTTTGCGAGCTGCCAGAGCTTCTGCTTGCCGGCTTCGGAGAGCGAAAGCTCGATATTGCCTTCTTCGCCGTCAAGCGCGACGATCTTTGCCTGGAGCGAATCGCCGGGCTTGAGAGCACGCAATGCCTCGCGCGCATTCGCGATCTCCACGCCGAACACGATGCCGGTGCCAAAGCGGCCCATGTCAAAATAGGCTTTGCGGGGGAGTTTCTTTAAGAGCGTGACCTCGACGACGCTGCCCTCTTTCGGCCAGTCGGTGGTGGAGATCTCCGTCTTGATGGCCGCCGCGACCGCGGAAGCCTTTGGTTCTTCTGTTTGTGGCATGAGGATGATTATATCAGCGATTTCCGCTTTTGCAAGAGCAGGGCACATCTTTCGAAAGGACGGCGTTCCGGTCTGCTGACCGGCCGCCTTGGCGCTCGGCACCTTCATGCCTCCGCGGCACCTTTCAAAAGATGTGCCCTGCTCTTGCAAAAGCGAAGACCTTCTACATATTTTGGGCTGGAATTTTGCTTCGGTTTCTGCTAAAATATATCCATATATGGTCATCAACTACTTCGGAAACGGCTGTTTTCGTTTGCAAAGCGGAGACACTTCCGTGCTCGTGAATCCCGAGAACAACAGGCTTAAGGCAGATGTGACGCTAAAGACCCTTACGGCGACCGTGCCTGATGCGGCGGCAGCCGGCGACGGTGAGAAGGGCGACGAGGTTGTGATTTCTTTTGCGGGCGAGTACGAAGAAAAGGAGATCGAGATTCTGGGATTTAGCGTACCGGAAGAGTCGACGGATAAATTTTTGAAGACGGCCTATGCGGTGTTGTGGGAAGGGATGAAGTTCGTGTTCCTCGGCCATCTTTCCAAGCCGATCGACGCGGCGCTGATGGAGGAATTCTCGGAGCCGGATGTGCTGTTCCTGCCGGTGGGCGGCGGTCACTTTCTGGAGCCGGAGGTCGCGGCGAAGATCGCGAAGCAGCTCGAGGCGCGCGTCGTGATCCCGAGCTTCTATAAAACACCGGCGGAATTTTTGAAGGCCTCCGGCAAAAAGGGCGAGGAGATGGAAAAATTCGTCTTTAAACAGAAGGATATCGCCGGCGATCGCGGCCGTGTGGTGATCCTGAACGCAATCTAATGTTGGAAGAATTGCAGTCGCTTAGTCCGGAAAAGAAAAAGCAAGTGCTTATCGTCGCCACCATCATTATTATGGCTATTATCATCGGAGTGTGGGTATCATATTTCAACAGCATTGTGATCGGATCGGTGCAGGAGACGGCTACGGAGTTAACATCAAGCGCGACGGCGACTCCGGCGTCCGCTCCGACTCCGGCTCCGGCTCCGGCTCCGGCGGCCGCGCCCGCCGTGTCCCAGGCAGGCGGCCCTGGCGTGTGGCAAAATATGGAGAACTGGTTCGGATCCGCCTTCGGATCCGTTGCGAACATTTTCCGGAAACCATCGCAATATAATATTCAACCGCAGGGCAATTAACAGAGAAAAATATCTTTACCATGGCAGACATTGAACCACGAGAAATAACGAGCGAACTTGGCGAATCGTACCTGGATTACGCGATGTCGGTGATCGTCGCGCGCGCCCTGCCGGACGTCCGCGACGGCATGAAGCCGGTGCACCGTCGCGTGCTCTGGGCGATGTGGGACACCGGGCTCACGAGCACGGCCAAATTCCGCAAGTCGGCGAATGTCGTCGGTGAGACGATGGCGAAATACCATCCGCACGGCGACACGGCGATCTATGACACGATGGTGCGCATGGCGCAGGATTTTTCACTGCGTTATCCGCTCGTGCGCGGGCAGGGAAACTTCGGTTCGGTGGACGGCGATCCGCCGGCGGCCATGCGTTACACCGAGGCGAAGCTTGCGGCGATCGCGAACGAGATGATGGGTGATATTGAAAAGGAAACGGTCAACTGGATCCCCAACTATGACGCAACGCGCGACGAACCGACCGTGCTCCCGGCGCGGCTTCCGAACCTCCTTTTGAACGGCGCACTCGGCATCGCCGTCGGTATGGCAACAAGCATCCCCCCGCACAATCTCAACGAGGTTGCGGACGCCATTCTTCACCTTGCCGATAATGAGGATGCGACAAGCGAAGATCTGCTGCAGTTCATCAAGGGTCCGGATTTTCCGACCGGCGGCATCATCTACGACGCGAAGGCCATCAAGGAGGCATATGTTTCCGGGCGCGGTGCGATACTCGCCCGTGCGAAGGCGGAGATCGTGGAAAAGAAAAACAGCCGGCAGTTCGACATCGTCATTACCGAGATCCCGTACATGGTCAACAAGGCAGAGCTTATCAAGACGATCGCCGAGCTCGCGACGGAAAAAAAGATCGAGGGCATCCGCGACTTGCGTGACGAATCCGACCGCGAAGGCATGCGGATCGTGATTGAACTCAAGAACGATGTCGCGCCGCAGAAGGTGCTGAACTGGCTCTATAAGCACACTGACCTTGAGCGCAACTTTAATATGAACATGATCGCGTTGATGCCGGACCTTACGCCGCAGCTCCTCACGCTCCGCGATGTCCTTGTGGAATACATCAAGCACCGGAAAGAGATCGTTACCCGCCGCACCAAGTTCGACCTTCGTAAGGCGGAGGAACGCGCGCATATTCTGGAAGGCCTCATGATCGCGCTCGATGCAATTGACCGTGTGATCGCTACGATCAGAAAGTCAGAGGATAAGGAGGTCGCGCACACGAACCTGATGAAGTTGTTCAAGTTGAGCGACCTGCAGGCGACGGCGATTTTGGAAATGCGGCTGCAGACGCTCGCGGCGCTCGAGCGGCTTAAGATCGAAGCCGAGCTCAAGGAAAAGCACGCGCTCATCGCGGAACTGAAATTGATATTAAAGAGCCCGGCGCGGATTTTGAAGATCATTAAGGATGAAGTGGCCGAGCTCAAAGAAAGATACGGCGATGAGCGGCGCACGAAGGTGGTCGTGCGCGCGGTGGAATCCGTGAGCGATGAGGACCTGATCCCGGAGGAGGAGGCGATCGTCACGGTCTCCGGCGGGGGCTACATCAAGCGCCTGCCGCCGAGCACATTCAAGGTCCAGCGCCGCGGCGGCAAGGGTCTGATCGGTTCCGAAGTTGCCGACGAGGATTTCCTTTCCCACTTCTTCAGTGCGAACACGCACGACAACGTTTTATTTTTCACCGATCGCGGCCGCGTGTTCCAGACCAAGGTCTACGAGATCCCGCAGGCTACGCGTACGTCAAAAGGTAAGGCCATCCAGAATTTCCTGGAACTGCCGGCCGACGAGAATGTGAGCGCGATCGTTAACTATTCCACGAAGACGGGCGGCAGCAACGAAGGCAAAGCAGTCAAGAAATATTTAATGATGGTCACCAAGCAGGGAGTCATCAAAAAAACGCCACTCGCGGATTTTGAGAATATTCGCCGCACCGGGATCATCGCGCTTTCGCTCAAGAAAGGGGATCGTCTCAAGTGGGCAAAGCTTACGAGCGGTACCGAGCAGGTGGTACTCGCGACACGGCAAGGCCAGTCCATCCGGTTTGACGAGAAGCAGGTGCGCCCGATGGGCCGCACCGCAGCCGGTGTGCGTGCCATCAAATTGAAGAAACAGAACGATGAAGTGGCCGGCTTTGATATAATAAAAGGAGACGATGCGATGCTGCTCGTGGTCATGGAGAACGGCTTCGCCAAGCAGACCGCGCTCAAGGAATACAAAGTGCAGAGCCGCGGCGGGTCGGGCATCAAGACCGCCGAGGTGACGCCGAAGACGGGCTTGGTGATATCCGCGCACGTGGTCACGGAAGAAAAAGAGATCTTCGCGCTCTCTGCGAAAGGCCAGATGATCCGTACGGAACTTTCGACGGTCCGCAAGACCGGGCGTTCCGCGCAGGGGGTGCATATCATGAACCTCAAGAGCGGCGATCGTGTAGCGGGAACCGTGGTCATTTAAATGCCAACCAACTTCACTCAAAAACAGATCATCATCATTGGCGGGGCCGTGTTTTTGGTGCTTATCGGTGCCGTTGTGTTCTTTTTGAACATTCGATCGACGCCGGCCGGGCAAGGCGCGGTTACTCTCACTATTTGGGGGACGGATGACAGCAGGGCGTTCAACGATCTCATAAGTAAATACACCGGGCCGGGTTCGGGGACGCAATCAAAGATCAGCTACGTGCAGATCGATCCGGCGCAATACCGGACGAAGTTGCTCGCCGCGCTCGCCGCAGGCACCGGGCCGGACATATTCGAGGTCAGCAACCGCGATCTGTCGCAGTGGGTGAATCTGCTCGCACCGGTCCCCGCAACGCTCGCGACAACGTTCAGCCAGGTCACGCTGCAAAACGACTTCCCGGACGTCGTTGCGCAGGATTTCGTATCCGGCGGGAATATCTATGCGCTTCCGCTTTCCATCGATACGCTTGCGATGATCTATAATAAGGATCTCTTCAATACCGCCGGCATTGCGACGCTGCCGACGACATGGGAAGGCCTGCAGGCGGACCTGCCCGCGCTGCGCCAGGTGAACGCGCAGGGCCAGATCACGCAGGCGGCGCTCGCGCTCGGCGGTTCCGAGACGAGCATCCCGAACGCGCCCGATATTATTTTTCTTTTAATGATGCAGAATGGTACGCAAATGACGTCCGCCGACGGTTCATCCGTAACGTTCGCGTCCGGCGCTAATAACAATGATAATTCCGGACTCAATGCGTTCAATTATTATTTACAGTTCTCAAACGCCGGCGGATCGGACTATACATGGAATGATGGCATGGGAACGGCGCTCGACAGTTTCACGCAGGGAAAGACGGCGGCCATCTTTGATTACGCCTCCGCGCTTGCGCAGATAAAGGCGAAAGCGCCGTTCCTCAACTACGGCGTTGCGGCGATGCCCCAGCCGGCGAACGCGACGGTGGCGGTAAACTATGCAAAGTACAACGGACTCGCGGTCTCAAAGGACAGCACCCAGGTCGCCGGCGCGTGGAATTTCATCATTAATTTGACGACGTCCGCAGCGGATGAGAACATATATACGAAGGATGCCGGTGCGCCGCCGGCGTTGCGCTCCGCGATCGCGGCGGACGCGACGAATCCCGTGATGTCGGTCTTTGCCGCGCAGGCGCTCACCGCCAAGTCATGGCATGAATCGAACAGCGAGCAGATCGATTCGCTCATGAACACCGCCATCCAAAATGTCCTGAACGGCGCCGCCGATTCCACCACGGCGCTTTCCCAGGCGCAGAGCGCGATAAACGCGGCAGGGAGCCAATAAGGCATCCGCCACACTATTCATCCATGAACATAAAAAAGACCCTTGCAAAGATAGTGCTGGTTATTCTTGTCGGGTCTTCGATCGCGCTCCCCCTCGTTTCATTCGCCTCGGTCAATAATTCGTATAAGGTCCCCTCTTTGTGGCCGGCCGGATTTTGGGGGCCGATCGTCTGGTGTACGGGAAATTATATTCCGGGCGCCACGCAGATAGGCTCGCCGGACACGTGCAACAATCTCTGCGACCTTATCGGCACGTTTCTTAACGTCATCTATCTCATTATGTCTATCGCGATATTCATCATCGCGCCGATAGGCGTCGTGTGGGGCGGCATCCTGATCATGTTCTCCGGCGCGAATCCCGGAACGCTCGAGAGCGGAAAGAAGATCCTTTTAGGAACGGTTATCGGGATCATCATCGTCCTCTGCGCCTACCTCATCGTCAATACCGTCCTTGCGGTCCTTAATGTGACCTCGGTCGGGAGTTTTAACGGCAATTCCGGAACATGCCAGGTACTATCATGAACACATCAGGAAGGAACAAGAACATTATTTCCTCAGGCATTCTTTTTGGATTTCTTATGTCGCTTGCGGGCATGGCGGCCGCTCCGGCCGTTCTTGCGCAAACCCAAATAACGATCAGCACGAGCGTTCCGGGAACCGTCGTTGCCGCAACGGTGAACGGCGGCCCCGGCGCCTTCGTCGCAAATTTCTATCAATTCGCATTGATGATCGGGGGGGTCCTTGCATTCGGGGTCATCGTCTATGGAGGGGTAAAATATATGGCTTCCGTCGGGAATCCCTCGGGACAGGGCGATGCGAAGGAATGGATCGAAGCAGCCTTGCTTGGGCTCCTGTTGCTTGTCGGGGCATATTTCATATTAAGCGTCGTCAATCCGCAGCTTCTCAACCTTAACTTGCCTGCGCTCACGCCGGTGGACCTTTCGGGCATAACGATACCCGGATCCGGGCCCGGAGGTGGAGGTAGCGGTGGCGGCGTTGGTATCGGTGGTAGCAGCGGCGGAGGGGTTTGCACCGCGCCGGCGTCGGGTCCGTGCAGCGTCGCGAGCCTTCAAAATACCTGCATGGGAAGCAACGCCGCCATTGCCGGAGGGGTCTGTATGACGGAAAGCAGCAATAACGTCGCCGCGGGAGGCGACCTCTCCAACACTGTCGGACCGAACGGGAAGCCATTGCCGGCTTCGGTGGGGCTTTTTCAGATCAATCTTTCGGCGAATACGATCCCTTATAATTGCACCCCGGGTTCGTCGGGCTGTTTGAATTGTCCCGCTGCTTTTACGAATCCTTATACCGGGAGCAACCCGCACACCGCGATCAAAAATATGAATCTTTATAACCAATGCGTCGCGGCAGCCGAAAACCCTTCGACGAACATTCAGCAGGCATGCGCCATGTCTAAAAACGGGACGAATTGGGCTCAGTGGGGGCCGAGCACCAGACAGAAATGCGGGGTATAAATAAGGTATACAATATAAAAAAGACAATGAATAAAAAAGTTATCGTCATCGGCGCCATGATCATCGTTGTCGCGATCGCATTCGTCGTATTCTTTTTATTGCAGAGAAATGCTCCGGGAACGCCGGGCACCGGCATGGGAACCGGGACGCTGCCTCCGGCATCGACCGGCACGCCCATCGTCGTGCCTCCGGCACCGACCAGCACCAGTATTGTCCTTGGCACCAGCCAGGGCAGCGTAACAATGAATAATTTTTATCTGACCGCGCAGGCCATCACTCAGGATAAAGAGGCGGTGATCCTTACGAACACCGGCGACTATGCCATCAGCTATTACGTTCCCGACAGCAGTTTCTCTATCGCACTGCTTTCCACCCCGCTCAACGCTGCCCGGCAAGCTGCGGAGAGCGCATTCTTAAGCAAGCTTGGCATTTCACAACAGGACGCCTGCAAACTGACCGTGACCGAAGGGGTGCCCATCGGCGTATCGGACCAATATCCCGGAGAGAGCTTTCCCCTCAGTTTTTGCGGCGGACCCGCAACGCTATGAGCAAGTCTGCTATAATGGATATTATGAAGAAGGCGTTTAAGGGGATCGGGGCGGCAGCCGTCGTTTTTGTCTCTTTGTTGGCGGCTTCCCGCATTGCGTTGGCGGATGGCCAGACGCAAAATATAAAATTGACCGATCCTTTGGGCGGCACCGAGACCTTTACGAGCGTATCCACCGCCGTTGCAGCGTTTCTGTTCTGGGATATTGCCTCGCCACTCGCTGTCATTATGGTGCTTATCGGGGCATTTCAATTCATGACCTCGGCGGGCGATCCAGAGAAGGTGTCACGGGCAAGGAAAACCATTATGTACGCGGCGATCGGGCTCGTTGTCGCGCTCCTGGCCGGAGGCATCGTCAGTATTATCCGGACATTCGTCTCGGGATCATCAGCATAACCATGATCGCATACGCACAGACAAGCGCGATACCGAACCCGGTAAATAACCTTCAGGGGGTTTTTGATATGATGTGCCTTTTTGCCGCATACTTCATCTGGACGGTGATCATCGTGAGCGTCATCATGGTGGTCGTTGCGGCATTCTATTACGTAACGTCGGGAGGCGAGCCTGATAAAACAACGAAGGCCCGTCAGCTGTTGACGTACGCCGCGGTAGGGATCGTGGTCGTCTTATGTGCGGTGATGTTCCCCGTCATCGTGGGAACGGCGGTCGGGTATCAAAGCCCCCAAGGACAAGGATTGACCCCGATGTGCGCCCTTCTTGGAGGCACGGGAGGGTCAGGGACGGTCACAACCAATTAATTGTCTGGGTCGAAAAAATAATATAATTATCTCCAATGAACCGATTCTCATTAACTACACTGTTCTCGTTCGCCACGCTCATATTGACGGGCTGGGTTTTTACGGCATACGCCGCTAGCCTTCCGCCCTCTCCCATAACGACCCCACAAGGGGTTCTTGATCTCATGTGCACGTTCACCGTCTACTTTTTTTACACCGTAATGATCATCACGGTTATTATGGTCGTATATGCATCGTTTTTGTATGTTACCGCGGGTGATGACACCGAGAAGACAACAAAAGCACGGCGCACTTTGACATACGCAGCGGTTGGTGTCGCAGTTTCCCTCCTTGCGGTCGGATTCCCCACTATTATAGAGGGCCTCGCCGGCGGAGCTTCCGGACAGACATCGCTTACCCCGCACTGCTCCATCCTTGGCGGACAGAGCGGTTAGGCAGGTTTGATGCCCATATCCTTGTATGCTAACATTCTTAAGTAACCCAGAAAGGTCGAAACATCCTCTAAAAACTCATTGAATATGAAGAAAATAATCAATTTCGTAAAGGAATTCAGCCCTTCGATTCTTGCGCTGGCATTGCCGACGTTGGCGTTTGCCGACAACACCGTAAATTATCAAGGAGCGACCGGAGTTCCCAGCGCGAGTGTCGGCAGCTTGAACGATATTCTTAGTATGCTCTGCACGGTGTTTATGTGGGCGTTTTACTTCCTTGTCGTGCTTGCAGTCATCTTCGTCATTATCGCGGCATTCAAGTATCTTACCGCGGCCGGTGAGCCGGAGAAGGTAAAGAGCGCCGGAAATACATTGCTCTATGCAGCAATCGCTATCGGCGTCGCGCTCTTGGCACGTGCCATTCCGCTCATCGTAGGAAACTTCCTGAACGCAGGAACCATCACCTCTTGCTAGGAGAAACATCGATTTTAGAAGATCCAAAAAGCCCCCGTTGGGGGCTTTTTGGATCTTTGTATATATTAAGAAAATTCCCCGACAGCCGTTAGGCCGCCGGGGAGTGCACGTTGTGTCATTGGTAAATATTCTTTACCGGGATTCTGGAAAACGTGAACGGATGATTCTTGGCATCCATACCTGAAACATTAAGGATGAAGGAAACATCCGTCACTCCGCCGACCGGCTCTGCGAATGTGGCGAGAATGTCGTTCTTTACGTTATGGACGAGTACGGCCCGTTCATCGACGTCGGTCCCCGCAAATCGGATTGATCCACCAAATCTCCATACGTCAAAGTGATTGCTCTCACCGTTGCCATACGTTGATCCCTGTGAATCCATCACGTCCATCGTATGATACTGCGTATCTTTGTTCATGATAAAGAATTTGCAGGTCATTTCATGGATATGGGAGTACCAGCAGTGATCCGCTTCGACCGGGAGCGAGCCTTCTTCTCCGGGTGCGACGCCTTCAGGCAATATGCCTCCCAGCTCTCCGCGGGGGAGCGATGCTTCTGCCGGTTGCGGTGTGGTTTTTCCGCTGTCTTTTGTTCCGCCGTCTTCTGCGGTTTTTTCTGCCCGCAGTTCTGCAATATCAGCTTTCATCTTTTCCAGCTCGGCTTTCGTATCGGCCAGCTCTTTTTCTTTTTGATCGGTTGTGGCTGGCGGTGTCGTGCTTGGCGGCGTCATGGGCGTGCCCGCCGGCGGTTTTGGAATTTTGGCGTTCTTTGCGGCAAGGTCCGCCGCCGCCGCTGCTGCATCAGCCTCGGCTTTTTGGTTGAGCCAGCCGCGAACGTCGTACGCGCCGACGATCACAATGGACAAGATACACGCATAAATCAGCGCGACCCTCACCCATTCTTGCTGATATTGCCAGAGCGCTGCCGCTCCGGCGAGGATGAAAAGAGGAATCAGCCATAGCGGCCCAAGCCAGGCGACCATAGCGATTCCCGCAACGCTGGCGACAATGCCGCCAATGATCCACAGTGCGATTTTGTTCGAACTCTCCGTCTCAATGGTTTCAAACATACACCCTCCAAGGTGCGTATTAAATTTTTTGCACATTTGTGCGACCAGGAAGAATATAACATATATTATATGAATTGTCAAAAATGGCGCTCGGTTTTTTGGGTTTGGATAGAAAAACTCCCCGGGCCGTAATGGCACGGGGAGTAAAGTGGTGCAAGGTGCTGTTATGCTGTCCGAAAATACCGAATGGTGCAGTTCGTTGAAATGCGCCACTTGGTCGGTGGTCCTACCGGAAAATCCGGCAGGTCATTCGGGCTGTAGGGACCGATCGGTCGTTCACTTCCAAAGAACCAGAACCATACTTGACAATCGGGACCGCCGGGGAAAAACGTCTTCCCCCACCGGCTCCAGTTGCTTGGGACATAGATCCATTCTTCGAAACATCCTGCCGGAGTCGGTCCGACATCGAAATGATCGATGGTTTGATCCCGATGGTCGCCAAGTCCCTGCGCTTCGCGTTGCCATGCGTCTTGGCAGGGGAGCGTGGGGGTCGGTGCCGCAGCGGACTGCGACACGTTGTTGGTTGCGGAGGCTGATCTGGCGGAAGCTTCCATGCGGTGCACGATCTGCACGATGGCGATCAGGAACAGATTCCCAACGATCCCAAAAAACAGGAGCAGGAGGAGCTTCCGCGGATCCGACGTGCCGTTACGGGTTGGCCGGACTGTTTGCGGTGCCGGCGCCGGGGTTGTTGGAGCCATTGCCACTATCCTTTCCGCCGCCTGCATTGGCGAACAGTTTGTTCATGAGCTGCGTGCCGAGGGCCGTGATCGTATCGGTCACGTTCGGTGAAAGCCTCACCTCATTGACCTTGATATCTTCCTTCACGATCTGGCGGCGGATGAGCGTTGTTTTAACGGCATCAATTGGGATCGGCGATGCCTTAGCATAAAGCGCTGCCTCGGCCGCGACGCTTTGCGCGGTTTTTGCCTGCGCCTGAGCGTCCCAGTCAGCTTTGCCTACGCTTAGCATCCCTGCCCTCGTCTCTTCGGTCGGCTCGATATCGCCGATGCCGAATCGGGTGACGATGATCCCAAGCGCGACAATACGAACCTGCCCTTTCCCATTTCTGAGGTCGTTTATTTGGTTGAGAAGACCTTCGGCGCTCTTCATGAGCCCGGCCTTTTCGGACTCGGTGAGTCGGCTAAATTCTTTTCTCACCTCGGTTTCCACATGCAGCCATGGGTGGTTCTTATAAATGCCGATGATCTCGGCATTGGTGAGCTTGGGGTGAAGCCTCGTCACGTCATCACTTTTTATCTTTTCCAGGATAGCGAGTATTTCTTCATCCCTCATCTCTCGGGCTTGATCCAGCGTTTGGGGGCCTTCTTTCTTTGAGCACAGCCATTGGCGCAATCGTTGTCCGGCCTGTTCGTCGAGTCGTTTGTCCAGTTCCACGAGGCGCGCTTCCAATGTCTGTCCCATATTGATGAAGGGGATGGGGTTGTACGGATCGATCACGAAATAGAACGCGATCTCTTCTTCGATCTCTTTATCATCCGGGAGGATGATGACCGATTTTGACCTGTTGGACAGATTCAAGCCGGTCAATATCATGAAATCCAGGAAGAAAAATCCGCGGAGCGGGATGAATATCCATCCTGGCCCAATGAGCCGGCTTACGAATTTTTCGCCGACGATTGGAATAGCCACTTCATTCCTCTCCGGATCAATGCGTGCGATCGCCTGGATAAGAAAACCTCCAAACGATAGCACGAAGATCGCGGCAGCGAGCGATACTAAGTCGGTGGCGATCCATATTCCCACCGAAATGATGGTTGAGAGCGTAAGGACCGTGCCGGTAAGGATGGCACGAACCCTGTCGAAGTCGGCCATGTTCGGCCGCGATGCATTTTCATCAAGATGCGTGCGCGATTCCGTCACGATATCCTCCTTATTGGTTTGTTGGCGTTGAATGTCAAAAGATCGGCACAATGCCAACCTATACCGCTTGCAATAATAGCATTTTATAAAAGCATTGTCAACTTTTCACCGCCCGCGGACATTGCATTTTGTGCAGGTTTTTGTTTTAATATAAATAATAAACACATGCCTGCCATTGAACAGTTTGGGCAACAGCAGCGGGAAATGGAGAGGAAGGATCGCGAGGCAAATGAGCCCCAAGGTCCGGGGCTGGACGAGATATTGGCCCATCCCAGGGACAATGCGCTTTTTTCGAAATACTTAGAAAACGGGAATGATGAAGACCAGGTCCTTGCGGCAAAGCTGCTTGCGGGAAAGTTAGAGGCGGAGGATTTCCGGACTCTGAGCGAAAAGAGAAAATCATTTTTAGAGGTCAAGGAGAGGGCGAAGAATGTGAGCGAGCGGCTGGAAAAAAATATCGATGGCATCATCGCCGCTTCGCCTCAAATGAGGGATATAGCGCAGGTTGCGGGAATGGATGCGATCCGGAAAGCGGTGATAAAACGTATGGATGAGATAGCTATCACCGACCCCGGGGGGTTTGCCGATCTGGAAGGCAGGTTTTTAGGGTTGACGGCGGCGGAAGCATCGATCGGGCGCGGCAATGAGCGCATTGCCGCGATAGCAAAGGAGCAGGGATTTACCGAACAGGAATATGCCCGGGCGCTTATGGCGCGGGAAGCGGGAGATCCGTATGCGCTCGAAGATCTTATTAAAAGCAAGATGGGCGCATTTAAAAAAACTTTCACTGGCTATGGGGAGCTTATGCGGCAAGGAGAGGAAATCGACTCGCGCGAAGATATAAAGAACCGGCTTGGTCTTGTAAATTGGAATTTGAACAATATTGGCGGTGCGTTAAGCACGAAACTGTTCGAGGATGAAGCCACCAAGGAAGTCCTCATTGCAAATCTTAAGCGAGAGAGAGAGCCGCAGCCTGACGCTTCATTCGCCCAGATCAACGAACTGGCGAAACGCCCGCGGGATCTTGCCACGGCTCAGCGCGAATGGGAGAAATATAATGAAATGCACGAGAACGATCCCGGGTATGATATTACTGCTGCCAAGTCGCAGTTTGGCGCGGAATATGCGGAGCGCGTGCTTGGGAAGAAGCGTACGGGCTTCTGGGCGACCATATTCCGCCTGATGTTATCCAAGGGTATTGAAAGTAAACTAAAATAAATACATATGGCAGATATATCGCCAGAAAATATTTACGATGAGTTTTTGAAAGTTGCCGATGGCGGCGATGAGCAGGCAGCAAAGGATTTTTTGGTCGCCCATTTGAACTCGTTCCCGGAAAATGAAAGAGCGGAGATCGTTGCCGCGTTCTTTGATGATGCGGCCAAAAGCGCCGCAGCCGACACTATTGCCGTCGCCGACTTTCAGAAGCAGGCGCTGGAAACGGTTGATGGGCTAGGAGCCATGAAGAAGAAACTGGAGGAAAAGGATAATCTTTTGAAAATCAAAGAAACGATATAGGATTGTTTTACGGCAATGCTCTATTGCCCGGGTGGTGAAATGGCATACACGTCAGCTTTAGGAGCTGATGCCGAAAGGCGTGGAGGTTCAAGTCCTCTCCCGGGCACCGCAAAGCAGAAGATCACCCCTCCTTTCTCCGCGCTCCGTGGAATGCTTTATGTACGTCGCGCAGCTGGTTGTTGGTGAGATGCGTATAGACCTGCGTGGTGGAGATGTTCGCGTGGCCGAGGAGCTCTTGCACGGAGCGGAGGTCGGCTCCATTTACTAATAGATCGGTGGCGAAGCTGTGGCGCAGAAGGTGCGCGTGGATGTGATTGGGAATGCCGGCCTGCGTGGCGCGGGCGGCGACGAGGCGTTGGACGGCGCGCGGGGTAATGGGGCCGATCACGCGGCCCAGCCGGTCGAGGCTGACGAATAATTTGTCCTCGGCGTCGCCCGCGCCGCCGGCGCGCGCGCGCGCGGCGAGATAGCGCTGCACTGCATCGCGCGCGCTGTCGGAAACGAAGACGACGCGCAGTTTGTCGCCCTTGCCGCGTACGGAAAGTTCGCCGCGCTTGAGATCGATCCCGCGCCCCAAAGCGCAGAGCTCGGCCAGCCGCAGGCCGGTGGAGAAGAACATTTCTAAAACAGCCTTGTCGCGCAGGTCGCGGAGCGAGTCGCCCTTCGGCGCGGCGAGCAGGCGTTCAAGGTCGCCATATTCCAGCGTGTCGATCTGCCGCCCCGGCACTTTCGGCAGTTCTATCTTTTCCGCCGACAGCGTTTTGATGTCGCGCTTCGCCAGATATTTCAAAAAATTGCGCAGGGCGATCGCGTAATATCCCTGTGTCACGCGCTTAAGGCCTTCGCGCCGGGCGAGCGCCACGCGGAACTCGCGCACCACGCCGTCTGTGATCCCGGCAGGGGAAGACACTTTTGTGGATTTGAGAAACTCATTCAAGTAATGCTTGTAATTCTCGCTCGTCCGCGGCGACCGGTTTTTCTCTATCTCCAGATAGTTCAAATAGTCCTGGAGCAGGCGCTCGATCTCTGTCCGTGGTCTTTCTTTTTCCGGCATATTTTCATTATACGCTTATCTGTCGCAAAACGGATAGTTGACTGATGTGGTGAAAATGAAGTATAATAAACTCAGGAGTGGGGTGCCGGAATGAAAAAAGAGCGGAAGTCCATCGGCAAGCTGATCGCGCAAGTGGTTGCGTGGGTTCTGGATTTTGACGGCATGGAACTCCGGGTGGAGAACATCTGCCGCGCGATCATGCTCAAAAATTAGGACGGGGCGTTTTGCCCGACAGTCGCCACTATAGAAAGGTGGCGATTTTTCTTTTGCTCTTGCTAATTTTCTCATATTGATGTATCATAACCAATAATGCTTACTAAACGAGTAAAAGCCCGCATCGTGGGCGAGAATAAGACGCACGAAAAAGACACCGGCTCCGCCCAGGTGCAGATCGCGATGACCTCGCGCCAGATCGAAGAATTGGCGGCGCATCTTAAGAAAAATCCGAAGGACAACCATTCCCGCCGCGGCCTTTTGAAGATGGTATCCAAGCGCAGGAAACTCCTCGCGTACATGAAGAAGCACGAGCCTTCTCTGTACGAAAAACTCATCAAAAAGCTCGACCTTAAAAAATAATGAAGCCGGGAACAAATTATTCCAACCAGCGGGTTGGGATTTTTGTTGATGTGTCGAATCTTTATCACTCAGCAAAAAATCTTTATCAGGGGCGGGTGAATTACGCGGAACTCATCAAACACCTCGTCGGCGGGCGCCAGCTCATCCGCGCGATGGCGTATGTGGTGCGGAGCGAGGGCGTGGAGCCGCAGCAGCCGCGCGGGCACATGCGCATGGCGGAAAAAGATCAGGCTGCAGCGGTCTCGCTCGCGCCGGGATCTCCGACGCCGAACGGCGACGGCAGCAACAGCGCCTCTTCGGAGTCCAGTTTTTTTGAAGCGCTTGAAAAAGCAGGACTCGAGTTGCGGATGAAAGATCTGCAAATTTACGCCGGTGGCATGAAAAAAGGCGACTGGGATGTCGGGCTCACGGTGGACGTCATCCGCATGATGCCGTTCCTGGACGTGATCATCCTGGTGACCGGGGACGGGGATTATATTCCGCTGATCAACTATGTAAAATGGGGAGGCGGGCGAGTGGTCGAGGTCGCCGCGTTCAGGCGGAGCGCATCATCAAAAATAGTGGAGGCCGCGGACGAGTTCATAAATATAGAGACCGTCCCGCGGGCGATCATGAAGCCGAGGTATGCGGCAAGGAATAAGCGGGGGCCGCAATAATAAAATCATCAAAAAATAAATTAACCAACCGAAGCGCGATAAAAGGGATGTCATTCCGAGCTTTGTGCGAGATCTGCGGCCTAAGAGGCTGATCGTATGGATAAAATCGCCGAAAGCGATCTTTCCCAAAGCTCAGGATGACAGGACTCTCTGGGTTCGCGGTTCAAAATTACATGTTACAAAAAAAGCAGTTTTCCGTTGAGATCGCAGGAAAGACGTTGACGATAGAGGTTTCCGCACTGGCAGAGCAGGCAAACGCCGCGGTGCTTGCAAAGTATGGCGAGACCGTCGTGCTTGCGACCGCTGTCATGGCGCGTAAGGACAGTGACATAGATTATCTGCCCCTTAAGGTGGATTACGAAGAGAAGTTTTATGCTGCGGGAAAGATCATTGGCAGCCGCTACGTACGGCGTGAAGGCCGCTCGTCCGAAGAGGCCATTTTGGCCGGCCGCTTGGTGGACCGTACCATCCGCCCGCTTTTCAACGACAAGATGCGCCGCGAGATCCAGGTGGTCGTCACCGTGTTGCAGATCGATGAGCAGAACGATCCGGAATTCGTGGGATTGCTTGGCGTCTCAACCGCGCTCTTCATCTCCGATATCCCGTGGAACGGCCCGGTGGCGGGCGTGCGCGTCGCGCAGCGGGCGAGCGACAAGCAGTTCGTCGTGAATCCGGACAACAGCGCCGTTGCCGAGCCGAACCTGCCGGTCTTTGACGCATTCGTCTCCGGTTCCAGGGATCGCATCAATATGATCGAGCTCGGCGGTTTGGATGCGCAGGAAAAAGATGTTGTCGCGGGATTCAAGCTTGCGCAGGGAGAGATCAACAAGCTGATCGCATTCCAGGAGCAGATCCGGAAAGAGATCGGTAAGCCGAAAGCGGAGGTTGCGCTCGCCGAGCCGGATGCGGACATCAAGGCGGAGATCAACGCGTTCCTGGCCGACAAATTGGAGGGAGCGATCTACAAGCCTACCAAGGTTGAGCACACGACCGCGGTCGGCGCGCTGAACCACGAGCTCAATCTGCACCTTAAAGAAAAGTTCGGCGCAACAAAAGAGAAGATAAACTGGAAGGCGGTGGAATACCTTTTTGACGAAATGGTGAACGACCTCGTCCATAAGAATATTTTGGAAAAAGAGCAGCGTCCGGACGGGCGCAAACTGGACGAAGTCCGCGCGCTCGATGCCGAAGTGGGATTGTTCTCGCGCACACACGGCTCCGCGCTCTTTGTGCGCGGCAACACGCAGGCGCTCGCCGTGACGACGCTCGCGGCGCCCGGTGCCGAGCAGATGATCGAAACGATGGAGACCACTGGCAAGCGACGTTTCATGCTGCACTACAACTTTCCGCCGTTTTCGGTGGGTGAGGTTGGTTCGTTCCGCGGCCCCGGGCGCCGCGAGATCGGCCATGGCAACCTGGCGCGCAAATCGTTGGAACGCCTGATCCCGAGCAAGGAGGAATTCCCGTACACGATCCGTGTTGTTTCGGAGATCATGTCATCCAACGGTTCATCGTCGCAGGCCACGGTCTGCGCGGCGGCGCTCTCGCTCATGGATGCCGGCGTGCCGCTCAAGAAACCGGCGGCGGGCATCGCGATGGGGCTCATGATGGGCACTACGCCGGACGGGCACTCGGATGTGAACAACTATAAAGTGCTGACCGATATCCAGGGGCCGGAAGATCATCATGGAGATATGGACCTGAAGGTTGCGGGCACGGCGGACGGCGTGACCGGCATGCAGATGGACGTCAAGGTGGACGGCCTTACGATCGAGCTGCTCGAAAAGGCGTTCGCGCAAGCGCGCGATGCGCGGTTGCATATTTTGAAAACGATCGTAGCGACGCTTCCTGCGCCGCGCACGGCGATCTCGCCGTTCGTTCCGAAGATCCGGCAGTTCAAGATCGACCCGGCGAAGATCGGTACCGTCATCGGTCCCGGCGGCAAGATGATCAACGGTCTTATTGAAAAATATGACCTTGCCGGCATTGACATCGAGGAGGACGGCGGCGTGTTCGTTTCCGGCACCGACCTTGAAAAAGTGGAGGCCGCGGTCGCGGAGATCGTGGGGATGACCAAAGAATACAAAGTCGGCGATATCGTTGAAGGTCCGATCGTGAAGATCCTCGAGTTTGGCGCGATCGTCGATCTTGGCGGCGGCAATGACGGTATGATCCACGTTTCCGAGCTCAAACAGGGATTCGTAAAGCAGGTGGAAGACGTCGTCCATCTCGGTGACCGCGTCCGCGCAAAGGTCATCAAGGCGGAAAATGGCAAGATCGGGTTGTCGCTAAAACAGATGGAGGTATAAAAAATACTTACGGGGCGCCCCGCCAAGTGTTTTTTTGTTGCCCGGATGATAGAATGAAAGATATGGAAGATAAGACCTTTGCCACCGTCGCTCCGCCGCCGCCCTCCGAAGTGAGGATCCGCACGATGCGTTCGGATATCGCTTCCATGATGCAAAGCGGGGGAGGCGCCCCCGCTTTCGAGAGTATATCCGTTCCCGGTCTTTCAGCGGAGAAGAGCTTCAAGGCACCGGCTTTTTTTGCCACGCCGATGCCTGCCGGTGGCGCCATTCAGACCCCTACAGCGGATGACGCTCCGCTGCCTGTCGGCGGCATAAGAAATCCCGAACGCCCGGTCGTCGGACAAGAGGTTTCGGATGCCGGTCCCGGGAGCGACTTTTTACCGAAATTGATCGTCGGCGCGGTGGCACTTGCAGCGCTCGGGGTAGTGGTCTACTTCGTCTACGTCCTGTTTCTAAAATAAGCGAAAAACAGAGGCTTTATTCTTCGCTCTTGCCTGCGCCTTCCGTCCCGTCACCGCTTTTATAAGCCTCTGCGGTCTTCTTTTTTATTTCCTCAAGCAGCTTTTTATCCTCTTTTAATTTCGCTTTGGAATTTTCGAATCCAACCCCCAGGCGTTCGCCATTATAACTGAAGCTCGAACCGGATTTCTTTACGACACCGTGTGCGACCGCAGCATTGAGAACGTCGCCGGTATACGAGATTCCTTCGCCGAAGAGGATGTCGAATTCGGCGGATTTGAACGGCGGCGCCACTTTGTTCTTGGCCACCTTGGCTTTGACGCGGTTGCCGACCACATTCTCGCCTTTTTTGACCTGCGCGATGCGGCGGATGTCGATGCGCACCGACGCGGCGAAGGGGAGCGCCCGCCCGCCCGGCGTGGTTTCCGGATTGCCGAACATGATGCCGATCTTCATGCGCAATTGATTGATGAAGATAATAAGCGTTCCGCTGTTCGCCGCAATCGCAGTGAGCTTGCGGAGCGCCTGGCCCATCATGCGCGCCTGGCGGCCGACGTGCTGTTCGCCCATCTCGCCTTCCAGCTCCGCGCGCGGCGTGAGCGCCGCGACGGAGTCCACGACGACGACCGAGATGATCCCCGACCGCACGATACTTTCCAATATGTTCAAAGCTTCCTCGCCGCTGTCCGGTTGGGATATTAAAAGCTCGTTCACGTTAACGCCAAGCTTTGCGGCATACTCCGGATCCATTGCGTGCTCCGCGTCTATAAATGCCGCCTTGCCGCCCTGCTTCTGCGCCTGGGCGACGACGTTCAGCGCGAGCGTGGTCTTGCCGGACGACTCGGGTCCGAAGATCTCGGTTATCCTTCCGCGCGGCAATCCGCCGACGCCGAGCGCGAGGTCCAGCGAGAATGATCCCGTCGGGACGACCGAAACGTTCACGTGTGTCATATCCCCGAGCTTCATGATCGCGCCTTCGCCGAATTTGTCCTGGAGCGACGAAAGGAGCTGATCCACCTCTTTATTGCTCGCATTATGCTTCTCCGTCACGGGTGGTTTCTGTTCTTCTTTCGCACCCGCCGTCTTTTTTGATGTTTTCATATGCCTCATTATATCAGAGCCATCATTAAATTTATATTAAGGAAAGGTTAAAAAACGATTAATGGATCGGCGTACCCGCGGGGGTTGAGGCGGCGGCAGGTGTGCTGTTTCCCGCCGTGCCGGGGGCAGTGCTCGTCGTGCTTGAGCCGGTAGTTATCGAGCTCGAGGCCGCCCCGCTGCCTGTCGGCTGGTAGAATATCTGTTCCGTAACGGTCGTTTTGCCACCGAGGAATTTCTGTGCCGATATCTCGAACGAGTTGGAGCCGATGCCAAGCAACACGCTCTTCTGCCATGAGCCGCCGGCGGCGATGATGATCTGCTCCTGCTCGCCGTCCGCACCGACGAGGTAGAGCGAATCGGCGCCGCTTACGGTGCCGGCGAGCGTTGCGGTGCTTGATGCGGTCACATACGGATTGGCGTCGGGAACGGTGACCACAAGCGTCGGTTTGCCGAAAATGCGCGGCGCCTGGAATGCGAGATAAATGAGCACGAGTATTCCCGCACCGATCGCCCAGAGATATTTCGGCGGCGATTGTTTGATGAACCGGTTCCGCGGCATCGTATCAAGCTCGCCGGAATTTTTGATCACCCCCTCTTTCTTTAATTTTTCCCACCACCCTTCGCCATCGAAATCGAGCACGGCGCCGAGGTGGGTGAGGTATCCGTGAAAGTACGGCGCCGATGGCATATTCTCATAATCGCCGCGTAACAGGCTCTCGATGTGCGACGGGGAAATACCGGTCATCTCGGCCAGCTTCTTGAGCGATACGCCCCGTTCTTTTATCTTTTCTGCGAAAAACTGCTCAAATGGGAGGTCGTTGGGAGGCATATAAGATGATAATAAAGCGCAATGAGAAAATAGTCCACCAAAACAAAAAAGACCTAGCAACAGGTCTTTTTTGTTTGTCCAACACCGTGGCGTAATAAGAATGCAAGGACTCTTTGCTTTTACGATAGCCGCTCCTCGATCTTCTCCATGTTCACGTCGCGAGGCTTTGCGCCGTCGCCGGGGCCGATGAGGTCGGCAGCTTCCATGAGGTCGAGCAGGCGCGCGGCGCGGGCGTAGCCGACCTTGAGGCGGCGCTGGAGCAATGACGCGGACGCTTTCTTGGCTTCGGCAACGACGGCGACGGCTTCGTCGAACATATCATCTTCCTCTTCATCGCTTTCGCCGCTCGCATTGATGAAGTGGTCGAACCCCGCGGGAACGATGGGTCCGGCCTTATCGATATTTTCTTCGCCGCCGCTTTCCGATTCCGGCACGGCGACCGGCTTATTATTTTCTTTTATGAAATCCACGACGCTCTTCAATTCCTCTTCCGTGATGTACGAGCCTTGGATACGCTTCGGCTTGGAAAGTTCCGCAGAGAGGAAGAGCAAGTCGCCATGGCCGAGCAATTTCTCCGCGCCGGCACCGTCCAGGATGGTGCGCGAGTCTATTTGTGAAGCGACCTGGAGCGCAACGCGCGCGGGAATGTTCGCTTTGATGAGCCCCGTGATGACCTCCACCGATGGGCGCTGGGTTGCAAGCAATAAGTGGATGCCGGTTGCGCGCGCCATTTGCGCAAGGCGGACGATCGCACCCTCAACTTCACGGCCAAACGAGCTCATCAGATCGGCCATTTCGTCGATGCCGATAAGGATGAACGGCAGCTGATCTTCCGGTTTGCTTTTTGCGTTGTAGCTTTTTATGTCGCGGCTGCCGGCATGTTGCAAAATTTCATAGCGCCGATCCATTTCCTGGATCGCCCACTTAAGCACGCCGAGCGCCTTCTTGTTCTCCGTGATGACCGGCGTGATAAGGTGGGGGATGCCGTCGTACATGGAAAGCTCCACGCGCTTGGGGTCGATGAGCGCCAGGCGCAGGGTCGCCGGCGAATTTTTATACAGGAGTGACGTGATGAGCGAGTGTACCAGGATCGATTTTCCGGAACCGGTGGCGCCGGCAACGAGCAGGTGCGGCATCTTTTCAATGTTCGCAAAGATCGGTTCGCCGGAGACGTCGCGGCCGAGCACGAAACCGAGCGGGCCGGATTGCATGAACTCCGGATAGTTCATGAGCGAGCCAAGGCGCACGAGCGCGGCGGCCTTGTTCGGCACCTCAATGCCCACGAGCGACTTTCCCGGAATCGGCGCCTCGATGCGGATCGGGTGTGCCGCGAGCGAGAGCGCAAGGTCGGCGTTCAACGCCGTGATGCGCGAGAGCTTTACGCCCTCCGCCGGCTTTAACGTATAACGCGTGACCGCCGGGCCGACATTGATCTCTCCCATTTCCACGGGGATGCCGAAACTATCGAGCGTGCGTTTGATGATGTTTGCGTGCGCAAGAAGATCGCCGGTGGTCGGTTTTGATGTGTCGGATTTAAGGAGGGAGAGCGGCGGGGGAACATAGTTGGTGAAAGCCGGAGCCTTCGCCGGTTTCTTCGTCCTGCCGCCGAGTTCGTCTCCGTTCTTGGCGTGCACGACGGCAAGGTCTTCGGAGGCCGCCTCTTTTCTATCCTTGCCGTTCTTTTCATCTTTCCCCTCGGCGATCTTTTGCGGCACGGGTTTTTCGTCGTCCGTCCCGGTCACGAGAAGCGGTGTCGCATCGTCGTCCGTCCCATCCTCCATATCTTCTTCGGCCCACGGCCAGGCCACTTTGATCGGCGCGTTCGCGGTCACGAGGATGGAGATGATCAGGATAAAAATGTCGATCGTGGTTGCGGCGATCACGCCGAACGGCATGCGAAGCGATCCGAACACGAGCCCAAGCCAGCCGCCATGCGTGGGGGAGAGCAGTTCGATCAGGCCGAGCACCGATAATATAAGGAGCGTTGAGCCGATGAGCGTGGTGGCGAGAATCCGCTTCTGCCGCGAAAGCAAGAACACCGCTGCGGCAAAAAGCAGGGTCGCGGGGAGGATCAAATAACCCCAGCCGAGCAGGGCGTCGAGGCCTTGATAAATGAGCGCTCCCGCGGGTCCCGCAATGGAGAACCATGCAAGGACGAGCACCACAGCCACGCAGATGAAGCTGATCGCCCAGATGCTGTTCTTGGTTTCGGGGTGGAGGCGCGGTTCGCGGTTGCCGCCACGTGCGCCGCGGTTGCCGCCGCCGCCATCCCGGCCGTTACCATCGCCGCCGGAGTTCGACCCGCCGTTCCCTTTTTTACCCTTCTTCTTTTTCTTCGCCATTACGTGATTTATTTTAACATCAGTCCGGGATTTATGCATTTTGCAATAAAGCCAGGCGCGATTCGTTATAATAGAGAGGATGCCATCGCTCTCAAAAAAAACACTGATCGTCTTCGATCTCGACGGCACGCTCGCGCCGACCAAATCACCGCTTGAGCCGGATATGTCCCGGACGCTCTCCGCGCTGCTTGCCCAAAAAAAAGTTGCCGTGATCGGCGGAGGCACATACCGGCAGTTCCGCAGGCAGTTCATCTCGCGCCTTGATTGCCCAAGGGGATTGTTAAAGAATCTTTTTATCTTTCCGACCACCGCCACCGCCTTTTATCGCTATGATAAGGGATGGAAGAATGTCTATGCCCATACATTATCAAAAGACGAGAAGCAAAAAGTAAGGAAGGCGGTCGTGGATGTCTTTAAGAAGGTCGGGTATGTCCCTCCCAAAAAGATCTACGGGAAAACGCTCGAAGACAGAGGATCTCAAATGTCATATTCATTCCTCGGGCAGGATGTCGTTGCGAAGCTCGGGAAGAAAGGCGTCCGTTTAAAAGAGGAGTGGACCAAGAAAAATACACCGCTCAAACTAAAGATCGCCGGCATGTTGCAGAAAAAACTTCCGGAGCTTGAAGTTCATGCTGCCGGATTTACGACGATCGATATCACAAAACAGGGCATTGATAAGGCATACGGAGTCCGTCAGATCGAGAAATATCTGCGCATTCCTATCAGGGACATGGTTTTCATCGGCGATGCGCTTTATCCGGGCGGCAACGACGCGGCGGCCAAGAAGACCGGCGTACGGACGATCCCGACGAGCGGGCCAAAGGAAACGATCAGGATCATTGAAAAGATATTAAAAAGCTAAATACGCATTGACTCGCACGGCGGCAAGGCGTATATTCTGGGTACATGCCAGATACCTTCATCAGCTCGCTCGGAATACGCCTGACGGTACCGGAAGTGGTCCAGGAGATCATCGCGTTCATGGGCTCTGACCTGATGCGCAAGTATAGGGTGACGATCGGCACCGACTCCCAGCTGTTGTCCAGCAAGAACGCCGATTTTGTGAATGCCGTGGTCGTACATCGCATCGGCAACGGCGGCCGCTACTTTTACCGCCGCTTTGAACTGGGCAAGTTCCACACGCTTCGTGACCGGATGATCCGCGAAGCGCTGATCTCGCTCGAGGTCGCGCAGGGGCTTCTTACGGAACTCAAGAAATATCCGCTCCCGGATTTTGAGTTCGAGATCCATGCGGACGTCGGCATGAACGGCCCGACGAAGGCGGTCATCAACGAGATCGTCGGCATGATCCGCGCAAATAATTTTGAGGTAAAGATCAAGCCCGACAGCTACGCTGCCACCAATGTCGCGGATAGGCACGTCTGAGAGTAAAAATACCAAATCCCAATATCCAAATTCCAATTTGTAATTTAAGTTTTGTGATTTGACTATTATTTGGTATTTGGATATTGGGATTTGGAAATTCACCATATGAAACTCGACACCCTTGTTTTCGACATTGAAACACAGAACTTTTTCACCGACCCGGACGTCGGCTGGGATAACTACGCCGCGCTCAAAATCTCCGTTGTCGGCGTCTACTCATATATAGAGGATCGTTACTACTGCTACGAGGAGAACGAGATGGACAAGCTCGCGGAGCTGTTCAGCGACGCACGCCGTATCGTCGGGTTCAGCATGAACCGCTATGACATCCCCGTGCTCAATCAGTATTTCCAGCGGCTTAAGGACGCGCCGCGCCTGTGGGAGATGGAGCGCGTGGACCTGCTGGAGGAGATCGAGATGGCGACCGGCTCGCGCATAAGCCTGGACCGGCTCGCGGGGGCGAATCTCGGCCTTAGCAAGACCCATCACGGTTCCGAAGCGGGCGCGCTTTATCGCGAGGGGAAAATGGAGGAACTCAAGGAATATTGCGTGAATGACGTGAAGCTTACGAAGGAATTGTACGATCTGTATCGCAAGCAGAATTTTTTGATGGTGCCGAGCAAAAAGACCGGCGGGGTGGAGAAAGTGGAATTCGCAAACCTTGCGATAACGCCTTCGCTGTTATAGTGCGTCCGCGATCCGCGCGGCGTTGATGAAAGCCGTGGTAAAATATTCCTATGCGCCGCATCTATCTTGATCATGCCGCGTCCACACCCACGGACCCGCGCGTCCTTCGCGCGATGAAGCTGTATTTTTTGCGTACGTTCGGAAATCCGGGGTCCCTCCACTCATTCGGCCAGGAGGCGATCGCCGCGGTGGACGCCGCCCGTGAGGCGCTTGGCGTGCTCATCGGCGCAAAGCATTTCCGCGAGATCATTTTTGCGGGCAGCGCCACTGAAGCGAACAATCTCGCGCTTCGCGGAGCGGTAGAGCTCTATAAGATGCGGCATCCGGACATCGCCCACCCGCGTGTCATCATTTCTTCCATAGAGCATGAGTCCGTTCTTGAGACGGGAAGGTCTTTGGAACGCTATGGCGTCGAGGTCATAAAGCTGCCGGTCAATAAAGAGGGCGTGGTGGATATCGTCGCGCTCAAAGATGCGTTGAACGAATGCACGGCAATCGTTTCTATTATGCATGTGAACAACGAGGTGGGAACGATCCAACCGCTCCGCGAGATAAAATTCATGATCGACGAATTTAAAAAGAATTCGCCGCGCGGCGGCGGCGCTTCCGATGGTCCCGTATATCCGCTTTTTCATACCGATGCCGCACAGTCATTCCCGTACCTCTATTGTGACGTCGGAATGCTTGGCGTGGATATGATGACATTGTCCGCCCACAAGATGAACGGGCCGAAAGGGGTCGGCGCGCTGTACGTCCGCCGTGACGAAAAGGCATTTTCCGAAAGCGGCGGATTTCCGCTTGCTTCGCAGATGAGCGGCGGCGGGCAGGAGTTTGGTCTGCGCTCCGGCACCGAGAACGTCCCGGGCATCGTTGGATTCGCAAAGGCCGCGCAGCTCGCTGCCGCCACGCGCGGTGCGCGATCCAAACGTATTGCCGCGCTGCGCGACGAGCTTTGGAAAAGGATCAAGGCGGCCGTCCCCGCGGCGGAGATCAACGGCCCGATGGGGGATGCAAAAGCGCCGCACATTTTGAATGTTCATTTTCCCGGCCGCGCCGCCCAGGACCTGCTCACGCGTTTTGATCGGGCCGGCCTTGCCGCATCCTCCGGCTCCGCCTGCCGCTCCCGTGCGGTAGAATCATCGTACGTCATTCAGGCACTCGGATATTCCAAAGAGCGCGCCGCCGCGAGTATAAGATTCAGTCTGGGGAAGACGGTGACGGGGGGAGAGGTGGCCGCCGCGGCGAAGATAATAAAGAGAGCGCTGGGCTAGCGGAAGCCGCGCGCCATCCGTGAAACTTTTTTTCAGAAATCTTCGTATTAGATAGTGATCATATATACGAGCATGAACAGCAGGACAAGAAAGATAAGCATTGCTCTTATCGGGCTCATCGTGATAGCCCTGATTATCGGTGCCATGGGGAGGATCCCGGCTGCCGGTGCGCAGGCGGCAACGGCGGCGCCAACCGGATCAAGCCCGCTTGGCACGTTTTGGAATGACCTTATCCATCCGTTCGCAGCGGGCGGCGGTAACGGTGTACCCCTGGGTGCGGCTCCTATAGTGGAATCCTCGTCAACCGGCGCCTATCAGCCGGTGGACCAGTACGAGAGCGATGTGATGGCCGCCGTAAAGAAGGCCTCGCCGGCGGTGGTCTCCATCACCATCTCCGAAAACGTGCCGGTGGTGGAGAACTGCCCGTACGACCCGTTCAGCAACCTGCCGCAGCAGTTCCAGCAATTCTTCGGGGACGGTTTTGGCGGGAGTGCGACGACCACCGTGCCCTGCAACACCGGCAAGACCCAGTTGCAACAGGTGGGCGGCGGAAGCGGATTCATCATTTCTCCGGACGGATTGATCTTAACGAACAAGCATGTGGTTTCGAACGCGTCCGCATCGTATTCGGTTTTGACGAACGACGGCAACACGTATACCGCAAAAGTTTTGGCGCGCGACCCCAGCCAGGATCTGGCAGTGCTTAAGATCAATGCGACAAATCTGCCCACCGTCACGCTCGGCAATTCCGACAGCCTCCAGCTCGGCCAGACCGCCATTGCGATCGGCAATGCGCTCGGACAGTTCTCCAACACGGTTTCCGTCGGCGTCGTTTCCGGGCTTGGACGCACGGTGACCGCCACCGCGCCGGACACCGGTGCGCAGGAGAACATTTCCGGCGTCATCCAGACCGACGCGGCGATCAATCCCGGCAATTCCGGCGGGCCGTTGCTCGACCTGCGCGGCGAGGTGATCGGCATAGACACCGCTGTCGCGTCCAACGCGCAAAATATAGGATTTGCGATTCCGATCAACGAGGCAAAGTCGGCGATCGCGTCGGTTGAAGCGACGGGGGCGATCCGGGCGCCCTATCTTGGCGTGCGATACGAGAACGTCACTCCCGCCATCGCGGCGCAGCAGAAGCTTGCGATCGCGTACGGCGCGTGGATAGACAGCGGCGGCCAGGGCGCCGCGGTGATGGCGAATTCTCCGGCCGCCACAGCCGGCATCAAGGCGGGTGACATCATTGAATCGGTGAACGGGCAAAAGCTTGATAGCACGCATGACCTGGCGAATGTCATCAACGAATACAGCGTGGGCGATACGGTGACGCTCGTCGTGAACCGTGCAGGCAAGGAGATCACGCTTCGGGCGACGCTTGCGGAGCGTCCGGCGGGGCAATAGCCCCCGGCAGGCCCGGCTGCATTAGCAATCTCATCCCGAGATTGACAATGGCTATTTCCCCGCTATAATTGTTATATATTCCCGCGCGGGGCGTATAATAAGTTAAGGAAAATTTAATCACGCGCGGGGTAGAATGGGATCAAAATCATAAAAAACCATATGCCAAACTTTCATCGTTTCACCATAAAAGCACAGGAGGCGCTGCAGAATGCGCAGGAGATCGCGGCCAAAAAGAACCATGGCGAATTGAAATCGATCCACCTGCTTGCCGCATTGCTTGAAGACGAGCAGTCACTCGTCATCCCGGTATTGGAGCGCTCGGGAGTGAATCTTGAACAGCTCGACGAGCAGATCGAGGTGGAGCTGGACCGCATTCCGCCCATCGTCAGCAATTCGTCGCTCGGTCAGCTGTATCTTTCACAGGAATTGATGAAGGTGTTGGATCAGGCGGCCAAGGTGGCTGCCCAGCAAAAGGACGAGTTCGTTTCCTGCGAACATCTTCTGCTCGCGCTGCTTGATGTGAACGGTACCGCAAAATCACTGCTCGAAAAGTTCGGCGTGCGGCGCGAAGGCGCGTTCCGGGTGCTTGCACAGTTGCGCGGTTCCACGCGCGTTACCGACGAAACGCCGGAGAGCAAGTTCCAGGTATTGGAAAAATATGCCATCAATCTGAGCGATAAGGCGAAGGCGGGGGAGCTTGACCCGGTCATCGGGCGCGAGGAGGAATTGCGCCGCCTCATGCAGGTGCTTTCTCGCCGCACCAAGAACAATCCGTGCCTCATCGGCGAGCCGGGCGTCGGGAAAACCGCGATAGTGGAAGGCCTTGCCCAGCGTATCGCCTCGGGCGACGTGCCGGAGCTTCTTAAGGGCAAGCAGGTATTGATGTTGGACCTGGGCTCGCTCATTGCCGGCACAAAGTTCCGCGGCGAGTTCGAAGATCGCCTGAAGGCGTTCATGAAAGAGGTAAAGAACGCGTCAGGCAACATCATCTTATTCATAGACGAGATTCATACGATCGTGGGCGCCGGCGCTGCAGAAGGCGCCATTGACGCGTCCAATCTGCTTAAGCCGGCGCTCGCGCGTGGCGAGCTTCACGCGATCGGCGCGACGACCATCCGCGAATATCAGAAATATATAGAGAAGGATCCGGCGCTGGAGCGGCGCTTCCAGCCCATTATAGTAGAGGAGCCATCCATCGAGGATTCTATTTCCATCCTGCGCGGGCTCAAGGAAAAATACGAGATCCATCACGGCATGCGCATCAGCGACGAGGCGATCGTGGAGGCCGTCAACCTTTCCGCACGCTACATCACCGACCGATTTTTGCCGGACAAGGCCGTGGACCTGATCGACGAGGCCGCCGCGGCGCGCCGGCTGGAGTCGGAGAGCCTGCCGAAAGAGATCGACAAGGCGCGCCGTGAGATCACGCGCTTGGAGATAGAAAAGCAGGCGCTCTCGCAAGAGGGGAAAAAGAGCGCAACCACGGAGCGCATCAAGGAGATAGACAAGCAGCTGGCATTATTGAAGGAGCAGAACGACGAGCTTTCCAGTAAGTGGCATTCGGAAAAGATAAAGTTCGAAACATTGCACCAGCTTCGCCAGAAAGTGGACAATCTCAAACGCGAAGCGGAGATCGCGGAGCGGGAGGGCAACCTGGAGCGCGTC
The DNA here is from genome assembly GCA_027450205.1 of Candidatus Parcubacteria bacterium. Taxonomy (GTDB): domain Bacteria; phylum Patescibacteriota; class Minisyncoccia; order UBA6257; family 2-01-FULL-56-20; genus JAKAGE01. The sequence goes on from DAIDJL010000002.1 coordinate 295,154, forward strand.
GCGCAGATCATGTACGGCGAACAGCCCGCCGCAGAAAAAGACTTCGCTTTGTTCGAAAAAAAGAACTTCGGCGGACAGGCATCGTCGCGGAAGGGCAAAGCAGCCACCGGGGCGAGCGCCATCGGCGAGCGGTTCCTTAAGGAATCCGTGGATAAAGAGGATGTCGCGGCGGTCGTGGCCGTCTGGACCGGCATTCCGCTCAAGCGGATGCTTGAGACGGACACCGACAAACTTATCCGCATTGAGGACGTTTTGCGCGAACGGGTGATCGGCCAGGATGAGGCGATCGCTTCCGTGGCGTCGGCGCTGCGCCGTTCCCGCGCCGGACTTTCGGATGAGAACCGCCCGATCGGATCGTTCATGTTCCTCGGGCCTACGGGGGTAGGGAAAACCGAGCTCGCGCGGACGCTCGCGGAATTCATGTTCAACGACGAAAAGGCGCTGGTGCGCGTGGATATGTCCGAATATATGGAGCGGCATGCCGTGAGCCGCCTTATCGGTTCGCCTCCGGGCTATGTGGGCCACGAGGAGGGCGGCCAGCTTACCGAGATCGTCCGCCACCGGCCGTACAGCCTTATCCTTTTTGACGAGATCGAGAAGGCCCATCCGGAAGTGTTCAATCTGCTCCTGCAGGTCCTGGACAACGGCCGGTTGACCGACAGCAAGGGCAAAACGGTCAACTTCAAAAATTCCATCATTATTATGACATCCAACGTCGGCAGCGAGTATCTCAAGGCGATGTCGCGCATCGGTTTTAGCGCGGAGAGCCAGCAGGCATCGCTCGAAGAGGGGGATTATCGCCAAAAAGTAATGGAGGCCTTGCGCGGCAGCTTCCGCCCGGAATTCCTGAACCGCATTGATGACGTGGTCATCTTCAATCCGCTCCATAAGGCCGATATAGAGAAGATCGTGGACATTCAGATCAAACTGATAGAAAAGCGTCTCGCGGATCGCCAGATCAAGTTGGAGATAGAGGCGGCGGCGCGCGCGCACCTTGCAAAAGAAGGGTTCAGCGCGGAATATGGCGCGCGCCCCTTGAAGCGATTGATGCAGAAGGTTATCCTTGATAAGTTAGCGGATAAGATCATCCGCGGCGAATTCAAAGATGGCGGAAAAGTTAAGGTCAATTTTAAAGCGAACGAACTGGTCTTCACTCCTTAAGGCCGTCATTTTTGCCGTCGCATGGTGGGTATTGCCGTTCTGGCTGTTCGCCATCATCGCGCTTTATCTCTATTTCGTTCCCATTACGGGCGCCGGAAAGGTTTCGGCGCCCTTTTTGGTCCTGCTCTGGATAGCGTTCCTCCAGCAGGAAAGCATTCTCGCGGCGGCGATCTTCGGCGCGATATTCTATTTCATCCTTCTTATTAAAGATCTCATCATCATCGATCGTCGTACGGCGTATGAAGTGCTTATGCTCGTATTGTCGTACCTGCTCGTGCGGAGCTTCTTCCTGAACGTCGGCGGTTCATTCGGCTGGCTCACGCTCGCGTACGGCCTGGCCGGAGCGTGGGGGATGAGCGCGCTCGTTTCAAGTTTCGTCACGAATTTTTCCCCCGAGACGGCGGCCGAAACGCGTGAAGCGCGGATGTTCCGGCGCATGCTTGGATGGATGTCGTTCTTTCTTGTATGGCAACTGCTCATCGTGGGGACATTTCTTCCGCTCGATTTCCTTTACCAGTCGGCGATCATTTTCCTCGTGGCGGCGATCGTTCTTGATATCGTTCCGCAGTATGTGTTCGGGGAGCTTTCGCGCACAAAAGTGCTGGCAATCTCCACCGTGCTTTTCACCTTGCTCGTGATAATCTCCGCTTCCGCACGTTGGATCATTTAATATATTTTTAATTTTCCGCGAAGCAACCCTTGCAATTGCCGGATTGCCGGATTATAATCTGCGCATATGAAAGAGACCGGCAAGGAGCGTTTTATTCTTACAAAGGCCTACGAGGTCGCTTATGCGCTGTTCCGCCTGGCAGCGCAGATGCAGGAAAAGGACTTTGCCGAACAGCTCCGGGCATCCGGCGCCGCACTGCTCGCCGCTTCTGCCGCGGAAGACTATGCCGCCGCCGGGCGCTCGCTCCGGGTTATGGAGTGCCTCGTCAAATTCGGGGGGGATGTCGGCCTGATCGGCACCCCGAACGTGGATGTGATGACGAGAGAGATCTTTGCTCTTGATGCGGCAATCGCCGAACGTCGGACTGCCGTAAAGACGGACGAGGTGAATGTTGCCGAAATATTTTCCAAGCCGGAGATCGCTGAACGCTCTGTGGCTTCGGAACCGGCAATCGATAAAGAGCCGGTAAGTACGGAATCTTTCCGCTCCGGAGAACCGGCAATCCGGCAACCGGCAAACAATGATTCCTTAATCCGGCAAAATGCCATATTGGAACGAATCCGGCAATCCGGCAATTGCCGATTAAAGGAAATACAGGATATTTTGCCGAATACAAGCGAACGAACGATCCGCTACGATCTGCAGACGCTCCTTGAGCGCGGGCTCATAGAGCGGATCGGCAATGCCGGACCGTCGGTTTTTTACCGCGCGAATATCAGCGTGGGCGCCGGAGAGGACATTCCGGTGATGGGGTAACTTTTCCCCCGTCGACACGTTATATTTTGTGCAGTTCGAAGGAAGCGTAGTATAGTATAATGGTTACAGGTTCGGTGTGAGGCTGAACCGCAAGTAGAAAAGTGGACTTTTGTTAGGTCGACTTCTTTATTGCTCCAGCCTCGCCAAAAGCGAGTTTTTTCTTTTTTAAACAATCAACCCCGTTTTCGTCGCTCTCTTCTATTTGATCGGTCGTCGCTTTCCCTCACGAGGCGGCCGCTCGAGCGAATAGAGTGAAGTGCCGGAAACGGTTCCTGAAACAAAAAAAATAAAAACGTGATTTGGTGCACGGAAAGGTCGACGGCTGAAAGGGTCCATAACGGACCAACAGGTCGATACCAATAATAAATCGATTAATTAAACAAAAATGAATTCTAAAAAATTGGTTTCAGCGGTACTCACCGCCACCACGGTATTGTGGATGGTAGGAGCCGCGGCTTTGCCTCTGGCAAACGCGCAGACCACGGCGAGCCTCCAGGCTCAGATCGCGGCATTGCTCGCCCAGATCCAAACACTCCAAGCTCAATTGGGAACTTCTGGTTCAACGACGACGACCAGCGTTTCCGCCTATAGCTATACTCGCGACCTCACCGTGGGTTCTAAAGGCGCAGACGTTTCGGCGCTCCAGTCTTTCTTGATCGCGCAGGGAGATCTTACGGCGGTCTCCGCTCCGACCGGCTACTTCGGGCCTCTTACGCAAAAGGCGCTCGCAAAGTTCCAGGCCGCGAAGGGGATCACCCCATCAGCAGGTTATTTCGGTCCTAAGACTCGCGCGTTCATCGCTTCGATGACCACGACGACCACGGGAACCGGCACCGGCACGACGGGCACCTCCACCAGCACGACTGGTACGGTTGCTCCGGCGACTGGTTTGTCGGTAAGCTTGGCTTCCACCAATCCGGCGGCCGGCTCTTTGATCTCGAGTGCAAACTCGGGCTCAGCACGCGTTCCGGTGTTGGCAGTGAACTTCACGGCCGGCAACTCGGGCGCGGTGACCCTTTCTGGCGTTTCGTTCCAGAAGACGGGTGTTTTGTCTGACAGCGCAATTTCCGGTGCATACCTGACCCAGAACGGCCAGGTGGTCGCCCAGTACAATTCGCTCAACTCGGGCTTGCTCAGCTTCTCCGGCTTGAACCTGTCCATTCCGGCAGGCCAGACGGTCACGTTGACGCTCGCGATCGACGTTGCAGGCGGTCTCTCCGCTGGTAACACCACCGGCTTCGCCCTTCCGGCGGCCTCTGATGTGACCGCGTTCGATTCCAACAACACGGCGGTCACAGCGAATGGTTCGTTCCCGTTGAACGGTAACGTCTTTACGGTAACGTCCGTGACGAATCCCGCCCTCGCAACCGTTTCCATCGCCTCGTCCTCCATTGGCACGCAGGTGACGGCCGGTACGCAGGGTAACATCGTCGGCGCCTGGAACTTCACCGTTGGCAACAGCCCGGTATGGCTCCAGAACCTCAACTTCCACGTGATCGGTTCCGCGAATGTCGCGAACCTCCAGAACGTCAAGTTGCTCGTGAACGGCACGCAGGTCGGCCAGACGTTGTCTTCGATCCCTGCCAATGGCATGGCCGATTTCAGCGCTGCTGCCGGTTCTGCGAAGCTCCAGACGGGCTCCAACAATGTTCAGGTCGTGGCGGATGTGATGGGCTCTCCGAGCTACAACTTCCAGTTTGAGATCTTGAACGGCTATGACGTCCTTGCGGTTGACAGCCAGTACAATGTTCCGGTCTCGGTAACGAACACCGGCGGCGTTGGCACGCAGGTTGGCATCATGCAGGGCCAGATCACGGTCAACCAGGATGCAAACACCCCGACGGGTAACATTGCAAAGGGCCAGTCCGGCGTAGTGTTGGCTAAGTACGACATCTATGCGGCGGGTGAGCCGGTCAAGGTCAAGTTCCTTGACTTCAACATCCAGCTCGCGGGTGCAAGCACTTCCCAGACGCTTGCCAATGATATCCAGAACGTCTCCATTACGGATGACGCTGGCAATCAGGTCGGCACGACCATCAATCAGCCTCCGTCTGCTAATAGCTGTTCCGCAGCTGTCGCTGCCTCTGGCTATAACACTACGGGCGCCGGCAACTCGACGATCACCTCTTCGACCGTCACGTATGCTGACTGCTTTGGTACGTCTGCTTCGCCGATCAACTACATTATTCCGGCGAACACGACCCGCGTCCTTAGCTTGAAGGCTGACATTCAGAGCAATGCAAGTTTCTCGACCATCACCGCGAACCTTTCGGGTGACACGAACAACTTGCAGGGTATGACGTCCAGCCAGACCGGCAGCACTTCGGGTGTCTCTGGTGTGGCGTTGACCATGGTCAACTCCAGCTTGGCGGTATCGCAGAACAACGCTTTGGGAACCCAGAACGTCTCTGCGGGTACGACGGGCATCAAGATCGGTTCGTACGCATTCAGCGCTTCTTCGGCTGAGGGCGTGAATGTGAACACGGTAAGCGTCCAGCTCACTCCGGGCAATACGACTGCCGCGTTCCAGAACCTCAAGCTCTTGGTGAACGGCACGCAGTTCGGCACGACCCAGGGCGTGGTAAGCGGGAACACCACTTACTCGTTCTCTGGCGCTGCCTTCAACATCCCGGCCGGTCAGACTGTGAATGTTGATGTGTATGCTGATTCCTTGTCCGCCGCTACGGGTACTTATTCTCCGGCAACGGCTTTGGTTGGCTTCACTGGAGTTGGTCAGGTCTCATACACCTCGATCAACGATACCCTTGGTACGATCAACGGCCAGGCGGTGTCCTTCAGCGGTCAGCCTGCTTTGACGATTGCTGCAGATTCGAGCAATCCTCCGGCTGGTCAGATCGTCCAGAACTCCACCGGCAATGCACTCGCGGTATTCCGCTTCACGGAAACCTCGAATGTTGAGAACGTAAAGGTAACGCAGTTGAATGTTGTTGATAAGGTCGCTTCAACGGCCTCTGTCAAGGCAGCGTTCAGCAACCTGAAGTTGTACAATGGTTCCACCTTGCTCGGCACGGCGCAGTCGCCGGTTGCTGATGCTTCCGGTACGGGCTACATCTACGCCTTCACGGGTCTTACCAACCTGATCGTTCCGCAGGGCAATTCGGTCTCGCTGACCCTTAAGGGTGATGCGGGTTCGTACACCAACGGTTCGCTCTCGGATAACACGACCTCGACCTTCGCGATCGCGACGACGACCGACTCCACGAACAACACGACCGCTTTGGCGGTAGTTGCGCGCGGTGCGACATCCAACAAGACTGCAGCGACGACCCTCTCAAGCGCCTCGGGTAACCCCCAGACCACGTTGAGGACCACGCTCGCAGTCGCCGGTTCTTCGGTTGGCAGCTTGCCTCCGGCCAGCTTCCAGCAGATCGGCTCGCTCACGTTCACCGCGAACGCCTCTGGCGATGCTCGGCTTAATGCCCTGACTCTCACCTTGGGCGGCGCTGCTGCTTCGGGAACATTCACCAATTCGTTGGTGTTGAAGGATCCGAGCGGTAACGACATCGTTGCGGTTGATGGTTTGGCGACCGTTGCCACATCCACTGCCACGACGACATGGACCTTTGCGACCTCGACCAAACCGTTGGTTGTGACCGCAGGCAGTTCATACACGTTGACGTTGTGGGGTAACCTGGGATTGATCCCGGCCATCAGCCAGCAGTCCCAGTCGCTCACCGCGACGATCAATAGCACTTCGGACTTCTCGTACTATGATGGTACGGATGCTTCGTCGACTATTGTCAACTTGACCACGAACCAGGTACCGCTCACGGTCACTAACCTGACCTCTCCGGTCGGCGGCCAGTTCTAGTCTAAGCAAAACTTCGCGCGACGCTTGTGACCTCGCGTGATGGAAAACTCCCCGGCGAAAGCCGGGGAGTTTTTGTTTGCCACCCCCCTTGTGCAAAAAACCCTTGATTTTGCTATACTAAAGGGGAGCTTAATGCATAAAAGGTCGGGGAAACAAACTAATTATCATCATCATGAATAAAAAAGGATTGACGGAAGCGGTCATGAAGGCCACCGGCATTGAGACGAAGGCGGCCGCAGAGCGTGCAGTGGATGCGGTATTTGATACGATCGTAAAGACCATGGGCCGCGGCGAGGAGGTCGCGATCACGGGATTCGGCACGTTCCGCGTCGCCAAGCGCGCCGCGCGCGAAGGCCGCAACCCCAAGACCGGCGAAAAGATCCAGATCAAGGCTTCTATCAAGCCGAAGTTCCGGGCCGGCAAGCTTCTTAAGGAAGCAGTGTTGTAAGGTTACTGAGAAAGGATCCTTCTTCAGTCTTAAGACAAAAATCACCGCGTGAGGCGGTGGTTTTTGTTATCAGGGGAATTAGTGATTTTATTTGAGGTTCCAATTTGGAACCTCAAAGATCGGGCGAGGCGGTCATCGTTATCTTTCCTACGCCTTTACGGAGCAAGGCGTGGCGATGCTTTCCAGTGTTCTGCGAAGCGACCGTGCCGTGGCGGTGAATATCGCCATTATGCGGACATTCGTGCGGCTGCGGCAATTGCTTGCGAGCAATAAAGAGCTGGCGGAAAAAGTGGGGGAGACGGAGAAGAATTACGATAAAAAGTTCAAGATCGTGTTTGAGGTTTTGAAGCAGCTCATGGGGTCGCCAGAAGAAGAGAATAAGAACCCGATGGGATTTACACGGAAATAATAAAAGACGCAATTAAGCAATATCTGAGCTAAAATTTTAGGTCGCAAAATGCGATTTCAAGTTTGTGGTAAAATAAAGCCATGGCAAAATTTGAAATATCCTGGGAGGCGCCGGAGTTCGAGTATCGCGAGAAGGACGTCTCGTGGTATTGGATATCCATCATTGTTGCGGCGGTCATCATTGCGTTCTCGGTGTGGCAGAAGGATTTTCTCTTCGGCTTTTTCATCGTGATCGCGGAGATGCTGTTCATCGTCTGGGGCAACCGATCGCCCAAGGCGGTCGCGTTCACGCTGACCGACACCGAGATCGACATCGGAGGATTCAAATCCCACGCCATGAAAGAGTTTGAAAGCTGGAGCGCGGAATCGGACGGTGCGGAGTGGGCCGACGTGATGTTCTATTTCCGTTCGCACATCCGTCCGCCGCTCCTGGTCATCGTCCCGGAGGAGAAAATGGCGGAGCTCCGCACGAATCTCAGGGTGGTGCTGAAGGAGATCGAGCACGAGCCGTCGCTTCTCGATTCCATTGAAAAATTCCTCAGATTCTAGTATTCTTCTTCTGACCTCTTCGCTTTCTTTTAAACGGCGAGGAGTATGACAGAGTGCCTTTCTCTGCCATCCCGAAGGGTGAGCCCGGCAGAGAAAGGCACTCTGTCATACGACGCGCCCTCGTCGTTCAACGGATAGGACGCAAGATTGCGGATCTTGTAATCGAAGTTCGATTCTTCGCGGGGGCACTTTGAACGATTTGCTCGCGTTCTGCGACGAGGCGAAACGGAATTTGCCAAGTAATATCGATCTTTTTTTGATCGATTGCGCAGTTCGACATGACGGTTCGGAGCAATCGGCGTTTTTTTGCCGTGATCGCCCCGTAATACAAGGAATATGCACTTCCTGCGAGTTCGACAAATTTCTGAAGTTCATCGGGAATTGAGACACGATTCGCCTCAAAATCTTCCCGCCGATCACTAATCGCCCGTCGCTCCGTAATGAGCGCAGACTTTCGTTCTTCAAACGCTTCGCGATCAAGCGTGCCGTCCAAATAGGCATCAGTCGCCCGGTTCAGACGCTCCGTAAGTTGATCGATCTTCAATGTCAGTGTTCGCACCTCGTGCTCCTTGCGCTCTGCCCAATTCGCCTTGAGTTCCGCGATGCGCCGGAAGAGCTGCGCCTTTTCGTCATCCCTGAATGTAAGCGCTTTGATCTTCTCTTCTACAAGACCCGCGACCGTATCATCCCGAACGCTTGTTTTTGCGCACGCTTTGGTGTGGCAACGGTAGTACACGCGGCCCTTTTGCAGTTCTCCGATGAGTGCATTGCCGCACGCGGCGCACCTGATGAACCGCCGGAACGGAAAGTCGTGGACGTGGACGCGCGTCCCCACGCGGCCATGAAGGATGTCCTGGACGCGCTCGAAGAGATGCTTGGTAATGAGCGCCTCATGGTTGCCTTCGTAAGTTTCTCCGGACACACGAATGCGTATCACGCCCATATAGAAGGGATTGCGCAGAAGCGTGTGAAGACCCGCAACCGTCACTTTTCCGCCGTTCCTGTTACTCAGTCCGCGCGCGTAGAGATCTTCAACCAGTGTTGGTAAGCTCCACTGGCCAGTACTGTAGAGGTCGAACGCTTTCCGGACGAGCGGCCCCCGTATGGGATCGACAGTCTTCCGCTTTGCCGAGCCGTTATCGAGATAGCCAATTGGTGCGCGCAAGGGATAGAAGCCCTGCTTCAATCGACCATAAAGGCCTTTCTTCGTCTCTTCGCGGAGATTCCGAATGAAGTCCGACGCGATGACGGCCTGAATATCGGCAGAGAGTCGGCCTCCGCGCGATTGGAGATCAATGGACTCGTTGGCGAAGTGGACCTCGACGCCCCGGTCGATCAACTCGCCAAGATCGGCCCAGTCTTTCAGATTCCGTGCGCTTCGGTCGATCTTGTGGATGATGACTCCGGCCGCAGTTCCCTTCCGCAGCCCTTTGAGCATCGCGTTCCACACCGGCCGCCCGCCCTTCGCGGCAGTCTGCTGTTCCTCGAACCATCGAGTGATGCCGAGATTGGATCGCACGGCGTAGCGCTCAATGGCGCTCCGCTGCTCCGGGAGCGATACGCTTCGCTCGCCCTGCTTCGTGGTAGAAACACGAATGTAGCCAAAGTATTCTTTCAGAGTTTTGTTTCGTTAATTTGTATTTCCCCGAGTAGGAATCGACCTTTCTCCTGAATCCTAGAGCGCTCCCGGATCGGGGTCAATGTCGCCCGCTCCGGCCTTCATGTCCTCGTAGATTTCCCATGCGAGTTCGAGATATGCGTCCAGGTTCTCCCGCGCCGTCTGGAGCTCGTCGTCCCTGAGGCCGGGGAACAGCTTTTTCAGAGCTTCATCGTCCATGCGTTTCAGCGTACCGACCGATTCCCGTTCCGCAAAGGCGCGGGAACCCTCGACGTACGAGGGTGCGGCGCTCGTGCATACCCTCGCGCACGGAGGGAGAACGCGTCTTCCGCTTCGCTGCACAGGCGGTAAGGTGAAGGCCACGCTTCGATGCGTAAAGGTCGAATCGAAGCGTCATTCACCCTTCAGACACCCCCCACGGCTCCATGCGAGGCCCCCTCGCCTACATCGGCGGCAAAAACGCGATCGCGAATCAGATCATCGCGATCTTTCCGAGGCACCAGACGTACGTCGAGGCCTTCGCGGGCGCAGGCCATGTGTTCTTCCGCAAAGCCCCCTCGAAGGTGGAGGTCTTGAACGATCTCGACGGCGAAATGGTGAACTTCTTCCGCGTCTGCCAGCTCCATTACGAGGAACTCGTCCGCTACCTCCGTTACGTGCTCGTGAGCCGACGTTGGTTCGATCTGCTCCTGGTGACCGATCCCGCGACGCTCACCGACATCCAGCGGGCCGCCCGCCAGTTCTATTTGCAGAAGAACAGCTACGCGGGACTCGTGCGGAATCCCAGTTTCCGCAAGGGCCTGGCCCATCCGCCCGGATTCAACCCTGAGCGGATTCCGGCGCTCATCGAGGAGACGCACCGGCGTCTCGCCCGCGTGCAGATCGAGTGCCTTCCCTACGAGAAAGTGCTCGCAGATTACGACAGCCCATCGACGCTCGCGTATCTCGATCCGCCGTACTACGGCCGCAAGCTCTACAAGTACAACCTGGACGCTGATGATTTCCGAGCGATGGCGGAACTCTTGGGCACGTTGCGGGGGAAATTCGTCCTCTCGCTGAACGACGTTCCGGAGGTCCGCGCGATCTTCAAACCGTTCACAATGCGCGGTATCGATCTCGCGTACACCGCCCAGAAACACGCCGGACGGCGCTACCAGGAAGTGCTCATCACGAATTTCTGATTCCGTGCCTGACTCGTGTCAACACCGTTCTGCGCCCTGGACGCTCGTGCAATGTGTTGAATCTTCGAGTTCTTTCCGGTTTCCTTCAGCCCTCGTGTTACGGTTTTCGATCCCGCCCCGCGGATACTTGCCGCGATGATCTCATTCCTCGAACATCTCGTGATTGCATTCTGGAACCGCCTGCAAGGGCGGCGCATGCGCGGGAAGAACCGAACCTCCCCGGACACCGTCCTCGGATTCCGTGTCGTGGACGAGGAACTGACCAACCGGCGCGTCGGCATCAGCGCCACGCGCCGCACGATGCACACGACGGTGGTGGGAAAGAGCGGTACCGGGAAGACTTCGTTCATCAAGCACCTCTGCGCACAGGACGTCGCCACAGGACGCGGGCTCTTCGTACTCGACCTCCACGGCGACATCACGCCGTTTCTCCTGAGCGCCGTCGCCGCCGAGGAATGGAGACGTGAAGAGCATCTCTCCGACCGGCTCATCGTGATCTCGCCCGCCGACCGTGACTCGTCGGTGGGACTGAACCCGCTCGAGGATGCCGATCCGGACTTCGCGCGCAGCGCGGAACTCGCCGAATTGCTTCGTGCGCGGTGGGGCCTCGACCATTTCGGGGCGCGTACGGAGGAGCTCATGCGGAACGCATTCTTCGTGCTTACGGCGAACGGCCTCACACTCCTCGAGCTCCCCCTTCTTCTTACGAGCGCAGCATTCCGCGCCGCGTGCCTCGCGAAGACGCCCAACGCGGAAATCCGCCACTACTTCGAATCTCGGTACGGCAAGGCGAGCGAGCAGATGCAAGCCGTGATGCGCGAGCCGATCTTGAACAAGACGAGCGCGTTCACGTCCGACCCTCGCTTCAGGCACATCGTCGGGCAGGCGCGTTCGACCTTCTCGTTCAAACGGGCGATGGACGAGGGATGCACCGTCATCGCGAATTTCGAAAAGGGGAGACTCGGCGCGCAGGCGCTCACGCTCGCAAGCCTCGTGTTCACCACCTTCAAGAACGCGATCTTCACTCGCGAGCGGAAGACGCTTTTCGCTGCGTACTGCGATGAGGTGCAGAACTTCATTGCGTATTCGGACGACATCGAAACGATGCTTTCCGAAGCCCGCAAGTTCGGTGTCGGCATCGTATCGGCCAACCAATATCTGGACCAGCTTCCGCCGCCGATGCGCGGGGCGCTGCTCTCTACCGGCACCCAGGCGTTCTTCCAGCTTTCGAGCGCTGACGCCCAGACGGTCGCACAGATGCTCGACGGCGGACGGTCGCTCGCCGAGCGGCTGAAGAATCTGCCGCAGCGCCATTTCGTCGTGAAGAGCGGTGCCGAGCCCTGGGCGGAGGCATGCGTCCCGCCCGTTCGCGATCTCGGCAAGAGCTCCACCGATCTCCTGAATCGTTCTCGCGCCCGGTTCGCGCGGCCGCGCGCGGATATCGAGCGGGAAATCGCCGAACGGCAGGCATTGTTCGCGAAATCAACCGACGAGGCTCTCAATGACTGGAACTGAGCGCAAGCGGAAACGGGGACTCATCGCGCAGCCGCGCGATCTCAACCTGCTGCGCGAACTCGCGCTCATGCGCGTTGCGGACGCCAAACAGTTGGCCCTGGCCGCCGGGTTCCATTCGACGACAAGGATCAACACGCGACTTCTCGCCTTGTATCGCGCCGGACTCCTGCGGCGATTTTTCATCGGCTCCGGCGGCGGACGCAAAGCGCTCTACGCCATTGCGCCGAAGGGCGCGCAGTTGGTCCACGTTCCGTGCCGGGGACCCCGTAGGCGTCAGGACGAGATGCTCGTCGCGGACTTCTTCGTGCTACACCAGCTCGCCGTCAACGAGGTGTACTGCGCATTGAAATTCGACGGGGTGCCGATTCCCGGCGTTCAGTTCGTGCAGTGGCTCTTCTTCCATGTGCCGCTCGTGCCGGGACTTCCGCTCATTCCCGACGGATACCTCGAATGGAAAACCCCCTCCGGGATCGACTCCGCATTCGTCGAAGTGGACCTCGGCCACGAGGCGCTCGCGGTCTGGAGAGAGAAGGCGAAGCACTACCTCCAACTCGCGCTTTCCGGCGAGTTCGAGCGCCAGTTCAAGCAACCCCGATTCCGCGTCCTCGTCCTCGCGAACTCGGAGCGCCGGATGCAGTCGATCCGCGCGACCGTCGCCAGTGTGACCCAAAAGATCTTCTGGTTCGCCACGCAGGGCGTCGTGCGGGACGAGAAATTCTTCGCTCCGGTATGGCTCCGCCCCGCCGAGCGCGACTGCCAACAGCTCTTCAAGGAACCACGATGAAATACTGCTACCACTGCGGAAAGATGACGGCGGGTGACCCGGCCTTCTGCGGCACCTGCGGGCGGACCTACGATGTCCGACTCTGTCCGCGCCTCCACCCAAACCCGCGCGGTGCGGCCGTCTGCTCGAAATGCGGCAGCCGGGAGCTCTCGACGCCGCAACCGAAGATTCCCATGTCCCTCCGGCTGCTCGCGCTTCTCGCGCGCCTGGGGGCGGGACTCGTCCTCTTCTATCTCACGCTCGCACTCATTATCGATGCCGTCCGTTCTCCCCAGGTGCAGCAGACGTTCATCGCCGTCGGAATGCTTCTCTCGATCCTCTGGTGGATGTGGAGCAAACTCCCCGACTGGCTCCAGGAAGGGATCCGGTCCTTCTGGACGAGGAGGCATGACGATGCCGAGTGACGGAAGCAACGGAGAGGCACGCATGTCGGGTTTCGGGAATGCAGAGAAGCCTTTGGAATTCCAAGGCTTTCCGTCGGAATCCCTCGGGCAGAGCTACCCGTACCGAGACCCGCACCCTGACGACGCCCTGGGAGAGCCGCTGTCGATCCGCGAAGTGGCGGAGGTGATCGGCTGCTCCGACTGGACGGTGCGCCACCGTTACCTTCCACAGGGGCTCCCGCACTTCCGCTCGGGTCCGGCAGGCAAGTTCGTCTTCTACCGCAAGCAAGTCGTCGCATGGATTCTTCAACAACAACGGAAAGGAGGGAAATAACCATGTCGCTCGTAAAGCGTGGCAACGTCTGGTGGGACTACGTCTGGAGGGACGGCGTCCGCCACGCGAAATCCACGGGCACCGGAAATCGCCGCAGGGCGGAAATCATCGCACGGCAGTTCCGTGACGAACTGAATGACATTCGCCATCGGGTGCCGCAACGGAATCCCGATATGACGGTCGGTGCGCTCGCCGCCCGCTTCATCGCCGACGGCATGGCGAAACCCCATGCCCTCGATCGCCTCAACCACCTTCTGCCGTTCTTCGCAGACCTTCGGGTGTGCGACATCACGCCCGCTCGGGTCCGGGAGTACCGACAGGAACGCCACCGCGAGAAAGCGATCAAGGAAGCGACCGTGAACCGCGATCTCTCCGTCCTCCGCCGCCTGCTCTATTGGGCGGTCGAAGAAGGGCTGCTCGCGGTGAATCCTTTGACCCGACTCCATATGGAACGCGAGCGCCGCGTGAAGCGCCCCGTGATGAGCCTCCGAGAAGAGCGGCTGCTCGTTGCCATGGCGCCGGAGCATCTGCGCCGGATCATCCGCTGCGCGCTCGATACCGGGATGCGGCGGGGAGAGATCTTGGGCGAGCGATGGGAGGACATCGATTTCGACAATCGCATCCTCCATGTGACCCGCAGCAAGACACCCGAAGGCGAAGCACGGGACATTCCGCTCACGAGCGCCCTTTACGAAACGCTCCTCGCCATCCGGCGCGATCAGGGACCGGTGTTCACGTACCAGGGCGACGCGATCAAGATCGTGAAGACCGCGTGGGCATCGAGCCTCCGCCGCGCAGGATTGCGTCACTTTCGGTTCCACGACCTCCGGCACACGGCGAACACCCGCATGATGCTCGCGGGTGTGCTCCAGGAAGTGCGCCGAGAAATCCTCGGCCACACGTCGCGGCGGTCGCGCGACATGAACGACCGCTATATCCAGATCGAGCTTCCGGAGAAGCGCGATGCGATCCGGAAACTCGAAGCCTGGCTTGCGAGCCAAGCGGCAGCGCTCGGCGCGGAAGCGGCGCAGCAGCAGGGAGCGCAGCCACCAACCACAACCACCCAGCCCGAAAAGGAAGTACCCGATGAAAAATCCAACGACCAATGACCTCGACCCAGCGGTCCGCAAACGGATCCTCGAACGCGTGAGGGAGATCAACCACCGGCTCCTCGTGCGCCTCGAGGCCGTCGCCATCGACCTCAACCACGATCGACATCTCGCCGCGCTCGGCGGCATTGATGGCATCGAGCGCGAGATCGGCGAGATGCGCAGTTTCCTGCTTCTGCTTCCATAGCAGGCGCCCACGCACTTTCACAACAGAACCCATACCGCACAAGGAGGCGATATGACCCCACAGAAACCATCACCAGAACCGCCCCCGGGCCGCAAGCCCTGGATCAAGAAGACCACGGCCGAGGTGGTCCTCGAGCAGATCGCCAAGCAAGAACGGATCGTCGGCGACCTGCGCGAGGAACTCGCCCACGAAGAGCGCGAGCTTGCCAAACTGCAGCAGGTCCGCAAGGTGCTCGAAACGCAGTAACCACCGGGGAGTTGTCGCACAGCGACCGCTCCCCGTTTTTCATGCCGAAAAGGAGGCATCGCTATGACAACGAAGGTATTGCATCGGGATCGCGCATCCGGGAAGCCGTATCGCCTCGAATCCCGCGCGTTCTATCTCGGCGCGCACGACATCGACCCCGAACCCGTGATGCAGGAAATCGAGGCGAAGATGGTGCAGGAATTCGCGGACGAACGCGAGGAGCTGCTGCGCATGCTCCGTGAGTTCGAAGCGAAAAAGGAACAGGTGCGCCGCGAGCGGCCGGAAGCAGAAACCGTGTGGACGCGCGTGAAGAAGGACCTTGGCGACACGCCGCCTCCCTCTCTCCACGCCCTCCTCATGGTTCTCTTCGCATGCTCAGCGCTCGCCATCGACACGCTGTTTCTCTCGCCGTCTATGGATATCTTGAACGTGGCGCTCCCGGTGCTTCAGATGCTCGCCGCCGCCGGAGTCGCCATGCTCTGCACCGCATGGTTCGAATTCTCCGGGGTGCTCTATCTCCGTGCCGGAAAGAATTTCGCCCAACGCGTCATCGCCGTCACCGCCGCCGGCATCGGCGCATGCTGCCTCATCGCATGGGGACTCCTCAGGGGATTCGAGCTGAAATTCGCGGCGGCGCTTGCGGGCAATCCGTTGGGCGAGTTCCTCGGCGCGCACCCGGTCCTCGCCGCGATCTTCTTCATTTTTGTGACGCTCGGGACGCCAATTATCGGCGCGATGGCGCTCCTCAATGCCTGGAATGAGGCGTCGCAGGCCTTCCTCTGGCGCACCGTGCGGAAGCGTTTCGAACACCTTCGGACGGCGGAAGTGGAGGTCGCGCGGAAGGTCCAATCCGCTTCCGAAGCGCTCGATCATTTCGACCGGCGGAAGGAAGCCGTCTGTCGCGAAGCGAAGGCCGTTTTCAACCAGTATTACGCGCGGGGTCGCCAGACCGGCGCGCGGAAAGAGACGCTCGCGTCTGTCGTGCGCAAGAGCGCCCTCGGGGGCATGTGCGCCGTGCCGCTCGCGTTTCTCGCACCCTTCGCCTTCGTGCCCGCACTTGTCGCCCTTCCCTTGACCGTGGGCATCGGCCTCTTCACGTATTTCAACCATCGCCGCCACCACCCGGACCACGACCGCTATTTGGCGCAAGAGAACACACGCTTTGCCGTCATCCCGGATGCCCCGCGCGCCGAGCACCTTCCCACGCCCACACCACGCTTGCTTTCGAAAGGAGACCCTGAATGATCTCGCCTCGCATCTTCGCGCTCGCAGCATTGACCCTGTTCGCTGGTTGTTCGCACCGGGTTCCAACCGTCACCGTCGATCTCCTCGACACGAGCTTGAGCATCACCCCGCGCGCCGAGCACGCCGCAGAGAATGCCATTTTCGGCCAAATTGCTCACATGGGGCGCGGCGACCGCCTGATCCTCATCCCGATCACCGGTGACGCCGAAAACGACGCGGGGGGCAGAATTCTGCGCCTCACGGCGCCCATTGAGCGCCAAGCCTACGACAACGACCTGCGGCGGTTCCAAGCGGACGCGAAGAAGCAATATGCCGCCTGGCTTACCTCCCTCGATCCGCACCAGATGCGGACGGATATCCTGGGCACGCTCGATGTCGCCGGGCAAGAACTCGCGACAGTGTCCAAGGATTCGAATCGCCGCCTCATCATTCTCAGTGATTTTCTCGAGGACGATCCTTCATATCGTTTCGTCTCCACACGCCGTCTCGTGAATGCCTCGCGCGCCCGTGCGCTCGCCATTGGCCTGCGGATGGAGCGGCGGTTCGCACTGCCCGGAGTTCCCGTGTGTCTCGGGCGCTTGGAATCGAACGACTTTGCGGCGCTCTCGCCGGAGCGGAAGGAAGCGGTGCAGGCATTTTGGGCTGAATACCTGAGCAACCGGGGGGCCGCCCCTGCACTGCGCTTCGACGGCACTGGAATGCTCGAAGGAGTCGCAGGATGTACGGCGAGATAACCGACATCGCCACGCACCGGCGTAGCAGAAAGGGGGTGCAGCCGTGATCGAAAGCAGGCTGTTTTCCGCATGGGATGGCCTCGTGGGATCGGTGGCTTTGATTGCGATCATCGTGCTCGCGCTCTCCGTCATGGTGAGGTTCGTGAAGTTGGGCGACGTTCTGCGGCACCTCGGCGTGATCCTGGTCGGCGCGATCCTCCTCGTCATGCTGCCTGCAATCATCGCGTCCCTCTGGACCTCCATGACCCTCACCCAGCACCTCGGCATAATCTTCTTGGGCGTTATGATGCTGCTTCTTTTCGGGACCTCGCGTCGACGGCCGTCCCATGGGCGGCGGAGGTAGGTCCATTGCACGTTTCTTTACATAAGCGCCTCATTTTCCTATACTTCTGATGACTCACGCAGAGCATTATGCCACCAGCGACCCCTTCCAACTCCGAGTGGCTTACGCGCAAACTTCTCATTGACGGCAAGCTCAAGGCCGTCGGTTGGAGCGTGGTTCCTTTTGCCCCGAATAGACCGCTCGCATCGTACAACAAGTGCGCAATCGAGGAGTTCCCGACCGCCAATGGTCCTGCGGATTACGCGCTCTCCCTGGGCGGCCAGATCGTCGGGATCGTGGAAGCGAAGAAGCTGACGCTCGGTCCCCAGAACGTCCTCTCCCAGGCGGAGCGGTACTCGAAGGGGCTCCCGCAAGCGGCATTGCAGGCAGGCGAATTCGGCGTGCCGCTGCTGTACTCGACGAATGGTGAAGTCATCTGGCATCACGACGTACGTGATCCGTCCAATCGTTCGCGCCAGATCGCAAATTTCCATACCCCCGAGGCCGTCGCCGAGATCATCCACTTTGACTTCAATGCCGCACTCGCGCGATTGAAGGCGATTCCGAACAAACAGGCAAAGCTCCGTCCCTACCAAATCGAGGCCAACGACGCGATTGAGCAGGCCATCGCTGCCCGCAAGCGTGCCATGCTGGTCGCCATGGCGACCGGGACCGGCAAGACCTTCACGATGGTGAACGAAGTCTACCGCCTCATGAAATCCGGCGTCGCCCGGCGCGTGCTTTTCCTCGTGGATCGCCGGGCGCTCGCGGCGCAAGCAGTCCGGGCATTTGGCTCGTTTGATGCAGATCAGGGCCTCAAATTCGACAAAGTGTACGAGGTCTACAGCCAGCGTTTCCAGAAGGAAGACTTCGGAGAGGAGGAAAAATTCGATCCCAAGGTACTCCCGAAGTCGTATCTCGAAGCACCGAAGCAAGGCAGCGCTTTCGTCTACGTTTCAACCATTCAGCGCATGACGATCAACCTCTTCGGTCGCGAAGCCGCGATGCACGATGAAGACGCGATTGACGAGGACGCGGAAAAGCTCAGCATCCCGATCAATGCCTTCGATCTCATCATCGCCGACGAGTGCCACCGCGGATACACCTCCTCCGAAGTCGCCATCTGGCGCAAGACGCTCGACCATTTCGAAGCGATCAAGATTGGCCTCACCGCCACTCCCGCTGCCCACACCACAGCCTTTTTCCGCGACACTGTGTATCGCTACGAATACGAGCGTGCCGTGCGCGAGGGTTTTCTCGTTGATTACGATGTTGTAAGGGTCCGCTCCAACGTGCGAATGAATGGCGTCTTCCTCCAGGAAGGCGAAGAGGTCGGCCTCATCGATCCGGGTACCGGATCAACCAAGATGGACAACCTCGAAGACGAGCGTACCTTCGATGCCGCCACCATCGAGCGCGAGATCACCGCGCCGGACTCGAATCGCAAGATTCTCGAAGAGATCAAAGCGTATGCCACGGAGCATGAGCAAACGTACGGCCGCTTCCCGAAGACGCTCATCTTCGCCGCGAAC
>DAIDJL010000003.1 GCA_027450205.1 Candidatus Parcubacteria bacterium
CATACGCAATGCCGGAAGGTTTGTTGATGGTGAGGTTGGGGAGGTAGAGGCCATAAGTGCCGTCGATGATCTGGGTACCGGTGCCGTTCATAACAAGGTTTGTGGTCCCGGTCGCGGATGATGCCCAATAGGTCTCATTGGCGATATTCCCTTTGGCATCGATCTCACCGCCAAGGAGGGAGATGGTGCTGTAATTGGTGGCAAGCGTCGTCGTCCCCTCCGCGGTAAGGACCGTGCCGGTGGCGATGGTGAATTGGGCGCTCACCGGGCCATAGGCGGAGTCATTTGCCCCAAAGACAAGATTGTTGAACGTAGAAGATCCGGAGATGGCGGCATATATATTGAGCGTCGTGCCGGGGCCGGGAACACCAATATATCCGAATGTCACCGTGCTTGTTCCGGGATTCATAGGGGTGGCGTTCACATTCGTGAAATTGCCGGTGATCCGGACATCTCCCTGAAGCGTGACGGAGCCGGAGGATTTCTGAATGGTGAAATTAGGGAGCAAAAGATAGTCCTGACTGCTTGCTCCTATCGTATCGTCCCCTACGATCTGGGTACCCGTGCCCGTAAGGACGATGGGCACCGTGCTGGTAGTGAACCCGGGGACATGCGATGCTTCGATATTGCCCTGGACATCAATCGCGCCGCCGCCCGACAGCTGGAGTGTCGTGTAATTGGTAACCTCCATAAAATACCCCTGCGCGGTAAGCACGGTGCCGGTGGCGATGGTGAAAATACCAGAGGTAGCATTGGCATTATTACTCACTGCAAACACCAGATTATAGAATGTGGATGATCCTGTCATGACCGGATTTACCACAAGGCTCCCGCTGGGAAGATTTTCACCAAATCCGGTAATGCTCCCCGGTCCGAAGATCACCGTAGACGTCCCGGGATTCATGGGGGTGGTATTCGTGTTGGTAAAGTTACCCGCAATACCGATATTCCCCGCAAGCACGATGGTGCCGGTGCTCTTGGTGATAGTGAGATCAGGCAGCATCACCGAATCCGCGGAACCGCCACCGGCAACGGTATCATCTCCAATGATCTGATTTCCTGATCCGTCAAGCACGATGCTCACCGTTCCCGTGGCATACCCGGCGGCATATGATGCCTCAACATTGCCCTGCACATTGATCTGTCCGCCCCCCAAAAGACTGAATCCTCCCCATGCATTAAGGATGTACAGATACCCCTGCGCGGTAAGCGTGGTGCCGGTGGCGATGGTAAGAGCGGGAATGGATGAATTGTTCCCGATCTGCAGATTGTTGAATGTCGCGGATCCGCTCACGACAGGAATAGAGCCCGTAGGGTTGAAAAGCGTAAGACCGCCGCCGTTCTGGAACGTGCCTCCGGAAAACGTGGAGCTTGCCTGGAGCATAAGCGTCCCCGCCGTGCTCGTGAAGGTCCCGCCGGTCAGGGAGAAGACGCCGTTGTCCGTGATGGCGTCGGTGGAAGCGGATCCCTGGAAGGTACCGGCAGATTGGGAGTATCCCGCCGTGCCGATCGTCACCGTGTTGCCGGATCCCTGGGTGATCGTGCCCGTATAGCCGGAGACGACAGAGATGCCTCCGACCGTGATGCTTGTATTGATCGTCGCGTTCGCCGTGCTGGATGCGGAGAAGAGAGCCGTGTCGGATACACCGGGAACGACACCTCCCGACCAGTTGCTGGCGGTATTCCAGCTGCCGGCGGAGGGGGCGACCCAGGTAATCGTCGCAGCATGGGCCATTCCCGCATATGCCATACCGAGGAAAGAGAATGCAAAAAAGAACGGGAGGAAAAGACCCCGGCGGAAGAACGAAAAATCACGGAAGGATCTCATATGCTCTTTAGTATATCAAAGAGATCACTTGTCAACTACCCCTTCCCCCTACCCGTGCGTCCCAATATACCGCCTCGTAAGCGGTCCGAAGAATCCGGTGGGAGGAAGTCCTGCGGAGGATTGGAATTTGATGAGGGCATCTTTGGTGGCAGGGCCGAAGAATTCCGTCTCATAGCCCAGGGATCCTGCATAGGTGGGGGTGGTAACGATGGGATATCCATGGGTGTTCAGATAGTGCTGGAGGGATGCAACCTCGGGATCACGGTCTCCGAGGGAGAGGTTCTTGGTGAAGGAGGTAGTGGGGGCGGCACAGAGGGAGCTGATGGATGAAGAAAGAGAGATGCCTTTGGTCTCTGCCTGGGAGACGAGGGAGCAAAGCTCTTTCGTGAGAGAGAGAAGCTCTGCTTCCAGAGAGGCGGTGGAGGAGCTTTGGGTAAGGGTGGAAGAAGAGAGCTGGGAGCCCGTGCCGGAGGAGGAAGCAGAAGAGGATGAAGCGGTGCTGGTGCTCGTGCTTGTGGTCGGAGGGGCATAGTAGCCACCACCACCACCTCCGCCCGAGGAACCGCCACCCGAGGAGCCGGAGCCGCCACCGCCCGAAGAAGGAGCGGAGGATGGATTGGAAATGGGCGCGGTGGCGATATTCAAAACCAATGTCGCGCTATTCGTTGCTGCGCTATTCGTTGCAAAAATGGATATTGAATATGTGCCCGATACGGTGGGCGTTCCTGAAATGATGCCTGACGATGTATTTATTGTAAGTCCCGCAGGCAATCCGGTAGCATTGTAACTTATTGGACCATTCGATGCCGCAATCTGATAGGAGAAATAAGATCCTTCAGTCGCGGAAGCAGAAAGCGGACTTGAAATAACAGGAGAAGATTGGGTCGCTGAAGGTGCGGAGGAATATTGATATGCTCCCGCATCCCACACGCCGGAGGAGGGGCGGGAAATATACGCCCGTGCGGGCAGAATGACGGAATGAGTTGATTGATCGTACCCCACTCCATACGTGGTATCGTTGCATAAAGAAGACAGGCTTTCACCCGAGCTAAGCACCATCGAACAGTAACTCGATAGATTCGCCCCCGCGCCTATCGTGGGAGATCCCGATGTAGGAGAAAATACAAAAGCCTGGGCGATATCCATTCCGAGCGCATTCGCGCTATCGAGAGGAACGGAAACATTATTTGATTGCGTACAATTCGAACCGCAGGGATCAATGATTACCCTGCTCTGGGTGCAATCATGAATGCCTGGATCGCCAAGGCAGCTGACATAATAATTATTTTCGTAATCGCAGTGCCCATATCCGGCGGGACATCCCGACATCGGGCCGAGCGGGAACAATCCGGGGATCGAACCATTCGGATCCGGACCTCCTTCAATCGTATTATTCCATACATCAACCGACCCCGCAGTGCCACCTCCGCCACCCGGTGGATAACTAAGCTCGATCACGCTGTTCGATGTAATATCTGCGAAAACATTGTTCCATACGTATTCTGTCGATCCGACGGGAGGGGTAAGCATTAAGGGAACCCCCGGCTTGATTCCCAGCATCACATTATTATCAACGACCGCGTACGGCGCATCGCCCAATCCCTCCATGCCATTCGAGTGAGCGGTGGGATTGATGGAAATACGCTCGTTTTCAAACGTATTTCCACTAAGCTCCTGAAATCCTCCGAGATAATAGCTCGCCACGTACCGTACGAAATTATTTTTGATGATCGCCGGCCCTTGATAAAATGCGGTGAGCGAACCAAGACAATCAGTATAGGTCGATGTTGTGTTGTTGTTTTGCGCATTGATCGGACAATTCGGCTGGTTTTGCACCAGAGCAGTGTCCCATCCATCGATCACATTATCCTCAAACGTCATACCGGTACTATTGGGATAGCCCTGAATGCTCGTGAACGTTCCAGAGTCCCATCCCCCGATCACCGTACACGGAGTAGTCGCACATTCATTGCTTATCGCATCTACGATCTTTCCGTATCCATCGGTCAAACTTACCTGATTACCACTGATCGACGCGACAATGGGCCCGTTGTTTGCAAAAGGAAGAACGCACCCCAAGCAGGCGATGCCGATCGGTTCCCCTACGACCACTCCGTTCATACTCCCGGTGATAGTAAGAATATTGCTCCCTTGCGCAATAGTTCCTTGGGTGTCAAGCGGCGTCGGATCGATCCATGCGTGATAATAGATATTTTTTACGTCGCCGTAACTCGTATATTGGGGAGCTCCTATCGCTTCGCCGGAGCCTTCCGAAGGAGGAGGATTATAATGGTTCCTGATCTCGAATCCGGAAATGGTCACGTAGTTCGGAGTGAAGAATATCATCGTCCCGGGATGAGGACCTCCTGTCGGGGCGACATTGGAACCGGTGCACCCGGGAAGATTGTTGGCCGGGGGAGCCGACACCTTGCATCCGTCGAACACCGGACGGTTCCACCCGTTCGGACATGAAGCAGTGTTATACCAGGATTTATCCCCGTCTCCCAGAAAATTCAAACCGGCGGATGCGGTCGTAATAGTGGCGTAATATCCCGTATTGTTCGAATATCCCTGCGGCCCGATCGTCCACGAAAAACTGGAGTTTGTCCATACGTCGCACCCCTTGAAGATAAAGGTGTCCCCCGGCAAGCTGTTGGGTCCGTATGCCGCGGCATTCCCCGTGGCGTCATTCATGCCAGGAGCATGGGCCCATGGGCCCGTATTGCCTGTTGTATGCGTTTTTTCCATACCATCCCAGCTATCATTTCCCCCGCTCGAAGAAATATAATAGGTATTGTGCGAAAGCGTCGTAGCCGATACCGGCGCGGATTGTCCGGAGATATTGCTCGATGTATCATATGCGGCAACCGTGTATGAATATGCCGTGGAATTCTTCAGCCCGGTGTCCACAAAAACAGTGCCGGTGGCATTGCCGACCTCGGTCCCGTTCCGGTAAATAAGATACCCCGCCACCGCGACGTTGTCCGTGGAAGCGGTCCACGATAAGGCGATCTGATTTGCGGAATTCACCTGCGCCGAAAGGCCGGTCGGAACCGATGGCGGCGTAGTATCGTTGCTCCCGCCGGATGCACTCGCTTTGAATGTCGCTACCGCTATGACCGGAGCGGCATCGGCGGAACCATACGCTATCGAAGTCGTCGCGTTGGCCAGCGGCGATCCTATCGTCTCATATTCGCATGCGCTCTCCCCGTTGGAACCGCCGTTCGGGATCACATACCCGCTTGCTGCGGTGAACACATTGGGAACCGTCGCATGAGCGGCAGCGCACGCGATCACCACCTCCGACGTGGAAGTATTATTTGTGGAAAAAGGGCCGGATACCGCGGCCATCGTTCCCGGACCCTGACCGACCGCGACCGCATCGAGGGGCGCGTTGATATCCGCAGAGGTGAATTGGAGTACCGTGATGCCGGTATCGCTCGTCAGATTCGCATTGCAGGTGACAGTATCCGAAAGGGACCCTTTGATATTCTTCGCATAGAATATGGCGATCGCATTATGATAGTTCGCGTTGAAAGTGCTGGTCGCGAGCACGAACTGGTTACCGGCGGTATCGGTAACAGAAGTACCGGAAAGATCGCCACCGGCACCGCATCCTACCACCAGAAGATTTCCCGATATTGCATTGACGGCAACGGAAACATTCCCCGGACTGTTATTATATATCTCGTTCGACGTTGCATTGGAAAAAAGAGGTCCCCCCGATCCAAATGCCTGCCGATGGAAGAAAAAAACAAAGAATAATACTGCCATTATTCCTCCGGCGGCGGACGCTTTCCATATTACCCGGCAAATATCAGATCTAATAAACATAATTACTTCTACTATACAACATTGCCAAAAATGAAAAGGTGGCTGAAATTCGTTGAATCGCCGGAGGCCATACTATATCATGAATATTATTTCTTTCTCCGTATCACTTTTTTCGCCGCCGCCGCGATGTCCTTCGGCATCATGCGATATTTTTTAATGAGCTCATCCGGCGCACCCGACTCGCCAAACGTATCCTGCATGCCGATGAACTCGATGGGTACCGGCGCATATTTCGCCAGTACCTCGGCGACCGCACCTCCCAAACCCCCGCTCACCTGATGCTCTTCCACGGTGACCACCGCGCCCGCCTTTTTTGCCAACTCGACGATCTTCTTATCATCAATAGGTTTTATAGATGAACAATTCAAGACGATTGCGCCGATCTTCTCATCCTCTTCCAAAGCGCGCGCGGCGAGGAGTGCGTTATACAGCAAACCGCCGCAGCCGATTATCAACACTTCCGGCTTCTTCGCCGGGCCCGCGGCGGCGGAAGGCAGCCAGAATATCTCCGCCTTGCCCGGCGTATACGGCGTTTCATCCGTCGTCATGATCGGCGTCTTCTCGCGCTGGAAGCGCAGATATACCGGACCGTACACCTGCTCTGCGGCGATCGTCGCCCTATGCGCCTCCAGGGCATCGCACGGAACGAACACTTTCATGTTCGGCATCGCGCGCATGATGGCGATGTCTTCCGTTGCCTGATGCGTCGCGCCGTCGGGGCCGACGGATATGCCGGCGTGATGGCCCGCGATCTTCACGTTCGCGTCGTTATACGCGACCGTCGTGCGGATCTGTTCCCAATTCCTGCCCGGCGAAAATGTTGCGTACGACGCGATGAACGGGATCTTTCCGGTAACGCCCATGCCTGCGGCGACCGTCGCCATATTCTGTTCGGCGACGCCAAGCTCGAAGAACCGTTCGGGATATTTTTTGGCGAACGCCTCCGTGCGCGTGGACTCGGTGAGGTCGGCGCAGAGCGCGACGACATTCGGATTCGCATCACCGGCAGCGACAAGCCCCGTTCCATAACCGTCGCGCGTCGGCGCCTGTGCGACGTCATCGTCAAAAAGATGCGGATTCAGTTTTATGTCGGGATTCAGCATTGTTCTATTATTTTAGCATACCGGATGTCCCTCCTGCGCCGCATTTCCCCTAGTCGAAGCTCAGCGTCTGCACGATCATGTGCGCGATGGCGTTGTTGTTCGCGGGCGATGCTATATTGGGATTCGGGTCGGACACCGGAAAGTCAAAACGCAGCGCGACGGTGCCGTGCGCCACATATATCTGCTCGGCATCGCGGTCGAACTCGAACACATGAAAAAGTTCGTATGCGCCGTATCCATTCACGGCCGTGATATAATTGGATGCGAACTGCGGCGTTATTGTAGGCGCGGGCCCGTTCTTGGCGTTCGCCGCGTCCTGGGCACGGTCATTCGCGAGAAGCTGATGCACGTATTCGGCAGATGAAAGCGATCGCGGATTCTGCTCCATAGAGATATATATCGTATAGGTCGTCGTGCCGGACAGGGGGTTGCCGAGCGCGACAAAAGGAGTTTCCGCCGCAAGACCGCCCATGAATATCTTCCAGTTTTGAGGATATCGGATGGAAAATCCATACTGCGCGTTATGATAGGCCTGCCACCCGGATATATCGATCGCATTCGCGACGTTGCCATTCTGGCGCTGTAGCACCATGACCTGCCCGACCGCCCGCGCCGCAAAATATACGAGCACTGCAGTGGCGCCGACGACCACGATCAGTATCGCCCAGATCTCTTTGCGACGGATCACGTGTTTGACGAATGACTTTTTTGGTATCGCTGAATGAGCCACATGCTCCCGCCGATCACGAGCACCGCAATCACAAGTCCGATGAAGAATTTCAGCTGGTCATCGATGCTCCCCCATCCGCGCATATAACCGTACATAATGCTCCACAGCCCGGCCACCATGATGCCGATGGGAACGGCGCGGGACGCGAGCACCACGGCAAACACCAGAAAGAACCCTATCGCGAACATGACGATGCCCACGATATTCGCGATAATGAACAGATTCCTGTTATACACGTCCATCTGGTCCTGATATGCCTTCTGCTGCTGCTCGAACTTTTGCTGCGCGGCCTGCTGCTGCGCGTCGATCTGCTTATTATTCTGGATACACGCCGTATCATTCGGCGCGCACGATGTGATCGGCGCCATCACGGGATAACTTGGATAATTCGGCGCGATCGGTTCCGGATAAAATGCCTTGATACCAAGATTGATGAGCGCACCCAAAATGATCGCGGTCGCTATGCCCAATACCACATTTACAGCTTTCATGATTTTAATGGATTAATTTATTGATGCTCGCTCTGTATCTTGTGCTGCAGCGTGCGCAGCTCGTCGAGCGCTTTTTCCGCCTCGCCGTGCTTGAACGGCTTGGAATGCCACAGATAGTCGTTCTCCATGAAATCCACGCCCTTACCGGGAATCGTATGCGCGATGATCACGGTCGGCTGTTCATGGACGGCCTTTGCTTCCGCAGCGGCGGCGATGATCTCCTCAAAATTGTGGCCATCGATCTCGAGCACGTGCCAGTTGAACGAACGATATTTATCCGCGAACGGCTCGAGGGGCATGATCTTCTCCGTGAAGCCGTCAATCTGGATATTATTGCGGTCAACAACGACCGTGAGGTTGCTCAACCGGTTCTTTCCTGCGAACATCACCGCTTCCCACGTGTTGCCTTCCTCGTGCTCGCCGTCGGAGGTAATACAGTAGATCTGATATTTTTTCGCGTCGAGGCGGGCCGCGAGCGCAATGCCGGACGCCTGCGCAATGCCGCTGCCGAGCGGGCCGGACGTGGTCTCAACGCCGGGCAGGACGCCGCGATGCGGATGGCCCTGCAGGCGCGTTCCCAGCCGGCGCAGCGTCTTTAGTTCCTCCACCGGAAAATATCCCGCATGCGCAAGCGCGGCGTACTGGATCGGGCAAATATGGCCGTTCGATAGCACAAGCCGGTCGCGGTCCGGCCAATTCGGCTTCTTCGGGTCATGATTCAAAATATGAAAATAGAACGCGGTAAATATCTCCGCCATGTCGAGCGGCCCCGCAATATGCCCCGACCCCGCATGCGAGACCATCTTGATCACATCCTCGCGCAAACGCGTGGCCATAAGCTCCATCTCCTTCAGTTTTTTTTCAGTGAGCGATTCCATTTTTTAAGTGATTACCAAACGCCAATAGGATTTTGGATTTTATATTGCTGCCAGCTCCTCATATGCTTTCTTCGGATCGGCGCTGTTGAAAATATAACTTGACGAAACGATCGTATCCGCCCCAAGCTCTTTCACGCGCCACGCCGTGAGCGGGCTCATTCCTCCATCCACTTCAATTGTAGCATTCGGGAACTCTTCCCTCAAAAAACGGATCTTATCGTCGATGAACGACAGATAGAGCTGCCCCGCAGGTCCCGGTTGTACGGCAAGCACCTGGAATGAGTGGAAATATTTCAAATAATGCGCGATGTCTTCCGCGTCGGATTCCGGCTTGGAAGAAAGCATGACCTCCGCATGATACCGCGCGGAGACCGATATAATTTCATGCACCGACCGCGGATTCAGCGACTCCGCATGGACGATCAGCCGCCGCGCGCCCGCGGTAAGCCAGTTGTCCATATACTCCTCGGGGTGGTCGACCATCAAATGCACTTCGAGTGCGAACGGCGATTTGAGCTTCACCCACTCCAAGGGATCCGCCCATGTCCGATGCGCCGCAAAGGATCCGTCCGTCACATCAAGGTGCAACAGATCGCCTTCGCGCAAAAAAGACTTCGCGATCTCGATCTTCGCGCGCACGCATTCAACATCGGGGCAATTGATGACGGGGATCACCTTCATGTGCCGTTATGCATGCGGTCGGTCAGCCTCTATTTTTGCGATCTTTTCCAACCGGCGCACATACCGCTCATTTTTTTCAAACGGCGTTCCAAGGAACACGCGGGCGATCGCAAGCGCATCGTCTTCTTTTGTGAATCCTGCGGCGATCGCAAGCACGTTGACGTCGTCGTCATGCCTGCCGGCGCGGATCTGTTCCGCGGAAACGGCAAGTGCGGATCGCACGCCGTTGAATTTGTTCGCAACGATGTCCACGCCGATCCCCGATCCGCAGATCAATATCCCGCGCGCCTCGCCGGCGGCATCCGCGACCTTCCCCGCAACGGCGGCCGCGCAATCCGGATAATCGTCATCCTGATCGATTTCGGCATTCCCCATGTCCGCCACCTCATACCCATCGGCCTTCAGGGCGCGCTTGAGCGCCTCCTTGAGGTCAAACCCCCTGTGGTCGGCGCCGATGTAAATGATCATATGCGGGGATTTTTAGTTATAAAAGCGCCGCCACTTTTTGCACGTGTTTTACGAGCGTCGAAACGTATCCCGCCTCGTTGTCATACCATGAGAGCACCTTCACCATATCGCCATCGATCACTTTAATAAGATCGAGCGGGACGGTCGCGCCGAACGGCTGGCCGATGATGTCGGACGAGACGAGCTGATCGCGCGTCACCTGAAGGATCCCCTTCCAGCGCTCCGAGTTCGCGGCATCGGTAAGGATCTGCGCGATCTCCTCCACTGTCGTCGGACGCTTTGCGATGAACGTGATGTCCGAAATTGAGCCGGTGATGTTCGGCAAGCGGAACGAAAGCCCGTCGAATTTTCCTTTGAGCTCCGGGATCGCGCGCGCCACGCTGATCGCGGCACCCGTCGTTTCGGGAACGGTATTCATCGCCGCGGCGCGGCCCTTGCGGTAATCATGGCCGCCGCGGATAGGTCCGTCCACAAGCGCCTGCGTGGCAGTGTACGCGTGCACCGTAGAAAGCGACGCCTTTATAATGCCCGGGTTTTCGGAAAGCACCTGAATGACCGGCGACGCGGAGTTCGTCGTGCACGATCCGTTGGACGAAATGGAACACGTCTTGAGGTGTTCCTCATTGACGCCCACAAGCACCGTCTGGCCCGCCGCGCCATCCGCATCCTTTGCCGGCGCCGTGATCACCACGCGCTTCGCCCCCGCCGCAAGGTGCACCTTTGCCTTCTCGTATTCGTCGAACAATCCCGTCGACTCCACAACGATGTCAATGTTCAAATCCTTCCACGGAAGCTGGGTCGGGTCCTTGACCTGCAGGAAATGTATTTCCTTCCCGGCGACAATAAGCTTGCCGTTCGGAAGATCCGCCTTGATCTCTTTATCGAACCGGCCATAGACCGTGTCGTATTTCAAAAGGTACGCAAGATTCTCCACGTCGCCAAGATCGTTCAATGCGACGATCTCGATATTTGGCAGCTCGAATGCCGCCTTAAAGAACAGCCTGCCGATCCTGCCAAACCCGTTTATCGCAACCCGTACGTTTGCCATATGATTGTTGAAAATCGTTAAAAATTTATGTTGGGGTGACCGTTCCCTCTATTATATAGCGAAAAGCACCGGAATCCCAAACTCAAACACCCGGAGAGATCGTCACCGTATCCCCCGCTTTTATGCCGTACTTGGCGACAGTGCCGGCGTTCACTTCCAGCACTTTATCCACGTTGGCGGGCGAACGGTAGATCGGCAGCTGCCAGAGCCGGGTGCCCGGCGCGGGTGCGGGAACGTCCTGCGAAAATCCGGCCACGGTGTTGCCGCTGATCCAGATCATATCCAGCGCAAAGTTCATATCCTTCATCCAAAATGACTGCGTACCGCCCGAACCGAACAGGAAGATCATGCCATCGTGCTCACCAAGCGATGTCCGGAAAGAAAGCCCGCGCGATTGCTCAAGCGTGGTCGATGCGATCTCCACATTGAACGTGGCGCCGTCAACGGTCAATTCTTCCCCGGGAAGCATGGGGTTCTCTCCGGAATTGTCCGCAGCGCCCGCGGCACCTTCGATGGTGGATGACGAAACAGGAATGGCCGTGGGCACGGAAGTGCTTGCAGCGGCAGTCGTGGTCGCAATGGAAACATCGGCGCGCGGGAGCGGCGGATTAGGCTTGCCGAAAAAAAGATACCACCACGCGCCGAATGCGATGATGAACAGCACGAGCGCGGCGGAGAGCATGAGAATGGTCATTTTCTTATCCCGGAACATTACCCTTTATATTAGCATCGCATGCACCAAAACGCAGGCCGAATGCCACGATGCCGAAAGCTACGGCAACATTCAACGATTCTTTCTTCCCCATCATTGGTATCTCAAGAGTCTTATCCGCCGCGCGCAGAATGGACGGCGGCAACCCCTTCACCTCATTGCCCACGATGATCGCGACGCGCGTGTCGCGCGCGAGCCGTGCAGCTTCGCTGTAATACGGCACCGAATGCCTTGATTGCTCGAGTGCAAAGACCTGATATCCTTCTTTTTTTAATTTTTTCACGACACTCCCCGTCGTCCCCGCCATTTCCCAGGCAACGTACTTTTCCGCGCCCAGCGCAACCTTGGCGAAATCCCCGCGCACTTCCCTGAAACGGTCCAGCGGCGCGGGGGTGATGCCGCACAGGAATATCTTCTCCGCGCCGGCGGCGTCGGCGGTGCGAAAAATGGAACCCACATTATGGACGCTCCGGATATCGTGCGCAATGACGGCGAGATGCATTCCTCTATATTATACTTCCGCGGACGACGCGTGAATGGCACTGCTAATTCGAGAAGAGCACCCCCGAATCGCCCCTTACCGCGAACTTCGCGTTCACGAGCGCCGGATTGCTGAATGTCCCGCCGGCGGTGTCCGTCGCTGTCCCGTAGAACTGTACGCTTGCACCAGTGGAAGGATTTCCCGTCGTGGCCGTAAAGACCCAGTGATAGCGATGGTCCGGATAGAGCATGAGCGACGACGACGCAAAAGAAAATGCAAGATTCCCCGCACATCCATATCCGCCAAAACCATTGTCGGCCGGCGTCACACCGAGAGAGGAAAGATTTTGTTCGTCGAACAACTGCAGGGAGCATCCGACGCTTTCCATATATCGCGCGCTCGTCTGGATGTTGGCCGTGAACAATTCTATGGACCCGAGCGTTGAGGTTGCCGGCACGGTAAAGTATTGCGATGCATATCCCATCTCGGGGCCCAAAAGATACGGAACGAATCCTGCGGGAAAGTTCCATGTGGCCGTCGCGGCGGGAGAAATGTCACCGTAATTGTCCGCGGCGCGGATGCCGACGAGGTAGGTATTCCCCGCTTCGAGCGGAATACTGCCCGGATCGGCCCAGCCGGCATCGGAAAGCGACGTCGAGGTGGACCAGTTCATCTGATAATGAAGCGGATCCGCCGGCCAGTCGGGGTCGGTGGAAGTGGACCACGAGAGGGAAAGCTGCATGCCAAGCTGGTCGAAATCCTCTTTAAGGTTCGCCAGGGCCGTAAGCATCGGCGGCGTGAGCGTTGATGTGGCAAAGATGCCGTCCATTTTTATGAACGGAAAGAACGTGCTTGTGCTCTCCACGCGGCCGGTGCCATAGACGAAGTTGTTCCACATCACCACGCCGGCCGTCGTGCTTGCCGTGCCGGCAAGGATCACGCTGCGATTCTGATAATCCTGATCGGTCGCAAGACGGTAATAAAAATACGGCTTGAGCGAAATGGAAAGTCCGGCGTATGTCGCCGACGCCATCACGGGCGTGAACGGCGCATTGTCGGAAATCGGAAACTCCCGCACAAGAACCGAATAAGTTTTATCCTTGAATTCCTGGAGAGAAATCCGTGACGCAAAATAGTTCACGTCGCTTACCTTTCCTTCGAGCGTGAGCGTGTTCAGCGTACCCGAGAAACCGCTGCCGAGCTCGAACCAATTGTCGTCATACCAGCTCGGCGAAGAATTGGCGCCGTCATCCAACTGGGCAAACAAAGTGCCGGTCGCCATAGGCCCGGATCCGGATCCCGCAGGCACCGAAGATGTTGCGGCGGAAGACGGATCCGTTTCCGCTGTGCTTGTCGTACTTTCATCAGGAGGCGCCGATGATGATAGCTGTGACGACAGTGGTAGTAACAGAGGCGCTGATGATGTCACGCTGCCGCTGATCACGGCAACGCCACCGGACGGGATCGCCGAGGATGGACCGGTATTGATAGTGGAGACAATAGCGGAGGAGGCAACGAACGCAACGGTGCTCGTGCCGATCGCGATATCGGTCGTCGTCGCGATAGCATACGCACCCAAAACCTCTCCCGGCATGGCGGGAGGCTGAATGTCCGGCGCGGCGGGAAACGGGGCAGCCGATAGCGGTGCACTTACAACATCCGCGTCATCATTGTTGTCGGAAAGATACCACTTCCCTTCCGTCATGCCACTATTCCCGGAAATCGGCTCCGGGTCGTATGCAACGAACGTTCCGTCGGGATCGACGGCGTCCATCGCAAAATGAAGATGGGTTCCGGGGTGCGCCGCGCACGCAAGGCCGGCGACAAGCCCGGTGTCACCGACAAGCCCGATCGTCTGTCCGCGCCGGACCGCATCGCCGCGCCGGAGAACCGTGATACTGCCGGGAACCAGGTGCGCGTACCGGCTCACGATATTCCCGCCGTGATCAACGATCAGCTCCGTGCCATATCCGCCGTTATACCCTTCCTGGCCCAAGAACATCACCGTGCCGGACGCGGCGGCAACCACGGCCTTTCCATAAGCATCGCAGCCGTTCTGGGTAAGATCGAGGGCATATGCATCCTTTTTTATATGCGTAGGAGCTGAATAATACCCTTGTGTAACAATAAAGCTCTGCCCTTTGGCGTACGGCAATTTGACCGTCGTTGTCGCAGCAGAAGATCGCGCGGGGATCGCGGCAAAAGCGGCGCACGCCATGATCCTCAAGGTCCATTTTTTCATCGCAATAATAGTTAGATGGTGAATCCCGGCAAAAACGTTTGGAGCATATCATCGCACCGCGCGGAACCGTCAGCGGCCGCTCCATTACTGGCGGCGATGACGGACGGCGCGACCTCATACGCATGCTGATCGCTGAAAATATAGACGAGCGTCGTCGGAATATCGTCGATCGTTCCGACCCACTTCACGCCGGTACCTCCATCTACCGAAACAGCTTCGCTTGATCGTTCGGCGACGGAAAGGCTCGGATCGGCGCCGATGCGATGCGATATCCAATCCGCCGTGTCCGCGCCCGGCGAGAACGGGAACGCCGACACTTCGATCTTGCACGCGGCGGCGGAGGATGACGCGGCGGGATGCAGCGCGATCGCATCGGCGCCGGTATGTTCTACGCTCCAGCTCGCGGGAATGCGCAATGAATATCCGTCATTCGGATCCGAAAATATTTGCGTCGGAACAGAGGACGGCACGGCCGAGGTTTCTTCCGGTGCGATATCGGCATCGGACGCAGCGCTCATACCCGTGCTCACATCGCCGCCGTAGCCAAAATGACCGACTGCCAAAAATGTTCCGCCCGCCGCCATTGCGGCAATAAGCATCCACGAATAGAGGGCTCCTCGCGATGGTTTTTTCATACGCTTATATTTTATTTTTTTGATATCTTTTATTTTTTATTGAAGTGTGAAGTCGCTGGCGTTGTTGTCCGTGTCCGCCATCGCACCGTTCAACACCGCACGCGCGAGCGCCTGGCCAGCGACGGGGTCCGTGGGATACGGCGGGCCTTCGCCGTATTGATCGCTCCCCGTTCCCCAGGCGACCGCATCAACGACATCTCCCGCCGGATCCATCAGCGCAACACTGTTATCCGCCGCGAGCGTTTCCGCGCTCGACGCATTCGCGCCGATCGTTTCCGAAAATCCGCCGGCGGAATTCGCCCATACGAACATCTGTCCGGCGGCGATCGTGCTCCCCGCCGGGAACGTCTTCAGCGAATAATCGGCTCCCGTCTGGGATTTCTTGCGCAGTCTCCATCCGCTCATGTCGATCGCCGTGCCGGTAGGATCGTAAAGCTTTACAAAATCATTACTTGAGGACGCCCCGGCGATCTGTATCGCGGCAATGAGGATATGGCCCGCACCGGAGCCGGGATCCCCTCCCGTGGCGATACCCTGGCCGGTTCCGTCACCCGTCGAGGACGATGACGTCGCAACGCCCGTGGATATTGGGGAAATATCGGTGTTTGTATCGGTGGCAGGGGCGGCAGCGTCCTTTGCAGCACCGGAGGCCGGCGGCGAGAGCGTTGAAACGAATTGGGCGGTGATCAAAGTGTCCGTAGCGACCGTGAACGCGCACGTTGCCTGGCTATAACACAGCCCCGACCATCCGATGAACGCGGCATTCGGGCCCGCCGCCGGCGTGAGCGTGATGCGCGTCCCCGACGCGAAACTCCCCGCACAGCCCGTGCCGCATACCAAGCCCGCGGGATCGCTCGTGATCGTTGCGCCGGCCGCGCTCCCTCCAAGCGAGACGCTCACCGTGAACCGCGGCGGCGGCGGTCCTGCGGAATTTTTTCCGCCGGGAGTTCCTCCGGGCAAAGCGCTCGTGTGCCACCCGATCCCGTCCGCGTCGCGCTCGAGCGTTGCCTTCGTCGCATTATTTCCGCCCGGCCATCCGTTCGACGCATCAAGATAATCGGAAACGACACACTGCGGATCCATGAACGCGAGCGTCGCACCCGCGTTCGCAAGATCGCCGGAATATATTTTTATCGGCGCGGCGAAACCGGCAGCCATGACGGGAGCGCTCCCGCGCGCGAGGACCATAAATCCTCCGGACGCGATCGTATCGCCGGCGGAAAAAGATATTTTTATCTTCCCTGCCGCGTCAAGCAGTTCCCACCCCGAGAGATCGACATCGTCTGCGGAATCATTCTTCATCTCCATCCACTCGGCACTGGACGATGACGGCGATCCCATCCACGCAACTTCGTTCAAAATTATTTTTCCCGCAGGCGATGACGCGCCACCGGGGAATAAACACGTCCGCGCAGGCGCGGACGACGGAGAGGGATCTTCCGTT
Source organism: Candidatus Parcubacteria bacterium (assembly GCA_027450205.1). Taxonomy (GTDB): domain Bacteria; phylum Patescibacteriota; class Minisyncoccia; order UBA6257; family 2-01-FULL-56-20; genus JAKAGE01. The sequence continues at coordinate 16,576 of DAIDJL010000003.1, forward strand.
GTTTTGCCGCTTAATGGATCATTCGCATCGTTGTTTGCATTTTGTGCGGACGGCGAAGCAATATCCTGATCCTGCAGCACGGCCGTCGGCGCCGGAACGACCGATGCGAGATCCCCGCTTTTCTTCTGCGCCGCTTTTTGCGAAGATCTTTTTGCGGACGGTGCGAATACTGCCGCCGCGGGCGGCGCATCGGTGCCATCGGTGCCGGACGGCGCCACATCAGGCGCGGAAAGGGTCGATGAGACATCATCCAGCGGCAGAATATCCGTGTCGGAAGCCGGGCTCATCTCCGCAGAATCTGCCCCAAACACCGCATGCATCGCACCGGGATCGAAATAATATGCGACACTCGCACCAAGCGCGATCACGACAGCAAAAATACCAATGGTCATATAGTTTTTTCTGTTCATGCAAAGAACATAGCACAGCGCGCATTAAAAGGATCTTAAATAAAAATCAGTCAAGCCCGAAAAGAGCACCTATACGCGCCCAAGCGCCCGGCGGGAGGACCTGTCCAGGGCCAATCTTCAAAATAAAGGCCTTTTTAGAGCAGAGCTTTTAGCCCTGGCGGAATCTCCCCCAAAAAATATATTTTTCGCGAAAAATTTGTTATACTTTTACTCCACCCGCACGCGGATATGCCCTTCACGCGGGCTCAGTAAAGACATTTCCGGGGCGCACTGTCCAATTTCTTCGGTTCGTTATCCACAGAAAAATGAGAAATATACGACCCCGGTGGTACACTATTTTTACATCAAAATTTGGCCTCTAAAAAAGTCGCGGACGCATAAAATATTAACCACCCACCCATCATGGAGTTAACCATCACAAAGAGGGACGGCACGCGGGAGCCGTTCAACGCGGACAAGATCAACCGGTCGATCGAGCGCGCATGCGCGGGACTGCAGGATCCCATCAGCATGGTCACGCAGATCGCCACCGAAACACGCCTTACTCTTTATGATGGCATCACGACGGAAGAAATGGACCAGGCGACCATCAACGCCGCCGTGCAGAACATAAAAGAGGACATTGAATACGATAAGGTCGCCGTCCGCCTCCTTTTGAAAACTATTTATAGAAAAGTGGTCGGCGACTACGAGGACAATACGGAGATTTTGCGGAAGAAGCACCGCGACGGATTCGCGGCGTGGGTAAAGAAGGGCGTGGAAAACGGAATGCTCGATCCGCGCATGGTGGAAAAATTCGACCTTAAAGAATTGGCCGGGGCGCTTGATCTTCGCCGCGATGAATTGTTCGTCTACAGCGGACTCGACACGTTGCTTCATCGCTACTCTATAAAAGATATTCACAACGACGCCGGCGAAACGCCGCAATATCTTTTCATGCGCATCGCGATGGGACTCTCATTCAACGAAAAAGATCCGACACTCTGGGCAAAGCGCTTCTATAATAAGATGTCGCAGATGAAGTACATTGCCGGCGGCTCCACCAATCTCGGCGCGGGCACCACGCGACCGTCGCTCTCCAATTGTTTCTTGCTGCAAATAGAGGATGATATGGAACACATCGCAAAATCCGTCGGCGACGTGATGATGCTCTCCAAGGCATCGGGCGGCATCGGCGCGAATGTGACGAAGCTGCGCGCGACCGGATCCCCGCTCAAATCCAACAACACGCCGTCGAGCGGCCCGACGCCGTTCGCAAAAATAATAGACACTGCGATCCGCGCCGTGCAGCGCGGCGGAAAGAAAAAAGGCGCGCTCTGTTTCTATATGGAGAACTGGCACATCGACTTCCCGGAATTCCTGGACTGGAAGCACAACGCCGGCGATGATTATATGCGCATGCGCACCGCAGACACCGCGGCGTTCATCTCGGACGAGTTCATGAACCGCGTGACAAACCATGACCTTTGGTACATGTTCGACCCCAAGGAGACGCCGGACCTCATTGAACTTTACGGCAAGGAATTCAGCGCCCGCTATGCGGAATATATAGAGATGGCAGAAAAGGGCCAATTACGGGTGTTCAAGAAGGTCCCGGCCGAGGAATTATATAGGCAGATGCTGACCGCCCTGCAGGCCACCGGCCACCCGTGGCTCACGTGGAAAGACCCCATGAACCTGCGGGCCCTCAACAACAACACCGGCACGATCCATATGTCGAACCTCTGCACCGAGATCTGCCTTCCGCAGGACCGTGAACACATCGCCGTCTGCAACCTTGCGTCACTCAACCTTGCCACCCATGTTCATAACAAGCAGATCGACTGGGAGAACCTTGAGGAAAGCATCCGCTTTGCCATCCGCCAGCTTGATAATCTTATCGACATCAATGTTTTGCCGATCGCGGAAGCCACGCGCTCCGATCAGGAGAATCGCGCGATCGGCCTCGGCGTGATGGGCTTCTCCGACATGCTCGAACAGCTCGGTCTTTCGTACGAGAGCGAGCACGCGCATAACTTTGCGGACAAAGTGTTCGAGTTCGTAAGCTACGTCGCGATCGACGAGAGCGCGAACCTCGCCGCCGAGCGCGGAAGCTATATGCACTTCCAGGGATCAGGCTGGTCGAAAGGCATGGTGCCGATCGATACGGTAAAGACGCTCGAGGAAGGGCGCGGCACGACGCTCACCGTCGCGCACGAGCATCGCTACCGCGGATTGAACTGGGACGCGCTCCGCGAGAAGGTCAAAAAAGGAATGCGTAACGCGACGCTCATGGCCACCGCGCCGAACGCCAACATCGGGCTCGTCGCCGGCACCACGCCGGGCATCGATCCTCGCTTCGCGCAGGTCTTCTCACGCAACAAGATCTCCGGGAAATATCTGGATCTCAATCACAACCTGGTGAACGATCTCAAGAATATGGGCATCTGGGAAAAGGTAAAGGATCAGATCATCGCGGAACAGGGCGACATCTCCGCGATAAACGAGATCCCTCAGCACGTGCGCGATATCTACAAGACCTCGTTCAGTACGTCGCCGTACGCGTTCATCGAAGTCGCGGCGCGCGCGCAAAAATGGATGGATCAGTCGCTCTCGCGCAATATGTATTTGGAAACGCGCGATATCGGCGAGATGATGGACATCTACGCGACCGCATGGAAGAAAGGATTGAAGTCCACGTACTACCTGCACATGAAGCCGCGCCACACCGCCGAGCAGAGCACGGTGCGCGTGAACAAAGCGGAGGCGATGGGCAAACGCGGATTTGCCGCAGTGATGGAAGCAGCCGCGGAAGCCCCGGCACCCGCGAGCGAACAGATCACGGTGGCACAGGCCATCGCGGTGAACGAACCGGCTGCCGAAACGGTAAAGGTGGTCCCTGCGGTGGCGGCGTTCGGCTTTACTGCGGAAGCGACGCCCGAGATAACCACCGCCAAAGCCGCGATGGCGGCACCTGTTGAAGCAGCGCCCATAAAGGCCGCTTCCGGTCCATTCGCGGCAGCCGTTAGAGTCGAAAGCCATGCCGACCATGTTCACGCCAGCTCCCCCGTTCAGCAAACCATGCCGGGTGGGGCAACCGTGACGCCTGCCGCATCCCCCGCAGCGTCCACGAACGCCCCGCGCATCATGCCGCCCAGCGATCCAATGGAACAATTCTTGTGCGACAGTTGCCAGTAAAATAATTATCCTCATACTAAAATGTTGATCGGCAAAGCATCCCCGGAGGATATGAACCTCCATCCCATCCAATACCAGTGGGCATACGATCTCTATCAGCAGGCGGTGCGCAACACGTGGTTCCCGCACGAAATCGCGCTCAAGGAAGATCTGTACGACTGGGAGAAAATGACCGACGACGAACGCCACGCGGTGAAGTTTTTGATGGCGTTCTTCAATCCGGGAGAACTGATCGTCAACCGTTCCATCGCGCTCGGCATCTATCCCTATTTAAAGTCGCCGGAGTGCCACCTCTATCTTGCAAAGCAGATGTGGGAAGAAGCGAACCACTGCGTCGCGTTTGAATACGTTTTGGAAACGTTCCCGCTCGACCGCTCGAACGTGTTCAATCTTCACCTCGACACGCCGTCCATGAAGGCAAAAGAGGATTACATCAACAAGTACATGCGGCGCATGACAGAAGACACGCTCGACGTCGAAACGCCGGACGGCAAGAAAGATTTCATCCGCAACCTCGTAGCGACGAATATCGTCATGGAAGGCATCTGGTTCTACAGCGGCTTCATGGTGGTGCTCTCGTTCCGCCAGCGCAACCAGCTCCGCAACTTCGGTTCCATGATCAACTGGGTGATCCGCGACGAATCGCTCCACCTCAAGTTCGGCATGAATCTCATTCAGAATATTTTGGAGGAGAACGCGGAACTGTTAACAAAGGAATTCGCGGATGAAATCAAGAACATCGTCGTTGAAGGCGTTAATCTGGAAGTGGATTACAACCGCGATCTTTTCCCTCGCGGCATCCTCGGATTGAACGCGGACTACGTCAATCAGTACGTGCAGTACGTCGCCGATCGGCGCCTGGAAGAGCTCGGCATCGGCGCGCACTACGGCGCAAAGAACCCGGCCAAGTGGATGGCCGGCGCCACCGACGTGCTCGAACTCGTCAATTTCTTCGAAGCGCAGAACACGAGCTACGAAGTGGATGGTCACGCGGCGGATAAGCAGAAATAAAAATACCCCCTCCGGGGTGTTTTTTTATTTCTGGTATAATAAGAGAACGCCATGAATCTTAAGAATATCCTCATTACGCTATCAATCATTGCCGGGCTGCTCGTCATTATAACGTTCTACGTCGTTTTCTATAGCGGTGGAGGAACATACGTAGTGAGCTCCATACTGGGAGGCCCGAATGCGGAAATTTTCTCCTCAAGCAGCACGAATACCGCCTCTGCGACACCCGGTGCGGCGAGTTCGACCGCGTCATCCACGCTCGCGCTTGCGTCGTCATCCGGATCGTCAACGCTCTCCCCCGCGCCAAGCAGCAGCGTGTCCGCTGTCACGTGGACACAGGGCAATGAAACGCTCTCCGTCACCGGCGCGGCGCTCTCCGGATCACAACTTACGCTCAATGTGCAGGTAGCGATGGGATCCGCCACGGAGTGCGTACCGCTCACCCTCCGGCTGATCGCCGACGAGCAGGGCGACCTTTCACCGCCCATTACGCCGCAGTTCACGTTCCCCGACAGCGGCACCTGCAACGGCACTGCGGGAGAGACATACAGCGCCCAACCGATCGTCTTCTCGCTCGCCAACCCGGGCACGTTCCCCGTCGTATTCACAACCGGGGGCAACGCGAACATCCTCTTTGAAGTGGATCAAAACCCCGACGGTTCGCTTATCGTACAACTGCCGCCGAATGCGGGATGACGGGGAGTGCACGCGTTAAAAAAATCCCTATTGAAAATATCCCGTCTTCTGTTAGAATAGTATTCGTATTCCGCGATAGCTCAATGGTAGAGCGGCGCCCTGTTAAGGCGATGGTTCCAGGTTCGAGTCCTGGTCGCGGAGCCAAGTAGGACACTCAGCGAGTTCGAGTACAACATCGAACGGTTTACGCATTGTAAACACGAGCTTTTTGCCGTCCACGGTCGGGTTCTGAAGTATGAAGTTCAGGATCGCGCGTTTTTCGCTCACTTCAGAACGCGGGTCGTCGAAAATGGCACGGATGCGACGGCAGAGATTCAGCACGGTTGCTACGTGAATGTGGTATTGGTGGTCTGCTTTCGTGTGTTCCTCAAGCTCGATGCCGAGCCGGTATTGCTGATCCTTGAGTTCTTCGAGTTTCTTGTCGTAGATTTCCTTGGTAATTCGCCTGAATGGGTTTCCCTGGAGATCCAGCGTGGGTATCTTGGATTGCTCAAGGAGTTTATAAGGTAGTTCGCAAGCTAAAATCCCGCTGGACAATTCACTGCTTGCGCTCCTATACTGTTCACAGCAATGACAGTTCACAAAAATCGAAGGGAGGGCCGCATGGCTTGGAAACTCGTAGCGTTTGATTGGGACGGCACACTGGTTGATACAATGCAGATTGCGTATCAGGCCATGCGAACCGTTTTCGGACATTACCGATTAGAACCGCCGTCCAAGGATGTCTTTTTGGAGAACATCACGAGCGGTGGCATGCTCGCGTTCTATCACGAGCGAGGGGTTCCCCGTAGCGCAACCCGACAAGACCTCAACGCCATCTGGCAAAGGCACTTCAATGATCCGAAGCATCACAGCCAACTTCTCTTGAGAGAAGGCGCACGAGAGGCATTGGCTGCCTGCCGGGACATGGGAGCCAAGGTTTCCATCGTGAGTGGATCGACCCACGGCATCATAACGACCGGGATTGAGAGGTTTGGCATTTCTGATTTTATTGACCACGTCGAAGCTGATGCTTCCGGCAAGGTTGATGAACTTCGACGCGTCATTTCCCATTTCTCCGTCGATCCCAACGAGATGGTGTACGTCGATGATACTTACGAAGGGTTGGCTGCAGCGAAAGAAGTCGGCATTAGCGCCATCGGAATCCTTGGAGGGTTCAGTCCACGGGAGCGTCTCCTTGAAGCGAATCCCGACCGCTTGATTGCGAGCTTAAACGATCTGCTTCCGTTGTTTGGGATAAACGGAATGGGGGCATAACATCATGTCACTAACCGAAGAAATCACAGCAGTCAGCATCCCCGAGTTTACCGTAAGCGGCCGGTATCTTGCCCGGCTCGCGGAAGGAAATCTCACACGCGATGAGGATGTCGCAAGCCATTTTTGCGTCTACTTCCTCCCGTATGACCCAAAGACAGAGCGGGTCTTTATCGTCCACCACAAGAAGTCAGGCCTTTGGCTTTCACCGGGCGGGCACATTGATCGCAACGAGCAGCTCCACGAAGCGTTGGAACGGGAGGCGCATGAAGAACTCGGTATTTCCTACCGTGCACCCGCTGGACTCAAGCCCTTCCTTCTTACCATCACGCCAATCGTTCACGGCATCACACCGTGCAAGATGCACTACGACATCTGGTTTGGCATCCCGACCGACGGAAGCGATTTCATGGTTGATCCCCGCGAGTTTCACGAGACGCGATGGCTCACCATCGCTGACGCGCGAAAGATCGTTATCGATCCGTCCAATCTCGAAGCCCTCGATAAAATCGAGGAGGTCTTCGCAAAAGCCCCTGCTGTATAGGGGCTTTTTTCATCTACCGAGTTTCCGCTACGAGGCGCGGCATTCCGAGCCGAGCAAAATCGCGGATAATCTCTTCCCATTCTCGCGTTCTGAACTTGTCTATTTGTGGGAGCAATCAAACGGTTATTATTGGCTCCACCGATATGATGAGTAAGCCCAGTTGACCAAGTTTTTCATGTCGCCAAATCTGTCTTTCGATTTTAAAACGATATTGATCAAATAACCATTATCGTCGGTGGATTTCAGCACCAGGACGAGACATTGCCCGGCAGCGGTATTGTTTGCCATCTTGCTTCCGATGATCTGGTCCGCCCAACGTATAGATGGATCTGTCAGCAGTGAATCTGCGTTTTTAATGGTATAGCGCAGACTTCCACTGAAATTATAAACATGAAACTCGGGGGTTATTGATATGGCGAATATCGATGGTTGGTTCTTAAGGATCCACTTGATGAGCGTCACCAGGTCATTGACTGTTGAATGATTCTTCAGTCCCGATCCTACCGCATTCGAATAATAGGTATCAGAAAGTCCAAGATCTTTTGCCTTCTGGTTCATAAGGGCAACAAAGGTATCGGTGCCCATTTTTTCCGACAAAGCGTAAGCCGCTATATTATCCTGGCCGATCAGCATAGTATATAAAAGGTCCTTCGCCGAAAAAACATCTCCCAGCTTGAAGTAACCTCCCTCTGCCACGGCCCTTTTGCTTACCAATATATCTTCGGAAAGATCATAATTTTCTAAAACTATATCCGCCGTCATCAGCTTCGTTAAGCTCGCGATCAAACGTTGTTGGCCTGCGTTCTTTTCAAAAAGCACCTCCTCCTGGCTGCCATCACTGCTCACCCACACCGAGATCGCAGATGCGGCGCTAAGTTTTAGATCTACCGTCGACGTTGTCGGTTTTGGCGCTTCAAACGTCTGGGGGGTTGAAACGGTCTGAGGAGCTGATATCTGCGACCCGGTGTTCTTTAAGATCCAGGCACCCGCCAAGATAATAACTAGCACAACTAATATCGACACAAGACGTTTCTGACTCATTGCCTTAATGGTAGCAAAAAACCGGAGCCGGAGCTGAGGGTTATTTGCCATACCGAAATCGACAGATTGATCCGGGCCATTCGTCCCGGGCCTTTTTTCTTTTCCAAGATAAACAAAAATGGGGTTTCAGTACTAGATCAGGCTCCAATATACCCGGCATGAGCCGCCCAGCGCGCGCTAATCGGTACCCCCGCCTTTCGGCTGATGCTTTTTTCTATATTGATAGATACGCCATGCATAGCCAAAAGGGAAATATGGTCCACAGATATCCCCTTCGGGATCCTTGGGAGAAAACTCTTCCACGATACCAAGGATGCCCACATATTCTTCTTCGGTAAGCCTTCTGCCGAGCTTTGCATAGAACCGTTCGAACAGCCGGTCTATCTCCCGTTCCCAGAACGCGACCGCCTCGTCCTCATCGTCAAACTCTATAACATTATCGAGCGTGGGTCGCGGGAGCACATCACTAAGCGTATATTTTCTATGCTTCTTTTTCATATAAACAGTATGCCGCTAGATCCCGCGTTTGGCAAAATATCAAGTCCAATGCGAAGAGCAGAAAAATGTAACTTGGCAGAAAGGCCTTGTTGTATATTCCTCTCGTACCTATAATTGGTTTATGAGAAATCATATGGAACGAGCGCCCGGAACCGTGGAGTTGGGTGAAGCGGAGTGCCACGCGCTCGAATGCGCCTTCGCGAACAATCCCAAAACAATCGCCCAGCTTGCTGAGCTGGCCGACGAGAGGGATATGAAATTATGGGCGGAGGAGCTTAAGGAAACTTCGCATCTGGTCTTCGTACCCAACGAAGTGATGAAAACGGTGTATTTCCAAATTGCCGATGCGGAGATCAAAAGACTGGCTCACGAGAATAACACTCTCTATTGCGGCCACTCAAGCGAAGACCATCTGGAAGCGCTGCGATCGATTGAATCAACTTTTTCCCAGCCTGTTAACTAAATAGGTTCTGCTACAGATTCGACGAATCTCAAATAGTTGACCATAGGCTCAAAGGGTGATATTTTTTGTTCAGGAAGGCGTTCTTTTAATTTCCAATACGAATTGGGGGAGGTGAAAAGCGCAATGGGATGGCATGGCGCAAAAATTCGCCAAGCGTTCTCAAACCGACGATCCGTACGGATGGGTCCGCCAGGGAAAACTTCTTGAAAAAATCAACACGCTTTTGCTGAATAAGGAGAAACGATGGAAGATATCCCCTGCATCGCATGCAAAAAAAACCAGGCACATGAACAGTGCACAAACCCCAAGTGTCCGTATGCGCATCGGGGAAGACATTTCCACTGCCAGGAATGTGATGCCGTATACGACCAGCCGCCGCCGGCACCCGTTGCCAATGTGCCGCATTAGTACCGACGATCCAACAAGGGCCGAGTGTTATCCACTTGGCCCTTTTATCTTTTTTTATTTTCTGCTACACTACGACCATGGCAAAAAGAGGAGGATGGATAACCGGGCAGAAGGCGCACTCCAAAAAAACCAAGAAGCGGTTGGAGGCAAAGAAGCTTATGCTTGAGGCGAAAAAGAGCAAGCGGCGCAAATAACGGCGGGTCGGGCATAATTAAAAACCACCCCGCAGGCGGTGTGTTTTTAATAAGCCAGATCATCCGCGGGCGGCCTCAGCCAGCCGGTGGTATAATGGAATAATATGATATTTCCTGCGGTATATAGCAAAGAAGCGGTATCATAATGAAAAGGATAATTTTTGTGTTCTCTGCGGCGTTCTTTGTCGCCACATTGTTTACTGCCTTTGCGGTGCGGGAGCTTCCTGCCGCCTACGCACAGGCGATCGGCACCGCAAGCAGCAGCACGGGCGCGACCGGAACATCGAGCAGCAGCTCTCTCCAGGACCAACTGAACGCCAACGACCAGCAGATCGCAAGCCTTAACCAGCAGATCGCGCAATACCAGGCCGAACTCCAGCAGGTCGGCGCGGACAAAAAGACCCTCCAGGCAGCCATCAACGGTCTTGACCTCCAGCGCAGAAAGCTCCAAACACAGGTAACGCTTACCCAGTATCAAATAAAGAGCACTCAGCTACAGATACAACAATTGGGCGGAGAGATCACCAACACCCAAAAGACGATCGCCCAGGATCAGACCGCGCTCGGCGCATATTTGCGGAGCCTTCAAAAAGCCGACAACAAACCTCTTATCATGCAGATGCTATCGTCGGGAAGCCTCGTGCAAACGTGGAGCGACCTGAACCAGACCCTGCAAATACAGAACGGCATCCAGAATGCGATGCAGACGCTCAAAGAGCAGGCGGACAACCTCGCCACTTCGCAGACCGCCTCGCAAGAAAAACAAAGCACGCTCACCGCGCAACAGCAATCGCTCACAACCCAGCAGCAATCGCTCGTAAAAACAGAACAGTCAAAGGCCCAGCTCCTCGCGCAAACAAAGGCGCAGGAAGCGACGTACCAAAAGCTTCTTGCGGCCGCGGAAGCCGAGCTGAACAGCTTCTCCGCATTCGCACAGAATGCCGGCGGATCAAAAGTCCTCGGCAACCAGACAGTATGCGATTCGTGGGGCTGCTATTACAACCAACGCGACGCCCTGTGGGGCAACACCCCGCTCGACGGCACAAGATACAGTATGGCGGCAGACGGCTGTCTTGTTACCGCGATGGCGATGGTCCTCACCCACTACGGCTACAAGAATGTGACGCCTGCCACCATCAACGCGGATCCGAATAATTTTGCGGCATATTATCCGGCATATCTGCTGACCACCATCAACGTCGACGGCATGACCGCCACGCGCAGGGCTGCGGCCATTGACGCGACGCTCGCCACCGGCAACCCGGTGATCGTCGGCATCAACGCCTATGGCGGCACGCACTTCGTGGTGCTTGTAAGCGGCAGCAGGGGCAACTACATCATGAAAGACCCATATATCACGGACGGCAACAACATCAGCTTCTCCGCACACTATTCCTTCAGAAGGATCTTCGCGGTCGCAAAAGTGATCATCAGCTGATGATCAAAATGGCCGCACCGGCGGCGATGGCAATAAAAAGCACCACCATGACCGCAAGCGACAGAAAAAACATCTGCCGCGCCCACTGTTTGCTTGCCGCAGCGGCGTGGATAAAAAGCCCCCTCACGCCGAGCGCAAACCAGGCAAGGCCGAGCACCAGCGCGATAATAAGATAGACCGGCCCGGCGTATCCGAAGATAAAAAGCAGGAAGGCGGCAGCGGTGAACTCGACGATATAGATGAGCATGCTCACCTTCGTCCGGTAAAGATCGTGTTTGACGGGCATCACGGGGATCTTGGCGGCGGCATAATCGTCCTCGCGCCGGATCGCGATCGCGAAAAAATGCGGCATCTGCCATGCCAGCATGATCAAAAACAATATGAGTGCCGCGAGATCAAGCCGTCCGCTCGCCGCGGCGTAACCGACCACCGGCGGCGTGGCACCGGCGACGGCTCCCATGGCGGTGCCATAGACCGTCGCACGCTTTGCCCACAGGGAATACACGAATACATAAAAGACGAATCCCACGATCGCCGCAAAGAACGCAATCGCGTTGGTAAAGAAGTAAAGAACAAGGAATCCCGCCGCGGCGAGCGCGGCGCCATACACGATCGCCGCACGCGCGGATACGCGATGCGTGACGAGCGCGCGGTGCTTTGTGCGCTCCATTTTTGCGTCGATGTCGCGGTCGATATAATTGTTGAACACGCAGCCGGAAGCCATCACGAGCGTGATGCCAACGACCGCGGCGAGAAGCCGCCAGGGATCGACGGCGTTCCCGCCTGCCACCTGTGCGCCCAACAGGAATCCTGCGACCACGGTGACAACGTTGCCGAGCACCAATCCCGCTTTTGTGAGTTCGTAATAATATTTCATGATGGTTTAAAATCCGTCCTGGCTCTGGATGTAAGCGTTCATGTCCGACGGCGATGCCATCATATTATAGTTCAGGTGGTCCATGATCCAGATCGAGCCGATGACGATGATAAGCACGATCCCGACGGTCGAAAGGAGTGCGCCCAATCTCCAGCGCGGGCCCGATTCCTCTGCAAGATGCATGAAAAAAACAAGCTGGACGAGCATTTGCGCAATGGCAAGCGCGAGGATCGCCGCGATGAGAAACTGGTGGCTGAACACCGTATGGCCGGATTGGATGTGCGTCCAGATAAGCCACACAGCGGCAAGTGTGAGCGTCACCGAGAGCGCGAATCCTATGATATATGATCTGAGCGTCGTTTTCATAAAGTCGGTTTATAGCATTCCCATGAGATATACCGTTGTGAATATGAATATCCAGACGATGTCCAGAAAATGCCAGAACAGGGCGAAGCGGGTGAGTTTTGAAGTGACGCCGGGCGTGAGACCGCGAAGCTTCAGCTGGACGATCGCGACAATGATCCAAAGGAGCCCCACGGCGATGTGCAGCCCGTGCGTACCGACGAGCGTAAAGAACGATGAAAGGAACGCGCTCCTCTGCCAGCTCGCGCCGATCGCGATGAATCGTGAGAATTCGCCGAGCTCCAGTGCAAGGAACGTCGCGCCAAGCGCAAAGGTGGCGATGAGCCATGCAATTGTCTGATTGACCTTCCCCTTTCGCGCCGCGAGCGTCATAAGCCCGCAGGTAAAGCTGGAGGTAAGCAGCACGAGCGTGTTCACAAGTGCCGTCGGCAGACTGAAAAGATCATTCGATGTCGGACCGCCGAACGTGTTCGCCCGCAACACCATATATACCGCAAAGAGCACACCGAAGATGATAATGTCGGTCATCAGATAGACCCAGAATCCGAATGCGTGCGTATCGTTTTTTTCCATTATTTTTTCCATGCTAATTTTTCCAATCGCTCAACCTCGGCCGCCGGCAATACGTATTCGGTATCCTCATCGAACGAACGGATGATCACGCACGCGATCGCGCCGAAAATCCCCAGTAACGCAAGCCAGATAATATGCCACACCAGCCCGAACGCGGCAAGGAACACGAACCCCGAAAGATAGATCGCCATGCCGGTGTTCTTTGAAAGAGTGATGTCATCATATCCGTCCGGCGGCAAAATCCCGGGGCGCTCGCCGCGCTTTTTCATTTCCCAGAACGCATCGCGGCCATCCACCACCGGCGTCTTCGCAAAGTTATAGAACGGCACCGGCGACGCGGTCGCCCACTCAAGCGTATGCCCGTCCCACGGGTCACCCGTCGTATCCGTATTCTGCCGGCGATCCCTGATGCTTACGATGACCTGCCAGGCCTGGGTAATAACCGCGGCGGCGATGATGCACACGCCGGTCGCCGCAATGATGAAGAACGGCTGCCAGCCGGTGGAGGCGGCGTAATGATCAAGCCGGCGCGTGGCGCCAAGGAATCCCAATATATACAGCGGCACGAACGACATGAAAAAACCGACGATCCAGAGCCAGAACGCGCGGCGGCCGATCTTTTCATTCAGCGTGAACCCGAACACTTTCGGGAACCAATACGTGATGCCCGCAAAGATGCCGAAAAGCGCGGCGCTCACGATCATCGTGTGGAAATGCGCGACGAGAAAGAGGCTGTTGTGCAATTCAAAATCCGCGCCCGGGATGGAAAGCAATACCCCCGCCATGCCGCCGAAGGTGAACAAGCTTACAAATCCCATAAAATACATCATCGGCGTCGTGAACCGTATCCGCCCGCGGAACATCGTGGCGATCCAGTTGAAGATCTGCGCCGCGGTGGGAATCGCGATAATCCCCGTCATGATGCCGAAAAACGCATCCACGTCCGCGCCGGCGCCCATCGTAAAGAAATGGTGCAGCCACACAAGGAACGAAAGCAGGGTGATTGCTATCGCTGAGCACACCATTGAAACGTAGCCGAATATTTTCTTGCCGGAAAAGGTTGCGACGATCTCGGAGAATATGCCGAACGCGGGAATAACGAGGATATATACCTCAGGATGGCCCCACATCCAGATAAGGTTCACATATAACATCGGGTTGCCGCCAAAGCCGGAGGTAAAGAAATGCATGCCAAAGAACCGGTCGAACCACAGGAGCAAGGTCGTTATGGTAAGCACCGGAAACGATGCGACGACAAGCACCATGCTGCAGAGCGACGTCCAGGTGAAAAGCGGCATCATCATGAGCTTCATCCCTTTTACGCGCATCTTGAGGATGGTCACGATAAAATTGATGCCGCCAAGCAAGCTACCCAGCCCGGAAATTTGCAGGCTCCACACCCAATAGTCCACGCCGGTGCCGGGGCTGAACTGGATCTCGGAAAGCGGCGGTAACGACAGCCAGCCGGATGCCGCGAACTCGCCGCCGACCACGAAGAACATATTGATGAACACCGCGCCCGCCACATAGAGCCAGAACCCGAGCGAATTCAGGAACGGGAACGCGAGGTCGCGGGCGCCGATCTGCAGCGGCACGATCAGGTTCATGATGCCGAAGAAAAATCCCATAGTGACGAAGAAGACCATGATATCGCCGTGCGCGGTGAATATCTGCTGGAAATGGCTCGCATCAAGATAGCCGTGCGCGGCACCGAGGTAGCCCGGCGCATTACCGGCGGAGATTGCCTGCTGTATCCAGATCATGATTGCGTCCAGCCCCCCGCGAAACAGCATAAGCGAAGCCATCACGATGTACATGATCCCGATCTTCTTTGGGTCGGTTGACGTGAGCCACTCCTTCCAAAGCCATGTCCACCGCTTGAAATAAGTAATGACCGCCGCGACAATGATCCCGCCCACTATGATCGCACCCGTCCCGCCAATGGTGAACCATTGGTGAGGAAGGTCGCTCCATGTAAGATCTCCAAGAAAAAAGTGTTCCATGGTTTTACATTTGCATTCCCGGAAAAGCCATCGGCGTGCCGGTCGGCGACGGCGCGTTGTATTTCGTTAAAATTGCCGTAAACAGATACGGATCAACGGACGAATAGAATGCCGGCGGATCATTTTCGCTCGGCGGCAGGAGGGTGTTTTTATATTCATCCACCGTCAACGTATTCGAGGAATCCTTTACGGACGCAACCCACGCGTTGAAATCGTTCTGCGAGGTCGACCTGGCAAGGAACGTCATGCCGGAATATCCCGCGCCGTTGATCTCCGTATCCTTGCCGACGTACGTTCCCGTCGCGCTCGCCATAAGGTCAAGCTGGGTCTCCATTGCCGCCATCGCGTATATCTGGCTGCCAAGCTGAGGGATCCAGAACGAGCTCATCGGCGCGTCCGCCGTCAGCACAAAATGGATCGGCGTCTGTTCCGGAAACTGGATGAAGTTCACTGTCGCGATCCCCTGCGCCGGATAGATAAAGAGCCATTTCCATTCAAGCGCCACGACCTCGATCGTAAGCGGCGGCCTGCCGGAAACGATCGGTTTGTACGGATCAAGCGCGTGCGTACTTTGCCAGTTGATGACCGCGATCACCGCGATGATGGCCGCCGGGATTGCCCACCATGTGAGCTGTTTCAACGCATTGCCGACATGCTGCGGGTCATATGCCGCCTTTTTATTGCCCGCCCGATACTTCCACGCGAACGTGTAGAGTAGGATCAGCATCGGGATCGCGATCAAAAGCATGAGCGACACGGCGATGATAATGAGATCTCGCTCCTGTAATGCTATCGGACCCTGCGGGTCAAATACGCCGCCTGACATTTTTTAATTGTACCATGCCGCGGCGGGCCCCACGGGCTCAGCGGATTTGGTGTATACTGGAAAAACATCTCCATTTCTTGCATGAAAATCCTCGTGGTCGAAGACCAGGAAGCGATTGCCGCGACCCTGAAGCGAAAGCTTGAGGCGGAGTGCTACGCGGTGGACGTGGAGCACGACGGCGAACGCGGGTTCTATAAAGCCCGTACGAACGATTATGACCTCATCCTTCTTGATAAAGGCCTGCCGGGAAAAGACGGCTATGCGATCTGCTCAGAACTGCGGAACTATAAAATAACCACGCCGATCATGATATTGAGCGTCGCGGCGGGGACAGAAGACAAGGTCAGCCTCCTGGATTGCGGCGCGGACGATTATCTTGCCAAACCATATGCATTCAGCGAGCTGGCCGCACGCGTGAAAGCGCTGCTCCGGCGCCCCGGGCAGATCGAGGCAAAAACGCTCGCCATTGACGGCTTTTCGCTGGACCGTGAAACATACTCGTTCACTTTCCGCGGGACAACGGCACCCCTCACACCCAAGGAATTCATGCTCTTGGAATATCTCATGAAGAATGCGGGAAAAGTGGTCTCCCGCGGGATGCTTCTGGGACACGTCTGGGATGACGGCGTCGACCAGTTTTCAAAAAGCATCGACATGCATATCATGAATCTCCGCAAAAAGATCGATCCGCAAAATAAGGATGTATTTATCCGCACGGTTCCCGGACACGGCTTCATTGTGGGATGAATAAATCGCTCGAGAAGACGCCCGCGGAACCATCGGCACAGAACCCCTTGAGACCCGAGACCGACGTCATGGATGAAGATCCACTGAAAAAAAAGTGTGTTTTAAGCATCCTCCTCATCGGATCGGTGGTCATGCTGGCAATCCTTGACGCATCTGTCCTCTTCCACTCTCTGCGGAACAGAACACCCTACCCGGACATACCGTTCATAGTGTTCTCGGTATTGCCGGCACTCTTCATTTTTCTCTATATATTGTCACGGCGGGGATTTTCAACTCTTGCATCCTATCTTTTGGTAACGGTATATTTTGCAAGCGACAGCTATGTCGCATATCGGTGGGGTGTCGGGGTGCAGGTGATATTGATCGTATATGCGATCATCGCCGTTATGGCCACCGTCCTCCGCGGGACGAGGTTCGGATTTTTCGTCACAAGCGTCATCGCCGCGTTCATCATGCCGCTTTGGTACGCCCAGATCCGCGGCATCATCGCCACACAGGCACAACATCCGACCGGCGACGATGCCATAGTGTTCTCCCTGTTGTACCTCGTCATCATGATCGTGGCATGGCTTTACGATCGCGAAATCCAACGATTGCTGCACCGGACGCGCGATTCCGAACGGGCGCTCAAGGAAGAACGTGATTTATTGGAAGCAAAGATCATTGAACGGACGGATGAACTGCGACGGACCCAGCTGGAGAAAGTGCAACAGCTGAACCGGCTGGCCGAACTCGGCCAGCTTTCGTCGGGGCTGTTCCATGATCTCCTCAACCTTCTTAATGCGCTCACGCTCCGCGCCGATAACGATACCGATCCCGCGCTTACGGACGCATTCAATACCACAAAACAGATCGGGGAATTCATGCAGGCGGTGCGGATACAGATCGGGGGAGGCGGTGCCCCGGAATCGTTTTCCCTCATACAAGGCGTCAGCCACGTCATTCAGCTCGTCAACTATCAGGCGAATAAGGAAAATATCTGCATCACTTTCCGCCCGGACCCGCGGATAGAGATCACGTACTTCGGCGCGCCTTTCAAATTTCAGGAGATCGTCATCAACCTGCTCCTCAATGCCATTGAATCGTATGAAGGCGTCCCCCGTAATGACGGGCGCGCGAGGACCATCAAGATCACGATCAAAGAACAGGGCGGTATGGCATGCCTCCGGGTTCGGGACAACGGAAGCGGTATGGCACCGGACATCCGCGCACGGATATTTGAACCGTTCTTTACCACAAAAAGCGCAACGAAAGGGATCGGCATCGGTCTTGCGACCATAAAGAAAATCATAGAAAAAGACCTTTCCGGGACGATCTCGGTAGAGAGCGGACCGGGATCCGGCTCGACATTCACCGTCACCTTCCCCATAAAACACGAAGCGCCATCTGGCGCACCGGCATAAAATCGGCTAATCTACAGGTAGTCATTTCAAATGACGGAAAGGTGGGATGGGAAATGATGGTTGAAAGCTGCGAAGAAAAAGCGTTGCGGTTCAACTCGGCGGAAGAGCTGCGCTGCGAAATGAAAGCGGTGCTCGCACAGCTCGAGAAAGCGTACCGCGGCAAAAAACCCGGCAAGGAAGGCGCCCCGGAATGGGCGGATCGCATGGATAAAACGATCGACAAGGCGCTCTGCCTGCTCAAACTCCAGAAACAATATCCCGAACTGAAAACGGCCTTCGCGGAACTTGACGCATCAGCCCAACGAGCCGACGAAGCATTGTGTCATTACGGGACGAACATGAAACTTCCTAAATACGTCATTTGATTGGATGCCTCGCACACCTATTGGCGCCTGACGAACATCGGACAGGCGCTATTATTTTGGGGATATTCGGCCTATAATTTTATAAATCCCTTCATTACAATTACCGTTATGGAAAATCAGGAGCGGCCATTGACGCCCGAACAGGAGCTTCTCGTCCTGAGACAGGAGATTCAGGAGTTGCGGGAGGAAAAACTCCAATGGCTAAAAGAAAAGGAGGAACTGATCAGGGAACGGGACCTGGAAAGAAAAAACAGCAACACCGATCCGCTGACGGGCATTGATAACCGGCGCAGTTTGGAAAATATGGCAAAAAAACTTCTCCCCCGCGACAGGGCGGAGGGAAGCGCCGAGCTGGAACTTGCAAAAGAACAGGGTCATTATGTCGTCGGATTTTTTGATCTTGATAATTTCAAAACGCTCAACACCGAGCACGGGCATATTAAAGCGGACGAAGTCCTTAAGACTGCTGCCGAAGTTTTGAAAGGGTTTGTGCGTGAAAGCGATGTTGTCGCCCGGTACGGCGGCGAAGAATTCGTGGTCATCTTTACCAACGCCAACGGGAACGATATCAAAGCAAGGCTTTTTGACGAGGCAACAGGCCGCTGGAAGGTCAGCTTCACCACGGAGATCGACGGAACGGAGATCCATTCAAGTTTCAGCGGCGGGATGACCGATGTCCGGGAAGGCGAAACTGCCAAGGATTTTAAAGCTATTTTAGAACGGGCCAATCAGGCCATGCGCGACGCCAAGGCAGGCGGCAAAAATCAGGTCAGGCAGTTCGAGGCGGGCTCATCGGACCCATCCCCCTCCTGACCGACGCCAGCGCCGTAAACACTTTCCCGCCTTTTTGCGCCGCTATAATGAATTCCAGATCGCCGGATCCATTTGCCCATCGGCTTTAAAGAATGCCACACCGCGCAGGCCGTATTTTTTTGCGAGCGCAACCTTCTGCAGCTCGGACGTCGCATCGGGGAACGAAACAAAGAACGTGGTCGTCGCATTCGGATTCGGATGCATCAGCACCGCGGGTTCAGTAGACGAAACGTATGAAGTGAGAATGGGCGGCTCCTGGATATACGTGGTCGAGGCAAAAGTGAAACTGAGCTCCCCGGCATTGTTGCGCACGGGCTCGATGCCGAGAGAATCCGCGCGATCCATCGCACCGAAGAAATCGAACGCACGCACGCGCTGGTAGGTCGTCACATTGTTCGCCCACGAGACCTCGTATTCGTAGCCATAGGTCGGGATGCCAAGCATGATCTTTTTGGGATTGATATATTGCAATGCGTACCGGATAAGCTTCGTTACCCAATCCGGATCCGCCACTGGCGCATAAAGCGTACCGTTGCCTTTGGTTGCATTGAGCTTGATGTCCACCGTCTCCTGGTCATACGCCATCAGACGCACCTCATCGCAATACCGGTTGAGCAATGGATAGTTTTCCGGATAAACAACGTTCGCCGGCGGGTTCACATACAACGAGTCAAGCGGCGTGCGAGGCACGACGGTGCAGGTAAGCATCTTTCCGGCCGGGTGCAAGCGCATTGCCAGTCCCTCTATGAACAATGAATAGTACGGCCGCGTGGCGGGATACATCCCCTCAAAGTCAATATCAATGCCGTCGAAATTATTGTTCTTTACGAGCGCCGCGATCTTATCCTCCTCCGCCTGGCGCGCTTTAGTGTTTGAAAGAAGCTTCATAATGCCGTCCGCATTGAACCACGCGATCGTGGGAATGATCTTATTGCCGTTGGAACGTACCGCCGAAAACCAGTTATCCCACGCGCCGCTGCCGATCTTGAGGTCATCCAATATCGCCCCGCCGGCGCCGATCTCATACGAAAACGGGCTGATCTCATTCAGGGAATTCAAATTGAGCGCAACCTCCTGCTCCCCCGCTTGCGTGGTCCAAAAGGGCAGCCATGCGGCATAAACGAGCGGTTTCGCCGTCGTCGCGGCGCGTGCGGCGGCCGTAAACATAAACAAGGAAACCGCGCCCAGAACAAGCACGGCCGCACCTGCTTTAATGAAATTTTTTGCCATGGTTATTTTTTAATACAAATATAATTTCCTTTTGTAACGATAAAACCCTCTTTTTCCAGCCCGGCAGCGATCTTTTCCAATCTTTTCCGTGGAACGGCAAATGTTATCAAAAGATCACTAAACGTTGCCCTGCGGCCTTTTTGCGAGAGCACCGTACGCAACATTCGTCCGCGTAACTGACGATCGGACCCGGTGAATGCAGCCTGTTTCGTGTAATGAGCACTGCGGCGATTGGGATTCGCCTCCTTCTTTGCTGCCGCACCCATGACAGGCAGCGCCGCTCCATAATCCATAAGCGCCCAATACCATTCTCTCGCATTTTTGCGATCAACGCTACTCCCGATATAACGTTCCAATTCGGCATCCGTTACCCGGCGCCGCTTCGCAAAGAAAAAATGAATGAAAACGCGGCGAATGTTCGTCTCAATGAACACCTCCGGCACATTGAATGCAAATGCCATGATCGATCCCGATGTCCCCTTCCCGATGCCGGGCAACGACTCAAGCGCCGCCCGATCACACGGCAGTCGGCCGCCATATTTTTCCATGATGGTCTCCGCCGCGCGCTTCAGGAACAACGCGCGCCGGTTATAACCGAGACCCTGCCACGCCGCAAGCACATCGCCCGTCCGAGCATGCGCGAGGGAGCGGAAGTCCGGGAACCTTTTGATGAACTTTTCATAATAGCCACCGACGCGCGAAACCTGCGTCTGCTGAAGCATGATCTCGGAAACGAATATGGCGTAGGGGTCGCGCGTGCGCCGCCACGGGAGCGTCTTCCGCCCCGCACGGCGGTAATGCGTCCAGATGGTCCTTTTGAAAGCGGTGGCTGGCGTGATCCGGGACATTAAATTCATATTAACCGCGATTTGCACTTTCTGAAAAGGTTATGGTATAATGATTGCGATGTAAGTGTTCTTAGTAAGTTTCCCTTAGCCGCACTATCATGATGTTGGGCATAATGTTGGGCGGTGCAGAAGCAGAGGAGAAGCAGGTCGCCTTACACATCAATAGCAATTGAATGGCTACAAAATTATACGTTGGAGGTTTACCGTACTCGACGACCCAGGATGAGCTCCAGACAGCGTTCGCCAAGGCGGGCGCAGTTGTGTCCACGAGCATCATCATGGACAAGATGACCGGCCGCTCACGCGGATTCGGCTTCGTTGAAATGGGTTCCGATGACGATGCGCAGAAAGCGATCGAAATGTGGAACGGCCAAGATTTCGATGGGCGCAAGCTCACCGTGAACGAGGCCAAGCCTCTCGAGGCTCGCCCTCCGCGCCGCGAAGGCAACTTCGGTGGTGGCGGTGGACGCGACTGGCAGTAAATCGTCGGTTCATTAACCTCAAAATACCCCTTTCGGGGTATTTTTGTTTGAACTATTTTTTTGAGATAAGGGTCAGAATAAGCTGAGCCTTATATAAATGCAACACGTACCCCCCCCGACACCTCAGATTTCCATCATCCAGCATCTCGTCAGTGCGTACAAGATCTGGCATGAGTTCCTGCCGCATGTGCAGGGGGATGCGCGGTACACGCTCGGCATAAAAATAGACAATCTCCTCATCGAGAGCGCCGATATGATGTATAGCGCGAACTACGCGAGCCAAGGCAAGAAATTGCCCTATCTTAAGCAGGCCGCCCGTCGGCTCGACCTCGCCAAGTTCTTTCTTGAGGTGTTTTGGGAAATCAAGGGATTGGACGGGGACAAATACGCCGCGCTCTCGGAACGGCTTTTCGAGATCGGCAAGATGCTCGGCGGATGGATTCGCCAGACCGCCTCAAAAGAAACTCCCGCCTCGAAATGAGACGGGAGAACGATGAGATTTGCGAGCGACGCGGCCGGGTTGTTGGAGTTCCAGTCGTTGTCGAGCCAGTTGTAGTTCCAGTTCCACCTGTCGCCGTTCCAGTACAGGTACTCGACATACAGGTTGCCGTTCGCGTTGCGGAATCGTGCGCCGTGCCATCCGTGCCACCGCCCTTCGATTACTCTCGGGGTTGAATCGTATCCGGGATCTCCCCTGCTTGGGTAATCCACCAGCACCGCGCACCAAGTATCCTTCGTTTTTATTCGGTTGAAAGAACAACGCTGGCAGAAAGCGTACCCGCTGCCATTCTGCGTCCAGTGATACCAGAATGCGGCCGCCCGAAACCCGCTGGCTGCATGCCAGCCAACATAGCCTCGGACTTGTTTTGAGCCTTATTCCACAGACATTCTACCACGCGCAGCTTGATGAGAAAAAGAAAGCCCGCGCAAGAACTGAAGTTCGTGCGCGGGGCAGAAAGAAATACGAAGAGCTAAGGGGAAGAGGATCAAAAAAAGTCCAACCGCCCCATGTTCCAAGGACTAACTTGCGAGCAACGCGGCCGGGTAGCGGGAGTTCCGGTCGTAGTCGAGCCAGCTGAAGTTCCAGAGCCACCTGATGCCGCTCCAGCACAGGTACTCGACATACAGGCGGCCGCGCGCGCTGCGGAAGGTGGTACCCCAGAAATAGGTGTACCCGGACCTCCACTCATCAGGAATGAGCTGCGGGTTGGCAAACAAGGCATCCATAATGCAGGCGTTCAGCACCTGCACGTCCTTCAGTTCCTTGCGGAGCTTGTGGCCTTGGATCACCTTGCCGTTCTTCTGGTTTGGCGAGAGGTATCGGACGACTTCCTTGCCGTTCGCGTAGAGCTTGCCGTCCTCGCGCTTTTCGAGCGTGATTTTGCCCATCTTGCGATGCTCGGTCCCTTCGCCCGTCAGGTAGAGACCCGATGGGATGTTGGGGTTAAGGTCGCAGTCCACGACAATGGACATCGGGAGTGGAGCGGGTTGCGGTTGTGTCACGAAAGCGGTTTGAGATTCCTGAACCGGAACGATTTTCGCGTTTCCGAGAAGTACTTCGCGGATGCCGCCAAGCTGATCGCCAGCGGCAAGAGCGCTTACCAATTCGTGCGAATATCCGTTGCGAGCAAGTGCAAACTCGATCATTTGAATCTCGCCTGCGCTGCTGAAAGTAAACTTGTCAGCCATGACATGTTCTCCTTTTTATGACACACCCTTTTGGGATAAGTCATATTCTGCCGCTTGGTTGCAGCTTTCAAATCATCGTATCGGCGACGAGCTAAAAGCTGCAACGAAACAACAAATCCTTGGAATATTTCTTATAAAAGAGCTGCTAATTACAGGGCTTAGTATACCACTATATATACAATGTTGTCAATAGCGACGAAAACTCGCACTTCCTATAGAATTATCATATGGAAACCGTTCTCCTCACCATCATCGCCATCCTCTTCGCCGTGATCGCGTGGCGGCTTTGGCGGCCGCAGGAGGCAAAAAAAGAAGAACCGCAATCACTCCTTCTTTTACAGAACCAGATAGCCGAGCTTAACCGGATGATCGAAGCCAAGCTCGGCGATTCGGCAAAAGCGATCAGTGAATCAAAAAATCAGGCGCTCACCCAGGCCGCCGAAAGCACGCGCCTCATCCGCGAGATCACGCAGGAGCTCGCCAAGGTGGGCGAGGGCCAGCGCCAGGTGGTGAACATTGCAGATAATCTCAAAAACCTGCAGGATATCCTGAAGAACCCGAAACAGCGCGGCGTGCTCGGCGAATATTATCTGGAGACCGTGCTCAAGAACGTGCTTCCGCCGAACGCGTACCAGATGCAATATCCCTTTAAAGACGGCACAATCGTGGACGCCGCCGTGATCACAAAGGACGGCATCATCCCGGTGGACTCCAAATTCTCGCTTGAGAACTATAACCGCATTCTTGAGTCGTCAGACAAGGCCGAGCGCGAGCGCTACGAGAACGCCTTCGCGAACGATCTCAAAATCCGCATTGACGAGACGTCGAAATACGTGAAGCCGGAAGAAGGCACGCTCGGCTTCGCGTTCATGTTCATCCCGTCCGAGGCGGTGTACTACGACCTGCTCATCAACAAAGTGGGTGCGCTGAAATCCAACAACGTCAACCTCGTGGAATACGCCAGCGGCAAAAAGAAAGTGATCATCGTCTCCCCCACCACGTTCCACGCATATCTGCTCACCGTCCTCCAGGGCCTCAAAGCCCTGCGTATCGAAGAGAGCGCAAAGAAGATCAGCGAGCGCGTCGGCGAACTTGGAAAACATTTGCTCAGTTATGAGGAATACTTCGGCAAAGTCGGCAAGAACCTGACAACAACCGTCTCCGCCTACAACTCGGCAGGCAAGGAATTCGGAAAGATCAATAAAGATATCTTGCGCATTACGGGCGAGCAGCTCGAGCTCGAATCGCCGACGGTAGAAAAGCCGGAAGATCAATCAACCGATTAGTTTTTAACGCTTCCTCCTCCTTAAAAACGCCGGAATATCCCACGCGTCGTTCTCCTTGCCGGCCGGCTTCGAGCCGACGCCATTTGATTCGGGCTTCTTTTCAAAAGCGTTGGGCGCGAGCGATTTCTGGGCCATCATCTCGTCCGCCGATTCCTCGCCACGGGCGTGCACGACGGGGTTTTTGGCGCTTGTGCCTGGCTCGGCCATGCGGGTAGGCGTGGATTGCTTTGCAATGAGCGCCGCACCGTTGCCGTTCACCGGGCCTTCGTTTCCGCTGCCGCGGGCGACGAACATCGAGGAGCCGCCCTGCCTACCCTCGAAATGAGCGCCGAACAAAGAGCCTGGCTGGCTGCCGTTGAAACCTGCAGCCACCACAGTCACTTTAAGCTCTCCCGGCTTCATATTCCGGTCGTGATACGCGCCGAAAATGATGCGCGCTCCCGGATCGGCCGTCTGCGCGACGATCTTCGCCGCATCGTTCACCTCCGTCATCTTGAGATCGCGGCTGCCCGTGATGCCGAGCAATACCGCCTTTGCGCCTTCGGGATTCGTTTCAAGCAAGGGCGAATGGAGCGCAGCATTGACCGCCTTGACCGCGCGGTCGGGACCGACCGCCTTGCCTACTCCCACGATCGCGATCCCCGCATCCTGCATAATGTTCTTCACATCCGCGAAATCAACATTGATGATGCCCGGCATGGCGATGATCTCCACGAGGCCCTTCAGTGCATTGCGCAAGATCTCGTCGATCGCTTCAAATGCCTTTACGATCGGCGTATCCTTGCTGATAACGGTGAATATCCGATCGTTCGGCACGACGATGATCGCGTCAACCTTGTCGCGCAGCTTGATCAGGCTTTCGTTTGCGATGCGCTCACGCTGGCTGCCCTCGAACGTGAACGGCTTCGTGACGACCGCGATCGTGAGCGCGCCGGATTGCTTTGCCGCTTCGGCGACGATCGGCGTCGCGCCCGAACCGGTGCCGCCGCCGAGCCCTGCGGCAAGGAACACGAGGTCCGCGCCCTGCACCGCTTCGGAGATCTCCGAACGATTTTCTTCCGCCGCCTGACGGCCGAGATCGGGATTCATGCCCGTACCCAATCCGCGCGTCAAACTTTTCCCGATGTATAATTTCGTTTTTACCTCGCACTCATCAAGATCCTGATGATCGGTATTGATCGCAACAAAATCCACACCGCGCGTGAAATCGCGCGCCATGCGCGCGACCGCGTTCCCGCCGCCGCCGCCGATACCGATCACTTTTACATTTGCCGATAACGGCTGGAATTTTTCGCTCTGCTTCTTGACACGATGCACTTTATGTTTGGTTTTTTTCATGGAGATTTAATGTTTCTAGTATGGTAGCAGAAAACCAAACAATGGTTAAGGGGTGAAATAGCCGAAAAATTTCTTAAAACCGCTGCCGTTCGCCGCCGTTTCTCCGCCCCTGCCTTCGCTCTCCATGCCCCATAAAACAAGGCCGAATGCACCCACGAATTCCGGGTCTTCAAGATATTCCTTGAACCCGCCGCCCTGGCCTTCCCAATCATCCGCAAGCGTAAAGCCGATCTGCGCAGCGAGCTTCATCTCCTGCTTGACGAGATCGGTAAGCCCCGGTAACTTTGCACCGCCGCCCACGAGCACCACGCCGCCGGGCAACTGCCCGTATTTCTCCATCAATTTCAATTCGTTGTTTACGAGATCGAAAATTTCCTCCAGCCGCGATTCCACGATCTCCGCGATGAACTTTCGCGAGACGGCGCCTTTCGCATCATCGGCGAACTTTTTCATATCCACGGATTCCTTCTGCGGCACTTCTTTTGAATACGCATATCCGTAATGGATCTTTACTTCCTCGGCCGCATCGACGGGAACCTTCAACCCCACCGCAAGATCGTTCGAAATATTTCCCGCACCGACCGGGAACTTCGAAACGCCGATCAGCCGGTTCTCTTCGTATACCGCGAGGCCGGTCGTGCCGAACCCAAGGTCGACGATGGCGGTACCCAGGTCTCTTTGCCTCTTCGAAAGGGCGGCTTGCGCGGCGATGATCGGACCGTAGCCAAGTCCGCTGATGTCGCCGCCCGAGAGTTCCACTGCGCGAATGAGCGTCTTGATATGCGGCGCGAAGGCGTCGATGATCAAGCTTTGCACTTCGAGCCGGCTTCCGGACAGGCCAAGCGGATCAAGAATGTCGCCGACGCCGTCCACCATATATTCCTTCACGATGGTATGCACGATGGTGCGGTTCTGCGGAAGGTTCACCGCCTGGCTCGCGCGCACCGCGCGATCCATGTCGTCTTTGGCGATCTCCGCATCCGCGCGGGAGACGGCAACGATGCCGCGCGAGGTCTGCATCTTCGCCTGCGGCGTGCCGATGCTCACATAGATATTCTTGAGCGCGGACTTGGATATTTTTTTGACCTCCGAAAGCGCGCGATTGATCGCCTGCGACGCCTCGCCAAGATCGACGACCGCCCCCTTCCGGATGCCGAACGACGGCTCCTTGCGGGCATACACGATAACGGGCCGCGGGCCGCGGCAGTCGGCAACCACTATTTTGAGCGAAGAGGTTCCCACATCCAATCCCGTGATAAAATCCCCGCTTCCGCCAAATCCCTTGAGCTTCATATACAGCCATTTTATCACGAAAAGCAAAGCAAAAGAAACTGTGCATACCCTGTTTCGGATGGTCTTGGTCGCTTGCGTACCTGAGTTGCCGAAACCAACATTCCGGACGGTGCGGCCGCGAACGGCGTAAACAAAGGCCGCTCTCTCGAGCGGCCTTTGTTTCAACTTATTTTAATTTTTTCAACAGTTCAGCCTCCAACCCCTCCATTTTGGCAATGTCCGCCTTTTTTTTATGATCATATCCAAGCAGATGGAGCACGCCATGCAAGAGCAACGCCTTCGCGCGCTCAGGTGACCGGCGCAAAATATCGCGGTTTAAATAAATTTCGCCAAGATATCGTTTTTTGGTCTCCGGATGGGGGAAATGCGCCGGCTCGGGAAATGAAAGCACGTTCGGTTCGGTCTTTTTTTTGAAAAAGCGCGCCTTAAGCGCCGCTATTTTTTCATTATCAAGCAAAATGATGTCCACCGACGCCGCGCGAACGCGAAGCATCCTCAATATCCTGTCCGCAAGGCGCGCCAGTTTATGCTCGTTCCACATCGCGGATCACATCCCCCACCGTCTTGCCGTCGGCGCGTCCTTTTACAACCTTCATCGTTTCTTTCATCAGCGAACTGAAATCGTTCGCACCATTCGCCTTGGCCGCTTTCACGATCGCCACGATCTCATCGCGGGAAAGTTCGGCGGGGAGATATTCATAGAGTACCTTAAGGTCGCCCTCCTCCTTTGCGATAAGATCATCGCGCTTGCCCTGCCGGAAAAGCTCCAAAGAATCCTTGCGCTTTTTTGCTTCTTTTTGGAGGATCATCACCACTTCTTCGTCGCCAAGCGATGCCTGCGGATCCTTAAGTGCCTTTTCTTTTTGTGCCGCATTAAGTGACGCGAGTGTAAAACGCAGCGCTTCAAGACGCGCTTTGTCGCCGCTCTTCATGGCGGACCTCATATCGTCGTTTATTTTTTGAAAAAGGGACATCAAATCTAGATGAGGCCGAGCTTCTTCTGGCGCTCCACTTCGGCTTTCTTTTCCTCGCGATGGATCGCGGATGAGCGGCGCTTGATGCGGCTGATCGTCCGGGTATGGAACTTGCGATGGCGAACCTCTTTAACGATACCGCTCCGCTTCACTTTGCGCGTGAAGGTATACAAAAGCGACTGCCCCGACTCCCCTTCTTTTTTTCGTGCTTCTATTGCCATAGGAGACAGTATATATGAGGAATGGTGGTTTTGCAAGATACGAAGCAGCTAGGGCGGGGCACTATCCCGCCTACGGGAAATGTTATTAAAATTTGATTAAAAAGTTTTTGACTTCTATTTTGCGCGGCATATCCTTAAGTGACATGATAAAAACGAACGACGACGAGAACGAGGTGGTGACAAAAGGCTGGTTCCGCAAAGTCATGCGCGAGGTGATCGAAGAAATGGCAATCGTGATCAATAAAAGTTTTGTCGGCGTGGAGTCGCGGATGGATGGGCTGGAGGGGCACATCGGAGGATTAGAAGAGCGCATGGACGCGCGCTTTGAAAAGATAGAATCCACCATGGCGACAAAAGACGATATTCTCGCACTCACTCAACGTATAGATAAATTGGAAAAATATGCGGACAATCGCTTTGACAGCATCTCCCGCGAACTAAAAGAAATCCGCAAAGAAATAAAAACGATCGATACCCGCGCCGATATATTTGATCTCCGCTCGCGCGTTACCAAGTTGGAGCAAAAAGCCGGCCTTTAGCACATTTTCCTCCCTGTTATTTCTGCCGCTTCTTTATCTCGTCCACCAGCTTCTCCAACGGCACTGCCTCTTGCAATCCGTTCGTAAGGTCACGGACGATGATGCTGTTCTCGTAAAGCTCTTTTTGTCCCAGGATCAGAGCGAGCGCGATGCCTTCCCGGTCCGCAACTTTAAGCTGTGCCGCGAGCGAGTCTTTGGAAAGCGACTCGGCGACCAAAAAGCCGCGGCCGCGAAGATCTTTCAAAATGGCAAATGCTTTCTTTTTTGCAAGGCTCCCCGCGTGCGCGAGAAACACGCGCTTGGCTGATTTCCCGTTGAACACGATCTCCTTCGCGCGCAGGACGGCGATCAGCCGCTCCACGCCGCATGCCCCTCCGACAGCGGGAGTGAGGTGGCCGCCGATCGTTTCCATTAGGTAATCGTACCGCCCGCCCGCGGGAAGCGCGCCGATCTGCGCCTCATTCCCTTCCGCATACATTTCAAACACCGTGCGACTGTAGTAATCCAACCCGCGCACCAGACGGTGGTCGAGCTCATACGGGATCTTCACTTCATCCAGATATTCAAGCACGGACTTAAAATGCGCGCTGCATGTAACGCACAATTTGTCGAGAAAATTCGGCGCCTTTTCCTTGAGCGCCTCGCAGCCCGGCTCCTTGCAGTCGAGTAATTTGAGCGGATTCACCGCAAGGCGGCGTTTGCAATCCTCGCACAGCTGTTTCTCGTGATTTTTGTAATAAGCGGTCAACTGC
Organism: Candidatus Parcubacteria bacterium; assembly: GCA_027450205.1. Taxonomy (GTDB): domain Bacteria; phylum Patescibacteriota; class Minisyncoccia; order UBA6257; family 2-01-FULL-56-20; genus JAKAGE01. The sequence continues at coordinate 46,332 of DAIDJL010000003.1, forward strand.
TTCTTATAGATCGGCCGGCAGATGCGGCATCCGATGGAATTCACCTTTACGAGGGAATTTTTGATCCTTAGCTCGTTCAAAAGGTCGTAGAACAGCGCAATGATCTCGGCGTCGTAGATCGGGTCGTTCACGCCGCCCAGCGTCTCAAAATCGATCTGCGTGAACTGTCGCGCGCGGCCGAGCTGCGGACGCTCATGGCGGAAGATCGGCCCCATCGCAAAAAGCTTCTGCGGCTGGCCGAGGCGCGAAAGCCCGTGCTGCATGTATGCGCGGGAAATACCCGGCGTGTATTCCGGGCGCAGCGCCAAAAAGTCGCCGCCCTTCGTCTTCAGCGTATACATCTCCTTCTGCACCACATCGCTCTCCTCGCCGGACGTCTTATTATAGAGTTCCGCGAATTCCAAAACAGGAGGCTCGATGCGTGAAAATCCATAGGCGGACGCAAGCGATCGTACCACGCTTTCTATCTTTTCCCAATACGGCTCGTCGGAAGGCAGAACGTCATGCATTCCTTTGGCGGACTGGAACGTGCGCACAACTTCCTTTGGCTTTTCTTTTTCTTGTTGGGATGAGGGCATGGCGGTGGTTACGAAACGAATGAAAGCGACGATGTTGAAACGCTATAATGCGGCGCGCTGAATATTTGTATGGCGCCAAGCGGCCAGAGCCGGAACCGGACGAGGCCAACGATATCGCTCGCGGGAAGCGGACCCCAGCTGCGCGAGTCATAGCTCACCGCACGGTTGTCCCCCATCATAAAGTACGTGCTCGATGACAGCGTGACATCCTCGTTCCCCGACGTGACCGTGCCTTTCGGCAAATACGATTCATCGAGCATAAACCCGTTCGGATGCTGCTGATTATAGATCGTCACGGTATTGTTCTTGATCACCACGCGCTCGCCGGGCAGGCCGATGATGCGCTTGATAAGATAAGTGGACTGGTCGCTCACGTCATGGAACACCACCACCTCGCCGCGCTCCGGCGGGCGGATGCGGTAGGTCAGTTCATCGGTCAGTACGTAATCGCCGTTCGAAAACGTGGGCACCATGCTGGTGCCGCTCACCAGGAAGGGCTGCACGAGGAACGTCCGGACGATGAACACCGCCCCGACCGCAATGACCGCAATCTCCAGAACTTCAAGAAGTGATGCAAGGAATTTTCTCATTCGTCCGTAATGTGTACTCATTATATAGAAGATGGAATATAATAATCAAGCATGGACCAAACGCTCATCATCGGATTGGGGAATCCCGGCCCGGAACTCGGGGAAACCTACCATAACGCGGGCGCGCTCGCAGTGCAGTGGCTTGCGGAACATTCCGCGGCAGAGGCGGGTTCGGACACCCCGACATTCCGCGCGCATAACGGCACATTCGCGTACGCAAAGCTTGGCGGGTATATATTCATCCGGCCGCTCGTCTTCATGAACGAATCCGGCCGCGCGGTGCGTGATGCCATGAAAGCATTTAGGGCTGATGCAGACCGTGTCGTCGTCATTCACGACGACAGCGATATCCCGATCGGTGAATTCAAACGCGCAGCCGGCGGCGGTTCCGCCGGGCATAAAGGAATCAATTCCATCATCGACCATATCCATACCGAGGCGTTCACGCGCATCCGCATCGGCATCCGCGAACCCAACGAAACACGGCGAAAAAAAGCTGCCGATTTCGTACTCTCACCGATCACCGCCGCCGACAAAAAAACGCTCGATGGCGTTTTTCAAAAAATCTTTGAAACAGCGCTTCCCGCGCCATTTTAGAATCCCAACGACAGCGGGAACGTCATGGAAAACGTGTAGCTCCCGGCGCTTCCCTGAATATTGTTCAAGGGGAGGTTCACGGTGCCAAAATGCGGGTCGCTCTGGATCGCGGCTCTGAATGCGACAATGTCCGTTTCGGCTCTCGCGGCACCGGCGACGAGTATGGGAACGCCCGGCGTCTGGAAAGAGACGTGATTGAGCGTAATATTATTCGCCGCCGCCGCGCGCTGGATTTCGGTTATCACCCGGTAATTCCTGCCGATCCGGGATTCGGCATTCGCAACCAGCGCGACCGATTGGTTGAATGCCGTGGAAGACGCCTCAAGCGCCGCCATTACCGCCGCCTCCTGCTGGTTGAACGATGGCTGCGCCGTAATGCCGGCCCTGGTGGTGGCCAAAAAGTTGTCGGCGATGGCGGCGATGGCAATGAGGCATCCGAGCACCACGGGAACAAGCACGCGCCACAGCGCGACAAAATCGAGCAACTGCTCGCGATGGAACGTATCAATCGCACCTTCTCCCGAAAGATTGATCTCTTTATCTTTTGATGCGCCGTTCGCGCCCCATAGACTGCATCCCAGCGCCACCATCCATTCCAGGGAAATTTCCTGATCCATCGTAAGCGTCATGCGGATGACCGGCAACGGCGCCGGGATCGACGCACGAACGGCATCTTCGGCTTCGGCCTCGAATGCCGACGCCGCAATAATGACCGCCGCAATGGGCTCCGGCCAGTGTTGGCCGTAAAAATTCATCACCTGGCGCAGGTTCCCCTCAAGCGTCTCCTTGAACTTTGCGACGGATATCTGCCCCTTCTCGTCGGTAAGCGAATTCCACTGGGTGGCATATTCAAAATAAAGCTTCCCCTTCCGGATAACCAAAAAATCAATGCCTGAATTGTCGATATCAAGCAGAAGATACGACGTATTGATGTCCGCGCCCGTACCCCGCTGACGGAAGATCCGCGTAAGCGCGAGCGCGCGGGACTCGACGCCAACCGTGATGAATCCCGCCGCGTACAGCGCCTGCGTGATCGCGTCCACAAGTGCCTTGTCCACGAACGCCGCTGCAACCTCGGCCTTAAGGCCCGTTGCGTCGCTTCCCAGCATTTCCCATCCAAAATATGTCTGCGTAATATCCACAGGCGAGAGCATCCGCACATTCAGGTCAACCGCACCCGTAAGATCCTTGCCCTGCATGATCGGCAACGTAAAAACCTGGCTGTACATATTGACCGAGCTCAGCGAAACAATGACGTTCATCTTCTTTTTCTTGTTCCTTGAGAACGGCATCTTCAGTCGGAGTTCCCGCAGGGCAGCGATAAATGCCTGGTCGTCCTTGATCTTTCCCTTTTCCATAACGCCCGGCGCGAGGCGCACCGCGGCGAGCTGCCAGATTTTTCCGTCAAAATACACCAGGCGAAGCACCTGGTCGCTCACCTCCAATCCGCCCATTCGCGGACGGACCGAGAGCAAAGATATGATTTTTTTGAAAATGTCGGCGGATTGCATTGAATACAATAAAAGTATACCACGCCGCTTCAACCTACAATCACTAAATATTCTGGACCGAAAGCACGGTCACTGACGAGGTTTGCGCATCCTCTATGGCGACCACCTCAACGGTCCTTTTATGGAGCTGCACCGTCGCCGAGGAAATGATGGTAACAAACCCCGCAGAAGGATCGTTCTGCATTACGGTAACATTCGCCGAATAATTTCCGACATTGACCGTATACCCGGAAGAAGCGAAAGCGGCATTCCGGTCAAGCTGAAGCAACGCATCCTGAATGCCGGACATCGCCAAAAATTGGGCATTGCTTGATGCGGCATATCCATAACCGGTATCCACCAGCGTGCTGGCCAGAAACGCAACAAGCAGCACCGATATGGATATGATGGCTCCGATAAGCAGCACAAGAGCCAAAAATGATTGCCCGCCGCGTGAAAATTTTTTTTTAGAGATCATTATTGTTGTTGCTGTCCGTCACGGACTCCAGTTCACAACGACGCTACTCACGACCGGAGTGGAAAGCTGGGCAGCATCGGCAAACAAAACGATGCGATAGCGGAAATAACGATATCCCGAAAACAAAGCATATCCCGCGCCGCCAATATTACTCACAAGAGGAATGCTCGTTCCCGGAGGGGTGCCAAGGCCGAAATACGTCGTCGCGTCGCCGGAAGGGCCCTCAAAACTCCATGGGCCGCCGGAGGAATTGCTGACCGCGATCTGAAACCCGACATTCGTTCCGGCAGGCTCCGATCCGCTCCACTGCAAAGAGTTCAATTGTGCGCCGCCCGAAACCCCCGTATCGAACGTCGCCGAATCGAGCGTCCCCGACGCGGCATATCCTCTAAAGATCGGCGTCGCAAAGATCCCCATTATCGCTCCGTAATCCGTGGAAGTTGCGGCTGTCCACGTAGCCGCAATATTCATCTCCGTGGATGTCGCGATGTCTTCCGCATAGAGAGATTGATCGGAACCGTTATTTCCCATGGACACCTCGGGGGTCCAGCCCGACCCGTCGACAGCGGTCGTAACAGCATCGAACGCCATCGTACCGAAATAAAGCTCGTTGGACGAATGCCCCATGGCATACTGCGATGTGATATTCGTCGCCGTGCCGGTATTATCGGTATTCGCACTATAGGAATCGAGCGTTGACGAAGGATCCATATCGGTATATTCGAACGCCGCCGCGGAAAGCGCCCCCCCGCTTGAACCGTTCGCCGTAATGGTAAAAGAGGACGTACTGTTGACGTTCTTTGCGTAGTATAAATCCAACCGCTCCGGAGCTGTACCGAAGGTCGTTGACGCAACAAGCATATACGTATCGCTCGCATTGTCGGTGGGTGCATTGATGGCCTGCCCTCGCGACGACACCGCGACAAGGACCAGATCCCCCGCACGGGGAGCAAAGCCGAATGCGGGAAGAGCCAACTGAGTGACGCCCGACCCCGCTGCCGTTGACGTCTGCACGAGCTGCAACCGCGGCCCCGTGACAAAATTCCAATTCGAACCGTTGTTGCCGCTGTTCACGCCGTTTGAAACGACGATCGGAGCGGTACCGCCCTGGTCCTGCACGTTGGCGTAGCGGATGATGAATTTTCCCGTTCCCGACCAGGGCACCTGGCTGCCGGTCGTCGTGGAGTTGATAATGACATTGTCCGGGACGTTCGCAGTGCATGCAGCACTGCTGCCGTCGAAAAATACGAGGCCGTTGTTCACAACTCCAGCGCCGATGCTGAGTGTGGAACTCGCAAGAGGATAATCCGTCAGCCGCCCTCCGGGATCGACGGTCAATATCCCGTCGGACGTGAAAGAAACAGGACTCGTCCCCGTCGCAAGCTGGAGCTCCCCTTGGGCGATAGTGGTCAAAGCAGTGACTGAAACAGGTCCGTATACATACGCAATGCCGGAAGGTTTGTTGATGGTGAGGTTGGGGAGGTAGAGGCCATAAGTGCCGTCGATGATCTGGGTACCGGTGCCGTTCATAACAAGGTTTGTGGTCCCGGTCGCGGATGATGCCCAATAGGTCTCATTGG
>DAIDJL010000004.1 GCA_027450205.1 Candidatus Parcubacteria bacterium
GGTCGCATCCCTCCAGCACTATCTGAACACCCATGGATATCCCGTAGTTACGACCCCCGGCAACGCAGGATCCCTGGGCTATGAGACGGAATTCTTCGGCCCTGCCACCAAAGATGCCTTAAGCAGGTTCCAGGCATCCGCAGGACTTCCTCCCACCGGATTCTTCGGACCGCTTACCAGGCGGTATATCGGGACGCATGGGTAGGGGAGCGATATCCTCACCCCCCCTTTTTTTGATTTAAAGATATGGAAATGTTCTGTAACGCTTGGAAAAACATGCTAGAATAATCTCATGAAACAAAAATACGACGTGGTGTGCATCGGCGATGTGGTGATGGATGCGTTCATTGGGTTGAAGGAGGCGCGCGTGGAGTGGGACGCCGCGCACGAACACCCGCGGCTCTCGATGTCGTTTGCGGACAAGATCCCGTACGAATCGCTCACGGTGGCGCCCGCGGTGGGGAACGCGTCGAACGTTGCGGTGGGCGCCGCGCGGCTCGGACTGAACACTGCCATCATCACTTCCATCGGCGGCGACCATTACGGCACGGAAATTTTGGACCGTTATCACAAAGAGGGCGTGAGTACGGAGTATGTAAAGATTAATAAGAACAAGCCGACGAATTATCACTTTGTGCTGAGCTATAAAGCTGAGCGGACGATCCTTATCAAACATCAGGAATACGAATATTACGATCCGCGCAAGCTCGATTCCAACACCGACTGGATCTATTTCTCGTCCATCGCGGAGCATACGCTTCCATTCCATAAAAAAGTTGCAGATTATTTGAAGCGGCATCCGGAGGTAAAGATGGGGTTCAATCCGGGCACGTTCCAGCTCCGCTTCGGCGCGAAGAAGTTGCGCGATATCTATAAACATACTTATGTTTTGTTCGTGAACCGCGAGGAAGCCGCGTTCATTCTCGGTACCAAAAATGAAGACATTAAATTTTTATTTAAGGGCTTGCACAAGCTTGGCCCGAAAGTGGTAGTGATCACCGATGGCCCTGCGGGCGCGTATGCGTCGGATGGCATGAATCAATATTTCATGGAGCCGTATCCGGACCCGAAGCCGCCGATTTCGCGCACGGGTGCCGGCGACGCGTTTTCCACCGGATTTTTCTGCGGCCTCGTTTACGGCCTCTCTATATATGACGCGCTTCGCTGGGCGCCGATCGAGTCCATGCACGTTGTGCAGTTTTTTGGCGCGCAGACAGGATTATTGAGCAAGCCCGCACTTATGAAGCTACTCAAAGCGGCACCAAAGAAATATTCGCCGAAAAAAATATAACGTAAACCCCGCTCAAATAGCATGAAAACCCTCCGCGAAATCCTTGCCGATGCCGATGCCCGCCATGTTGCGGTCGGCCACTTCAATATATCCGATCTCGGCGCGCTGAAGGCGATCTTTGCCGCCGGACGCGAACTACATCTCCCGCTCCTTATCGGCGTCTCGGAGGGGGAGCGCGAGTTCATCGGCGTCAAACAGGCGGCGGCGCTCATTAAAAGCATTCGCGACGAGTACGATTATCCGATCTTCCTGAACGCGGACCATACTCACTCGCTTGATAAAGCAAAAGAAGCTGCCGAGGCAGGATTCGACGAGATCATTTTTGATAATTCGTCCTTGCCGATGGAACAGAATATCATGAACACCAAAGAAGCGGTCGCCGCCATACGCGCGATTGATCCGGAGATAGTGATTGAGGGAGAGATCGGTTATATCGGTTCAAATTCGGAGATCATCGCGGAGCGGCCGGAGGCATCGCTTACGCTTTCCACGCCGGAGGAGGCGGTGCGTTTTGTGACGGAGGCCGGCGTTGACGTGCTTGCGCCCGCGGTGGGGAATATGCATGGGCTTTTGAAAAGCATGACGACCGGCGGCGTGGACGCGGAACACAAGCATCTCAATATAGACAGGATCGCGACGCTCAAGGCGGCGATCGCGTCTACGAATTGTAAATTCATGACATTGCACGGCGGTTCGGGTACGGACGATGCGGGCTTCACTGCCGCCGCCCGCGCCGGCATGACGATCATCCATGTTTCAAGCGAATTGCGCCTTGCATGGCGCCGCGGCGTGGAAGACGGATTAAAAGACCCGAATGAGATCGCGCCATACAAGTTGGTTGCTCCGTCGGTGGCCAATATTCAAAAAATAGTCGTTGACAGGCTGAAATTGTTCAACGGGCTGGCGTAGGGCTTCCCAGGGAGGATGCGGTGTGATACGGTATTTATAGTAGTGGAAGTAATGCTGGATTCTTGGAAAGGAGAAGTCGTGACAAATCAGTTATCGTTGCCTCAGCCTCAAACAGCGCCGAGTCTCGAAGATCTCGTGTTCGGTTTCATGAGGCTCGCCCAGGAACGTGGGGTGAAAAGCTTCCCCCTCTTTAACACCGAACCGTGGCAACTTCTTCTTTTTGGCGTTAAGGAGTTGCTTCCACACTTGATCCCTCCTTCCATCAATATCGAGTTTGATGGCGATGGGCCGTACATCAAGGTGCGGGGACGGGAGGACATTTCATTCGCCCTTTCGGTGGTTGCGGTCATAGATTTCAAAACCCAGCGCATGTGGCTCGGCAGGGAAGATGAATTGGGGCGTGAATTTTCCGAACAATTCCTCTGGCTTACAGAGGAGGTGATGGATATTGCCCGAAGGATCAAAGGATTTTTTGAATATTGACCATAGTGATGGCCGCGCGGAACCTTCCGGGCGGCCCTTCTTTTTATATTTGCCTTTTTTTGGTTGTCTGCTATACTTTCGCTTATGGATTTAGCAGTCAAAACACGCGACGTATTGGGGAAAAAAGTGAAGGCACTCCGCAGGGAGGGCTTTATTCCCGCCGAACTGTACGGCCACGGGTTCAAGAATATTCACCTTGCGCTTCCGGCAAAAGAGTTCAATAAGGTGTTGAAGGCGGCCGGTTCCACGTCGGTCGTGACGCTTTTGCTCGGCAAAGAGTCCAAGTCGGCGATGATCCACGAGGTGGCGCGCGACTCGGTTTCGAGCGAGATCATCCACGTTGATTTCCATCAGGTCCGCATGGACGAGCTCGTCAAGGCGCATGTGCCGTTGGAATTCGTAGGTGAAGCTCCTGCGATAAAAACGCAAGGCGCCGTCGTCAACAGGTCCATGTCCGAGATCGAAGTGGAAGCATTCCCGCAGGACCTCCCGCACAGCCTTGTCGTGGATCTTTCCGTCCTGGATGAGCTCGATAAGACCATTTACGTAAAGGATCTCAAGTGTCCGAAAGGCGTGACATTCCTCGTTGATACCGGGACCGCCATCGCTACCGCGACCCCGCCCGCTCCGGAAGAAGTGGCGGTGCCGGCCGAGACCGTTGATGTTTCCGCCATTACGACCGAAGGTGAAGTGAAGAAAGCCGAACGGGACGCAGAGAAGGCCGCGAAGGAAGAGTAAATATGCGATTAAAACCATCCAAACAAAAGAGCCATTGTTATGGCTCTTTTGTTCATGCAGGGGGTAACTCCGTCCGTCTTTTTGCGTTATAATGATAGAGTAATGAAAAGGCCTTTGAAACCCCGGGTGTTAGGGGACGTTTCCGCTAAAAAGGGAAACAACCAGAACTGGAGCTCATTCGGGCCGCTGTCTCCGCGCGTGAATTTGGCGGAGGAGCGGATCATCCGTTTGCCCGTAACAAAAACATTGCGCGTCACGATCATCGCATCGGCGGCGATTTTTTTGGTGTTCGGATCGGCGGCCGCGCCGACGCTTTTTAGCGTGGCGTCCGGCGATGCCGCGAGCGGGACGGTGGCCACAAGCACCGATCCCGCCGCCGAACGCACCGCGCTGGAGAGCCAGCTTGCCGTGCTTGAGAGCCAGATCAACCAATATCAGGGGCAGATCTCAAGCTACGAGACCCAGGGAAAAACGCTGAACGGGCAGATCAGTATTTTGAACGACAAGATCGCGTCGCTCAATCTGCAGATCCGGGCCACAAATCTGACCATTCAGCAGTTGAATATCCAGATCAACGATACGCAATCGCAGATCGCCACCACGCAGGCGGATATTCTGAATAAAAAGGCGGCGATGGGAGCGCTTGTGCAGAATTTATATGAAGACGATCAGATAAGCCTCATCCAGGTGTTTCTTCAAAACCCGCGGCTTTCCGATTTTTGGGATGAGACGCAGGCGATCGCGCTCTTGCAGGACAATCTGCGCCTGACCGTGCAACAGATCACCGATCTGCAGAGCCAGCTGCAGAGCCAGGAACAGCAATTCGAGGCGTCCAAGTCCGACGCGGCGAGTGCGGCAGCGTATCAGGCCGCGCAGGCGGCGGAAGTTGCGAGCACGAAAGATGCAAAGTCTCAGCTCCTTACGAAAACGAAGGGGCAGGAATCAAAATATCAGGCGCTCCTTGCGCAGACGCAGGCGACGGCGGCGCAGATCCGCAACCGCATATTCCAGCTGCTGGGTGGCGGGCAGCTGTCGTTCGAGCAGGCATACCAATATGCACAGCTCGCGTCGAATGCCACCGGCATCGATCCGGCGTTCATTCTTGCGATCCTTGACCGTGAGTCGGCGCTCGGACAGAATGTCGGCCAGTGCAATTATAAGACGGCGATGAGCCCGTCAAACCAGCCGCTCTTTCTCGCCATCACTTCGGCGCTCAACCTTGATCCGAACGAGATGATGGTGTCGTGCCCGAACGCCGATGGCGTGTATGGCGGCGCCATGGGGCCCGCGCAGTTTGTGCCGTCGACGTGGAACCTTTACGCCTCCGCCGTCGCGAAGGTGACCGGCGACAATCCGCCGTCGCCATGGAACGATGCGGATGCATTCACCGCCACCGCACTTTACCTGAAGGACGGCATGGTGGGATGCCAGGCGTTGTATAGTGCGCCGTTGAGCCAGGAGCGTTGCACTGCGGCGAAATATTACGCCGGCGGCCGATGGCAGAACTACTTATGGACGTACGGCGAAGCGGTGGTGGAACGTGCACAGAGCTTTGCGTCGGATATTTCAACGATCACGAACGGTAGTAACAGTTGATGAAGAAGGTCATCCTTAAAAACGGGTTGCGGATACTGCTGGTTCCCCAGCCGGAAAACCTTGCTGCCACGGTGCTTATTTTGGTGCGCGCCGGTTCGGAATATGAGACAAAGCCCCGGAACGGCGTTTCGCATTTTTTGGAACATCTTATGTTCAAAGGGACGACCGACCGGCCCGCGCCGGGGATGATCGCGCACGAACTTACCGCACTCGGCGCGCAGTTCAGTGCGTTCACGGGCGCGGAATATACCGGCTATTATGCGAAAGCGCAGGCGGAGAAATTGCCGAAGATACTAGAGATCGTCTCGGACCTCTACCTCAACCCGCTTTTCGATGAGGCGGAAATAGAAAAAGAGCGCGGCGTGATCATGCAGGAGATCAATATGTACGAGGACGACCTGCCGGCGCGCGCGAGCAAGGTATTTGACCGTCTCCTGTACGGCGACCAGCCCGCGGGGTGGGATGTTGCCGGAGAAAAGCCGATCATCAGGCGGCTCGCGCGCGCCGATTTCGTGGACTACCGCGCGCAGCGGTATGTGATGCCGGGGACGATCGTTGTCGTGGCGGGAAAATTTAGCGAGGCGGCGACGGTGGCGCAGATCAAAAAATATTTCGCCGCGCTTCCGCGCCGCACGGCGCCGGCGAAGAAGAGGACCATTGAGCGCCAATCCGCGCCGAAGCTGAACCTGCATTTTAAGGAATCGGATCAGGCGCATCTGGTGCTCGGGTTTCGGGCGTTCGACATGTTTGATGAGCGGCGTTACGCGCTGCGCGTACTGGCGGACCTTTTGGGCGGGGGAATGAGCTCGCGCCTTTTTACGCGCTTACGCGAAAAGATGGGAGTTGCGTACTATATCGGCGCGGGCACGGACTTGTCGCTTGACCATGGGGTACTCTCCGTTTCGGCGGGAGTTGACCATAAACGGGCAGGGGAGGCCATCCGTGCCATTCTCGAAGAATGCAGGACCATCCGCGACAATATGGTGCCGGAGCGGGAGCTGCAAAAATCCAAGGATCATATGATCGGGGGTCTGATCCTCGGCCTTGAGACTTCCGATGATCTGGCCAGTTTTTATGGCGGCCAGGAGGTACTCACCGGAGGGTTTTTGTCGCCGGCGGCATTAACGGCTAGAATAAAGAAGGTGACCGCGCGCGATGTTCAGCGCGTGGCAAAGGCGATCATTGACGACAAGGGGCTCAATCTTGCGATCGTCGGCCCGTATAAAAGCAAAACGGCATTTAAGAAAATTTTAACAGTCAATACCCCGTAGTGGACATGAACGATAAAATCACCATTGATATCCCGTGGGCGACGCTCTGGCGCGTGTTTGCATTCGTGGCGCTGGTTGTCGTGTTATACGAAGGAAGACAGATCGTCCTCGGGCTTTTTTTGGCGATCATCATATCGTCCGGACTCGAGGAACTTGTGGACGCCCTCGAAGCTCACATCAGCCTTCCGCGAAGCGTGAGCGTTATTTTGATGTTCCTTCTGGCGTTGATCGTGTTCATTGTGGTGGTTTATACCGTGGTGCCGTTCCTTCTCGTCGAGGTCGGCACGATCCTTACCGGAGCCAATAAGGCGGGGTTTGGCGGATGGGGAACGCTGCTCGGTCTGCAGGCACCCCAATCGGTCAGCGATCTCGTCGGAAAGTTTTCCACGCAGTTCATTACGAACAATGCGTCGCCGCTCGATCTTTTCTCCCGCACGCTTGGGAGTTTCGGCCTCGCCGCCGCGGTGCTGGTAAGCTCGTTCTATCTCAGCCTCAGCCACGACGGCGTGGAGCGGTTCCTGATGGTCGTCGTTCCGCCGGATTATGAAGAGACGACGATGCGGATCTATAAGCGCTCAAAGCAGCTGATCGGGTCGTGGTTCCGGATGCAGATGCTGCTCAGCGTGATCGTCGGGTTTCTTGTGTGGGGAGGACTCTCGTTGTTCGGGGTGCGGTATGCTTTTTTGATCGCCATTCTTGCGGGGCTTTTTGAGATCGTGCCGTTTCTCGGCCCGATTCTTTCCGGCGCGGTCGCGGTTGTTTCGGCGCTGCTCACTTCCACTACGCTCGCGTTCTATGTGCTGATATTTTTCCTTGTTACCCAGCAGTTCGAGTCGCACGTTCTCGTGCCATTACTGAGCCGCCGCTCGGTGGGGTTGCATCCCGTCATCGTCATCGTCGCGCTTTTGATCGGTGCGGAGGTGGGGGGCATGCTTGGCATCATCATTTCGGTGCCGCTCGCGGCGGTTATCCAGGAGGTCGTGCAGGATTGGTCATCAAAGCGCCGCGCAAAAGCTGTGGCATAAGGATCCTTCAGGACCGTCCAAGTTGCAGAAAGAGAGCAAATAATAGTAGTCTATTCCAATGGATTCCCACAACGAATTTTTCATCACGACCCCCATCTATTACGTGAACGACAAGCCGCACATCGGCCATGCGTATTCGACGATCGTCGCCGATACGCTCGCGCGGTGGCGCGAGGTGCGCGGGGAACGGGTGGTGTTCACGACCGGCGTGGACGAGAACGCACAAAAAACGGTGGACGCGGCAAAGAAGAACGGCGAGGAGATCCATGCATACGTGGACCGCATGGCGGATATCTGGAACTCGACATGGGCAAAACTCGGCATCTCCAATACGGACTTCATCCGTACCACGGAAGAGCGGCACATCGAGACGGTGCGTGACATCTGGGGCCGCATGGAGGCTGCCGGCGATATCTATAAAGGGCAATACCAGGGTTTGTACTGCAAAGGGCACGAGGCGTTCATGAAGGAGGATGAGCTGACGCCCGACGGGCTATGCCCGGAGCACAAGACCGCGCCGGAGCTCGTCACCGAAGAGAATTATTTTTTCCGATTGTCGAATTATCAGCAAAAGTTGCTGGAGTTCTATGAGGCGCACGGCGATTTTGTGGCACCGGCGCACCGGTTCAACGAGGTGCGCGCGTTCGTCGAGAACGGGCTGGAGGACATCAGTTTCTCGCGCGAAAAAAAAGAGTGGGGGATCCCGGTACCGAACGATCCGAACCAGGTCATCTATGTATGGGCCGATGCACTTGTTAACTATATCACCGCCGTCGGCGTGGAAGGATGGGAAGAGCACCCGGCGGATATCCATGTGATGGCGAAGGACATCGTGCGTTTTCATGCGGTGATCTGGCCGGCGATGCTCATGTCCGCGGGATTGCCCCTGCCGGGCCAGGTGATCTCCACCGGATTTTTGACGATCGACGGCACTAAGATGTCCAAATCGCTCGGTAACGTGGTTGATCCGCTTGACCTCGCTACCCGCTACGGCGCGGACGGTTTGCGCTACTTTTTACTGCGCGAAGTGTCCTTCGGCGATGACGGTGACTTTTCGGAAGAGAAAATGAAGGAACGATACAATGCTGATTTAGCGAACGGACTCGGCAACTTTGCCGCGCGGGTGCTGACGCTGGCGGAGAAGGAGAAGCTGCATTTTGGAAAACTCGATGCCGAATTTGAAACGATTTTAAAAGATATGAAGCGCGCAGTGCAGGAAAAGATGACCGTGTTCAAATTTTCCGACGTACTCGCCGCGATCTGGATCGCGATCTCGTTCGGCGACCGCTATGTGAACGAGAAGAAAGTATGGGAGATCAAAGACGCGGCGGCGCGCACGCAGGCGTTGTTCAATCTTGTGTCGCTGCTCGATACTATTGCCGCCATGCTCGCGCCGTTCCTGCCGGAAACATCGAAAAAGATCACTGCTGCGCTCGAGTGGAAGAATGACGTCCTGCACGTGAAGAAGCCCGATATTCTTTTTCCGCGGATAAAATAATTATCGCCCTTTCTGGTCAAACAGGTTTTCGTACACGCGGTTGATGTCGCGCTTGAAGTGTTCGGTGTCCCCATAGTTGTTTTCAAGCGTGATCTCGGCGCGGGAGCCGATGTCGGGGATGTCCACTTCGGTGCGCGCCCGTTCCTGGCGCTCGAAATCTTCCCATGTCGTCGCTGCCTCGCCTGCGCGGTTTCGCGCCTGCAGGCGTGCGTAGCGCACCTTCGGATCGGCAGTGATGTATACAAGCACCGATTTGATGCCGTCGTCCTCGAGGCCGCGGATCATTTTTTCGTCCCCCAGCCAGCGGACGCCGTCGAGGATCGCCACGTCGGCGTTATCGTTCATGAGCCGCCGGCGCATTGCCCGTGAGAGCGATCCGTCGCCAAAGCCCGTCTCCGCATTCATCACGATCGCCATCTTTTGCAGATTATCGCGGGTGTGCGGGAGATCCCAAAGGTCGAGCGTGTCACGGAGGACGTCGGAGAATGTGTGCCGGCTCACCGAGTAGCCGTCCTCGATAAGCAGTTGCTCCAGCGTGTTCGCACATGTCTCCTTTCCCGCGAGCGGCGCGCCGACGATGCCGATGACCAGTTTCATATGGTGCTATTATAACAAAAAGTGCCGCACCCAGAAAACTGTTCTGGATGCGGCGGTGATCAGGAATAAGCCGGCTCTTGCGCGGCGATGATCAGCGGTATTTCAAGGGGGTGGAGGATCGGCCAAATGCGCACCGGGGTTTCTGTTATGGCGATCGCCGGTGCACCGAACGGAACCATCGCGCAGGCATTTACCCCTGCATATTTTGCTTCCTTGGCCCGGTGTACCACCGTATCGGCATACAGAACGTCCATCGGAGAAATGCTTGGGTGGTCGGCAAGGATGGCGCGGACCATCTCCTGGACGTTCTTGCCTTCCGTCCGTGCTTCATGAAAGAAATTTTCATTTCTTTGCTTTGAAAACCATCGGAACCTTATCCCGGGGCCGTTCTCCGGAGCGGCGACGATGATCTTTAGGCGATCGCGCTGCCGCAGGGCGAAGAACAAAGCTTCGGAATCGAAGACGTTTACGTTGACCCCGTCGTGTTCCCGTGCGCCGGGAAGCACGCTGGCGTGGAGTATTACCATTTTGATCGACATGGTTCACCTCATTGAAAGTGGATCAGTTGGGTCAAAAAACTTCGTGTATGATAGGATATTATTGTCCGTCATGCAAGAATCCCATTTTTTTGACGCCCATACGCATGTGCAGTTCTCCGGTTTTGATGCCGACCGCGACACGGTCATTCGGCGCGCGTTTGCTGCGGATGTGCGGATGGTGAACGTCGGCACGCAGAAGGATACTTCGCGCGCCGCGGTCATGCTCGCACACGCATATCCTGCCGGACAGATGTTCGCCGCAATCGGTCTTCACCCCATTCATACCGGCAAGTCGTATCACGATACCGACGAATTGGGCGGGGGCGATGCGGCGAAAGCGTTCACGTCGCGCGGCGAGACGTTTGACGTGGATCATTATAAGGAACTCGCGCGCGATCCGGCGACGGTCGCCATCGGCGAGTGCGGCTTGGATTATTTCCATTTCAACGACGACGAGCCGCGCGAGACGCAGATCGCGCGACAGAAGGACGCATTCCTCGGACAGATCGACCTTTCCAAGGAAAGCGGCAAACCGCTCATGATCCACTGCCGCGACGCGTTCGGGGACCTCATCGATTTTTTGAAGCCGCACGCGACCGACCTGCCGCCTGGCGTCGTGCATTTTTTCACCGGCACGCCGGATGACGCACGCCGGCTGATGGATATGGGGTTCTCGTTCACGTTCGGCGGCGCGATCACGTTCCCGCCCAAAAAGGGGATGGCGCAGGGAATGTACGACGAAGCGATCCGGCTCATTCCGCCGGACCGGCTATTGAGCGAGACCGATGCACCGTACATCGCGCCCGCGCCGTTCCGCGGCAAGCGGAACGAGCCTGCGTATGTGGTGCATACGGTGGCACGTCTTGCCGAGCTCAAGAATGTTTTGCCGGAAGAAATGAAGGCGCGGATCTGGGAGAACGCAAAGCGGATCTTTAAGCTCCCTTCGGAAGATTAGATCCATCTAAAATGGACTATTTCCACACCACGCCGTAGAATGGAAAGTATCCATGCAGGCATACGACCCCAAGAAAATCGAAGAAAAGTGGAATAAAAAATGGCTTGCCGACAAGGTTTTTAAGGTTGCCGACCGTTCCGCGAAGCCGAAATATTATCAGCTGGAGACGTTCCCATACCCGTCCGCGGCCGGACTGCACATGGGGCATCCGAAGGGCTATACCGCGGAGGACATCCATGCGCGCTACATGCGCATGCGCGGGTATGAAGTGCTGTACACGATGGGCTGGGATGCGTTCGGACTTCCCACGGAGAACTATGCGATCAAAGTAGGGCGCGATCCGCATGAGGTCGCGCGTGAGAACACGGACAACTTCCGTCGTCAGGTGCAGATGTTCGGTTTCTCGTACGACTGGGACCGCGAGATCGACACCTCGTCGCCGGAATATTATAAGTGGACGCAATGGCTGTTCATCCGGCTCTATAAGCGCGGGCTTGCGTACCGCAAAGGTGCAAAAGTGAACTGGTGTCCGAAGGATCAGACCGTGCTCGCGAACGAACAGGTGGTGGACGGCACGTGCGAGCGGTGCGGTACGGAGATCGAGGAGCGCACCATGGAGCAGTGGTTCCTCAAGATCACCGACTACGCCGATCGGCTGCTTGCGGACCTGAAGGGCTTGGATTGGCCGGCGGCGACGATCAAGCGCCAGGAGGACTGGATTGGCAAGAGCGAAGGGGCGTTGCTAAAATTTCCACTATCCAATATTCAAATACCGAATAACGATCGATCATCGATCGAGGTGTTCACGACGCGACCGGACACGCTCTTTGGGGCGACGTACCTGGTGCTTGCGCCGGAGCATGCGCTGATCGACGAGCTGAAGGGCGGGATCGCGAACTGGAACGAGGTTGCGGCGTACCGCGAGGCGGCGTCGCACAAGACCGATCGCATGCGGCAGGAAGATGCCAAGGACAAGACTGGCGTGGAGCTGAAGGGCGTGATGGCGATCAATCCGGCAACGAAGGAGGAGATCCCGATCTGGGTTGCGGATTACGTGCTGGGTTCATACGGTACGGGCGCCATCATGGCGGTGCCCGCGCACGACGAGCGGGATTTTGAGTTCGCGAAAAAGTTCGGTTTGCCTATCAGGAAGGTTGTAGTTCCAAAACCGATCATTCCCGGCGTGCCCAATGTGAGCGCTGCAATGGGTGGTGCAGCGCCGGAGTTGCGTGCGGAAGAAGACTTATGGGAAGACGTCGGTGATTTAATAAACTCTGGCGATTTCACCGGTATGGATTCGGATCAGGCGAAAGCAGAGATCACAGCATCCGTTG
This sequence comes from Candidatus Parcubacteria bacterium, assembly GCA_027450205.1. Lineage (GTDB taxonomy): Bacteria > Patescibacteriota > Minisyncoccia > UBA6257 > 2-01-FULL-56-20 > JAKAGE01. The sequence goes on from DAIDJL010000004.1 coordinate 12,237, forward strand.
GCGGTATATTAAAGACGCAGTACAAGATCCGCGACTGGTCCGTATCGCGCCAGCGATACTGGGGCGTGCCGATCCCGATGGTGCACTGTCCGAAGTGCGGCATCGTGCCGGTGCCGGAGAGCGACCTGCCGGTCGTGTTGCCGCCACTCGAGAACTATCGGCCGCAGGGGATGCCGCCGCTCGCGAGCTCGCCTGCGTTCATTAATGTGAAGTGCCCGCAATGCGGCGGCGGCGCCAAACGCGATGCGGAAACGCTCGATACCTTCGTTGATTCATCGTGGTATTTCCTGCGCTATCCCGATCCGCACAACGCGGCGGAAATTTTTGATAAGAAAAAAGTGGCACACTGGATGCCGGTGGATCTCTATGTGATCGGCGCGGAGCACACCGTGATGCACCTGCTCTATTCGCGCTTCATCACCAAATTCTTGCACGACGAAGGGTATCTTTCGTTCACCGAACCGTTTACGAAATTACGGCATATCGGGCTTATCATGGGTGCGGATGGCGCGAAGATGTCCAAGAGCAAGGGCAACGTGGTGAATCCGGACGAGATCGTCGCCGAGTTCAGCGCGGACGCGATGCGAATGTACCTGATGTTTCTCGGCCCGTTCGATGACGCAACGCCGTGGGATGCGCGCGGGATCCTCGGGGTGGAACGTTTCCTGAAGCGGTTCTGGAAATATTACGCCGGTACGATAGAGCGTATGAAACAGCCGGCTGTCTCCGGAGGTGCGGGTGGCGCGGCGGCTCCCGAAAAGCCGTCCGCAAAGGCGGCACTCCATCGCGCCATCAAAAAAGTGGGCGAGGATATTGAAGCGTTCAAGTTCAACACCGCTGTTTCTGCGCTTATGATACTCTTAAATGAGATGGAGGCCGCTGCGCCGCTCGCCGAAGACGACCTTGTTTCGCTCGTAAAGATCCTTCACCCGTTCGCACCCCACGCGGCACAGGAGCTATGGTCGCTTATGGGCAACAATACCTATCTGGACTTTGAGCCGTGGCCGGCGCACGATCCGGCGCTTATTGCGGAGATAAAGATCAGCCTGGCGTTCCAGGTGAACGGCAGGACGCGGGATACGGTTTCCGTGGATGCATCGATCGGCGAGGATGCCGTGAAAGAGCTCGCGCTTGCGAACGAAAAAGTAAATGTCGCGCTCGCGGCGGCAGGGCTTGCGCCCGGCGCCGCGCCGAAGCGCATCATTTATGTGGATAAAAAACTGGTGAATATCGTCGTGTAATCATATCCATGGGAAACAAGATCATTTTCATTGCGATCGTTATCGTTGCGCTCGGCATCGGACTGTATATTTACAGCTCCGGCGCGATCACGGCGGGGGTGAACGGGCTTAATGCTATCATTCACGCGCCGACAAGCACGATGTTCGGGGCGGCGTCAACCAGTACGGGATCCGGCGCCACTTCCACCGCCACGCCTTCGTCATCGAATTCTTCGTGGTGGTCGTCGCTTTTCAGCTTCCTTGGTCCCGGCGGCGGTGCGTTTACCGGGTCGGGGGCTTCACCGTTGCTGCCGGGGCGAACAACGATCACCGCGCCTTCGTCGGGGTCCGGTTTTACCGCTGCAACAACCACGGTCAACCCCGCCGATATCCCGAAAGGATTCACGGCTGACCAGCTCTCGCCGTATTTCCATAAAGTGCGCCTTGCCGGCGTATCCGCGGGGTCGTACTACTCTTACGGTACGATCACGCTTTCGTACAATAATTATAACTCCACTGGCACGATCGATATCACCGGATGGCAGATCAGGTCAAAGAACAGCGGCGAATACATTCCGCAGGCGATCAATATCTATGACCCGTCGGGACTGACGCCCGCAAGCGACATTCTGATGAAGGCCGGCGATGTCGTGTATCTCTATTCCTCGTCCGCACCGTTCAATGTGCGGATCAACGAGTGCATCGGCTATATCGCGCATATCGCGAATTTTAAGCCCGCTTTGCCGCACAACTGTCCGTACGTAGACCGTTCGACCATAACAAACTTCACCGGACAGTGCCAAAACTATATTCTCTCCATCGGTTCGTGCCAGCAACCGAACATGTCGAGCCCGCAGATCCCGCGTACGGATTATGCATGCCGGGATTATCTGGAAAATAATTTCACCTATAAGTCATGCTTCCAGGCGCATGCCGGCGATGCGAAATTCCTGAGCAATCAAGTATGGGTGTGGACGGGCAGCAACGTCGTGGATCCGTATCACGATATCGTTGAGTTGCTCGACCGGAACGGGCTGCTCGTGGACATCTATTCGTATTAGACCCCTCCCGCGGCGCTTTGCCCGTTACGTTCGCTCCGTGAGCACCATGGTTATCGGCAATTCTTTTCCGTCACGGAGGATCTTGAGTACTATCTCGTCCCCGACGCCGGAGTTCTCGAGAAAGTCCTGGATGGGGTGATCGCGGTCAAGTTTCTTTCCGTTGATCTCCAGAACGATGTCGTTCTCCTGTATGCCGGCTTTTTCCGCCGGGCTTTCCGGGACGACGGCCGCATCCCGGTCGCTTTCGCGCGCCACAAGCGCCCCGTGGTCCACGGAGAGATGCATTTTTTTTGCGAGCGTTTCATCTATCATCACATAGCGTACGCCGAGGAGCGGCCGCCGGATGCGGCCGTATTTTTTAATATCATCAATGTCGCGGTGTGCGGCATTCACCGGGATCGCGAAGCCGATAGACTGCGCTCCGGAGACGATCGCGGCATTCACGCCGACCACGAATCCGTTGCGGTCCACGATCGGGCCGCCGGAGTTGCCGGGATTGATCGCGGCGTCGGTCTGGATAAGGCCGCGCATCTCCTGCGGCGGCGCGTCGGGATCCTGCTGGGCTGTAATGGAGCGCGAAAGGCCGGAGACGATGCCGACGGAAACGGTATTGCGGAAAATGCCGAGCGCGTTGCCGATGGCGATGAGCGATTGGCCGAGCTGGAGCTTCGTGGCGTCGCCGAGGCGCACGCAGGGGAGTTTGTCCGCCGCGATCTTCAGGATCGCCACGTCGTTAATCGGGTCGCGGCTCAATATTTTTGCGGGAAATGCGCGGCCATCGCTCAGGATCACGGTATACTCCGCCTTTTTCTCGCTGACTACATGTTTGTTCGTGAGGATAAGCCCGTTCGGCGCCACGACAAATCCCGACCCGCCGCCGGTGGTCACCATGCCGTGCTCGTCCGCCGCGCCGTCGGGAATCGTCACGCCCGCGCCGCCATTCGGCATCTGTTTTTTAAGATCATCCAGTTTTTCCGCGATGGCGATCGAAACCACCGAAGGCATGACCTTTTTGATGACCTTGATGACGCGCTTATCGTCCATGGGATTATTTTAACATGAAAGAATTGACTCGCGCCAAGCATTAATGATAGTCTCAATGCGGGAGGTGGTCATTAATGGCACCTTATGGAACAAAATCGCTTCCTCCTGCCGTACGCCCGATCGCCATATGCTTCATCGTTTTTGTTTGGGTGGCAGCGGTGGGACTTTCGCTCCTAACGTATGCGACGTTTCAATCGTGGAAGAGTGCCGGTATCGTCGCAGTGATCGGCTTGGTCGTCGCGATTCTTGTAACCCGTATTTTGGGGAGTCTCCTGGGGTGGTGGACTACCAGCTTTCCCATCGACTAGTAAGTCTCTTCGTCGTCGATCGGCCGGGGTTTTAACCCCTGGCCGATTTTTTATTTCACAAATCGTACATAAATTCCCGACGGCATCACGCGTCCGGAACCTTTTTCGTTCACGCGCAATTCGCCGAATTCGCCGTTCTTGATCTCGCCGAACGAACCTTCCATTGCCTGCACCAGTGATTGTGGCGCGTAACCCGCGGCGTAGCCGTTCAGTAAAAAGAACGAACCGGGTTTTTGCGCGAAAATTTTGCGTACGGCATCCAGCAGGGGAACAATATCCTCTTCAATACGCCACACTTCGCCGTCCGGACCGCGGCCGAATGCGGGCGGGTCGAGGATGATGCCGTCGTATACTGAACCGCGCCGGATCTCGCGTTGCACGAATTTGAGCGCGTCGTCGGTGATGTAGCGGAGTGTGTCCGGTGGAACTTTCGAGAGCGTCGCATTCTCCTTTGCCCATGTGTTGCTCTGCTTGGAGGCATCAAGATGGGTGACCATCGCGCCATGCTTTGCGGCAACGATGCTCGCAATGCCGGTGTAGCCGAAGAGATTGAGGATTTTTGGCGAGCCGCCGCGTTTTGCAAGCGCGCTCACGCGCTCGCCGATCCATTCCCAGTTCGGCGCCTGTTCGGGGAATACGCCGGTGTGCTTGAAGGACGTCAGCCGCAGGGTGAATCGCGCATCGCTGTGCCACGTGATATCCCACATCTCCGCGCCGCCCTTGTTCATCGAGCGCCAGGATCCCTTTCCGCCATCAAAACGGAATTCCGCTTTCGCGGTCTTCCATAGTTCCGGATGGAGCGGCTTCCAGATCGCCTGTGTCTCCGGTCGGATCAAAACAAACGGCCCGAACCGCTCCAGTTTTTTATTGTCGCCGGAGTCGAGAAGCTCGTAATCGGGCCAGCCGTCCGTAGAAAGATCAATTTGCCGCATAAAAGGATTATATCAGAAATCAAAAAGACCGTTCTTTCGAACGATCTTTTTGAAAATGGTGCTTGCGGCACCACGCTAGGCTGCCACCTTGATATCCATAGTACTCGGATCTCTATGGACGTCAAGTTTAAGTTCGTGCCAACGTTGACCGGTGGGGAGTCGAACCCCAAACTGCCAGGTGGCAGCCTAGCCGTGATACCGTTTCACCACCGGCCCTCTCGGTCGTTGGCTTTGCCACCATAGCATAGAGGCAATTAAAACTGTCTAAACTCTATGTTTAATAAAAACACTATTTCCCTAATGTGTCGCCGTGTCGCACGCTCCACTGATACAAAACGACCGCGGCGGACACCGACGCGTTCAGCGATTCGGTGCGCGCATGCATCGGGATCCGCAAAGAAATATCGCAACGTTCCATGGTTTTCTGGCGGATACCTTCGCCTTCGTTGCCCACGATGAAAAGCGCGGGCGCGGCAAATTGTTCGTCCATAATATTCTGTGCGCCGTTCATCACGAGTCCGTAAGTGACGAAGCCGATCTTTTTAAGCGCGTCCACGGCCTGGTTGACGTTGCCGATCGAGATGAGGGGAATGCGGAATGCCATGCCGGCGGAGGTCTTTACGACCGTGCCGGTGATCGGCGCCTGGTTATGGACGGGGATCAGCACGCCCGCCGCGCCGAACGCCGCCGCGGAGCGGATGATCGCGCCCACGTTGTGCGGATCGGTAAGCTCGTCGAGCAGGACGAGCATCGTCTTCTCGGTGGGGCGGAGACTTGCGATGAACTGCTTAAGATCAAGAAGCAGCGATCCTGGGTCGGTGACGGCGATCACTCCCTGATGCGCGGTCTCACGGCCGACGACACGGTCTATTTCGCTGGATTTCAACACGCCGGGCGTGAGGCTGGCGTTGCGAAGCAGTGTCCGCAGTTCGGGATCATTCACTTCTGGCGACAAGAAAACCTTCCGCACTGCGTGCGGCGCATGCGCGAGCGCTTCCATCAGCGCATGTTTGCCGTAGATGTATATCTTCTCGCGCGAGCCATGCGCGGAATAGTGCGCGCGCGCAGGGTGTTCGCGGCGTGGTGCGCGGCCGGAGTGCGCGCGCGATGGGCGGTGCCTTTTCATAGTCCTATTTCCCGTGCTGGAATTCCGTTCCCGGCTTCCATGGCACGCCGAGCCAGGGGAGCAGCCACCGGTCAATGCCGAGCCAGCCGGCGTTGCGCCAGGCGAGGATCAGGAATAGTTGGATCAAAAGGAGAAAGGGATTCGTGCTGACGGTGCCGGCGAATAAATAATTGAGGTTCATGAATGCGCCGAAGAACGCGGCGATGCCGGTGAACGCGCCAAGCACGAGTCCGATGCCGACGGCCAGTTCGCCGAGGGTGATGATATACGAGAACGTCGCGGCATGGGGGATCGCGACGTTGCTGATGAACCATGCGTACCATCCCGCCACTGCCGGATTCGATCCTGCGGCTTTTGCGAGCGCGCCCTTCAGAAACCCGCTGATCGCCGTCCCCGCGTGCGCGCCGACCCATGCGGCGTTTGTCATCTTTTCCCATCCCGCCATCACCCATTCGTAGCCCACGTAGAGGCGGAGCAGGAGCCATACCCATGCTACGCGTGTGTCTGCGAATAAAAACTCCGCAATTTTCGGTTCGGGGATTACGACCGCTTCGTGCAATGGGCTTTCAGCCATGGAGTTATCATACCATAGATTGTGCGGTTTGCATGGGCGAGACAGCCGCGACGGCGGGAGCGTCGTCACGTTGACCGCGCGTTAGCCCCTATAAAAGCTGGATAAAATTCTTAGGCACGATCGGCGCCGCCGAAAATCATTACCGACCCCATATTCCAATTGTATTAGTGGTAAAGGTCGAGAAAACATAATTATCTACCAAACATATGTGGAAACAATGGACAAACGTGGTGCTCGGACTCCTGGTTCTTATTGGTACATACGCGGGAGTGACCATGGGATGGATTATGACCGGCGTGGCATTGATGACCATTCTGGCTTGCTGGGCTGGAATAGAAGGCCTCGGAGCGGAAAGCAGATCGGCAGCACATGCGCATTAGCGTGCGGCGGATGGCAAAGGTCGGCAATAATTAATAACTAAAACCATGCCCATCATTAGAAAAGCGAAAGAAGAGAACGAGCCGTTGTCGCTTCGCGAAGCGATGGGCCGCCTGTTTGATGAGAGTTTTTGGAGCCCATTCGACTTTTCTGTTCCGGTGATCCGCGGACGCTGGTTGGCTTATCCAAAAACTGATGTCTCGGAAACCGATCGCGAGGTTACGGTAGTTGCGAACATTCCCGGAATTGATCCCGACAAAATAGAAATTGATGCGGGCGACAGTTCGATTCGCCTAAGCGGCAAGCTTGAGAAAGAGGCGGAAGAGAAGGGAAGGCAATTCTACCGCTATGAGCGTGAATATGGGGAGTTCAGCCGTGAAGTCCCGTTACCCGCAAAGGTTGATCCGGATAAGGTTTCGGCGAAGGCGAAGAATGGCGTGCTCACGATCACGCTTCCGAAAATAGAAAAAGAGAGCCGAAAGAAGATAGAAATAAAAAAGGAATCGTGAAAAAAATGAACACCACGACGTTCGATAGGAGGTGATCGCGGCTGCAATCGCCATTTGTCGTATCAGTCCGCGATCGCCTCATGGCGGGTAGTGGTATAGTCATATTCCAAACAATGCGGCACACCAGGAGGGGACGCCTTTTTCTTTATTTTGCTGCGGAGAGGGTGGGATTCGAACCCACGGGCCCTTGCGGGCGGCCGCATTTCAAGTGCGGTGGAATAAACCACTATCCGACCTCTCCATATTCAATTTTGTGGACCCACGGGGAATCGAACCCCGACCTCCTCCATGCCATGGAGGCGTAATACCATTTTACTATGGGCCCTTTTTTATGACGATAGCAATCCTGCCACTCATTCTATATATATTGCGACCATTGCGTCAATCGTCTATAGTGTTTGCAAAGCCCTCGTAGTTCAATGGATAGAACAAATCCGTCCTAAGGATAAAATGGAAGTTCGATTCTCCCCGAGGGCACACCGACACGGCGGAGTTATCCACCGCCGGGCTTTTCTTTTTTTGGGAGAGTGGTACGGTAAAAGGAGCTGCTTTCGGTGTCCAACCAGGGATCGGAAGTACATCTTTAAATACCGAGGGTAAAATGGCAACAGTCGTAGTTGCGCTTAGCGGTACCCGGGAGACCCATATCCCGGGAAATGGCGTTCCTCGCTTATCCCAACCCCAGTTTGTTTGCACGGATCCCCACCTTTCCGGCAGGCTTCTCTCCGATTTCCTGCAGGGCGTCAATTGCACCCTTTCCGGTCCGCAGAAGATGCGGATGCTGGATCACGCCAAAGTCTGTCCGTCTTGCAATGGCGTGCTGACAAGGAAGTTTGGAAAGAGGTTTTCCTGGGACAATTAAGGTCGAGTTTTCGGATTTTTTACCCCACCCCCACACCATGGCGTCGTTTTCATTTTTAGGATCCGGCGCCATCACTCTGTTCGGACCCTTGAAAAGGGTCCGCATTTCTGTAACTATAGAGCGGGGAGGGTTTTTGATTGGCAGGGGTCCAAGGCGCCGCACGCATGCAAAGCGGTGAGGTGGCTGAGTGGTCGAAGGCGCCGCACTCGAAATGCGGTGTACCTGAAAGGGTACCGTGGGTTCGAATCCCACCCTCACCGCTTTGCATGTGCAGCCTTCTTTCTTGGTCCACGGCCGCAGGCGCGGTACAAGATCGCCACCTTAGCTCAGCTGGTAGAGCAGTGCTTTCGTAAAGCAAAGGTCCCCGGTTCAAATCCGGGAGGTGGCTCAGAGGTGGTATAATGGAATCATGAGCCGAAGATCGCCCGAACAATCCTTTCAGCCGGAGCAGGGGAACCTTTTCCCCGACGATCCCGAGTTTTTGGCGATCATGGAATCGGTGCGAAAGGCGAATCCGCAGACATCATTTTCCAAAAATGACGAAGCATTGAAACAATTGGCGGAGATCGAATGGGAGCGCCGAAAATCCGGCAAGCGGATGCCGCGATCCGAGGAGCACGACCATTTTCTTGATTGATTTTTAAAAAAACATGGACCACTCAGAACAACTCAACGAATTGGATGCCGAAGCTCGCCGGTTGGGCGAGCGTCTTTGACCTCGGCGCAAAACGAAAGCGGATCGCGGAGCTTGAGGCGGAAATGTCATCCGCCGGTTTTTGGAGTGACCGCCAGAACGCGGATGCAAAGATACAGGAGCTCGGCGAATTGAACGACGTCGTCTCCCGGTGGAGCGATATCCGGACCGGCATCGCCGGGCTCGGGTCCGCGTTTGATGAAAATAGTTTCCATGATGTTAAACGCAAGTTCCGCGAATTCGAGCTGACGCAGCTTTTCGCCGGTCGTTATGACAAGCAGGCCGCGGTGCTTGCGATCTATCCGGGTGCGGGCGGCGATGATGCCTTGGACTGGGCGCGGATGCTGGGCGTTATGTACGAGGGCTACGCGAAGCAGCGCGGGTGGAAGGTGCGTGAAGTGGATGACAATCCGCGTTCGCGCACGATCGAGATCACCGGCCCGTACGCATATGGTTATTTAAAGAACGAATCCGGAGTGCACCGGTTGGTGCGCATTTCGCCGTTCAACGCGAAGCATTCGCGCGAGACGTCGTTCGCGCTCGTGGAGGTGGTGCCCGATCTGCCGCAGCTCGACGAATCGAAATTGCAGATCCCGGAAAGCGATCTTAAATTCGAATTTTCCCGCGCCGGCGGTCCGGGCGGCCAGAACGTGAATAAAGTGGAGACGGCGGTGCGCGTGATCCACGTGCCCACCGGCATCGCGATCAGCTCGCGCGCCCAGCGCTCCCAACAGCAGAACCGCGAGCAGGCATTAAAAATATTGAAGGCAAAGCTTTTTCAATTGATGGAGCGGGAAAAAGTGGAAGAGGTGGGTGCGTTGCGTACGAAAGTGAAGCCGGAGTGGGGAAGTCAGATCCGTTCGTACGTATTAAACCCATATCAGATGGTGAAGGATCACCGTACCGAAGCGGAAACGGCGCGCGTGGATGACGTGCTGGCGGGAAATATCGATATGTTCATAGAAGCGATGTTGGAGCAACCGAAGCTTGACAAATAGCCATATTATGGCATATAATATATTCGAAGATTAGAGCCCTTTTACAGTCATAAAATCAATTGAATTAATGGTTTGGTTGCGGCCCTTGGCGCGTAGAAGCGTATGCGTCGCGGGTCGCAACCAACCCCGGAGGAACATCATCCGAAGCAGCGCGATGTTCAGGGACTTGGACGGCAGAAAAAGGAGGACTTGCGCATGAAAAACGCAACCCTTGAACAAGGAATGAAAGTGCAGAAAATGATCGTGGATAAAGGAACGCCGGACGAGCAGCTCCAGTGGACGCTGGAATCGGGGGCGTTGTCCGACCTCTTCGATGCGAACCCCATAGAGTTCAACCGCGATGCTTTCCGGGCGTTTCTCGGCCTCAAACCGTTGAACCCACCGGCTCCGCCACTCCTCATTCCTGTCGGCACAACGACCGTGGCCGCAACGACGAATCCGTTCGTCGTCCGCGACCGCATCGTCGTGAATACCCCGAAGAACGCGCCCGTGAAGATTTACTTCGTGAGCGACTACTTCAAGCAGTGCTTCTACGGAAAGACGGAAGAGGCATTCGGGGGATCGACGCTTAACTATGGCAAGCTCTCGCGCTCGTCCGTGGATGGCCCGATCATCGCTGAACTCGGCGGCAAAGCCAAGGCAGAGACCACCCTCACCGAGGTCTATGCGCTCATGGAAGTGCAGAAGAACGGCGAGAAAGATCCTCTGCTCACCAATGGTTACGCGAACATTTTCTATGTCCGTGACATCAATGGCGTGCTCCGCGCGGTCGTCGTGTACTGGAACGGCGTCGGCTGGCGCGTGGACGCGGACGGCGTCACGCACCCGGGCGCGTGGGACGTTGGCGACCAGGTGTTTTCCCGCAATTCTTGAAATCTTGAGTACCTTGGGTTCTACGATTTTTTTAGAACCCTTGGACTCTTCAACCCTTTGACCCTCGCATCTTTTTCGGAAGGAGCGAGGGTTATTTTTTTTGCTATACTATGCAATGAAAGCTCGCATACGGAACGGTCATGGCTTTTCCGTCGCGCTTTTAGAAAACTATTCTGCCGGAATCGCGCCGGGTACGCCTTGCGCGAGTGCGTGAATCGGTTTCTTTCAAAAATTCAAGAAATGGATAATATTCTAGCGCTTCGCGATGATTTGCGAAATGGCACATATCGGCATGGCGGCTATCAGGCATTCAACATTTCCGACCCCAAGCCGCGGAATATCCACAAGGCATCGGTGCGTGACCGCCTATTACCCCCCCGCGACCAGTCATTAATTCTTATAAGGGAATGCTTAGCCACGGCAATGCCTATAAACAAACATTAAATCTTCCTTAAAAAGTTTTTGACTTTGTTTTTGTGGAGATTATGCTTGTTGTATGAAAAAAACAAAACTAACAAAGAAGAAAATGACGATCGAGGATCTGGCAGTAAAAATGGATGGATTAGCGACCAAAACCGATCTAAAAATAGACGAGTCTGTAGGCAGTCTGGCCATTATGGTTCAGAACGGCTTTATGGAAACCGCAAAACAAGAAGATCTACTTGCACTTACCGAGCGTGTCAAAAAAATAGAAGAACGTCTTGATGGGCATGATAAGGAATTTAAGGGCATGCATCAAAATTTTGACGATTTATTTCAAAAGATCAAAGAAATAAGAGAGGATATGAAGGAAGCCGACAGTCGCGCCGACGTGGTAGACCTGCAGATCCGCGTAAGCAAACTCGAAAAGAAAATTCGTTCATAATATTTTCAAAGAATATTGTATTTTGGGCTCATCCCTTTATCTTTTAAAAGGCGTCTCGGAGCCGCGAGGGCGGCGAGAGCCGAGGCGCGCACTCAGCAGAGGGTGATGACGTACTTTTAAAAGATAAGAGGATGAGCCCTGGTGGGATATTTTTTTAAAATAGTGTATCATTAAGTACGTGATCGTTTTCCAGGGAGTTTCCAAGCATTATACGGGCCACGGGGTCGCACTTGAGGATGTTGATTTCCAGATCGACCCCGGAGAATTTGTTTCTCTCGCCGGCCGCTCGGGCGCCGGAAAGTCCACTATTATAAAGTTATTGATTGGAGAGGAAAAACCGTCAAAAGGACGCGTTTTTTTCGGGCAATATGAGGTGAACAAGCTGCAGGACAACGAACTACCGGCATTCCGGCGCCACATCGGGGTCGTGTTCCAGGATTTTCGCCTGCTTCCCACCAAGACCGCGTATGAAAACGTTGCGTTTGCGCTTGAAGTTGCCGGCCGGCCCCAGCGGGAGATCGCCGAGCTTGTGCCGCAGGTATTGGATATGGTGGGCCTGGGAGACAAGACGAAGAATTTCCCCAACGAACTTTCCGGCGGAGAGCGCCAGCGCGTCGCGATCGCACGTGCGATGATCCATCGCCCGGAGGTCGTTATCGCCGACGAGCCCACGGGCAATCTCGACCCATTCCACACGTTCGAGATCATTAAGCTGTTGGAAAAGATCAACCAGCTTGGCACCACGGTGGTGCTTGCCACCCACGACAAGGAGATCATCAATACCCTTGAGCGACGGGTATTGACGCTGGACAAGGGCCGCCTCATTCGCGACGAGAAAAAAGGAAAATATATCCTGGTCTGACGTCGGGCCAACAATGTATAATAATTAAAGATGTTCACCATCATTTCGCGTATCTTCCATTTCGGGTTCAAGAATTTCTGGCGGAACGGCTGGCTTTCCACGGCGACGATCGCCATCATGACGCTCGCGGCGATCGGATTTTTAGGTCTTATTATTTTTGGCGTCGTCACTCACGCTGCGGCGTCCGCGATCCAGGATAAGATAGATATCAGCGTTTATTTCAACACCAATACGCCCGAGGACGAGATATTGAACATCCAGCAGTCGCTTGAGGGATTGTCGCAGGTGGCAAGCGTGGATTATATCTCCCAGGACCAGGCGCTTGCGACGTTCCAAAAGAATCACGCGAACGACCCGACGGTCAGTCAGGCCATCAATGCGCTTGACGCCAATCCACTTGAGGCGTCGCTCAACATCAAAGCGAAGGATCCGAGCCAGTACGGCGCCATCAATGATTATCTGAGCTCCCCGGATCTTGCTTCGTATATAGACACCATCAGTTACACGCAGAACCAGGATGTGATCAACCGTCTGGCCGCGATTGTGCGCGATGTTTCGATCGGCGGATGGCTTATGACCATTTTCCTTGCGCTCGTCGCGGGACTTGTCATGTTCAATACGATCCGCCTTGCCATTTATTCCAATCGCGAGGAGATCGGCGTGATGCGCGTGGTGGGGGCGTCAAACAGTCTGGTGCGCGGCCCGTTTGTGGTAGAGGGCATGTTGTGGGGATTGATCGCCGCGCTCATCAGTCTTGTCGTGTTTGCCCCCGTACTCTATTTCGTTTCGCCCTATCTTAACGAATTCATTCCGGGCCTGGATATTTTCAGGTATTTTTATACGCACATCATCCTGCTTTTCATCTATGAACTGCTCTTTGGGGTCGTCATCGGAGGATTGTCCAGTTTCTGGGCCGTCCGCCGTTATTTGAAGAATTAGCCCTTGAACGATCTCGTTCCACAACCATTGCCGCCGGCGGAGGAAGGCCCGAAGCCGCCGCTGCACCACGATGCGCCCGCTATGGCGCGCAAACATAAGGCAAGGCGCCGGCTGGCCGTGGCCGCCGTCATCGTGGCTGCCGCCGGCATGGCGTTGTGGTATTTCCAAAAATCACTTTCTTTGCCGTTGCAGCATATTGCCGAATTCGGCAATTCCATCGATACCTCACTGACAAATCAGCTGGAACAGAATTTTTCCGCACCGTCGCCGTTGCAGCAGGTTACCAAGGCGACGCCCAAAAAAACAAACATTCTCACCGTTGCGGGGGTGATCGCGCAGACGAACATGCAGCGGGCGCAGAATGGCGACCTCCCGCCGCTTTCGGAGAATGCCACGCTTGACGCTATCGCTACGCTTCGCATTTCCGATATGTTTGCCCAGCAATATTTTGCACACGTCGGGCCGCAGGGTGAGAGCGCGCTTACCGTGGCGAGCAGCGTACATTACGCGCATCTTGCGCTTGGCGAGAATCTTGCGCTTGGGTTGTTTGCCGGTGATGCCGGTGTGGTGGATGCGTGGATGAACAGTCCCGGCCACCGCGCGAATATTTTGAACGCGCACTATACGCAGATCGGCGTTGCCGTGCGTGAGGGGATGTTCCAGGGACAGGAGACGTGGATCGCGGTGCAGGTATTCGGCCGGCCGGCATCCGATTGTCCGTCGCCGGATGCGAATTTGAAGACCAGCATAGACCTCTCCGAAAAACAGATCAGCGCGATGGCTGCGGAACTCACGTCCGACAGAGCCGCCATAGCCGCCATGTCGCCGCAGGCCGGACCGCAATACAACGCAAAGGTGGAAGATTACAATAATCTTGCGGCGCAATATAACAACCTCGTCGCAGAGACCAAGACCGCCATCGGCATGTATAACGACGAGGTTGCCGCGTTCAACCAGTGCCTCAGCGAATAGCTGACCCTCTCCGCTGGTAAAAAAGCCGTTATTTTGCTATCATTGCGGTGTATGTTGAACATTTCCCTTGTCGCGGAGAAAGTTTTTTCTATCGGGCCGTTCCCGGTGACGAATGCACTGCTTTTATCGTTCGTGGTGCTTGTGGTTGCCGCCGTCATTGCCGTCACCCTCAAAACAAAGCTTGCGATGGTTCCCGGCATGTTGCAGAACATCGCCGAAGTAGCGCTTGAAGGCGCGCTTGGCCTGATGGATTCGGTGCTGGGAAGCCGTAGGCAATCGGAGAAATACCTTCCGCTCGTATTCACGATTTTTATTTTCATACTCATTTCCAACTGGTTCGGGCTGGTTCCCGGCGTCGGTTCGGTGACGATCGGCCATGGCGCGGACGCAGTGCCGCTGCTTCGGTCGCCCGCAAGCGACATTAATTTTACGCTCGCACTCGCGCTTATCGCCGTTACGATGGTGAACGTGTTCGCGGTCTCGATCGTCGGGTTGCGTGAACGCGCGTCCGTTTTTTTTAACTTTGGCAGCCCGATCAAGCTTTTCGTCGGATTGCTTGAGCTTATCTCTGAATTTGCTAGAATTATCTCGTTCACGTTCCGTCTTTTCGGCAACGTGTTCGCGGGCGAGGTCCTGCTTGCCATCATGGCGCTTCTTGTGCCATATCTCGTTCCATTACCGTTCATGTTCCTGGAGGTGTTCGTGGGATTCATCCAGGCGTTCATTTTCGGGATGCTCACTCTGATATTCGTGGCGCTGGCGATCACCCCTCATGAAGGCGAGGCGGCGGGTCATTGATGCCGCGGGTGGAAAGGTCGTTATTAAATTAAATAAATCCCAAATTCCAATATCCAAACCCCAAATAAGCATCCAAACCCTAAATTTCAATTTGGAATTTGAGCTTTGGGGTTCAGGCATTATTTGGAATTTAGATATTGGGATTTGAAAAATATAAATATATGGATGCTAACACTATGCGGCTTCTTGCCACCGCGATCGTAATGGGACTCGGTACGCTCGGTCCTGGCCTCGCGATCGGTTGGATCGGCTCGAAGTCGGTCGAAGCGATCGGAAGGAACCCGGAAGCGTCGTCCAAGGTGCAGACCATGGCGATCCTCGCCATCGCGTTTGCCGAGGCGGTCGCCATTTATGCGCTCGTCATCGCCCTCATCATAAAGTTCGTCGCGTAACCGTTTTGTGCAGTAAACGCCGCCGGACGGCGTTACGATGCCCTTGGCGCCAAAGAATCTATTTCACGCAAAAAATCATATGCAGCAATTAGTGGATCAATTGGGTATCAATTGGCAGCTCCTGCTCAGTCAGGCGGTCAATTTTGCGCTGCTTCTGATCGTGTTGCGTATTTTTGTGTATAAGCCGTTATTGAAGCTGTTGCACGACCGGCGCGAGAAGATCGAGGGAGGGTTGGTGAAGGCCGAAGAGGCCGAACGCCGCCTTCACGAAGTTGACGAGATCGGCAAGGGAAAGATCAAGCATGCCGAAGCGGAAGCGGTCAGCATTCTCAAGAAGACGGAGTCGGACGCGAAGACGCTCGAGGAAAAACTTCTCGCCGAAGCCAGGCGCCGCGAGGAAGAAGCGATGGCCGGTGCCGCCGTGCGCCTGCGTTCACAGGAAGAAGAATCGCGCCGCGCGATGGAAAAAGAAGCAGCGGCGCTCGTGCGCGCCGCCATCGTGAGAACGGTCGAACTCTCGCCGGAAAAGATAGATGATGCCTTGATCGCAAAAGCGGTCGGCGAGGCGAAACAGCAGGTCGCATGAGATATCCCGCGCACATTTACGCAAAAGCGCTCGTAGACGTTTTGTCCGTGCCTGCTGGTCCGGGCAAAAAACATGACGACGAGATCGCAAAGAATTTTCTCGCGCTCGTGCGGAAGAACGGCGACGAGGGGCATCTGCAGAAGATCCTTGAGGAGGCGTCGCGGTTCGCGCGCGGCAAGAGCGGCGTGCGGAAGGTCACCATCGCTTCGGCGCGGGAACTGAGCTCTTTGCAGGGCAGGCATCTGGACCAATTCGTAAAGCCGGGGGATGTCGTCGTGAGACGGATCGATTCCGATCTCATCGCGGGGGTTAAGATCACCATCAACGACGAATTGCAGTTCGACGGGTCGCTGAAGAACAAATTAAACAAGATGCTCCGCTGATATCCTGGAATTTAGTCACGTGGTATTTGGAATTTTAACTATATATGTCATACGAAATAATAGAAAAATTAAAAAAGGATATCGAAGGATATAAAGAGAAGCCCGAATGGGCTGAGGTCGGCCGCGTCATCGAGGTCGGCGACGGGATCGTCAAGATCCTCGGCTTACGCAATGCGGTCAGCCAGGAAGTGCTCATTATAGAGACCGCGCACGGCGAACGTCCGGCGCTTGCGCTCAGCCTGGAGGAGGAATCCATCGGCGGGCTCGTACTTGGTGATTTTCTTTCGGTGGCGGTGGGGGACACGGTGCGCCGCACGGGCGACGTGCTTTCCATCCCGGTTGGCGACGAATTGATCGGGCGCGTCGTCGATCCGTTGGGCGAACCGCAGGACGGATTGGGGCCGATATTCAAAGCCGGCAGTAAGCCCCAGCGTAATCCGATGGAACGGCGCGCGCCCGGCATTCTTGAGCGCGAAGGAGTAAACACGCCGGTGCATACCGGCATCAAGGCGATCGACGCACTTATTCCGATCGGCCGCGGGCAGCGCGAGCTTATCATCGGCGATCGCCAGTCGGGAAAGACCGCCGTCGCGCTTGATGCCATTTTGAACCAAAAGAACGACACCGGCCGCCGCACGCCGATCTGCATTTACGTCGCGATCGGCCAGAAGGAATCAAAGATCGTAAAGATCGCCGAGACGCTCAAAAAGTTCGACGCCTTCAAATACAGCATCATCGTCTCGGCCTCGGCGGGATCGCCGGCGGCCATGTGGTATCTTGCGCCGTACGCGGGCACCGCGATCGGCGAATATTTCCGCGACAAGGGCATGGATGCGCTCATTGTTTACGACGATCTTTCCAAGCACGCGTGGGCATACCGTCAGATCTCTTTGTTGTTGCGCCGCCCGCCGGGCCGCGAGGCGTATCCGGGCGACGTCTTCTATCTGCACTCGCGCTTATTGGAGCGGTCCGCAAAGCTTTCCAAAGAGAAGGGCGGCGGTTCGCTTACCGCGCTGCCGATCGTGGAAACCCAGCTGGGCGACGTGACGGCATATATTCCGACGAACATCATCTCCATCACTGACGGGCAGATCTATCTGGAGACGGATCTCTTCAACCAGGGCCAGCGCCCGGCGCTGAACGTCGGTATCTCGGTATCACGTGTCGGTTCCGCTGCGCAGACGAAGGCCATGAAGAAAGTGGCCGGCAAGCTTAAGCTTGCGCACGCGCAGTTCCGCGAGCTCCAGGCATTCGCGCAGTTTGCCACGGACGTGGACGAGGCCACGCGCAAGCGTATTCTGCAAGGACAAAAGATCAATGAGGTTTTGAAGCAGAGCGACCTCGACCCGATGCCGGTGGAGGAGCAGGTCTGCGTGTTCTACGCGGTGCTCAACAACTATTTTGAGAATGTGGCCGTGGAAGATATTGCAAAGACGGAAGCCGGCCTTGTTGATTATCTCAGCAAACTTCACGAAGACGATATTTTGAGACCGATTCGCGAAACAGGATTGTTCGACGAGACGACGGAGAGCAAATTAAAAGAGGCGATCACGAGGTTTTTGGCAAAATAACCGTACGGCTAAAATAAAAAACATGGAATCCGGACAGAGCCTCAAGCGGCGCATGAAGAGCGTCCAGAATATCGGACAGATCACGAAGGCGATGGAGCTCGTCTCCGCCACCAAAATGCGCAAGAGCCAGGAGCTTGCGCTCAATTCGCGTCCGTACGCGTATGCCGCGCTTGAGCTGCTTGGCATCCTTTCGTCGCTCAAGGACGTTCCGGAACCGGCATTATTCGAGAAGCGTACCGTGGAAAAGACCGCGTTCCTTCTTATGATGTCCGACCGCGGCCTCGCCGGTTCGTTCAATGGTGCCGTCGTCCGTGAGTTCGAAAAATATATGAAGACGAACAGTATTGACATTCTCGATCTGCGCTATTCGTTCATTGCCGTCGGCCAGAAGGCAAAGAGTTATCTTGAGCGCCGCAAGGCGAACGTGATCGCGTCGTTCAACCGCATGGGCGATGCGAGCAATATGCTTGAAGCCGAGCCGATCGCGGATTTTTTGATCGAAGGTTATACGCGTCGGGATTTTGACTCGTGCATCGCATTTTTCACCACGTTCGTCACCGCGTTGCGGCAGGATCCGGTGATGCGCGAATTCCTTCCGGTTTCCTATGATGCCATCAAGCAGTCCGTTGAGGAGACGATCCCCCGCGCGGGACGCTACGCGGACTATGTAGGGTCAGAATTCTTTCTCGCCGCAGGCGAGAAAGAATATCTTATCGAGCCGTCGCCAAAAGAGGTGCTGGACGAACTTGCGCCGAAACTGCTCAAGATCCGGCTGTACCATGCCATCCTCGAAGCGAATGCTTCCGAGCATTCCGCCCGTCGCGTGGCGATGAAGAACGCATCCGATAACGCCTCCGACCTTTCCGAGACATTGACGATGGTCTATAATAAGTCGCGTCAGGCGGCCATCACGGCGCAGATCATCGAGATCACGTCGGGCGCGGAATCATTACAATAATCATGGCAAATACCAGCATTAAAAAAGGGAAAGTAACGCAGATCATCGGGCCGGTCGTGGACATTGACTTCGGGGAGGGCGTCGTGCTGCCGCCGATCTACAATGCGGTGCACATCAAGCTGGGCGGTGCGGGCGAGGCTGCTGCGACGACCATAACCGCGGAGGTGGTGAAGCATCTGGAGCCGGGCAAGGTCCGCGCTATTTCCATGGCGCCGACGGACGGCCTCGCACGCGGCGCGGAAGTGGAAGATACGGGCAGGATGATCGAGGTGCCGGTGGGCGAGGAGACGCTCGGCAACATTTTCGACGTGCTCGGCAGGCCGCTTACGGTGCCGAAGGGACCGTTCAAGAAATATTCGCCGATCCATCGCGATGCACCGAAGTTCACCGACCAATCCACAAAGACGGAAGTGTTCGAGACGGGCATCAAGGTCATCGATCTTATTTGCCCATTCATCAAAGGCGGCAAAGTGGGATTGTTCGGTGGCGCAGGCGTCGGCAAAACGGTATTGCTCCAGGAGCTCATCCGCAATGTGGCGGAGGTCGGCGGCGGCGTGTCCGTGTTCGCCGGGGTCGGTGAACGCACGCGCGAGGGCAACGATCTCTATAACGAAATGAAGGACTCGGGCGTCGTCAACAAGACCGCGCTCGTGTTCGGACAGATGAATGAGGTGCCGGGCGCCCGCGCCCGCGTCGCGCTTTCCGCACTCACGATGGCGGAATATTTCCGCGACGAGGAGGGAAAGAACATCCTGCTTTTCATCGATAATATTTTCCGATATTCTCAGGCCGGTTCCGAGGTGTCTACGCTGCTCGGCCGTATGCCGTCGGCGGTAGGCTACCAGCCGACGCTGGCATCCGAGATGGCCGAGCTCCAGGAGCGCATCACATCCACCAAGAAAGGCTCCATCACGTCCGTGCAGGCCATTTACGTTCCGGCGGACGACATCACTGACCCGGCACCGGCGACCACGTTCGCGCATCTTGATTCCACGATCGTGCTCTCCCGTGCGCTGACGGAGATCGGTATCTATCCGGCGGTCGATCCGCTTGCCTCGAGTTCCAGCGCGCTTGACCCGAAGATCGTCGGCCAGGAGCATTATGAAGTGGCGCGTGATGTCCAGCAGACGCTCCAACGCTACAAAGAGTTGCAGGATATCATCGCGATCCTTGGCATTGAGGAGCTTTCCGATGCCGACCGCCGGACGGTCTATCGCGCCCGCAAGATCCAGCGCTTCCTTTCCCAGCCGTTCTTCGTGGCCGAAGCGTTCACCGGCGCGGCGGGCAAGTATGTTCCGCTCAAGGATACGATCAAGAGCTTCCGCGACATCTTGGACGGCAAGTACGACGACCAGCCGGAGGACGCGTTCTACATGAAGGGCGGCATCGAAGAAGTAAAATGAAATTAGGCGTCTATTCATTAAAAAAAGTGCTGTTCCAGGGCGACGCCAGGTCGGTCAATTGCAATACGCGCTCCGGAGAGATCACCATTCTTGACCACCATGAGCCGCTTATCTCCATTCTCGAAAAGGGAACGATGACGATCGTGGACGGACAGGGTGAGAAGCATTATATCCCCGTCAACTCCGGTTTTTTGGAGATCGATTCGGGAAGCCAGGCGAAGATCCTGGTGGAAGAGATAAAATAAAAGTATGAGCTCAACTTTAGAGATGCCAAATAATATTGATGTTGAAAACGAAGGGGGATCCTTCATTAAATTTGAATCATCGAAAGAGCACTATAAGGCGGAGGCATGCATCGTGTGGTGCTACGATGCCCGGTTTGCGGATCTGTATAATGATTTTCTGTCGCAGCGCGGTTTTGAGGATTCGAAAGTGGATGCCGTCAAAGGCGCAGGCGGCGCGCAGGCGCTTGCGGGAGGGGAGGGTGCCGATCGCACGGTCGCGGAATCCCAGATCGCGAAATCGATCAAGCTTCATCATACCGAGCGTGTCATTTTGATGGTACACATGGACTGCGGCGGCTATGGCGGTTCCAAGGCGTTTGGCGATGATCATCAGGCGGAATGGGACCACCACGTCGCCGAGCTTCAAAAAGCGGCGGATCTCGTGCAGAGCCAGTTTCCGCAGGTGAAAGAGATCGAGTGCTGGCTGGCCGACTTTGACGGTATACATAAGATCGACGCGATCACGGGTGCCGAAGCAAAAGAGGAGGAAGAGGAAGCGGCATAAATTCTCTTTTCTGTTGGACATATTTTGAAAATTAGGGTATACTTTTGCTAGTGGATTTAAATTCCCATTTTGCTCTGAGGGTTGCAAATGGCAGGATTGTTAGCTGCAGACCGCGCGTTCATCGAAAAACTTCGGAAAGCCGGAGTGTTTCTGGATGTGGAAAATCACCTTATTGACCAGACGGCAGGAGTGATTCTGGTAACATGTTCGGATGCGGATCGCTTTTGCGATATTTTTATGCATCAGATTTACATGCAGTCGGGATGCCGTCCCGATCCTCGCATTCACGTATTGGCTTGGCATGGTGGCGCTCTCGCATGCGCGCCGTGCTCACCGATCAACCGTCGGAAACATGCAGATGATGTTTTTCTGGACCAGATCATTGATGCCCGCGCGTTAAAAGGGATCAATGTTGTGGCGTTATATGCTCACGCGCCTTGCGGCGCGGCCGGGCACCATGGCGTCAGTCTTGAACGGGTCATCGCCCTTCAGGTCAGAGCTAAGCGCAGGATCAAGGCATTGAACGAAGGGGTCATGGTTGTTTGCTTCTTCCATGTTGATTACGGAAACGGCAAACAGCGGACGTATTTCCTCTGCCGTGAAAAATGGGAGCAGTGGGCGGAGGCTCATGGTATTCAGGCCATTGCCTGATATCTTTCCGGGCCGGGAATTTTTCTCCCGGCTCATTTTTTATCTTTCTAAGGCGCGCCGCGTGCGATATAATGGAATGGAATGAAAAATCATCCACCGGCCCTTTTTACCGAAAAAGTTTATGCTGTTGTGGCGAAGATCCCGCGCGGGAAGACGATGACCTATGGTGAGGTCGCCCGCCGGGCGGGACGGCCGGGCGCTGCCCGCGCAGTGGGGAACATCATGCACAATAATCCGGACACGAAAAAAGTGCCGTGCCATCGCGTGGTGCGGGCGGATGGAACGCCCGGAGGCTACGCGTGGGGCATAAAAAGGAAGATCGCGCTCCTGCGGCGCGAAGGCGCAATTCCGTTCAGATAGAGCGCGTTTCGGCACGATTGCCGTATGGTATACTGGAGGCATGAAATCTTTGGGTGCCCTGAAGACATTGGCCATCGTGTTCGCCGTGATCATCATCATCCTGCTGGGCGTGCTCTTTTTCTACAATCCTGCGAAGGCGCCGCTGCTCCCGCCGGACAACGCCGGCGGGGCGAAAATACTCCAGCCGACCCTTTCCGCGGACGGGCATCTTGGCGTGACGGCGCCGCAGCCGGGCGCGCTCGTGACGTCGCCGGTCACCGTCGTGGGCACCGTCACCGGCGGCGGATGGTTTTTTGAGGCGTCATTTCCGGTAAAGGTTCTGGACGGCAACGGCACGGTCATCGGCCGCGGCATCGCGCAGGCGCAAGCCGACTGGATGTCCACGAGCTCCGTGCCCTTCACCGCAATCGTGCAATTTTCCGCGCCGGCAGGCGCCACGGGCACGGTCGTGCTTTCCAAGGACAATCCGTCCGGCAATCCCGCAATGGACATGTCTCTCAGCATTCCGATAAGATTCAAATAAAATATCATTTATGAATTTCGAAAAAGGAGCAAGTGAGAATCCCGAAACGAGGATGGTACGGACCATCGATGGTTCTTCCAAAGGCACCGTCGAGGCGCTGGATGCCGTCGTTCATTTTCTGGAGTCGGCGGATCTGAACGGAGATCGCATCGATGACATCAAGAAGACCGTGCGCGTCGGGATCGAGAACGCCGTTACCTATGCCAACCACGGAGATGCGAAAAAATCGATCGTTGTCGAGCTTTCGGTAAATGTCGCAAAGGACAGCGAAGGATCCGTGGAAATATCCATCGCGGGCGAAGACAAAGCGGTGGAAGCGTCTTCTCCTACGGAAGCTGAGGCCAGTCTGCAGGGCGCGCGGGCAGGAGATCTTTTCATGAAGCTCCCGGCGGGCATTGAAGTGACCCTTTTTCCCGAGGAGAACAGGGTGATATTGAAGCGGAACGCGGAACCGGCAGGGGAATAAAAAAAGCCCCCCGTCATGGATCGTTGAATATGACGGGGGTTACTTCGTGGGAAAAAGATCAAGCTGATGACGGTTAAAGAATGCTTTGTCGCTGCCGGATTTGCCGAGCTTGCTGCAAACGAGTGCGCGCATTTCGCTTTGGAGGGGATCATTGCGGATCCCATGTTTATCGAGCGCCACGATGACGGCACCCAATGCATTCTTCTTATAAGGCTGTCTGCCGTATAGCTCGCTGGCATCGTGAAGGACCGCCAGGAACAGCGGGCTTTCCTCCAGTTTTATTTCTTTGGTTGCCAAGGCGCACCTCTCCTTTCCTGTTTAGTATTTTAACATAAATATCCGATATACGCAACTAGGGACAGGATAAGAAAAGCCGCCCCGTAATGTGCGGGGCGGCCGGGTTATTGCATGGACGATAGACTAGAACGTCCGAAACTTGTCTGCGAATGCGGGGTTGTTTTCCAACTTCTCCTGAACGAGCCGGGAGCGGGAAGAGATTTGGCGGTGGATGATCCCGACGAGCTCGGAGATCCTTTTGGGATCTTCTTTGTCGGGATTGTATTGAGCAAAGGTCAGCTCAATAGCCTTTTCAAACGAGACCTGATAGTCGACAAGCACTCTCACGTAATCCGTCAATGCCTTGACGGAATAGGAGATCTCTTTGCGTTGCCGTTCTCTTCTGATCGCGGCGCGGATCTCGCATTTAAGTATCTCCTGCGTTTCGCCGGGCTCGATGTGGTATTGCCCCATCAGGTATTCCAGCGCGTTCTCAAGGCCGCCGAACTCGCGCATGGATTCTCTTGTTTCGGTGATCAGGGTTGCAAGAGAAACATCAAAACTCTCTCGTTCGGGCGGTAATGCGATATTGGCCGTCATTCGTTACCTCGAAAATGAAAATAGTACCGTCTCTATTTCTACCCTTTTTTATTAGAGATGTCAAAGTTTTGTGCAATATCTTTCTATGCCAGTTCCGTTATAATTTAACTATCGTATCAACATTATGATTCCTCCCAAAGACCTTCCGCGCCTGCGCGCCCGGTGGCGCAAGATTTCCCGCACGCTTGGCAGGCTTTTTCCGCATCCCAAGATCGCGCTCACGTACGGCAATGCGTGGGAACTGCTCGTGGCGGTTCAGCTTTCCGCGCAGTGCACGGACAAGAAAGTGAATGAGGTGACGCCCGCGCTGTTCAAAAAGTACCGGACGCTCGACGCGTATGTGCGCGCTGGCAGGACGGCGGCCGGCGTTCGCGCGTTCGAAGCGATGGTGAAGCAGACCGGATTCTATCGCGCGAAGACGCGCAACATTCTCGCGGCGGCACGCGTGGTCAAGGAAAAGTTCGGCGGCAAACTCCCGCGCACGATGGCGGAGATGGTGACAATCCCGGGCGTCGGCCGCAAGTCGGCGAACGTCATCCTCGGCAACACCTACGGCGTGGTGGAGGGGATCGCGGTGGACACGCACGTGATGCGCCTGTCGCGCGTGCTCGGCCTCTCGCGCGAAAAGACGCCGGAGAAGATAGAGCAGGACCTGATGGCCATCATCCCGCGCAAGGATTGGTTTCGCGCCACGTACATGCTGATCGACTACGGCCGCGCCTACTGCGTGGCACGCCCGCACAAGCACGAGCTGTGCCCGCTGACGAAAGTGGTGGGGTAGGGGGAATAAAAAAAAGAAAAGCGCCGCCCTCATAAAAAGATGGGCGGCGCATGGATATTAGTAAGGAAGAGCCATTATTGTTTGTTGGCGAGAAATTCCCGGCCTTTGCCAACGGTGGTGTTTATGGGAGTGTCTGCAGCACACAGCGGGCATTCATCCGCTTCCCAACTTTTGAGATCGATGCTAGTAAGCGAGTAGAGTTCTGGAAGAAGGCCAATGTCTCCTTCTGTCACTCCGCCGCGGTTATAGATGGCGCCAAGCCCAATGACGTTTCCGCCGAGCGCGTAGACGGCATCGAATACTTTCTTCGCCGAACCACCGGTAGTAAGGACGTCCTCGACGATAAGGATGTTTTTGCCGGGGATGAGTTTTTCATATCCCCGTTTGATAACGAATTTATCGCCATCTTTTTCGGCATAAACCGCGAGCACGATACGACCGGAGAGCGTGGACAGCATACTTGCGGTGTGTTGCGATAGGATGATGCCGCCCTTTTCCGGTCCGACAACAACATTGACTTCGCGATCCAAAAAGTGTTGGGCGAAGTAAAGGCAGAGGTATGAGGTTTCCCTCGTGTGCGGGTAGATGGCATCCTTGTTCACATAAGCCGAACCATGCTTACCCGATGTATAGACGAAGTGACCATCGTTGAGCACGGCACCCACTCGTCCGAGGATCTTCATTGCGTCCAACTGAATTTTTCCTTCTGCATTCATAAGGCATGCTTCCTTTCAAAGGGCTGTTGGGCCGGATCCCGTTTGGATTGGGCTTAGGTATGGTTTATCAGAAAAATTGCGGGATGGCAAATGGACTACGGCCGCGCCTACTGCGTGGCACGCCCGCACAAGCACGGGCTGTGCCCGTTGACGAAGGTGCTCTAGAATCGTATCCTTGGAGTAGCAGCGCATTTCTAGGAGGGTGAAATATGATAACCGTGACGCTCTCTGGTTTGCCAGAGATGGGCGAAGATGCCAAGCGGTCGCTATTCCGCAACTGCGTGGCCGCGATATGTCTTGAAAAGGATTGGGACCTCAAGAAAAGGGATTTTATCTTTGAGTTCTCGCCGTCAACAATAATTTCCGCAAATGAGACGCATCAGATCAACGTTGTCGTCCATGGCTTTCCTATAAAGCCCAGAGATGGAAGGATTCGCAACCTCTTTGCGCACGTGCTTGGAACCAAGCTCCGAGAATGGTATCCAGACATTTTTATCCGGGTTCGTGTGCCAAAGGTCGATTCCGAGGAAGGATTTTGGAGTTCAGATCGAAAGCCAAATCCCTATCAGGCGGTTCGTGAGCTCGAGCGCATGCTCGGACCGAAGGCGGGCGTCGGAGACGAGTGCCTCGACTATCGGCGTTACTAATTTATCGGGCCATCAATAAACGATCTGGGGAGCGAAAGCCCCCCCGATTTTTCTATGATCAATATAGAGTCGTATTTACGGTCTTTATTCGTACATTAACATGTGTTAATATACGAATATGAAAAAAGATTTCTATTCAACAGCCGAAGTTGCCCAGATATTGAACCTAAGCCGGGTTTCTGTTTTTAATAGGATCAAAAAGGGGAAGATCAAAGCCACTAAGGTTGGGCGTAATTTTATCGTTACCCACGACGAGCTTCTGGAAGCATTAGGCGATAAAATCGGTCCGGCAAAAAAAGCACAGATCGAGAAAGCCATCAATCGGGCCATGAAGGATTATAAAGAAGTTTTTGAGAAACTTGCCAAGGAATGAGACCTAAGCCGATTACCATCGCGGAGGTCGAATATACACGCATTTCTGTTGGCACATACGGTTGATTTCTAAAGTCGTCTGGCCAATATCCCTTCGGGATATCCCCATTTTGACACCGTCAAAAGTGTGCTAAAATGGATATTGTTAGTTAGAAGAAAGGCCGCTTTCCGGTGTGAGGCTGGAACGCGGTTTTTCGTTTTTTTTGACTCTCCATTAAAAAAACATTAAACTGGATTGGCAGAGATTTGGATGAGCAACCCCTATAGCCCTCGGGCAAGGGGCGTTTCGAACTATAACGAACGCCATGAACCACTTCGAGATCATATCCGACAACAAACCCGCGGGGGACCAGCCGAAGGCGATCGCATCGCTCGTTTCGGGGTTGCGCTCCGGCCTGCGCGACCAGACCCTGCTCGGCGTCACCGGCTCCGGCAAGACCTTCACGATGGCGAACGTGATCCAGCAGATCGGCAAGCCGACGCTCGTGATCGCGCACAACAAGACGCTCGCCGCGCAGCTCTGCAACGAGTTTCGCGAGCTTTTCCCGAACGCATCCGTCAATTATTTCGTTTCGTACTACGACTACTATCAGCCGGAGGCGTACATCCCGACGAGCGACACCTATATAGACAAGGAGGCGCTGATCAACGACGAGATCGACAAGCTGCGCCACGCGGCCACGATGGCTCTTCTTACGCGGCGCGACGTGATCATCGTGGCGTCAGTGTCGTGCATCTACGGCCTCGGCGCGCCGGAGGAGTACGCCAAGAACATCGTGCACTTCAAGGTGGGCGACGCGGTGAACCGCCATGAGTTTTCGCGCAAGCTTGTTTCGCTGCAGTTCAACCGCACGACCGCGGACCTCAAGCGCGCCACGTACCGCCTGCGCGGCGAGAACTGGGAGATCATGCCGGCGGATCGCGAGGTCATCTATAACCTGGAGGTGTCGGGCGGCGTGATCCGCGCCATCTATGAAGTGGATCCGGTGAAGGGGTTTCAGCCGGGCAAGACGCCGGCGATCCCGGATATTTTATTCGCGCCGGCGAAGCACTTTATTACCGAGCCGGCCTCGCGCGAACGTGCCATCAACGATATTAAAATTGAATTAAAAGAACAGCTCGCCAAGTTTGACCGCGAGAAGAAGTTCCTGGAAGCCGAGCGGCTGGAGCGGCGCACCAAGTTCGATCTCGCGATGATGGCGGAGGTGGGATACTGCCACGGCATCGAGAACTATTCGCGCCATCTTTCCGGGCGCGCCGCGGGCGAGCCGCCGGCCACTTTGCTTGATTACTTCCCGCACAAACCGGCCGCAGCGGGCGCTGATGCCGGCACGCCGGACTTTCTCACCATCATCGACGAGTCGCACATGACCGTGCCGCAGCTGCAGGGCATGTTCAACGGCGACGCCGCGCGCAAGAAGACGCTCGTGGAATACGGATTCCGTTTGCCGTCCGCGATCGATAACCGGCCGTTGCGGTTTGAGGAATTCGACGCGCGCATCGGCCAGGTCATCTACACGTCCGCCACGCCGGGGCCGTACGAGTTGAAAGTGAGCAGGCCGGCGCCTGCGGGAGCCCCCCGCCAGGACGGGGGCCAGATAGTAGAGCAGATCATCCGCCCCACCGGCCTCGTCGATCCGAAGATCACGGTCAAGCCCGCGCGCGGGCAGGTGGAGGACCTGATCCCGCGCATCGAGGAGCGCGTGGCCAAGCACGAGCGCGTGCTCGTGACGACGCTCACCAAGCGTATGGCCGAGGACCTCTCGGCGTATCTGGAAGAGCGAAAAATAAAAGTGAACTATCTGCACAGCGATGTGAAGACGATGGATCGCATCAAGATCCTTACCGACCTGCGCAAGGGGAAGATCGAAGTGCTCGTCGGCGTGAACTTGCTCCGCGAAGGTCTCGACCTGCCGGAGGTTTCCTTGGTCGCCATTTTGGATGCGGATAAGGAAGGATTTCTGCGCAGCGAGGTTTCTTTGATCCAAACGATCGGCCGCGCGGCGCGCAACGTGGAAGGCGAAGTACTGATGTACGCGGACAACATCACCGGTTCCATCGAGCGCGCCATGCGCGAAACCGATCGTCGCCGCACGATCCAGCTGGCGTACAACAAAAAGCACGACATCACGCCGCGCACCGTCGTGCGTAAGATCTCGGACATCCTGCCGGATATTGACGATATCCTGAAGCTGGAGACGGCGCCGGTGCCGCGGTCCAAGACCGCGCTGCAGCGGCTGATCGCGGAGAAGGAGCGCGAGATGAAGCTTGCCGCGAAGGAGCTCAACTTCGAGCTCGCGGGAATATTGCGCGATGAGATCCGTGAGCTGAACAAAAAGGCGGGGGCGGTGGAGGAGGTGATGAAGGCGGGGCGGAAGGAGACATTGGACGCCGCGCATGCCGCGGGGTTGTCGCAAAAAAAGAAAAGATAAAAAAGGTTCTAACAAGACCTTTTTATCTGGGGGTGGCACGCAGTTGAATGCCTGCCAATCCTTGATCCGCGATCGGTTTGCCGTGAATGTTTATTGGGGGGCGAACGCTGCGATATCGGCACCTACCTGGGAATCGGCGTTGGTCCATGACCATTTGGGATTGACGCTGTTATTTGCCGAATCAATGAGATAAGCCATATCGGCGAACTCTCCATTGCCTGCTCCGGTCTGCGGATCCAGGATCGTAAATCCGGAATCTATCGCTTGACCGGCGGGATTGTGTGTATAGATGGCAAGGAAGCCGGAAACTATCAGCTCGCCGGTCCTGGCGGGAGTGATAGGCCCGGAATTGAGGGAGGTCACCGTGGCGTCGGTTCCGGTGCCGTTTTGTGTATCGAACACTGCGGAGGTGGTCATTGTCCCGCTCCATGCACTCGCCAATATCGTTGGATAGGAACCGTTTGCCGTGAATGTCTGGGTTGGGCTTGTGGTAGGATTGTAACAATAAAAGATGGTTATAAATCGGTTGTTGCCTCCGTCCTGGTATGACGTCAAGCCGTGCCATGTATTACCTTGGGAGTCGGTAGGAGCAGGAGGCGCAGTTTGATAGTTTGCGACCACGGCGATGAGCAGGGTCGCTCCCGTGGTGTTGATGGCCGGAGTGGTGGCGGAACTTCCTGAATTGGTAGCGTATGTGTGGGAAATGAGCGCTATTGATGCGTTGCCGCCGCCAAAATCTATCGGGGCCAACGTAAGGCTCGATCCTTTCTCTAAAATATCGGCATACCTTCCTCCGTCGGTCTGACCTGTAGCCTGAAATTTAGTGGATTCCATCTTGGCGGTCAGCTCGTAAGAAGAGCCATTCGCTTCGTAGGTATAGTAAAGTCCGGTGGAGGAATTGTTGCTCGGGTCTATAGGGAGGCTCCCCAGAGGGGATCCCATTGACAAGGAGGAGAAATTTATCGGGATCCATCCCGCTCCATTTGTGCTGCGATAATTTTGCGGGGAGGAACACTGATAGGAATAGCCCGCAGGAAGGGAGGGGAGACCAAGGGACGAGCAGGTTGACGTTTGATTTCCCGATAGGGTTGGATCGGGCAGAGAAACGTAGACCAAGGAGGCGGTGCCCATCGTATATCCGGCGCTTCCTTCCTGATCTTCCTGATAGAGGGAAATGGCCCGGGTGATGGTGTTGAGGTCGGAAACGCGGTTCGCGTCGCGGGCTTGCTTCAAAAGTTCTGCGGGGTTCAAAACCAGCACCACGACGACTGCGAGGACCGCAATAATGGCGATGACAACCAGGAGTTCGATAAGGGTGAACCCTCGAAAACTCCGCCCCGGCGAGGGGATATGATCATTCATCTTTATGGTTATAGTATATCACGATAATGCATATGCATAACTTAAATCGTTACGGGCAATCGGATATGCCGGATTTGAAGTATTCTTTGAAAACCATTACACTGGAGCGGTATGAATTCGGCAGACCCCTCCTATGAGCGCCGCTCGGAGGGGATTTAGCATCAAAAAAAACAATGAAACACGATAAGATCATCATCAAAGGCGCGCGCGAGCATAATCTCAAGGATGTGAACCTGGAGATCCCGCGCGATAAAATGGTCGTCTTTACCGGGCTTTCCGGTAGTGGAAAATCATCGCTTGCATTCGACACGATATTTGCCGAAGGCCAGCGCCGCTATATTGAATCGCTCTCCGCGTACGCGCGGCAATTTTTAGGGCGCCTGGACAAGCCGGATGTGGACGACATCGAGGGTCTCTCGCCGGCCATCTCCATCGATCAAAAATCGCATTCTGCCAACCCGCGCTCCACGGTGGCGACGATCACGGAAATCTACGATTATCTCCGTGTGCTTTTCGCACGCGCCGGAAAACCGTATTGCCCCACCTGCGGCCGCGAGATCAAAAAATTGACGAATGAGGAGATCGTGGATGTCGCGATCGATATCTCGGACAGCAATAAAGATAAGAAGAATTTCGTCATCCTTGCGCCGGTGGTGCGCGGCCGCAAAGGCGAGTATTATCAGATGCTCTACGATTTTCTGAATGCCGGATTTTCCGAGGTGCGCATCGACGGAAAATATCACTCATTGCGTGAGCGCGTGGAGCTCAGCCGTTATAAAGTGCACGACATTGATCTCGTTGTGGACCGCTTACCGTCGGGAATGAACTTTAAGGACAAAGATAATCGTTTGCGGCTTGCCGAAGCGATCGAGTCGGCGCTCAAGTACGGCAATGCGGTGGTGACGCTCATCACTGATAAGGAGATTTCTCTCTCGGCAAAGTTCACGTGCCCGCACGACGGATTCTCCTTTCCGGAGATCGAGCCGCGCCTGTTCTCGTTCAACAGTCCGTACGGCGCATGTCCGGAATGCCACGGTCTTGGCACGAAGGATCTGTGGTCCGAAGAGCTCTGTCCGGTGTGCGACGGTAAACGGCTTCGTGTGGAAAGCTTGAATGTATTGATAGACGACAAGAGCATCCATACCGTCACCGCGCTTTCTATAGAAGACGCACATGCGTTCTTTTCCGGCTTGAAGTTCAAGGCGACGTCAATGAATGAGGTCGCCGAAGCGCCGCTCCGGGAGATCAAAAATAGATTAAAGTTCATGATGGATGTCGGGTTGGAATATTTGACGCTTGACCGAAAAGCGGGGACGTTGTCGGGCGGCGAGGCCCAGCGTATACGGCTTGCGTCGCAGATCGGCTCACGCCTGGTGGGAACGCTCTATATATTGGACGAGCCGACGATCGGTCTGCACCAGCGTGATAATGCGAAGCTCATTCAGACGCTCAAGGACCTGCGCGACCTCGGCAACACGATCATCGTGGTCGAGCACGATGAGGACACCATTCGCGAATCGGATTATCTGGTGGATATCGGACCGGGTGCGGGCGTGCATGGTGGGAAGGTGGTGGCGCAGGGACCCATGCCGGAGCTTGTCAAAGATATGAAACAGAATTCGCTTACCCTGCAATATTTGCGCGGCAAGAAGTTCATCGAGGTGCCGGAGACGCGGCGCAAGGTGGTGTTGCCCGCGGAACGCGGCGTGAAGGTCACGGCGAAGACAAAGTTGGGTGGTGGAAGCGGTACGTCGCAGGAGTTTTTGAAGATCCGCGGCGCGCATGCGAACAATTTAAAGGATGTGGATGTGGATATTCCATTGCGGCGCTTCACCGCGGTGACCGGCGTCTCGGGCAGCGGCAAATCGTCACTTGTCTACGACGTGCTGTACAAGGCCGTCGCGGACAAGCTGAATCACGCGAGCTTCAAGGCGGGTGGATACAAGCAGATTTTGGGTCTGGAATACATCACACGCATCATCAACATCGACCAGGCGGCGATCGGCCGCACGCCGCGGTCCAATCCGGCGACGTACGTCGGCGCGTGGACGCACATCCGCGACCTTTTCGCAGGCACCGAGGACGCCCGCGTGCGTGGGTACAAGCCGGGCCGGTTCAGCTTCAACGTCCCGGGTGGGCGTTGCGAGAACTGCGAAGGCCACGGCACGATCGCGATCGAGATGCATTTCCTGCCGACGGTGTACGTCACGTGCGACGTGTGCAAGGGCAAGCGCTTCGATCGCGAGACGCTCGCCGTGGAATATAAAGGCAAAAATATTTACGATGTCTTACAGATGACGATCGAGGAAGCCGTTAAATTCTTTGAGGACATTCCGTGGCTGATGGACAAGCTCACTATATTAGAAGAGGTGGGTCTGGGATATCTCGAGCTCGGCCAGTCGGCGACGACGCTTTCCGGCGGCGAGGCCCAGCGCATCAAGCTGTCCGCGGAGCTCGGCAAGCGCGACACGCGCCGCACGCTCTATCTGCTCGACGAGCCGACGACCGGCCTTCACTTTGCCGATGTGGACCAGTTGATAAAAGTGTTGCAGCGGCTTGTCGATCGTGGCAACACGATCGTCGTCATCGAGCACAACTTGGACGTCATCAAGACCGCGGACTGGGTGATCGACCTCGGCCCCGAAGGAGGCGCCCGCGGCGGGACGATCGTCGCGGTCGGCGCGCCGGAAGAGATCGTGCGCAAGAAGGCGAGCGTGACGGGGGAATACCTGCGGCCGCTGCTGCAGTAGTCCCGGGTGCTATACTAAAACCATGAAGATATACGACAATAAGATCTGGCGGGACGGGCAGAAGATCGGATGGATCGACGGCAGTCATATTCGCACGGAACCGGATGGGCGCAGGCTTGGCTACTTCGAAAACGATTTTGTCTATAATATGGACGGACATAAGCTCGCGTATATGCTCGAGGACGAGTTGAGGTTTGAGAATGGCGCCACACCGATCCGGTTGGAAAAGGTGAACGAAGAGATCGAGGGAACGGCGCCGTTGCTTGAAAAGTGCGCCGTGCAGGTGCTCATGGAAGAATAGTCAGTAAATCAGTATAATAGGGAGGTTAAAAATGATTAAAACCTCCGTTCCATACAAGAAATTTCCCGAAACGCCGGGCGTCTACATCATGAAGGACGCCGCCGGGCGCGTGTTGTACGTGGGCAAGGCGGGGAATTTGCGCCGGCGCGTGTCAAGCTATTTCGAGCGGCCGCACGACGTGCGCATCCAGACGCTGGTCAGTAAGATCGCGCGCATCGACATTGAACAGAAGGATACTGCGCTCGAGGCGCTGATCCGCGAAGCGGAGCTCATCAAAACACTTACGCCGCCGTTCAATGTGCGCGAGAAGGATGACAAGAGCTTTTTATATTTCGAGGTCACGCGCGAGAAATTTCCGCGGGTACTGCTCGTGCGCGGCGCGGGTGCGGCGAGCGGGCGGCTTTATGGGCCGTTCACTTCCGCGTCGAGCGCGCGCGAGGCGTTGCGTATCCTGCGGCGCATCTTCCCATGGAGCACGCATAACCCGGACGAGCTCGGCAAGATGAAGCGCCCGTGTTTCAATTACGAGATCGGATTATGCCCGGGCACGTGCGTGGGTGCCGTCACGCACGAGGAATATCTGAAAAATATAGAGCGGTTGCGGATGTTCTTTGAGGGCAAGAAGGCGCATATCATCCGCGCACTTGAAAAAGACATGAAGGCGGCGAGCAGGAAGCAGGAGTTCGAGAAGGCGGAAAAATTTCGGCGGCAGATATTCGCGTTGCGGCATATCCAGGATACCGCACTCATCTCGGACAGCGAGATGCTGGTGCCGGGGGGTGTCGCTGGGGCATTGAGGGATGGCTACCGCATCGAAGGTTACGATATTTCCAATATCTCCGGCACGTCCGCCGTAGGTTCTATGGTGGTGTTCGAGGACGGCGAACCGAATAAGAGCGCATATCGTAAGTTCAAGATCCGCAGCATCTTCCAGCCGAACGATGTCGGGATGTTGAAAGAAGTGCTTGAGCGCCGCTTTTCCCGCGCGGACTGGCCGATACCTGATCTAATCTTGATCGACGGCGGCCTCGCGCAGGTGAATACCGCGCGTCGCGTTCTGCTCCGCGCCGAAAAAAAGATCCCTATCATGGGGATCGCGAAGGGTCCGCGGCGCGACCGCAATGATATCATCGGTCTTATCCCGAAGGGTGTGCAAAAGGAGACATTGATCAGGGTGCGCAACGAAGCGCACCGGTTCGCCATCGGATATCACAAAGCATTGCGGCGGGTGAGGACGTTCGCCTAATTCACGATGACGACTGCGGGGCTGATAAGTTCGCCGAGGCCGTTCCCATCGAACCGGATACTGATCGCATAAGTGCCGGGGACGACATCCTTCTTGTCCGCGCTGTAGCGGGCGAGGTAGATGGAACGCGCATCCCAGCTGTATGACGTTTGGTTCGGGCCGGTCTCCGAGAGAATGACGCCGACAAATGCTTTGGTGTTCGCATTGATCAGGTCGATCTCCCCGGTGACGTCCGCGGCGTTATTCCACGAGATGACGTTCGGGCTTCCCATGGTCCAGATGCTGTTCGCGACCGGTGCGAGGAGGTCGATGGTGATGGAGGGACTTGGGAGGGTGGGGGTGGCGGCGCCTCTGGCCGGGCGCGTCTCCGTACCGTTCGAGTTCGTCATCACCCCGCTTGACGTTGTGCTGGCGGCGGTTGACGTGCTCGTGTTTTGCATCCCGGCGCCGTTATTCGGCGCATTCTTTGGGGTGTTGCCGTTATTCATCGATCCTATAATGAAATAGATGCCAAGTATGACCACTATCGCGATTCCCGCAACGGTTCCGACAGTTTTCCATTTTATTTGGGATAGGTTCATGTGTTTTATTATACCAAACCGGACAGTAAAATGGTATTATTAAAGAAGGATGATAGCCGATGAGATACGACAATTTTTTCACGGGGACGTGGCGGTAGATGATGCTACGCTTGCGAAATTCAGCCGCGATTATTCGCTTTTTAAGGTCCGCCCGCAGGTGGTGGTCTTTCCTAAAGATGTTGACGACATAAAAAACCTCGTAAAGTTTGTGGCGCAAAAAAAGGCGGCAGGGGAGGATGTGTCGCTCACCGGCCGTTCGGCCGGAACCGACATGACCGGCGGGCCGCTCAGCCAGGGGATCATCGTCTCGTTCACGAAATATTTCAACCATATCGTCGAGATAGGCAGTGACGAGGCCAAGGTAGAGCCGGGCGTCTATTTCCGCGATTTTGAAAAGGCGCTGACCGAAAAAGGCCTGCTCTATCCGGCATTCCCCGCGTCAAAAGACCTGTGCGCCCTCGGCGGCATGGTCAACAATAATTCCGGCGGCGAGAAGACGCTTGCATACGGAAAAACGGAGGATTACGTGCAAGCGGTGAATATCGTAATGAGCGACGGCGAGCAGCACACGTTATGGCCGCTCGCGGGCGATATGCTTCAGGCAAAGTTGGACGAGCAGAGTTTTGAGGGTGATATCTATCGCAAGCTCTATAAGCTGATCAGCGATAATTACGACGCGATCAAGGCGGCCAAGCCGGACGTCTCAAAGAATTCCGCCGGTTATTATCTGTGGAACGTGTGGAACAAAGAGACCGGCGTGTTTGATATCACAAAGCTGATCGTCGGTTCGCAGGGGACGCTTGGCCTGCTCACCGAGGCGAAACTGAGGCTGGTGCCGCTCAAGAAGCATTCGCGGCTGTGCGTGGTGTTCCTGAAAGACCTTACGCCGGTCGCGGATCTGGTGGAGAACGTATTGCCGTTCCATCCGGAAAGCATTGAATCGTATGACGATAAGACGATCGCGGTGGCGGTCAAGCTGTGGCGGCAGGTGATCGGATCAATGAAGGGCAACATATTCACGCTCGGTTTCCAGTTCATCCCGGAGGCGTGGATGGTGCTTACCGGCGGCATGCCGAAGATGATCATGCTCATCGAGCTTACCGGGGATGATGAAAAACAGCTCGATGGACAGCTCGCCGCGCTCGCGGCCGATGTCCGCACGTTTGCGAAGACGCACAAGGGCATCCGCGTCCATCCGTTGCGCAATGAAAAGGCGGAAGGGAAATATTGGACGATCCGACGCCAAAGCTTCGCGCTGCTGCACAACAATACGACCGGGCTTGATACCGCGCCGTTCATCGACGACTTTATCGTCAAGCCGGAATATATGCCGGAGGTACTGCCCCAGGTGAATGCGATCTTGGACAAATATAAAGAGGACCTTATTTATACGATCGCAGGTCATCCGGGCAATGGTAATTTCCATATCATTCCGTTAATGAACCTGAAAGACGATCGCGTGCGGGCGCTCATTCCGAAG
Organism: Candidatus Parcubacteria bacterium; assembly: GCA_027450205.1. GTDB lineage: Bacteria > Patescibacteriota > Minisyncoccia > UBA6257 > 2-01-FULL-56-20 > JAKAGE01. Next base: position 48,878 of record DAIDJL010000004.1, read on the forward strand.
ATCTCGGAAGAGGTTTACCGGCTCGTGTTCAAATATCACGGTTCCATCACGGCCGAGCATAATGACGGACTTATCCGCACGCCATATCTGGAGGAGATGTACGGGCCAAAGATCGAGGAATTGTTCGTGGAGGTAAAGAAGATATTTGATCCGCTGAACATCTTCAATCCGGGCAAAAAAGTGGGCGGGAGCCTGCAGTACAGCGAGGAGCATATCGCATCAACGCAGTAATTACGCCCCCAAAGCCGCCCCTGCGGTCTTTAATCTTTCTTTAATCCGGTTTTGCTATGGTTGGTGGGTGAAAAAACGCGCCCGCGCCGTTTCCTACTTTTTCTCCCTGATCGCCGTGGCGGCGATATTTTTCAGCATAGAATTCATCACTGAAAAATATTTCTATCCGGACGATGAGACGGTGGATATCCTCGCCGCCGTCATTGGCGCGCTCCTGTTCGCGCGTTTTCGGCGATTTTTCGACCGTGTGACCGACCGGATATTCTTCCATGGCCCGCGGGATACCCGCGCGGAATTCATTACGAACATTTCCCACGAGCTGCAGACGCCGATCGCCATCCTGCGTGGAAACGTTGAGGTGCTGCAAAGCGGGTGCGCGACGGATGCGGAGCGCGTTTTGGCTGAGCGGGTGATCGTGACGACGCTCGACGGCATGTCACGCCTCATCGGCAGCGTCCTCCGGAGTGCCAAGGCCACATTTGACGTAAAAGCGGCTTCCCGGGAATATCTGGCGGTGGGGGCATTGCTGCGTGAAGTGCATGAGGATTGCCACATTCTTGCGGAAGACAAGGGGATCCGCTTCGTTATTGCGCCGGATGCGGCGGATGACGGGGGCGAAGGCAGTGAATTTCTTTTTGTCCGCGCCGAGCGCGACCGGCTCAAGGAGGTGATGCTGAATCTTATCAGCAATGCGTTCAAGCATACCGCGCGCGGCGGCGTGGTGACGCTGCGGGCGGAACGGGCGAGGGCCATCGGGCGCGCCGGGGCTGTTGCGCGCATCACCGTGGAAGACACCGGCACGGGCATTCCGCCGGAGGCATTGCCGCATATCTTCGAGCGGTTCTATAAGATCAAGAACGGGTATATCGCGTTCGCCGATGGCGGTGATGCCGGTGCGCCGCCCGTGCCGAGCACCGGCGTCGGCCTCAATATCTGCCGCCAGATCGTGGAGGCGCACGGCGGTACGATCACCGCGGAGAGTGCGCCGGGCAAGGGAAGCCGTTTCGTCATCCATCTGCCGCTCGCGCCGCCGTAACGTGTGCCGTATCTGCTATAATAAACTCATGAACATAACAATAATGCCCTCAAAAAAACTCTACTCCCAGGTGTCATCGGGCGACCTCGTCCTCGACAGCAGCGGGGAGAAGGATAAGCAATATGTATTGAAGCTGCGGGACCTTCCTGCCGACGAAAAGCCGCGTGAGAAGCTCATCAAATATGGCCCGTCGGTGCTTTCGCTCGCGGAACTTTTTGCCGTTGTGCTGAACGTCGGCACGAAAAAGGAGGAAGTGCTGAGCATGTCGCGCCGCCTGCTCAAAGAATACGGTGACAGCGCGATCGTCAACCAAAAGGATCCGGAGAAGATAAAAGAGCTGCTTGGCATCCCGCTCGGCAAAGCCTGCCAGATCGTTGCGACGTTCGAGCTCGGGCGCCGGTTCTTCAAGGCGCCGGACGGCCGCAAGCCGCTCACGATCCGCACCGCGAGCCAGGTCTATGAATATTTAAAAGATATGAAAGACCTCCCGAAGGAGCATCTGCGCGGGTTATATCTCGACACGCACTATCAGCTGATCCATGATGAGGTCGTGTCCATCGGCACGCTCACGTCCAACATCATCCATCCGCGCGAGGTGTTCCGTCCGGCGCTCGAATACTCCGCGTCGGCGGTGATCCTGGCGCACAACCATCCCTCCGGCGTGGCGAAGCCGAGCGACGCGGACATCGCGATCACGCGCCAGATCGTGGAAGCCGGCAAGATCCTGGGCATTTCGCTCCTGGACCATGTCATCATCACAAAAAACAAGTTTGAGAGCGTGCCGGTGGAGTATTTGTGATGGAACTGGCGTTATTTAGTTATCCCCAGCTTTGAATAGTGAATTTGATAGAATAGAGATAATCTAATGAGGCAACGATTTCTATCCAGTCGCATAGCCCATTTTGTTCTGTCTGGAGCCGCCACTTTGCTTGGCGGTTTTCTTTTTCTTCTTCCATCAGCGCAGGCAAGCACCATAAACGTTATAAGTAATATTACGACGAGTACAACATGGGTTGCGAGTAATGTGTACGTTTTTAATAACAACCTGATCGCAATTCAGTCCGGGGTTACCCTTACCATCGCAAGCGGTACTGTTGTGAAATTTAACGGCACATCTTCAGGATTGACGGTTGACGGTACATTGCAAGCTAATGGCGCAGCCGGAAATCAAATTTATTTTACTTCCGTTAATGACAATTCAGTGGGTGGGACTATTAGTGGATCGACAGGGAGTCCGGCCGCTGGTAATTGGGCCGATATCGGGATTGCTTCAGGGGGTATCGCAAATATAACCGACGCAGTGGTTCGCTATGGGGGATCTTCAAGCGGGGGGTCTGCGGATATCAATCAGTCCGGCGGGGTGCTTACTGTTTCAAGCACGCAAATAGCGACAAGTACGTTATATGGTTTGTATATATCTGCCGGAACCAGTACGGTTGAAACGAGCACGTTTACCACAAATGGTTTTTATGGATTCTATGAGACCGGCTCTGCCTCGCTCACTCTCACGAGCAGCACGTTTTCTCAAAACGACTTCACGGGTTATGTTAATTTTGGAAGCGGCGCTACGTTTATCCCTTCTGGAAATTCCGCTTCTGAAAATATTACCGAAAACGGTTATGACATTTTAGGAACCCTTACCAAAAACGAGACATTATATGATGACGGTGTTCCTTATGTCATTGGCTATAACAATGGCGTTGGGGTCACTATTGCACCAGGGACGTCTCTGACTATCAATCCCGGTACGATTATAAAATTTCTTAAAGTCAGCTCCGCTGCTTATATTGATGTAAAAGGCATCCTCAATGTTCAAGGAACATTAACCAACCCAGTATATTTTACCTCGATCAAAGACAACTCTGTTGATTCTGGGACGGGGGGGAGCACTACATCCACCCCGGGCTTGGGCGATTGGGGAAGTATTGAAATTGATCCCGGGGCAAGTACAACGATTATGAATGCTATCATTCGTTATGGTGGTGCTACAGGGTCTGCATATTACAATTCTGCCGATATCGACATAGCGGGAGGCGTTTCATCACTCTCTTCTGTAACGGTGGCATCGAGTAGTAATTATGGTATTCAATCCACCGCTGGAACGATAACTATTTCAAGTAGCACCATCAGTAGTAATGGGGCATCGGGAATCTACGCATATAGCTCATCCGGCACTATTAATATTTCGAGTAGCACTTTCGCTAATAACGGTGTTGATGCGGCATTGATTAATTTTACGAGCGCCGTTACCTTTGTTCCTTTAGGGAATACTGCGTCAGGTAATGGCGAGAATGGGTATGATATCCGCGGGACGTTAAGCACGAACGAGACTTTATACAATGACGGCATTCCTTACGTTATTGGCTATAACAATAATGATGGTGTCACTGTTGCCTCAGGGACCACACTTACCATCAGTAGTGGAACGGTCATAAAGTTCTTGCATCAGACTACGGCGTCGTTTCTGGATATAAAGGGACGCTTAAATGTTCAGGGAACACCAACCAACAAAGTTTATTTTACCTCAATTAAGGACAACTCAATCGATCCCGGTACTGGCGGGAGCACTACGTCTACTCCAGGTCCTGGCGATTGGGGACGTATTGAAATTGATTCTGGTGCAAGCACAACAATCAACAATGCTTTCATTGGGTACGGCGGCTATTCCTTGACTCCCGCGACCGATATTTACCAAGCGGGAGGTGTTTCAACTATCATTAATTCGCAGATCGCTGATAGTTTAGATGATGGCATCAATATAAACGGAGGAACATCGACTATTACACTCTCCGAATTTAATGGCAATGGGCATGGTGGAATTTATATGAATGGCGGGATGATCACGATTTCAACAAGCAGCATCCAGGGAAACGTCACTTACGGAATGTACAACGGTGATAATGTTACTTCCACCGCCATTGCCGAAAATAATTGGTGGGGATCAACAACTGGCCCGACGAATGCCGCGAATCCTGGAGGCACAGGCGATGTGGCGTCATCATATGTTGATTTTAATAACTGGCTCAATTATTCTCCGGTAAACGGAACTACAACTTTAAGTAATCTTATGCAGTATAAATCGGATGCGACAACAACGCTTAGCGAGGGGAGCTCTACCACCGAATCAATTATAGTGTTCGGTGCAAAACTGCAATCATTAGCTACAAGTACAGAAAGCCTTCAAGTGGAAGTTGAACCAGTGGGTACTATGTTTACCAATACCGTTACCGTATCCAGCACTTATGTGGTTCCCGGAAGCAATGCGACGGCAACATTCCCACTTGTGGATACTCGCGAGATCAGCGGAAATGGAAGCTATCATTGGCAGGCGAGGGTAACTGATCAATTGGGAGATACTTCCGGATGGCAATTGTTTGGGCCGAACTCAAGCTCTACTGATTTCAAAATTAGTGCGGTGCCACTTTATACACAGGTCACGTCGACCTACCCTTCGCCTTCTGCAACTACGGGGACTGTCTGGTGGGCACCTCAATTATTAGATGGTATCGCCACAAATACTATCGCCGGCTTCGGCTGCTTAATTACATCTGTGACGATGGACCTTCGATCGTATGGGATAACAACCACTACAATGCAAAGTTATATGAGTAGTACCGATGTTAATCCTGCGAACTTAAATGATTGGCTTGAGATGGCAAATAGTTCTGGTACGGGTTATTTCCCGGCGGGAAGTGGTCTTATGAATTGGCAGGACATCCCTTACTATTCCGAAACTCCATCAGGCACGTTTAGAGTTTGGTATAACGTTACTACCGATCATATATCTTCACCTTCAAGCACATGGGTTAATAAATGGCTTGATTATACTTCAACGGGAACGGTGCCAGTAATTTTAACCGAAGGAAATATTTCCGGTGTGACTCATTTTGTAGTGGCAACGGGATTCGCTAATAACAATAATACTTCGACCTATACCTTACGCGATCCATTCTTTTATAACACTCAATATTTGAATCAAGCATCATCAACAGCAAATCATATTTATGGATATGCCAATACCTATGCGAGTGCAAATATTCTCGAGCCGACTTCTACCGCTGTTTTGCCTCTTTACCTCGAATATACTATTGATAGCATGCACACACTTTTGATCACTGATCCGAATGGAAATAAACTTGGCATAAATTTAGGCACCGGCGTTGAATATAATCAGATACCAGATGCAGCAGAGGACGATAGTCAGCCGGGCGTTCGTTTTCTTACTATTTACCATCCAATAGATGGAAATTATACGTTAAGTATTGGAGGGTCTGGGAAATATGAGTTATCAAGTTTCGTAGCTGATGGGAAGCATATGCCTATTCCGCAGATAATTTCATCAACTACACCATCTTCGGCCGCTGCGATATATCATCAAGATTATAATTCTTTGAATCTTTCAGCTAGCACAGTCCAGTAATAATATGAATAAAAAAGGTTCAATAAATATCGCACTTATTATTCTCGTCGTTTTGCTAATAGTTGGCGCTATTTGGTATTATGAAGCAAATAAGGAGAGTGCATTTCAAATGTCACTTTCTCACGATACTATTACGACAACCTCGATTCAAACAACTGCGGCAAGTTCAACCGTACCCCCGAGTACTTCATGGTTAGCATCCATAAAGCGGACAAGTCCGGAGGTGGTGCCCGTGCCCAGTTCAGTTTTAATTTCTGAAAAAATTCGAGGTAAGTTTGCTTTCATCCAAGGAGGAGATGTTTGGGTTGCTGACCAAGATGGAAACAGTCAATTACAACTAACTCATGCGGGTAGTGAGGGGGAGGTGAGAGATTTCACTTTTTCTCCTAATTTTCAATATCTTGAATATCACATCCCGTGGTTTGGAGCTTACGCTCGTGGAACAATTAATATTCTTGATTTGAATACTAATAAAGTAGTTTTTCAAGTCAATGGATTGACTCTTTATCAGTTCGGTACATTTAAATCAATGTTAGGATCTCAAACGCCATACGTAGCTTTCGATAGTTGGATTAATAATAACCAATTCATTTATGACGCTTGGGGGCTGGATGGTCCCGGTGGCGGAGCAAATGAATATGGAAAGTTACTCGTTGATTTACAAAACGGAACGACTACGGTGATACAACCTCAATAGGATCTAATGAAACATTTTCGACTTAGGAAATTTTCCTTTGTCGATTTTTCTGCTATAATCTCCCTATGGTGGATTTCTCGCATTTAACGAAGGCCTATAAAAAGAAGGTGGTCGTGGACGATTTTACGCTTTCCGTGGATGTGCCGATCTTCGGTTTTTTGGGACAGAACGGGGCGGGGAAGACGACGATCATGAAGATGATCGTAGGATTGCTCCAGCCCACAAGCGGCACGATAACGATCGACGGGGCGCTCTCGTCGCATCCTATTTTTAAAAAGAAGCTGGGGTACATGCCGGAGACGCCGTACTTTTACGAGCGCATGACCGGCATGGAATTTTTGCGTTTCTGCGACGAACTTTTTGATAACACGAACAGCGGCGCCGATCCGGCGGCACGAACATCGCACTACGAGGAAATTTTAAAGAAGGTGGGTATCTTTGCCGCGCGCAACGCGGAGATCCGCACGTATTCCAAGGGTATGCGCCAGCGCCTCGGCTTCGCGCAGTCGCTCGTGAACGATCCGGAATATTTATTTTTAGATGAGCCGCTTGACGGCCTTGATCCGATCGGCCGGCGGGAAATGAAAGAGGTGATGCTCGCGCTCAAGCACGAGGGCCGGAAGATATTTTTGAATACGCATATCCTCGCCGACGTGGAGGAGATCTGCGATGAGGTGGGGATCGTGCACAAAGGAAGATTATTGTACGCCGGCAGCGTGAAGGCGTTCTGCGCGGGCAAGCCGCTCGAAGAGCGGTTCATGGAAGCGGTTGCGGAACACGAATCGATCGCGCTCAATGCCGTGCCGGCGCACGAGATACCTGCGGGCCATCATCAAAAATAGCATGAGAAATATCTTTATCATCGCAAAAAATACGTTGAAGCTGGAGATCCGTGACAAGATCCTGTACGGCATCATCGTATTCGGCCTGCTCTATGTATTTTTTACGCTTTTTCTTGCCGATCTGGTCTTAAAGGAGCCAACCATGGTGAAAGCCTTCGGGCTTACCGGAATCTACTTTTTCAACGCCATCATTGCGCTGTTTCTCGGCACGACATCGTTCTTTAAGGATGTCGATCGCAAGGTGGTCTATTTCATCCTTTCAAAGCCGGTGTCGCGCGCGCAATTCCTGCTGGGCAAGTTCTTCGGGCTCTGCATGGTGCTTTTGCTTACGAGCGGCATCCTTGCCGTGGCGTACGAGGGCGTGGTGACCTATAAGCTGGGGATGTTCGACGGGATCGGGCTCGTGGCCGTCGCGATGCAATTCCTCGAGATGGCGCTCTTTCTCGCGTTCGCGATATTCGTTTCCACATTCGCGAGCTCGCTGCTCTCCATCGTATATACCTCCGGCGTGTTCTTTCTCGGCCATATCGTGAGCCAGCTCGTGATCGATGCGAAGGCGATTGGCATAAGCGGCATCCGGTTATGGCTGGTGGAGATCCTCTATTATGTATTCCCGAACCTGGAGAAGTTCGACGCGCGCGATTTTGCGATCCACGCGGTCGCCGTGCCGTGGGCTTCGTTCAGTCTGGCCGTTGCATATGCCGCCGCATATATCATTTTTCTCCTTGCCGCCGCAGTGTGGATCTTCAATAAAAAAGAAATTTAGAGCATGGCGCGGCTCAGTAATCCATTTGCAAAATTAGGAGTGCTGGGGCTGCTCCTCGCGCTGGTGGTGCTTTTGCAGTTTGAATACGACGCCACCAAGATGACGCTTCCCGCGTCGAGCGCCCAGACCATGTCGCCGTTCATGGTGCGCCTGCTTGACATGGGATTCCATCCCGCCGTCGCATCGTTCCTGTGGGCGACCACGATGCCGGAGATACTCGACCTTTTCAATAAAAAAACGGAATATTTTACCGATCTCGCGTTCGTGAATGCGGTTGATCCGAAATTAAGCTACCCGTACGCATTTTCGGTGTTGACGCTGCCTGCGGTGCCGGCGAGCGACGATCCCCAGGCGATCGAACAGGCGCAGGCGATCGGCCGGCAGGGGCTTGCGAACGCGGACACCGATTGGCGCATCGCGTATTATATGGCGACGAACGAATTCCTGTACGCAAAGAACGAACAGAAAGCGCTGTGGTATTACAATCTCGCCGCGCAGACGCCGGGCATCCCGGCATACGCCGAGCGATTCTCGTTGAACTTCGGGATAGAAACGAATCAGCGGCAGAAAACGGAACAGCTGTGGGAGACCATCAAGGATTCAACGAACGATCCCGCCGAGAAGGCGCGCGCGCAGGCTTTCATCGATCACCTCCAGGATTTTGATTATCTTGACGCGGCATCGAAGCAGTATAAGAAAGCGTTCGGCGTTTATCCGACGTCCACCGCCGAGCTCGTTGCGAAGGGGATCATCCCGGCCGTGCCGGTGGACCCGTTCGGGTTCACGTTCATCATCCAGGCTGACGGCACATCCGCGATCGACCTGAGCCATTTCCCTGCGTATATGTCGACAAGCTCCGCGCAATGATGCCGTATCGTTGCGCCGGACCGGTGTTCGCTTGAATTTTCCGCGAAAAAAAGCGATAGTTATGGGCGATATGAAACTATCCATCGGCATCGTCGGGCTTCCGAACGTGGGCAAATCGACACTGTTCCACCTGATCACCAAGCAAAACATCACGATCGCCAACTATCCCTTTGCGACGATAGATCCCAATGTGGGCGTCGTTGCCGTTCCCGACGAGCGCCTGGAGAGGTTGAACACGCTTTCCGCGTCCAAAAAGAAGATCCCGGCCGTCGTGGAGTTCTTCGATATTGCCGGTCTCGTAAAAGGCGCGAACAAGGGCGAGGGTTTGGGTAATGCGTTCCTGGATGACATCCAGCTGACGCAGGCGATCGTCATGGTGGTCCGCGCGTTCGAGAACCCGGATATCGTCCATGTGGATAATTCAGTGGATCCGGTGCGCGACATCGACATCATCAATTTGGAATTGATGATGAAAGATCTTGCGGCCGTGGATAAGCGGCTCATGCGCGTGGAAGCGGAAGCGCGCGCGGGGAAGAAGGAGGCGCTGCATGATAAAGAGATTTTGGAGCGATTGAAGAAATCGTTGGAAAGCGGGGTGTTGCCGGTGAGCGATGCGGACCTATTGCACGCGATCAAAAGCGAACCGCGGCTGAACGACCTGCGTCTGCTTACCGCAAAGCGACAGCTCTACCTCGTCAACGGAAAGGAATCCGACGTCTCCGACGGCCTGCGCGGCAAGATCGCGTCGCTCGGCGCGGAATATCTCGTCGCCGACCTTTCGTCGCCCGAGGCGGAATCGAGCGGTATTCCCGAGCTCGTCAAAAAAGCGTACCACACGCTTGATCTCATCAGCTTCTTTACGACCGGGGAGGACGAGACGCGCGCGTGGACGATCGAACGCGGAACCAAGGCTCCCCAGGCGGCGGGCGTCATCCATACCGACTTTGAAGAGAAGTTCATCCGCATGGAGGTCGTTCCGACGGATAAGTTATTAGAGGCGGGCGGCTGGAGCAAGGCGAAACAAAAGGGATGGTTGCGTGTGGAGGGGAAGGAATATGTGGTCGCGGATGGCGATGTGATAGAGGTGCGCCATGGGTAGGAATGCCGCCCTTTTAAGAAAGATTTAATGCGGCAGCTGGTATAATGTGTTTATGCGGCCATTTCCAACAAAACAATTCAAGGATCTTCCAAGAGAGCTCGCGCTATTAAAGAAGCTGCGGACCCCCGGAGCGATCCAGGATTTTTTGAACGGTATCCCGTTCAATTTTGAAGAGAAAGGGGAAACACATCGGTCGCCCGCGATGTTGCTACGGGCAAAGGAGGCCCATTGCATGGAGGGAGCGATGCTCGCCGCCGCGGCGCTGTGGCTGCATGGCCGTCCGCCGCTTATTATGGACCTCAAGACGACCGAACGGGATGTGGATCACGTGGTCGCGCTTTTTAAAGAGGGGAATCGCTGGGGTGCCATCAGCAAGACCAACCATGGGGTGCTTCGCTATCGCGATCCGATCTATCGCGATCCGCGCGAGATCGCAATGTCGTATTTCAATGAATATTTCTTGGATGACGGGACGAAGACCATGCGCAGTTTCTCCCGGCCGTTCGACCTTTCGCGGCGCAATGATGCGTGGCTGACCACGAAAGAAAAACTGGATGATATCGCCATCGCGCTCGATGATTCTCCGCATGTCATGATCGTCGGTGCCCGCGCCGCTGCGCGCCTGCGCCGCGCCGATCCGGTAGAGATCAAAGCGGGAAAGATCGTGGAATGGAGGAAAAAATAAAAATGAGGCCAGCGGAACAAAAGAGTTCCACTGGCCTGGAGACGAGTCGTCAAGCCTGAATCTGGGCCGAACTTTGATCAGCCTGGCTGGCGACACCGCTTTTAAATCCTATCATTCTTAATTCCTTCTATCAAGCGCCGAGCCAAGCGTCTCGTCGTCCGCGAATTCGATCTCGCCGCCGGTAGGAAGGCCGCGCCCAAGCCGGCTGATCTTTTTGCCGAGCGGCGCGAGCTCTTTCAGCAGGAGCGACGCTTGGAAGTCCCCGAGCGTCGTCGGGTTGAAGCCGAGGATGATCTCGTCGGCCGCGCCACCCAGCTCATCCGCGATATATTTCTTTAAGCTAAGAAGCCGCGTTTTTTGCCATGCCTCCAAGAATCCCGTCTTCGGCACGGGGCCGACGATGAAGTAGCGCCCGGTGAACTTTTTTGTGTTCTCAAGTGAAAGATAATCCGTCTCTTTTTCCACCACCATGATGACGCGCTGATTCCGTGCCGGGTTCATGCAGACGTCGCACAGTGCGCCCGCGTTCTGATGGATGAAAAAACATCGCTCGCAGATCTTGATCGCGCGCAGGGCGTCGATGCTCTGCGCAAGCACGCGCAGATCTTCTTTTGGCCGTCCGATCAGGTAGAACGCAAGCCGCACCGCCTGCCGCGGCCCGATGGATGGCAGCTCCGCGAGCGCATCCACCACCTTTTGCACCGGCTCGGGGAGTTTCATCATGAGTTTTTTTGAGCTTCCTGTTTAATCATTGCAATAATCTCGGGAAATTTCGATATATTGAAATGTCCATTCTTACTCTTATAAATTGTGATACGGGCATTATTTAATTTCTTTCGATACTTCTCAGCATGAATAACAGGCACGACATTATCATCTTTTGAAAAAAGAAGATGAAGATATTTACAGTTTTTTTCCATAAGCGAGAGGTTAGCTTTCAATTTAAACCCGCCAACGAGGTCTTCGGTCGGGGTCGTATCATCGTAAGGCGGTGCGATTAAATACACGGATATTGCTTTCTTGGGCAGTTTATTTTCGGAGAGATATTTTGCAAGAAAAATACCACCCAGAGATGAGCCAATTAAGATATAGCGACTTTTTAGAAGAGGTATATATTTTTTAAAAACAATCTTCCAATCTCTATATTTTGCATTATCTTGAAGTGGCATGCGCGGCCCGATGACTTCAAATTTCTTACCCAACTTTTTTTCTAAATAATCACCTGTCCAATACCTTTTTTTCTTAGTTGACACTTTCTTTGTGCGAAGGTAATGCAAATAATCCTTGTCATTTTTAAAAGTCATCCCGCCATGTATCGTTAGCACCTGAATCTGTTTCATTACGTGCTTTTATTATCACTCTATTTTTCGCCTTAAGCAATTTTTACCCGGCGGCCGATTAATTCTGACTTAAGGGGATTGCGACCTCCTCGAGTAATGACGCCTTCTTCATGCCGTCTTCTTTTCCATACCAAAAGACGGTCACGCTTGAAACGGTTATATCCTTACTTTCGATCGCTTTGAGATTTCTTTGAGACTCCGCGATATCGGCCTGTGGCTTATCAAAATCAATTTCGCCGAGCGTGATATGCGGATCGAACACTTCTTCTGGAACATGATATGCCTGCAAACTTTGGCGGCTACCGTCAGTGTGAATTCCTTGGCTTTCCAATCTCTTTTGGATTTTTTCAGATATGAATGGGCTGCGATAAGGAATGGCCAGCGCTGATACTATATCGTGCAGTTTCTGCAACTGTTGCTTATTGGAGACATCCATAATGTAAAGATTCCGATGTCGATCATTCTCGACTCTTATTTTCGGCGCAAGAAGTGAAACGGTAAATGGTTTTATAGAAAGTCCGCGAAGTTTTTCTAATAGCTTTGGATATCCATCAGATGTATAGCTATCGAGATAGAGCGTAATATGCGGCTCCGACTTATAACTACTTCCATACTCGGAAATAAAACGCTGCTTCTCCTGCCAAAGCACATTTGTAATGTTATCCGGGAAAGTTATACGAATGCTGATATCGTATCTCATTTCGATCGAGAAATAATATAAGAAGTCATGGCATTATGAGGCATACAAATTTGTCCCGAGGGGAATCGCGGAGCCGCGTAGGCGGCGAGCGTTAGGGCGCATTCAGCAGAATGCGACCCGTCCCCGAAGGACATGTTTGTATGCCTCATAATGCCGGCAGCTCTTCGTATCTCTTCTCTATCGTCTTGAAGCTGGCGAGCTCGCCATTGAAGAAGAAGTCCATATCTTTGAGCGCGCCGTTGCGGTGCTTGGCGACGCGGAGGTGCACCGTATTATCGGCGGATGATGCGGTGTCGTTCGGGTTGCGTTCGTCGCGATAGAGGAACATGACGACGTCGGCGTCCTGTTCAATGGAGCCGGAGTCGCGGAGATCCGAGAGGCGGGGGATCTTGTGATCGCGCTGTTCAAGGCCGCGCGAAAGCTGGGAAAGCGCGAGCACCGGCACCTTGAGCTCGCGGGCAAGCGCCTTGAGTCCGCGCGAGATCTCGGTGATCATGTTCACCATGTTGTCGCTGTTCGTGCGCGGGCGGATGAGCTGGAGATAATCCACGACGAGCAGGTCAAGGCCGTGTTCCACCTGGAGTCTCCGCGCCATGGAACGCATCTGGAGCACGTTCAGTGACGGCGAATCGTCTATATAGATCTTTACGCCGGAAAGGCGGTCGAGCGCTTCCTGGATCATGGAGAACTCGCTGTCATTTCTGATCCGGCCGGTAAGGATGTTCCAGAGCGGCACCTGCGATTCCGCGGAGATGATGCGGTCCTGCAGCGATTCGCGCGACATTTCGAGCGAGAATACGCCGACGCTGAACCCGGCTTTGCCCGCGTTGCGCGCGATGTCGAGCGCGAACGACGTTTTTCCGACGGACGGCCGCGCGCCGAGGATCACGAGTTCGGATTTATGCAATCCGGAAAGGCACTCGTCGAGCGCGGGAAATCCGGTAGGTACGCCGCGCAACTTTCCGCCCCCGGCGTGGAGGTTCGCAATGCGTTCGTACGCGCTCGTGAGATCATCTTTGAGCGCCACGAAATTTTGCGGCAATGATTTCTGCGAGATCGAGAGGATCTTCTGCTCGACGTCGTCGAGCAGATCCTCCACCTCGCCGCCATTCGAGAACACGTTCTCGGCGATCTCCGCCGATGCCCGGATGAGGTCGCGCAGCACCTTCTTTTCTTTTACGATCGTGGCATAGTGCTGCACGTGCGACGCGCTCGATACGTGGTTCGTCAGGTCGGCAAGATACGCCGAGCCGCCGATATCCTTGAGCCACTCGTGTTCCTTGAGGTAGTTCGCCAGGCTGAGGACATCAATCGGCTGATGTTTCTCGTAGAGGGAGAGAATGGCTTTATATATCCGTTCATGCGCGGGAGTATAAAAATCTTCGGGCAATAAAATATCCGCCACGCGGAAAATCGCGTTCTTGTCGATAAGGACGGAACCCAGCACCGCCTGTTCCGCTTCAAGGTTTTGGGGCGGAAGTTTGAGTTGTGATTTTTTGCTGACCGTCATGGATATTTGATCGAACCTCAGTTATTAAAAAAATCTTTTCCGTATCCGGGAGCCGCTCTTGAAATCCCTTATAGCATATCCTAATCCTTCTATATCTTTTCTCAAAGCGTCGGACTGGATAAACTGTTTATTGCTCCTGAGTTCGGCATATATTCTCGCCTTTTCGGCTATTTCTGCGTTATCGACGGGCAGCGAGGCGTCGGCCATGGCGGTTTCCAGCCCAAGCCCCAAGACTGCGTCGTAGTGCTTGACGAGCGCAAGCTTTTCTTTCGGATTCCCGCCGTCGGCCAGCATTTCATACAATACGGCAAGTGCCTGCGGCGTGTTCAGGTCGTCGTCCAGCGCCGCGTGGAACTCCAGTTTATAGTGTTCGAGGGATCTTTTCGGCGTTTTCGCCGCCGTTTCGCCGCCATCCGCATCTGCCGCCTGCGCGGCTTCAAAGAGGTCATTTACCGCCTCGTAGAGCCGTTCGATGCCGTTCCGCGCCGCCTCCATGCTTTCCCAGGTGAAGTTGAGTCGCGTACGGTAGTGCGCGCCGAGCACGAGATAGCGGTAGACGAGGGGATGGAAGCCGCGCGATGCGAGCTCCGCGAGCGTGAGGGAATTTCCCTCTGACTTTGCCATCTTGCCGCCGTCGAGCAGAAGGTGCTCGCCGTGCATCCAGACGCGCGCGAGCGGGACGTCGTACGCGGCCTCCGACTGCGCGATCTCGTTCGTGTGATGCGTGCCGACGAGATCGATGCCGCCGGCGTGGATGTCGAACGGCTGGCCGAGAAAGTGCCGTGCGATCGCGGAGCACTCGATATGCCATCCGGGAAATCCTTCGCCCCATGGCGACGGCCAATGCAAAAGATGTTTTTTAAATTTTCCCTCCAGCTTGAACCAAAGCGCGAAATCGGCAGGGTTGCGCTTGTCGCTGTCGACCACAACCTCCTCACGCGCGCCGGTCATCTTTTCTTCGAGCGATTGCCCCGAGAGCGCGCCGTACGACGGGAACTTGCTCACGTCGTAATAGACCGCCTTCGGCGTATCGTATGCATATTCTTTTTCGAGGAGCGTTTGAACGAGCGCGATCTGTTCGCGCACGTATTCGCTCGCGGGCGCGACGATATCCGGCATGGTGATGTTCAGTTTTGCGAGATCGTCAAAGAACGCGTCGGTATAGAACCGCGCGATGTCCTCCACGGATTTTTTTTGTTCCGCGGCGGCGGTCTCGAGCTTGTCGTCGCCCGCATCGGCGTCGCCGGTGAGGTGTCCCACATCCGTGATGTTCATCACGCGCCGCACCGCGTATCCGTCCGCGCGCAATGTCCGTTCAAGGATGTCCTCAAAAATGAACGTCCTCAGATTGCCGATATGCGCGAAGTTATAGACGGTCGGACCGCAGGTATACAATCCGACCCAATCCGGATGGACGGGCGTGAGCGGCTCCTTTTTGCGCGAAAGCGTGTTGTAAAGCGTGATCATATTAAATCATTATAAAACCCCGGCCAAAACAAAGACAGCCTCCCGCCCCCCCAAAAAAAAAGATGGACCGTCCGGCTGCGGGGCTGTCTTTTCGTTTTAAAACCACCCTTTTCGCCGGAAATAGATGGTGAGCGAGACCATTCCGACCATCATGATGCCGAAGATGATCCAGAACGCGTTGGGCATGTTGACGAGCGGCGTGCCGCGCGTGTTCATACTGAAGAGCGCCGCGATGAGCATGAACGGGAAGGTAAGGAATGAGAGCGACGTGAATGTCTTCATCACGCTGTTGATCTTGAGATTCATCAATTGGTTGTTCGTGTCCTCAAAGTCGGAGATCGCCTCGCGATAATCTTCCAGCTGGTTCACTACCTTCAGCTGGTCGCCGATGAGGTCGTTCAGGTAGATTTCCGCGCTGTCGCCCCAGAACTTCTTCCCCTTTGCGAGGAGCGATCGCAGGATCGGTTCCTGGAGGCGGACGACGATGCGGTATTCCGAAACATCCCGCTTGACGTAGGTGATGCGCTCAAGCACTTCCTTCTCGCGGTCCTTGAATATTTCCTTGCCGACCGCCTCTACTTTCTCGCGGATATGGCGGAGCTGGCGTTCCTGGAAGCTGATGAGGTGTTCGATCAGGTGGTACATCACCGCAAGCGAGGAATCGCAGTGCGCGATATTGGGTTCGTCGAGCGCACCCTCCAGGCCGTCGTAGTGTACGGTGATGACCGTGTTTTTGGTGATGATGAAATCGATCTCCGTCCGCGCGCTTGCTTCGTCGCGGTGGTCGTAGACGGGGAAGTAATAGATGAAGTAAAGATAGTTCCGGTATGCTTCCACGCGTCCGCGCGCGGACGGACCCCGCAGCTCGTCAACGATGATCGGATGGATCCCGAATTCCTTTCCGAGCCATGCAAGGTCTTTTTCCGACGGCTTGCCGACATTGATCCACTGGACGCCTTTGCCCTTCCGGATTTCCATAATGGTATTTTAACATATTCGGCGTTTGTCCTCGCCCGGCAACCCCTTCCATTTTTTCACCGATGTGGTATAATGATTCCAGCGGTAAAATTCTTTTGATGAGAGGTTTCGCGTAATGGGAATCATGACTGAACGGAAGTTCCATGGCATGGTTTTGGATCTTTTGGGATCTGAAGCGTGTCCGCGATATCGGTCCGGGCTTTTCGATGCCCTGAACGATATCGGAAATCCCCGCTCTTTCGAGACGGTCGAAAACGTTGACGATGTTCGCTACGCGGAAGGACATGCCGCAGGGAAAAAGCTGCGGGAATTGTTCCTTGGGCTTGACGGGAAAATCGGGGACGAGGCGGTCACCGCCGAGATCTGCCGGTTGGTGGAGTGCGATGCCGAACGCATCCCCCTTGATGTTCTCAACAAGGCTTCGTGGGAGGGGGATCGGCGGATCCGGGCGGCCTTCAATGCTCTCCTGGACCCTGTTTTCTGACAATTAATGTTTTTTAAGGTCTTTCGCGGCCAGGTACCCCCACCTGGCCGCCTCTTTTTTCCTAAAAAGATAGCTCTTGGCACTCTCTTGACGAGATTGCCAACGGGCGTATAATGAGCACGAATGACCGACCGAACGGCACAAATTTTGGAGGCGGCGATCCAGGAGTTCATCAATACCGGCGACCCGGTGAGTTCGGGCTTGCTCTATGACCGTTACGAGTTTGGGATAAAACCGGCGATGATCCGGCTCGAGCTTGATGAGCTGGAAGACGCCGGATATTTGGAACAACCGCACCACTCGGCGGGGCGGGTGCCGACCAACAGCGGTTATGAATTTTTTGCGAAACGGATGCTCGGCGCCGCGGCGGCTGCGAACACCGCGCGACAGAACGACCTGCGCCAGATGCTCGAAGATCGCGCGTGGCCGGATCTTCTAAATGAACTTTCCGCACAACTGGGGTTGCTGAGCGTGTGCGCCGACCTTACACGCGAGGCGGTGTATAAAGCGGGGCTGCAGCACCTGATCGACAACCTCGATTGGCATGACCAAAGCGGCATCCGTTCCGTCATCCGCGATTTTGAAGAGGTGGAGAACCGTGTCCCGCGGGCGAGCGAAAAATTGGGCATCGGGCCGCAGATCTTCATCGGGAAGAAAAGTCCGGTCACATCGAGTGACAGTCTTTCCGTGGTGGGAGGAAATTATCAGATCGGCGATGCCACCATTTCCATCTTTGCCATCGGTCCCAAGCGGATGGATTATAAAAAGGTCATTAAAATTTTCAAAAATCTATAACCATGAACGACGATAAAGAAAAGGAGATCCAGCAGCCGGAGCCGAACGAGCTCGAAGCGAAGCTCGCGGAAGCGGAAAAGGCCCGCGACGAATATCTTGCCGGATGGCAGCGCACCAAGGCGGACTTTATCAATTACAAAAAAGAGGAGATGAAGCACCTGGAGGACGTCGCGCGCTACGGCAGCGAGGATCTCATCAAGGACCTCATTGGCGTGATCGACAATTTTGACCTCGGCCTGCGCACGATGGAGAAGTCCGGGCCGGTGGAGCGCGGCATTTATCTTATCCGCACGCAGATCGAGGATATTTTAAAGAAGCGCGGACTGGTAAAGGTGGAGATCAAGCCGGGCGACGAGTTTGATCCGATGATCGCCGAGGCCATGACGGAGGTGCCGTCGGAGCGCCCGCCGGGCACGATCGTGGAGGAAGTGGAGCCGGGCTATCGGCTGCACGAAAAGATTTTAAGGCCAGCGAGGGTAATACTAAGCAAGGGGAAGTGATTAATAGTGGTAATATGAATTATTACGCAGAAAATCCAGTACCAATATTTCCGCATGAAGATGACTTGCCAGAAGAAGTGCAATGGGTTGATTTAACTTTTTCAGACATTGCTTTTGCCGGTACCACGAGTGCATATGTTACGTCTGGTAATGTTTATAAATCGACATCTCCAGGATTTATTAAAACAGATAATGGTAATTTGATAGAGATTTTAAGTGATAGTAAATTAAATAATAATGAATTAAACAAACTAATTAATTAAAAAACTATGGCAAAAATTTTAGGAATCGATTTGGGAACAACGAACTCGGCGGTAGCCGTTATGGAAGGCGGCGAGCCGAAGATCTTGGAGAACGCGGAGGGCAACCGCACGACGCCGTCGATCGTGGCGATCTCAAAGTCCAATGAACGGCTCGTTGGCCTGCTCGCGAAGCGGCAGTCGGTGACGAATCCGAAGAACACAATCTTTTCCGTCAAGCGCCTTATTGGCCGCAAGTTCACGGACGAGGTAGTGCAGAAGGACAAGGCGTGGCTTCCGTACGAGATCAAGGCCAGCGCGAATGGCGGCGTGGACGTAAAGATGGGCGATAAGTGGTACTCGCCGGAGGAAGTTTCCTCTTTTATATTGGCGAAGCTGAAGGCGGATGCGGAGGCGCGTCTGGGCGAAAAGATCGAGGAGGCGGTGATCACGGTGCCGGCGTACTTTGACGACGCGGAGCGTCAGGCCACGAAGAACGCGGGCGAGATTGCAGGGCTTAAGGTGCGGCGCATTTTGAACGAGCCGACGGCGGCGGCGCTCGCATATGGCATGAACAAGCAGAAGAATGAGAAGATCGTCGTCTACGACTTTGGCGGCGGCACGTTCGACATTTCTGTTTTGGAAGTGGGCGATGACACGGTGGAGGTCAAGGCGACCGGCGGCGACACGCACCTCGGCGGCGACGACTTTGATAAGAAGATCCAGGAGTTTTTGGTGGACGAATATAAGAAGCAGGAAGGAGTGGATATTTCCAAGGATCCGCTCGCGCTCCAGCGGTTGAAGGAAGCGGCGGAGAAGGCGAAGCATGAATTGTCGTCTGCGGCGGAGACGGAGATCAATCTGCCGTACATCACCTCCGGGCCGGAAGGGCCGAAGCACTTCGTGATGAAGCTTTCGCGCGCGAAGCTGGAATCGCTCGTGGCGGAATATATCGATCGTTCCATCGCGCTCACGAAAGAGACGGTGACGGCGGCCGCGCCGAAGGGCGCCGGGTTCCAGCTCTCGGAGATCAATGAGGTCATCATGGTCGGCGGCCAGACGCGCATGCCGGCGATGGTGGAGGCGGTCAAGAAATTGTTCGGCAAGGACCCGCATCAGGGCATCAATCCGGACGAGGTCGTCGCGATCGGCGCGGCGGTGCAGGCCGGCATCCTGCAGGGCGACGTCAAAGATATTCTTCTGCTCGACGTGACCCCGCTCACGCTTTCCATCGAAACGTTCGGTTCCGTGGCAACGCCGATGATCCCGAAGAACACGACGGTGCCGACCGCGAAGTCGCAGGTGTTCAGCACCGCGGCCGACAATCAGACGTCGGTGGAAGTGCACGTCACGCAGGGTGAGCGCCCGATGGCGTCGGACAACAAGACGCTTGCGCGGTTCATCCTGGACGGCATCCCGCCGGCGCCGCGCGGTGTGCCGCAGGTGGAGGTCACGTTTGATATTGACGCGAACGGCATCCTGAACGTTTCGGCCAAGGATAAGGCGAGCGGCAAGACGCAGTCGGTCAAGATCGAGGCGTCCACGTCGCTTTCTAAGGATGATATTGAAAGAATGAAGAAAGACGCCGCCGAACACGCGGCGGAGGACGAGAAGAAGCGCGCGCTTATCGAAGTGCGCAACCAGGCGGAGTCGCTCATGTACACCGCCGAAAAGGCGGTGAAGGATGCGGGCGAGACGCTCGCGGCTGACATCAAGGCCGGCGTGGAAGAAAAGCTGGCGGCGCTGAAGAACGTGAAGGATGGCGAGGATGAGGCCGCGATCAGGTCCGCAACGGAGGCGCTTTCCACAGAGATACAAAAAATCGGCCAGGCGGCGTATAATAAAACAAATGAACCTCAGGGAAGTGATGGCGGGAACCAGCCCGGCGGACCAGCAGGGGCAGAACCTGATCAATCCGGCCAGAATTAAAACCGCGGAACGGGCGCCGGGGTTCTGGCGTTCGCTCGGTCTTGATGCGGTAGCGGTGCTTGCCGCTGCGCTGTTCGGGTTCCTCTATTACCGCTATCTTACGCAGGGATTATCGGTATGGTTCCTCCTCGCCGCGCTCACATTTTTCGGTGTAGCGTGCGTCATGGAAACCCTGCTTACCAAAAGCGCATCGCGCAGCCTGCTCGTCATCATCCTGGAGACCGGTGCGGCGCTCGGATTCTTCTGGCGCGACGATCTGCAGATTATCGGGATCATCGCGCTCATCATGATCGTTATGCTTGCGTGGGGACATTTTTCCGCCCGATCGCTCGTGCGGAACGCGATCGAGGTCCCGTTCTTCGGGGTGAGCGGGGATGTGCTCGGCAAGTTTACGACCGCGCTCCTGCTCTTTATGATCCTTGCGTATGTTCCGCAGATCGGCGGAAACGCGCTGGTTGTTTCCCAGCAGAGCTTCCGCACCTTCTTTGACTGGACGTCGGGGTTCATCAACAGTTTTTATCCGGGATTGACGTTGAACGGTTCGTTCGGGGATTTCGCGCAAAGCGTTTCCAGGATGGAACTTGCGAATAATCCGAGCTTCAAAAATCTGAACACCGCGCAACAGAACGTCGCGCTCCAGCAGGCGAGCGATCAGTTCGCGCAGAACTTTTTACAGGGCGCCGCATCGGGGACGGTTGCGGCGTCGGCGCCGGCGAGCGACGCGTTTTATAACGTGTTGAACGGCGTACTCGGCGCGTGGCAGAGCCAGTCGTCGGGATGGTTCGATGTCGGATGGGTGACGGTGCTCTTCATCGGCCTGCGCACGATAGGCATTCTTTTCGTATGGGCCGCCCAGTTCATCTCGCTCATGTTCTACGAGCTATTGCTCGCGCTCGGTTTTATGAAGATTTCCGAGGAATCTCATCCGCGCGAGGTCCTCGGGTATTAATTGTCGGATCTGAATATATGGATCATTCATGAAAGATTATTATTCAATTTTAGGGGTTTCAAAGACCGCCTCCGAGGAAGAGGTCAAAAAGGCGTACCGAAAATTGGCGCACCAGCATCACCCGGACAAGGCCGGCGGCGATGAAAAAAAATTCAAAGAAATAAACGAGGCATATCAGGTGCTTTCGGACAAGAACAAGCGTGCGCAGTATGACCGGTTCGGCACCGCTGAGCCGATGGGCGGCTTTGGCGGTGCGGGCGGGCAATGGGGGGGAGCCGGGTTCCCGGGCGGCGGGCAATGGAGCAATGTCGGTTTCGACCCGTCGCAATTCGGCGACATGGGCGATTTCGGCGACATTTTCGAAAGTTTTTTTGAAGGGATGGGCGGCGCGCCGCGGCGGAAGACGTACGAAAAAGGGTCCGATCTTGAGGTTCAGGAACAGATAACGCTGGAAGAGGCGTTCGGCGGCACGATAAAGACCGTCCGCCTCAGGACATTCGTGCAATGTGCGAAATGCGGCGGCAAGGGCGCGGAGCCGGGCAGTGGTTTCGAAAAGTGCACGACGTGCGATGGGCAGGGACAGATCCGCGAACAGCGCCGGACGTTCTTTGGCAGTTTTTCACAGGTAAAGACGTGCGCCAAGTGCCATGGCACCGGCGAAGTCCCCAAAAAACCCTGTGCCACGTGCAAGGGCGCCGGGCGCGTGGAATCGAACCGTGACATCAATATCGATATCATGGCGGGGATCGATGACAATCAGATCATTAAAGTGAAGGGGATGGGCGAAGCGGGCGAGCGTGGCACTGCCGCCGGCGACCTTTATGTACGTGTGCGCGTGCGCCCGCATGCGGTGTTCGCGCGACACGGTGCCGATCTCATCGTTACCCGGGACCTCAAGCTTGTGGATCTTCTGCTCGGCAAATCCATCACGGTGCCGGTCATTTCGGGTGGCACGATCACGGCGGAGATCCCTGCCGGGTTCAACCTTAAAGAATCATTACGGATCGCGGGGCAGGGCATGCCGCATATCGGTTCACGCGCCCGCGGCGATCTTCTCGTGAACTTTATGATCAAGGCGCCCAAAAAGCCGGGCGCGAAGGCAAAAGAGCTGCTCGAAAAATTAGAAAAGGAGCAGTAAGAAATGGTAGTTTTATGGATAACAATATCAAGATCTTTGCCGACAAAAGATCGGTAAAGCCCGCCGAGGCGGCGGCGCTGTATGTTGAATTAGGCTGGGGGACGCCGCGGGAATATTCCGTAGCACGGATGAAGCGTTCGCTTGCGCACTGCGATATCGTCGTTTCCGCACGCAATGCCGCAGGGGAGCTGGTGGGCATTGGTCGAGCGCTCAGCGACTTTGCGATTGATACGAAGATCCTTGACCTCATCATCGCGCCGGAATATCAGCGTCAGGGCCTTGGACAGGCGATGATGAAAAGGATCGCGGCGGCCGCGAAGGGTACGTCTATTTATTTTGAGACGGGAAAGAAAAATTTTGCTTTCGCGGCAAAGTGCGGATATGCAAAGCGCGGCGGCTTGACGGTATTCATAAAAAAATCCCCCCGAGATCAGAGTGGTTGATCTCGAAGGGGTTTTGTTTCCGGGTGACCCAGGAGTATCTGGAGGGCGAATTTTCCCCATCCGAGCACTTCCCAGGTATATGCGAACCATGGAGAATCGTTTTCAGTGCTCGAACAGCTTTCGATCTCGCCCTTGAATCCGAGCCAGCGCCACATCGCAACGATGCGTCGGAGATGGTAACTTGAGCTTACGACGCTCACCGATGTCGCGTGCAATTGCCGGAGGACGCCGATCGCCGCCCGGGTTTCCTGCAGGGTGGTATTTGCCAATGGCCGATGGATCAGCCGATCCATAGGCCATTGCAACCGTCCTAGTTCGCGGATGGTCGCCTCCCTAAGAAAGGGAATGACGTCATTAACTGAAAATACCATCACCGAATTGTGATATGTTCGCGCGACCGCCACCGCTTTCCGGCATCGGTCTGCGGCGTCGCTATGCAGGGTGCCATTCTTTTTTACCCTGCCGCCGTACAACACAATTACTTCGATTCCGTCGGATGACAAGTCTACCTCCCTTCAGCCGGCACTGATGTGTATTATATATAATATATTAAAAATAGTCAACTATATCGATCCGATAAGGTTGCGGAGATATTGAAAAAACGGGACTTTTTCATTAGTATGAGAAAGTACTGCCCCTATAGCTCAGTCTGGTAGAGCAGCTCCCTTTTAAGGAGATGGTCCCAGGTTCAAATCCTGGTGGGGGCACAGAATGAAATTGATCTCTCTGAACGTGTGGGGAGGGGTTGCCGGCAGAGAAAAGGTCCTGGATTTTTTTGCATCGCAGAGCGACGTTGATATTTTTTGTCTTCAGGAAATATGGAACGGCGGACACGAGATGATCGGTCGCACCGCGGGAGGAAGGCCGCTTGCCGGCATCGCGCACTGGCTGCTTGCCGATATCGGCGCCGTGCTGAAAAATCATGCCGCTTATTTTCGGCCTCAGTTCAAGGATTATTACGGACTGACGATGTTCATCAAAAAGAATATTCCGGTGCAGGAAGAAGGCGAAGTGTTCGTATATAAAGAACGCGGATATTTTTCCGAGGACGATATCGGCGACCATTCCAGAAATATCCAATATGCGAGGATGGGATCCGCCGTTGGTCCGCGCACTGTTGTGCATGTCCACGGACTTTGGAACGGCAAGGGAAAAACCGATTCTGCGGATCGCCTATTGCAATCGGATAACATAGCCCGTTTTTTGAGCAGCGTGAAAACCCCCTCGGTCTTTTGCGGCGATCTTAATTTGCTTCCCGAGACCGAAAGTCTGAAAAAGCTTGAAGCCTTGGGAATGAGAAATCTCATCAAAGAGTTCGGTATCACTTCGACCCGGTCGAGTTTCTATACGAAGCCGGTTCGATTCGCGGATTATATGTTCGTGAGCGACGGCATCGAGGTAAAAGATTTCAAGGTTCTTCCGGACGAGGTTTCCGATCATCTTGCTCTGTATCTCGAATTCTCATAGGATTTTAGCGATGGCGCACCCTTCGTTTAAAAATAATTACTTCGTTCTGCGGCACGGAGAAAGCATGCCAAATATGCGTGGGGTTATTTTAAGCCATCTGGACGAGGGCAAGAAGGATGAGCATATGCTTACAAAGAACGGAGAGGAGCAGGTCTTCCGTTCGGTGCGGAAAGAAAAAGAACGCGGCTCGCTGGATGGCGAAACGATGATCTATTCTTCGCCGTTTTCGCGGTGCCGACGGACGGCGGAGATCGCAAAAGATGTGTTGGGCGTGCAGACGGAGGTCGTTATTGATGACCGTCTGCGCGAGCGATGGTTCGGCGATTGGGAGGGTACGAGCAACGCCAATTATCAAAAAGTGTGGGATAGAGATGTTTTCGATCCCGATCATAAAGATGCAAGCGTGGAAAGCACTGCGGAGGTTTTCCGAAGGGTCGCCGGACTTATACACGACCTGGAAGAAAAGTATTCCGGTAAGAATATTTTACTGGTTTCCCATGGCGACGCGCTACAGATACTCCAGACATTTTTTGAGAACAGGCCGCCGTCCGCACACCGGAGCATTCCGCATCTGAAGGTGGCGGAAATAAGAAGGATGAATGAGCGTCGCGACAGATCACGTCCGGATAATGCCCAAATCATGGTAGAATAGATCTATATGGATGAAGTCCCGATGCCCGTACCGCAAGGCCCCGTGTCGTCCGCGCCCATGGCCGTCGTTGCGCCGCCGATCTGTCCGCGCTGCCATTTTGTGGTGAAGCCGGAATATTATTATTGTCCCAACTGCGGCGCGAAGCTTACCGAGCCGCCGCTCGGTGTCGCGCTCATGGACCAGCTATTGCTTTACGCATTCAGCATCATCCTTCCGTGGATCGCGTATCTTGCGATCACTAAATGGCAGGGAATAAAATATCTTCGCGCGCCGAGCGCGCAGGCGAGGCAGATCGGCCTCATCGCGCTTGTCCTGCTCGTCGTTTCGAGCATCATCATGTTCTGGCTTACTACCATGTGGGTGCAGGGATATATTCAGCAGTCATTGAACGATGTGAATAATTTGGGCGGGCTTGGTAACGGGCTTTGATCGATAATGACGAGATGGGTGGTCGGTATTGATGAAGTTGGGCGGGGGGCGCTGGCGGGGCCGGTGGTGGTCGCCGCCGCGATGCTTGCCGTCGACGCTCGCGGGCGTATCAGGCATGCCCCATTTCGGACATTAAAAGATTCTAAAAAACTGAGTCCCGCGCGCCGGGAGTTTTGGGCTAAAGAGCTTGCGAAGCGCACCGCTGCCGGTGCGGGCGTGGGGTTTGCGCTTGCGCGGGTATATCCGCGGGGGATAGAGCGTATAAACATCTCCGCCGCCGCGAACCTTGCCGCATTCCGGGCTTGCTCGCGATTATTAAAAGATCATAAATTATCGCCGGCGGTGGTGGCAGTGTATCTTGATGGCGGATTGTTCCTTGGCAGCCGCGCGCGGCAGGAGACGTCTCGAAACAAAGCAGGTATTGCCGCAAAAACCGTCATCAGGGGCGATGAGAAGATCCCTGCGGTTGCCGCGGCGTCCATCATCGCCAAGGTCTCGCGCGACCGGTTCATGGTGAGGCTGGCAAAAAAATATCCCGGATATGGATTTGAGGTTCATAAGGGATATGGGACGGTCGCCCACCGTCGAGCCTTAAAAAAACAGGGCCCGTGCGATGCTCATCGGTTGACTTTTTTGCCCGCGCGCCATATTATAAACAAATAAATTAATCTTTAATCCAATCAGATGGCAGGCGTACCAACCAAGCATCATACCAGGAGCAAGACCGGGAACCGGCGTTCGCACCTTGCGATGAAGAAGCAAAAGCTTCTTGTTTGCAGGAATTGCGGCGCTCCACGGAAGCCGCATCGGACGTGCGCGCAGTGCGGAAAAATGTAATTATCCTCGCATCATGAATCGGTCGCTCTTTGCAGAAATTGTTCTTTCCTAAACCATGGCTACACGGCATCTTATTAGAACCGTCGTTCTCCAGTCACTCTACGAGTGGGATTTTTATAACCAAAAAAAGGATATCACCGAGATCCTTGAGCGGAATATGGCAGAGTTCGCGCCGGGCGTGGACGAGCCGGAGTTCGGTTGGAAGATACTGCAGGGGGTGGCGGTACACCTCAAAGACATTGACGCCGTCATCCGCCGCGCCGCGCCGGAATGGCCGCTTGAAAAGATCGCGGTGATCGACCGCAATATTTTACGCATCGGCCTTTATGAACTGATGTACGCGGATCCCGAAGAGGTTCCGCCGAAGGTTGCCATCAACGAATCGATCGAACTTGCAAAGAACTATGGCGGGCCGAACGCGGCGCGCTTCATCAACGGCGTGTTAGGAACGGTCTATCGCGAGAGGGTTCCCGCAGCGAAATAAGGGCGCATCATAATGGCATTATCCGACGAATTGGAAAAAAATATCGGTATCACGTTTTTTAATAAGGACCTTTTGACCGAGGCGCTCACGCACCGGTCGTACCTGAACGAATACCCTCGCTGGCCGCTTCCGCACAACGAGCGGCTGGAATATCTTGGCGACGCGGTCCTCGAACTTCTCGTTTCCGAGGAGCTTTTTAAGAAATTTCCGTCGGAGCCGGAGGGGCAGCTTACCGTCTTCCGCGCGGCGCTCGTGAACTATCAGATATTGGCAAAAGTGGCCGAGCGGATCGGCATGCAGAAATTCATCCTGATGTCGCGCGGCGAAAAGAAGGACACCGGCAAGGCGCGGGAGGTCATTCTGGCGAACGCGATGGAAGCGCTGATCGGCGCGATCTATCTGGATCAGGGAATAGAAAAAATGCGGCCATTCGTCCATCAGTTCGTCATGGCCAATCTGGACGAGGTATTGAAGAACAAGACGTATCGCGATGCCAAGAGTGAGCTGCAGGAAGTGATCCAGGAAAAATTGAAGCTCACGCCGACGTATCGGACGATCGAAGAGACGGGCCCGGCGCACAAGCGCGTCTTTACCATGGGCGTCTATTATGGCGACAAATTGATCGCAAACGGCAGTGGTCCGTCAAAACAGGAAGCGGAGCTCGAGGCAGCGAAGAACGCGCTCAAGAAACATAAGTAGTCATGTCATCTTCTGAATCCCATTTTCTCAAGCGGCTCGAACTGAACGGGTTCAAATCCTTTGCGGGGAAGACCGTACTGGAATTTCCGGCGGGAATCGTGGCGGTCGTGGGGCCGAACGGTTCCGGTAAGTCGAACATCGTGGATGCCCTGCGGTGGCTTTTAGGTGAGCGCGACGCGAAGAACCTGCGTGGCGCCAGGGTGGAAGATCTGATCTTTGCCGGCACCCAGAAGCGCGCTCGCGTCGGTATGGCGCAGGCGAGCCTTTATTTCGAGAATAAGAACAAATTTTTTCCGGTGGACTTCGAAGAGGTGGTCGTATCGCGCCAGATCTCGCGCGACGGCGCGAGCAAATATTATCTGAACAAGTCGGAGATCCTTTTGCGCGACCTCATTGATTTTTTTGCCAAAGCGCGGCTGGGAAGCAAGGGGCTGATCATCATCGGCCAGGGCGACAGCGATCTTTTTATCCGTTCCACGCCGCTTGAGCGCCGCGAGATGATAGAGGAAATTTTGGGCCTGCGCGAATATCAGATCAAGAAAGCCGATGCCGAGCGGAGATTAAAGAATTCTAAAATAAATCTTGACAAAGTAACCGCGCTCATTGAAGAGATCGAGCCGCATTTGCGTTCGCTCAAGCGTCAGACCGGCCGTTGGGAACGCCGTGGCGCGCTGGAAGAAGAGCTGCGTGCGCTTGAAAACGCTTTTTTCGGCTCGCAGCTTCACGAGCTTGGTGACAAGAGCGCGCAGGTGGACGGGCGCATGGCGATGCACGCTGCAGAGTACGGGAAGCTGGAAAAGGAAAAGAAAGCGGCGGAAACGCGCCAGGCGGCCATTGAAGAGAGTCAGCCGGAGGAGCGTAAACGTCTCGCAAAAATAAAAGAGGAGACGGCCGCGCTTATGGACGCGCGCAGCAGGCTGCAAAAGGACGTCGGCCGCATCGAGGCGCAGATAGAGATGGCCAAGCGTTCCGGCGCCGCGGGGGGAGGCGGTTCGCGCGGCAGCGCCGATCGTTTGGCGGAACACTTCATTGACGTTTTGGAAAAGATCAAAGCCGAGCTTGAGGCGGTGCTGAACGAGGAACCGCTTGCGGTACAGGCAGCAATAGAGACCGTGCTTGAGGAGATCGGGTTTGCGTTGGAAGAAAAAGACGAAGCGCCGCGCGCCGAAAGCGTAAAAGAGGGCGCCGTGCCGGATTCACTGCGTCGCGAGTTCGAATCGGCGGCGCATGACCTCGCTGAGATGGAAAAGAACATCTCGTCCTTGCGCGCGAAAGAGAAAGACCTTGAATCCAGCCAGGAAGATTTTTATTCCACATTCAAAGGCGCGGTTGCCGATGTTCAGCAGGCGCAAGGCAGGCTTGATGCGTGGGAAAAGACCAATCGCGAATTGTTGCTCGAAAAAGAGCGCATCGATCTCCGCCGTGAGGAAGTGTTGCACCAGATCGACCAGGCCGGCCGCCGTGCGGAGGAGTTCCGTGCAGATATGAATGAGGGAATGTCGCTTCAGGATGCCATCTCTGCGACCGCCGCCAGTGGTCTATCAGGTTTTGGCGGCAGTCTGCAGGATATGGAACGCCGCATTTTCCGTCTGCGCGGCGATCTGGCCAGCATCGGCGAAGTGGATCACGCGCTCATGAAGGAAGCAGAGGACACCGCCAAGCGCCATGAATTTTTACTAAAAGAATCGGAAGACCTTAATAAGGCGGTGGCGGACCTTGGCGCGCTCATGCATGAGCTGAACGAGAAGATAAAGACCGAGTTCGATAGATCGCTCCACAAGATCAACGACGAATTCGCAAAATTTTTTGCGCTCATGTTTGACGGCGGTTCGGCAAAGCTAAAAGTGCTGAAACCAAAAGGGGAGCGAACCGCCGACGAGGACGAAGAAGAGGAGGGTGAAGATGCCGCGGGAGGCGCGGCAGCCGAAGAGGCTGAGCCGACCGAGGATGAGCTTTATCAGGAGAAGAACGGCGGCGTGGAAATCGAGATAAAATTGCCGCGCAAGAAAACGACGTCGCTTGATATGCTATCCGGCGGCGAACGGTCCCTCGTCGGCATCGCCGCGCTCTTCGCGATGGTGTCCGTCAGCCCGCCGCCGTTCCTTGTGCTTGACGAGATCGATGCGCCGCTCGACGAGCGCAATGCCCGCCGTTTTGGCACCATGCTCAAGGACTTTTCCAAGCGCACGCAGTTCATCGTCGTCACGCATAATCGCGCCACCATGGAAGCCGCCAATATTCTCTACGGCGTGACGCTCGCCGAGGACGGCAGTTCGAAAGTGGTGTCGCTCAAGCTGGAGCCGGAAGAAATTGCTACAAAATAGTTTTATCAGTGGTGGACCCGGGGAGAATCGAACTCCCGCCTCAGCAATGCGAATGCCGACCAACGGTTTTGTTGCGGCTTACATTGTTGTGGACCCGGGGAGAATCGGACTCCCGCCTCAGCAATGCGAATGCCGCGTTATACCACTTAACTACGGGCCCAAAATTGGTCTCATAGTAAGCCGCAACAAAACCGTATTAATCTGTTAATGTGCGCCTCTTGGGCGCAACCCACTTAACTACGGGCCCTTATTACTGACTGATTATAAAGAAATTAAGAGGAATTTCAAGCTGCCGCATGTAAGCAATAGAGGTTTGCTATCATTAAATGAATGGGAAGCAACCTGATTTTGCCGGAGAATCCTACCTTGCGTGATCTGCAATCGTACGTCGCCGCGATGGTCAAAGAGCGGGGATTCGAGAAAGAGACCGTACCGGAGATCTTTATGCTGCTTATGGAAGAGTGCGGCGAGATGGCGAAGGCGGCGAGGAAGAGCCAGAACATTCACACCGACAAAAATTCGGAAAAATTCCATCTTGATCACGAGGCGGTGGATGTTCTCGTGTACCTGCTCGATATTTGTAACCATTTTAATATCGATCTCGAAAAAGCGTTCAGAGAAAAGGAGGAGATCAATAAGAAAAGAAGATGGGAATAATTTCCCTCACGGGTCCGATCCCGCACCCTCCATTTGCTATAATTAAATCAATACAAAAGGTCGATTTGTCGGACGGATTTTATAAAGATTTAATTAATTACCATGGTTGTACAAAATTGGACGGATGTGGTGGTGGGTTCGCTTCAGAACCTCTGGTGGGGAGTTGTCAATTATCTGCCGAACCTGATCGGGGCACTTGTGGTGCTGATCATCGGCCTGATCGTGGCGGCGGGATTGGCGGCACTCGTGGAGAAGATCCTTGAAGCGTTCCGGCTGGATGTGTTCCTGGAGAAGATCGGGCTGAAGCCGATCTTTGAGCGCGCCGGGGTCAAGCTGCGCGCGGCGTACTTCTTCGGCAAGCTCGTGTACTGGTTCGTCATCGTTGCGTTCCTCGTGGCGATCACGGACAGTCTGCAGCTCTATGCGTTGTCGGTGTTCCTCGGGTCGGTGCTTAACTACTTGCCGAACGTGATTGCGGCGGTGCTCATCATGCTTGCGGCGTTCATCGTGGCGCACTTCCTGCGCAAGCTCGTGACGGCGTCGGTGATGAGCGCGAAGCTTCACTCGGGACCGTTTCTCGGCATCGTCACATATTGGGCGATCGCCGTGTTCGGCGTTCTGACCGCGCTCGCGCAGTTGAACATCGCGACGGAGATCATTCAGACGATCGTCACCGGATTCATCGCGATGCTCGCGCTCGCCGGCGGCCTGGCCTTTGGCCTTGGCGGCAAGGACTATGCGAATCATCTGCTGAACAAGCTGAAAGATCGCACCGAGAATCATTAAGCAAAAAGTCCCTCTCTTTGAACGTAAATGCCACCGAGGGCGGTGAGCGTTCAAAAAGAGAGGGGCTTTTTGTTTAGCCTTGTCATGTGTAGGATCGCCCGCAAAATTAAAGGCGGACAAGTCTGAATTTGACGTCAGTTCCAAACCACTTCATCGATAATATTTTCGTCGCGGCCGTAAGGTCGGTGACGAGAAATTCGCGGCGCTTGTTCTTGCCCAATCTCTTTACTATTTTCGGATGCCGCCCGAGATAATCCGCAAGTTTTGCCGAGATAATTTCATCTTGAGAAATTACTTTGATATCCGGCCCGCATATTTCCTTTATCTGTTTTTTTAAGATAGGATAGTGCGTGCACCCCAAGATCAATGCATCGATATTTTTTCTCGATAGCGGCTGCAGATACGAGTGCAATATCGGATCGGCGAACTCAATAGCGTTGCTTTCGATGAGCGGCACGAGCAGGGGAGCGGCTTGCTGGAAGATCGACACATCCGGGCGAATTTTTTTGAGTTCTCTTATATATGCGCGCGAGTCGACCGTTCCTTGTGTCGCAAGAACGCCGACTCGCTTTATTTTATGATCTTTTAATGCCGCCTCGGCCGTCGGAATAATGATTCCCAAAACTCTGCGTTTTGGATAGTGTCTCGGAAGATATTCTTGCTGTACTTTCCGAAGCGCCTCCGCGGATGCGGTATTGCAGGCGACGATGATCAATTCGCAATCGTGAGCGAATAAATAATCCACCGCTTCTTTCAAAAATTTGTAGACCGTCTCGTGAGAGCGATTACCGTATGGCACCCGCTGGGTATCGCCAAGATACACATAATCATACTGCGGCAATTCTTTGACGAGCGCCTTTGTGACGAACAGCCCGCCCAGTCCAGAATCAAAAATCCCTATCTTCATGTTGTTTATACTATAGCGAAGTAATCAATGGTGAGGAAGGCTGCCCGCATGAGCTTTGAAGGAGTTCGCGGAGGTGATGCCGGCTTGGTCGCTCATTCTTATGAGCGCGGCATCGCCGAGCGCACAGGCTGGCGCGCGCCGCAGGAGCGCGCGAACAGCCGGTCATTCAAAGCTCATGCGGGCAGAGTCCGTCATCCTTGACCTTTCGCGTCCATTTTGTATAATGGAACCCATGTTGGCCATTAAATTACAACGCATCGGAAAGAAGCATCAGCCGAGCTATCGCGTGGTTGTTGCGGAAAAACGCTCAAAGATGGCGGCTCCGCCGGTGGAGGATCTTGGTTCGTATGATCCGCGCACCAAGGCGACGACCGTCAATAAGGAGCGCGTTTTGCACTGGGTAAAGATGGGGGCGCAGCCGACCGTCACTGCGCATAATCTTTTAATAAAAGGCGGGGCGATCACCGGAGCACCTCGTGCGGTAAAAATGCCGAAGGCGGTTGCCAAGCCGATAGCGGAGGAAAAAGCAGGGGCGCCTGCAGCGGAAGGGGCGGTTGTCGCGAAGGAAGTGTCCGTGGCAGAAGCAGCTCCGGAAGCCGCTGCGGGATAGTTAACCGCGCCGCCGGCATCGTTTGACATATAACTTAATATACCGTATAATTCTATCATTCAATACTGTTTTCATGGCACGGTCATCGAAATGTAACGAAAAGGTCGCAAGATACACAGAACTTCAATGACGAATTTATCTTCAGCAGACCAGGAATTTCTCGAGTATTTGGTAAAATCCCTCGTGGATCATCCGGATGATGTGAAGGTCGACCGCAAGGTCGACGAGATGGGCGTATTGCTCTCGCTCCACGTGAACGCCCAGGATATGGGGCAGGTCGTCGGCCGACAGGGTGCGACGGCAAAGGCTATCCGCTCGCTTTTAAGGATCGTCGGCGTCAAGAACAACGCCCGCGTGAACCTTAAGATCGAAGAGCCGGAAGGCGTTGCCCGCGCGCCGCGCGCGGATCGGCCGGTAATGCCGGAAGAGGGAACTGCATAATCTATTTTCCCTGAAAGCCGCCCGTCATCGGGCGGCTTTTGGTTTGCTTGCTGATAAAGATAACTTTTGATACGATAGTGGACAGTAACTATCTTACCCAGAAAGGTATTTGGTTCACATGTGCCTTATCAAGCAGAGCTTGGATCAAATCAATATCCTTGGCGTTCCGCTAATGGGACGTATTATTCTGGAGACACACACTCCGGAAACGAAGAAAGATCCCGCGTTGCGCCAGGAGATCAAGGACACGGTATTGGGCGGACGCAATGACATGGCTCTTCACCTCGCTGGCTGCGATAAGTGCCAGGCAGAGATCGCGCGACGGCGTCAGATTCCTCGGGATGCTATGCTTTCTCTGACAATTGCCTGACCCCAAACAGGCACACGCATTATGGGCAATCCGCATCCACGGGTTGCCCATAAATTTATTTATGCTATTATTACAACCGTTATGGCACTCGCATATACCGACTTAACCAAAGGAGTTTTGTTCATTATGGACGGCGCGCCGTACGAGGTCATCGAGACCCATTTCTTGCGCATGCAGCAGCGCAAGGCCGTCGTGCAGACCCGCATCCGCAACCTCATCACGGGCAAGCTTTTGGACCGCAATTTTCAGGCGAGCGATTCGTTCGAAGAGGCGGAGATCGAGCGCAAGCACGCGATCTTCATCTATGAGAGCAAAGGACAATACTGGTTCCACGAAGAGAACAACCCGAAGGCGCGTTTCGCGCTCGAGGCAGACGTTCTCGGAGAACAAGGCCGCTTCCTCAAGCCGAACATCCGCGTGCAGACGATGGTGTTCAATGAAAAAGTGATCCAGGTGGAGATTCCGGTCAAAATGGAATTCAAAGTGGTGGAAGCGCCGCCGTCGCTCAAGGGCAACACCGCGCAGGGCGGCAACAAGGTGGTGACGATCGAAGGAGGCGCAAAGATCTCCGCGCCGCTCTTCATCAACGAGGGCGACATGATCCGCGTGAACACGCAGACGGGGGATTACGTGGAACGGGTGTAGGAGCTCTTTTCAAATCATTCTCTCGGAACCGGCGGTCCGCGCGCTCCTGCGGCGCGCGTCCGCCTGTGCGCTCGGCAATCCTGCGCTCATCGGAATGAGCGACCAAGCCAGGATTGCCTCCGCGAACTTCCTCGAGGATAATTTGAAAAGAGCCGGGATTAAAAAAGGAAAAGGCGCGACATAATGCCGCGCCCCCTCTAACGAGATCCACGCAATAGAGGATTAGCTAACGTTTCTCTATCGCAAACTTGATGCTGACCAGGGCCGTTGTCACAGCTAGTCCAGTTGCAAAACTGCAAAGTCTTACATTGTGGGAAATAGCAAAGTGGATAGCGCAGGCGCTATTTATTCCCGCCAGCACTGCAAAGAGCGTTGATCGCATAAAACACCTCGCAAGAGTTATAGATTATAAACATAGAAATGTCAAGTTTTCATAAAACGGTCTTCGTCGGGATGTCGGGCGGGGTGGACAGCTCCGTCGCGGCGCATTTGCTTAAAAAACAGGGCCATAACGTCGTGGGCGTGTTCATGAAGTGCTACAACATCGACGGGTGTGCCGAAACGGATGCGGAGGACGCGCGCCGCGTGGCGGAGCACATCGGCATCCCGTTTTACGTGTGGGATTTTGAGACTGAATATAAGGATCGCGTGGTGCAATACATGATAGAGGGCTATCGCGCCGGGATCACGCCGAACCCGGATGTGATGTGCAACCGTGAGATCAAGTTCGGATTGTTCTTGGAGAAGGCCCTCGCGAGCGGCGCGGACTACGTGGCAACGGGACACTACGTGAAGCTGAAGGCAGATACTCAAAAAATTAAGTCGCCGGCTTCGCATAAATCACAAAATGTGATTTATAAACTATACCAAGCGGACGATTCTAATAAAGACCAGTCATACTTTTTGTGGACGCTCGGGCAGAAGCAGCTTGCGCGTTGCCTCTTCCCGATCGGCGATTATGAAAAGCCGCGCGTGCGTGAGATCGCGCGGCGCGCTGGATTGCCGACGGCGGAAAAGAAGGACTCGCAGGGCATCTGCTTTTTGGGAAAATTCTCGCTGGATGATTTTTTGAAGGAATATATTCCGGAGCATCGCGGTGTGCTTATGACGACCGCAGGCGAGAAGATCGGTGAGCATTCCGGCGCGGAGTTCTATACCATCGGCCAGCGGCACATTGATGCGGACTTTGCGTTTCCAAAGACGGGGCCGACCGGCAACGGCGGTGCGGGCGCGGCGCGAAAGCCGCTGTACGTCGCACGCAAGGATGTGGCGACGAACACGGTCGTGATGGCGGAAGGGAGCGACGATCCGGCGCTGTATCGGAACGAAGTTGAACTTACACAAATGAATTTTATTTCCGGCGTGAAAATAGTCGGCGATGGAGCGGTTGGCGCTGGGTCGCTGCCGGTCCGCGCCCGCGTCCGCTACCGCCAGCCGCTTTCGGATGCGACGCTTTCGCGGCTGGAAAATGGGAATTATAAACTTGCCTTCGCGTCACCGCAGAAATTCGTGGCCGAAGGCCAGTCGGCGGTGTTTTATGGCGCGGACGGCGAGATGCTCGGTGGCGGAGTCATCCTTTGATTCCGCGCGCCGTGAGTGCTAAAATATGCCTATATGCGCCAATCTCAATTGTTCTCAAAGACCGAGCGGAACGCTCCGAAGGACGAGGCGACCATAAACGCCCAGCTTCTGGCGCGGGCAGGGTTTGTTTCAAAGCTGATGGCCGGAGCATATAGTTATCTTCCGCTCGGGCTGCGCGTGCTTAATAACATAGAGAACATCGTCCGCGAGGAAATGAATGCCGTCGGCGGCCAGGAAATTTTAATGCCGATCATCCATCCAAAGAGCATCTGGGCGACGACCGGCGGCTGGGATAAGATCGATGTGCTGTTCAAGATAAAAAGCCGTACGGAAAAAGAGTACGCGCTCGGGCAGAGCGAGGAAGAGGTCGTTACGCCGCTCGTCATGAAGTATGTGAACACGTATAAGGACCTGCCGAGGGCGGTGTATCAGATCAACTGGAAGTTCCGCGACGAGCTGCGTTCCAAATCGGGATTGCTTCGCGGCGTGGAATTTTTAATGAAGGACATGTACAGCTTCCATGAAACACAGGCAGATTTTGAGCGGTTTTACGCGGAGGTAAAGAAGGCATATTTCCGCGTGTATGAACGGATGGGGTTGGTGGCCAAGGCCACGGAGGCGTCCGGCGGTGCGTTCACGCAAAAAGTGTCATACGAATTCATGGTGCTCACCGACGCGGGCGAGGATGATATTTTATATTGCGATGTGTGCGATTTTTGCGTGAACGCGGAGATCGCCAAAGAGAAGGAGGGCGGGCAGTGTACGCGCTGCGGCAAGGGAACGCTGGCGAAAGCACGGGCATCGGAGGTGGGGAATGTGTTCGATCTCGGACAGAAATTCGCAAAGGATTTTGATGTGACGTATACCGACAAAGAAGGCAAGAAGCAGCATCCGATCATGGGATGTTTCGGCATCGGCATTTCCCGTGCAATGGGCGTCGTCGTGGAAAAATTCCATGATGAAAAAGGGATTATCTGGCCGGAGGCAGTCGCGCCGTTCAGGGTGCATTTGCTTGCG
Organism: Candidatus Parcubacteria bacterium; assembly: GCA_027450205.1. Classification (GTDB taxonomy): domain Bacteria; phylum Patescibacteriota; class Minisyncoccia; order UBA6257; family 2-01-FULL-56-20; genus JAKAGE01. Next base: position 85,899 of record DAIDJL010000004.1, read on the forward strand.
CTCGGGGGAGCCGATGGCGCGCATATTTACGATTCTTTACAAAAAGCGGGCGTCCAAGTACTCTATGACGATAGGGAAATGTCCGCGGGCGAGAAGTTCGCGGAAGCCGATTTGATCGGTATTCCCTGGAGGATCGTGGTCAGCCCGAAGGTCGGGGACGGCAAGGTGGAGGTCAAGCGCCGAACCGAAAAGGAGCCGCGCATCATGGACGTAAAGGAAGCGTTGGAACTCATTAAAAAATAATTAAACTATTACGCGACGGTTATCACACACAATGGCACTTTTCGACAATGTATTCAAAGATATCGGCATCGACCTTGGTACGGCGAACTCGCTTATCTATTTAAAAAATAAAGGCATCGTGGTGAATGAGCCGTCTGTTGCGGCGATCAACACGAAGACGAACCATGTGCTCGCGGTGGGCGACGAGGCAAAGAAAATGCTGGGCCGCGTACCGCCGCACATCAACGTGGTGCGCCCGCTTGTGAACGGCGTCATTTCCGATTTTGAAATGACCGAAGAGATGCTGCGGCATCTGCTGAGTCGTCCGAAAGCAAGTCCGATCATGTCGTATCGCCGCGCGATCCTTGCGATCCCGAACAATCTTACCGAAGTGGAACGAAAATCCGTGGAAGATGCGGCGCTGAACGCCGGCTGCTCGAAGGTATACCTCGTGGAGTCGCCGACGGCGGCCGCGCTCGGCGCCGGGCTGCCGATCATGACGCCGTCGGCGAGCATGATCATCGACATCGGCGGCGGCACCACGGACATTGCAGTGATCTCGCTCGGCGGCACCGTCGTCTCTCGTACGCTCAAGGTGGCAGGGGACAAGTTCAATGAGGACATCATCCGCTACGTGCGTGATGAGTTTCATCTTGCGATCGGCGAGCCGACGGCGGAGTTCGCCAAGATCGCGGTCGGTTCCGCGGTTCCGCTCGACGAGCGCATAGAGGTGCCGATCCGCGGACGGGACTATACGAGCGGCCTGCCGCGCGAAGTGGGTATGAAGAACAATCATGTGCGCACGGCGATCTCAAAATCACTCCGTTCGATCATTGATTCCGTTCATGAGGTCATCGAGGAAACTCCGCCGGAGCTGGCGGGCGACGTCCTGCGCGGCGGCATTGTGCTGTGCGGCGGCGGCGCACTCCTGCGCGGCCTGGATGAGCTGCTCGAAAAGGAGACCGGCGTCACCGTGACCGTGGCCGACGATCCGCTGACGTGCGTGGTGCGCGGGCTGGGGCAGATGGTGGATGACTTCGATGCGCACCGCGAGCTGCTCGATAATCCGCTGAAGCCGCTCTATATCAATCTATAACGGGATCTTCTTCTGATGGGGCGACAGCGCATATCAAATAATCATTGGATCTCCGGCGCGCTCATTGTCATACTCGCACTCCTTATTTTTTTTGCCCCATCGTATGGCTGGAAGATCCGCGCGTGGCTGAGTCCCTCGCCGGGCTGCCCCTCGGGAAGCAGCGCCGGTACATGTGTCTCGCCGTCGTCTTCGCAGGCCGATGGCCAATCGCTCGCCGCGGAAAATGATGCGTTGAAGGCGCAGCTCGCGCAGCTACAGGTGGTGGCGTCGCAGCTGCCCACGTCTACCGCCGGCGAGGTCCGCGCGATGGTGTATTCGCGTTACCCGATGAACTTCAGGAACGAGCTGTTCGTGAATGCCGGCGCGAACGACGGTATCGGGCCCGGCGCGGCGGTCGTATTCCAGGGCATGCTGATCGGCCAGGTGCGCGCGGTATTCCCGGATCAGGCGGTCGTCCAGACCATTTTTGACGATACGCTCAAGATGCCGGTGCGCATCGGGGCGGCCGGCGCGGACGGGCTTCTGCAGGGCGGGTCGTATCCGTTCGTCGGTTCCATTGCGAACGCCGCGCCGGTCGCCCCGGGCGCAATCGTCTATTCCGCCGCGCCGGGCATCCCGTACGCGCTGCCTATCGCGACGGTGGCTGCGACGAGCACCTCGCCCGACAGCTTGTTCCAGCAGGCATCGCTCGATTTTCCGTACGACGTGAACAATATACAAACGGTGTTCATCATAAAATAATTCTCACCCGGCATACCATGCGACTGCGATTTATTCTCGCCATCCTTATTCTTCTCCTTGCGTGTGCGCTCCAATTCTGGTTCGCCTCCGCGAACGTGTTCATCAATTTCATTCTCGCGGCGCTCATCGTGTTCGCACTCTTTTTCGATATCTGGGAGCTCCTCGTATTCATCCTCTTCGCGGTCTTCGTCGTCAACTGGGCTCCGGTTCCAAGTATTGATATCTTCGTGTTCGGAATCATTCCCATTGCGGCGCTCGTGTTCCATAACGTATCCGCCTGGACATCGTGGACGGCGGTGCCCGTAGCGATCATCTGCGGATTCCTTTTGCTCTACCTTGCCATCGCCCCCGCGGCATTTCTGGCAAACTGGGAATTGTTCCTGGTGGATGTGTTCGGCGGCTTGGTGTTCGGCGGCTTGGTGTTCCTTACCTTGGACCGTCTGAAAGGATGATCATCTTTAATGAAAAAAAAATCACAGGAGATACCATTTGAAGATTCACTGAACGACGACTGGGGCCATGATCTTGATATGGTGGAGGTTCCGCTTGGCGCCCGCCCCATGATCGCGCTCGGTGCGGTCATCACGGTCATCGCACTCGTCGTTTTCGGGCGTGTCGCATATCTCAACTGGAGCGGCGGCGCGTATTATGCCGCGCGCGCGGCGGACAACGCGGATCAGACGCAGGCGACGCCCGCACCGCGCGGGATCATCTACGACGCCGAGGGAGATCCGCTCGTGGAGAACAAGGCGGTGTTCGATGCCGTCCTTGATGCGCATCTTTTCATTTCCGATCCGGCGCTCCAGGGCGCTACGATCGCGGCGGCGCAAAGCATCCTTGGCATTCCGTCATCCACGGTATGGTCAATGATCGCCGCGAGCGAAGCGCAAGATTTTTCCACGCCGATCGTGCTTGCGCAAAATATCAGCCAGCCCGAGCTGGTGGACCTTCAGGCGCTCAGTTCATCGACCATCAGGATACAAAGCGATTTTCAGCGGTATTACCCGAACGGGCAGGTGTTCTCTTCGGTCATCGGATATGTCGGGCGGGTGAGTCAGGGCGATCTTTTAAAAAATCCAACGCTGACCGCCGCCGATTTCGTGGGCAAGATGGGGATTGAAAAGGAATATGACGCGACTCTGCAGGGTACGCCTGGCGTGGACATTAAATTCACCGATGCGTACGGAAAGGTGCTGGGAGAGGAGCAGCAGTCGGCTTCCACCATCGGCTCGCCGGTCCATTTGACGATCGATGGCGGTTTGCAGACCGATCTTTACAACAGTATAAAACAGGAACTCGCGCTGCTTGGCCGGCAGGTGGGCATCGGGCTTGCGATCGATCCGCAGACCGGTGCGGTCCTTTCGCTCGTCAATGTGCCGGGGTTTGATAATAACGCATTTGAGGCGCCGGCAAGCAGCACTGCCGAAATCAAGAATTATCTGACCTCGCCGGACGAACCGCTTTTCAACCGCATCGTTTCCGGGCAGTATCAGCCGGGATCCACGATAAAGCCGCTCGACGCCGTTGCGGCGCTCAAGGAAGGGGTCATCACGCCGGATCGCCAGCTTTTTTCCCCGGGTTATCTCATGGTGCCCAACCCATACGACTCTTCCACCCCGACCAGATATGCGGACTGGGAACCGCATGGATATATCAATCTTGCGGCCGCGCTCGCGCAATCGTCCGATGTATACTTTTACATCGTGGGCGGCGGATCGCCGGAATATACCACACCGCCGCTCAACAATCCGGTCGATTATGGCATCAACGGGCTTGGTGCGGCGAAACTTTTCGATTGGTGGACCATGTTCGGCCTGGGAAAAAAGACCGGCATCGACCTGCCGAATGAGGCCGTAGGGTTTTTGCCGACACCCGCATGGTGGAGCACTGTCTCCGCGCGGCCATGGTCGCTGGGCGATACCTACAACGTTTCCATCGGGCAGGGATCGCTGGCCGTCACGCCGATCCAGCTGCTCAGTTATATCGATGCTATTGCGAACGGCGGGAAGATATATCGTCCGTTCCTGAACGCCAGCTCGACGCCATTTGTCAATGAAGACCTGACAAATCTTTTGCCGCAGATACAGCAGGTGCAGCAGGGAATGCTGGAAGCGGTGGCGGATCCGCGCGGCACCGCGTATACGATGAACGGGCTGCCCGCTCAGGCGTGCGCAAAAACGGGGAGCGCGCAGGTGCAGAACAACCAGGAAGAGAACGCGCTTTTTGTGGGATATTTCCCGTGCACCGATCCCCGGGTCGCATTGCTCATCCTCATCGAAAACTCCAAACAGGGGAGCCTTAATGCGGTTCCTATCGCTAAGAACGTTTTTGATTGGTATTATTACAATAGGATGGTCGGCGGCGGGAATGCCACGAGTACCACACACTAACATGAGCGAGCTACGGCAAGATCTAACATCGGGGGATTGGGTGCTCATTGCGCCCGGACGCGCGACGCGTCCGAAATTTTTGGATAAAAAAAGGCCGGCGCGCAAGCCCACGCCGAAAAGCACGTGCCCGTTTGAAGATCTCAAAAAGAACGGCAACTGGCCGCCGAGCTTCGTTTCTCCGGACGAGAAAAATTGGAAGATCGCGGTGATCCCCAATAAGTATCCCGCCCTCGAGCGCGGCGCGGTCTGTTCTGTTCCGTTCCGGCATGGCATTTACCACGTACGTACGGCGGTCGGGACGCATAATTTGCTTATCACCCGCGACCACAACAGGCATTTTACCGATCTTAGCAGGTCCGAGGCTGCGAACGTATTCGGGGTATTCCAGGCATTTCATGACATGGCGGCCAAGGATAAGTGCGCCGCGTATATTTCTACGTTCTACAATTATGGTCCGGATGCGGGCGCGTCCGTATGGCATCCGCATTATCAGATGCTTACACTTCCGATCATCCCGCCGCATAACGTCCGCTCGCTGCGCGGCGCGAACGAGTATTTCAAAAAATATGGGCGTTGTGTGCGGTGCGACATCATAAAAGTGGAGCGGAAAAAGAAAGCGCGCGTGGTTTTCGAGAACGAACATGCGATCGCCATCGCGCCGTACGCGTCCAAGCGGCCATTCGAAGTGAGCGTGCTTCCGAAAAAACACTGGGATTCGTTCCGCGATACCCCCCCTGCCGCCGTCCGCGATATCGCGCTCGCGCTCCAGGCCGTATTGCAAAAAATGAAAAAATACCTGAGCGACCCCGATCTGAATTTTTTCGTGCATGATACGCCGCTCGACCACAGGGATTACCGCCATCATCATTGGCATATCGAAGTGGTCCCGAAAACCTCGTTGGAGGCCGGGTTCGAGTTTTCCACCAGGATCGATATCAATGTCGTGGATCCGGACATCGCCGCGGCGACCCTTCGCGGAAAGAAATTATAACCTCGCCATTTTGACATGATAAAAAAGATAAAAAAATATCGCCTGGTCAGTTTGTTTTCTCTTGCGTCATTCGCGTTCGCCGCGGGAGGATTCTTCTGGGCGCTCGGCGAGCTCTCTGGCGCAGCCGGCGGGCCGCTTATCCTGCACTTCAACGACATGCAGGGGATCACGAGCATCGGCGATACCGGCACTCTGTGGTTCATGGGCGTGCTTGGTATCGCCATCACGGTCGTCAATTTTTTTCTCGCTATCGGGCTGGAAGAGCGGGATCGGGTTTTGGGCAAGGTTGTCGCCGCGATGACGCTCATCATGGCCATCTTGCTTTTTCTATCGTTCGCGGCTATAATCAAAGTCAATTATTAAACCTATGGCAAATGATTTTGCGGTGATCCAGACGGGCGGCAAACAGTACCGCGTCTCGCCTGGCCAGAAGCTAAAAGTGGAAAAGTTGGACGCCAAATCCGGCGATAAGGTGGTTTTTGACACCGTCCTCTTGACGTCCGTCGGAGACACGGTCAAGGTTGGCGCGCCGTATATTGCGGGAGCAAAGCTTGAGGCAAAAGTGCTCGGCGAGGGTAAGGGCAAGAAAGCGATCGTCTTCAAGTATCATCCCAAGACCCGTTCACGCAAAAAGAAGGGGCACAGGCAGGAATATACGGAGTTGGAGATCGTTAAAATTTAATAAAAACGCAGAGATACGAAACCGCTCCTATGCACAGGGGCGGTTTTCTTGGTGTGATACACTAAAGGCATGAATATATTAAACACTGGTGGTGCGGGGTTGGCGGCCTTTGGGCCGTGGGTGCTGCTCCTTATTGTATGGAGCCTGTTCTGGAAAGGCCTTGCGTTGTGGCATGCCGGTCGCCGTGGCGAGCCGTGGTGGTTCGTGATCATGCTTGTCATAAACACCGTCGGCATCCTGGAGATCATTTATCTGTTTGCTGTGTGCAAGCTGGGGTTTGGAGAACTATTCAAGAAATAGCGATCGGGTCAAATTAATTTATATAAAACACATCCGCACTTGGCGTTCCGGCCGGGATCGTGCTCGCTTGGTCGGGCAATAGATAATGGATGTTTGCCGCGGTCGCATCGGCGGCGGTGAACGAGTGCGTGATGAACATCGTCGTTTCGGCCGGGGTCGGGATGCCGCGCACGGGGACGCCCCCGGCGTTTACGATAACGTACTTCGGCGTGCTTGCGGGGAGCGCATTGATCGCGCGGCCGATGTCTACATAGTTTGCACTGAACGCGCCGGGGACATTTGGATTTTGAGCCCATATGACGAAGTAATCGTAGTAGCCCCATCCGGCGACGGTCACAATGAAGATGATCATGAGCGATTTCGCGAGCGCGACATTCCAATGTTTTTTAATTGCGCGATAGAGCCATACGCCGCCGAGCGTCGCAAAGATGAGCGCCGGCGCAAGCGCAAGGATGGAGCGCAACGCGTGGGGAATGCCCTCGTCCGATGCGGCGGCGGGCAGGATCCCGAAGATGAACCATGCGAACGTAAGCCAGATGCCGAACGGAGGGAATAGAGCCTCGTTTTCCGCGGTGACGTATTTCTTTCGCATGCGGCGGATGGCGTAATAGATCGAAAGTGCGATGCCGAGCAGGAAGAGCAGGCCGACCGGCCAGAACAATTCCGGTGCGCCGCTCACGTTCTGCCGCCAGTTATAGTCGCCGTGCCAGTTGAACATCAGAAGTTCCTTTGTGATATTGACGACAAAGTCGCGCGCGGGATTGGATGCGGCGGTCACCGCGATCTGCGCGGTGCGGCCGAAGAAGCTGCCTGGCGTCGTGGCAAAGTACCATCCGATCGGCGCAGCCACGATGAATGTGGTGGCGATAAAGGTTGCGGTGCGCTTCCAGAATCCGGGATTTTTTCGGAAGAATGGGATGAACAATAGGAACAGTATTGGCGTGACGCGGTAAGCAATATAGGTATAAAAACCAAGGCTGTAGACGGTGCCGGCGGCAACCGCATAGAAGATCGCCGTGCGTCTGTTGTCGTTGCGGAACGATCTCATGAGCAGCCAAAGCGCCCACACAAGCAGCAGCGGGGCCAGGATTGCGCGAAATCCGATCCGCGAGAAGATGATCCCCCAGAAACTGGTTGCCAGCAGGAATGCCGCAAGCAGCCCGGCGCCGGAGCCGAATAGTTCAGCGACCAGCAGATAGAAGCCCCATACAGTGAGGACTCCGGCGATGGCCGCGGGCAGGCGGACGACCCATGGCTCGGCGGCGTGGGTCGCATCGATGGCCAGTGCGACGAGGTTCACATAAAGCCCTTCGCGGCCGTTATCTTCCGGATAGAAAACCTTGAACTGTCCGGTTTCCGCGACCTCGGTGGCGTTGTTGCCGTTCATCGCCTCGTCCGGATAGAGGCCGGGAGGGACCGTTGTGAAATGGTAGAAGCGGAAGAAGGTTGCTATAATTAAAATGCCGATCAGAAGAACGTTCCGTTTGGTTCTCGTCATTCTATTCATTATATCAAAATGGACCCATCACCATCATTTGAAAGCGCGTTGGAGGCGGACATGAAAACGCTTGCGGCGGAGATCCACCGCACGCAGGAAATGAAGGATAAAAAGAATGCGGAGGGGTTGGATGTGTTAAAGGAAGCGATCCGCGCGTTTCCGCAGCTCGATCACGAAGGCTCCGGTGGAAACGGCGTTCCGGTTGCGCCGGCCGTAGCTGCAGCGCAGTCGGGCAGCCCGCTTCCTGCGTACGCACAGAACGCGCCTGCGGAGATAAAACTGGAGATAGAGTATCTGCTTGATGTTGCGTTTCGCAAGGGCATCGGCGCGGCGCTTTCCGAATCCGCGAAGTCACCGTACTTCGTGCAGGACGCGTTCCATGACGCGCTCGCGGGGCGGTTGTATCCGGAGCTGCAGAAGCGCGGTGTGCTGAAATAACATGGCGACCTTTTATTTATTTCTAGGGATCGTACTCGGCGCGGTCATCGTGGCCGTGGCGTTCTTCATCATTCGTGCATTTGCCCGCCGCCGCATTTTCGACTCCCTGCAGACATCTCTTTTTTTGATAAGGATCCCGAAGGCGGCGCCGGCGGACCGGTCGCCCGCCGGCGGCGAGGGCAGCGACTTCAAGACGGAGCTTGCGCACTTCGAGCAGCTGCTTGGCGGCCTGTCTGCCATCAAAAAACCGATCGTGTTCGAGGTGGCGGTGCCGCATATCGGCGAAGAGATCCATTTTTATATCGGTGTCCCGAAGCTTTCCGCCGAAGTGGCGATGAAGCAGGTCCAGGGATTATGGAACGGTGCGAGCGTTGAGCTCGTACAGGACGATTTCAATATCTTCAACGCGAACGGCGCGACCGTTGCGGCGTATGTGGCGCAGAAAGAGCATTACGCGCTGCCGGTGCGGACGTACGCGGAGCTTGGCGTGGATTCATTCGAGTCTATCGTGGGTGCGTTCGCGAAGATCAGCGAGATCGGCGAGGGCGCATCGCTCCAGCTCGTGGTGCGCGCGGCATCGGGCGGCTACAAGAAGGAGATCTATCACTATATTGAGGCATTAAAGAAGGGCGAGCCGATCAAGAAAGTTCTGGGTAAGAGCATTGTCTCCGGCGTCAGCGCGTCCGACGTTGCGGACGTCTTCAATCCAAAAACAAAAGAGGAGCAAGCGGAGGAAAAAGCAAAGCGCGTGGTGGATGACGAGGCGGTGAAAGCGCTGCAACTCAAAGTGGCGAAACCGCTCTTTGAGGTGAACTTGCGGCTGGTGGCGTCCGCCGGGTCGCCATTCCAGGCAAACGATATCCTGGACGGGCTTACGGCGGGGTTCAGCCAGTTCGGCAGCCCGATGCGCAACGATTTTCGGATCGTAAAGCCGCGCAATCCGAAAAATATCGTGAATGACTTCATCTATCGCATGTTCGATGACGGAGAAAAAATGCTGCTGTCGAGCGAAGAGATCGCGAGCATCTGGCATCTGCCGATTTCGTCCACCGAGACGCCGCGTGTGAAGTGGCTTAAAGCAAAGGAAGCCCCGCCGCCGGACAACCTTCCGAACAAGGGCCTTCTTATCGGCGATGCGACGTTTCGCGGGGCGGCAAAGCCGGTGTACATCACGGATGACGACCGGCGCCGGCATATATATGTGATCGGACAGACCGGCACCGGAAAATCCACTTTGCTCGGCAATATGATCATTGAGGATATCCAGTCCGGCAAGGGCGTGGCGATCATCGATCCGCACGGCGATTTGGTGGAGAACGCGCTCGGCTTCGTGCCGAAGGAGCGGCTGGACGACGTCATCTACTTCAATCCCGGCGACCTCGAGCGCCCGCTCGGGCTCAATATGATCGATTTCAATCCGGCGCGGCCGGAAGAGAAGACGTTCATCGTAAACGAGATGCAGAGCATCTTCAACAAGCTGTTTTCACAGGAAACGATGGGTCCGATGTTCGAGCAGTACATGCGTAATGCGCTGTTGCTCATGATGGAGGACGCCGCGAATGAACCCGCCACACTCGTGGAGGTGCCGCGCATCTTTACCGACGTGGAGTATCGCAAGCGCAAGCTCGCGCGTATCCATAATCCCGTCGTCATAGACTTCTGGGAGAAGGAGGCGGTGAAGGCCGGCGGCGAAGCATCGCTCGCGAACATGACGCCGTACATCACGTCAAAATTCAACAATTTCATCTCCAACGATTATATGCGGCCGATCATCGGCCAGCCCAGGTCCGCGTTCAACTTCCGCGACGTGATGGATAATAAAAAAATATTGCTTATCAACTTGTCGAAGGGAAAGATAGGGGACATCAATGCCGGTTTGCTCGGTATGGTCTTCACGGGGAAGATCCTCATGGCGGCACTTTCGCGCGTGGACATTGCGGACGCGGACAAGCGCACCGACTTCAATTTATATATAGATGAGTTCCAAAACTTCACCACCGATTCCATCGCGACGATCCTTTCTGAAGCGCGCAAGTACCGCCTGAATCTCACGATGGCGCACCAGTTTATCGCCCAGCTGGAGGAAAAGATCAAAGACGCCGTTTTCGGCAACGTGGGTTCCGAGCTTGTGTTCCGCGTCGGCGTGACCGATGCCGAATTTCTCGTGAAGCAGTTCGAGCCCGCATTCAACCAGAACGACCTCGTGAACATCGACAACCTCAACGCATACGCGAAGATCCTGATCAACGGGCAGACATCGAAGCCGTTCAACCTCAAGATCGGCACCACATCATGGGGCGGCGGCAATAAAGAGCTTGCGGAGAAATTAAAGCAATATTCGCGGATGAAGTATGGCCAGGACCGCCAGGCGATCGAGGATGATATTTTCAGGAGGCTGCGTTCGTAGGGTGTATTGACAGAATAATGATATATGCTATACTGATAGCAGTATTATTTTTTTGGCTGGGCATTTTAGGGCTGTGTGTTCGCCGAATGATATTCTGGAATATCATTATCCGATGTCCATGCAAGCGTGCGCCTTGCCAATATGCGCACTGGTGAGGGAGGCGGGGCTCTCACTAACTTTGCCAACCGGCTGGACAATGGGTCAAGACCGGACCCTATCACCGATTTCCAGGATCGGGGATCCGTCCAAACTTCGCAGCATGCCGCAAGGGCAGCCACATTGGTGGCTGCCCTTTCTTATTTTCAGCTCTTTCAATTCGCTATGTTTGACATTTCTTGTGTTCGTGTTATATAATATTCATCGGAACCTAATATATGCAGGAGGGGTGAGATGGTCCAAAAGGCAATCCCTATTTGCGGAATTCCGGCGCGTGTTCGTCGCTGGGAATATTTACAGCAGCGGGCGTCTTTTGGGAATCTGCGCATCCCCGAAAGACTACTGAAACAAAAAGCGAGCGCCGATGCCCTCTTGAAGCTTTTTCAAGAGAAAAAACGCCGGCAAAAATTTTTGGATCAAGCACTGCATCGGTATAGCATCGTTTGTAACCAACTCGAGCAAATCTTGATCCTCTCCGATAGGATGAAGATCCTGGAGAGGGAGTTTCTCGCAATACCGTTCCGCGATGACATTTTCGAGAAGCAAAGGAGGCTTCGTTCGTTATTTTCCACGTGCAGGGGCCAGATTCGGGAAGGGAACGTGGCGGGTATCCAGTCTGCGATCGGTGAAATAGAAGCGGAACTCGCGGGCGTCAAAGTAAGCTATTTCCCCAGACGCATCGCTTCGGCAAAATAGTTTCGTGGTCAAAACCGACGACGGGTTGCATGCAGTAATTGCATACCCGTCGTCTTTTTTTTGCGTGCGTGAATAGTTCCGGATATTTTGATAAACTAGGAGCATGATCAAATATCTCAGTGCGGCCGGTCCGAAGGCGCTTGCGGGAACGGCATTGCTCCGTCTCGATTTTAATACCAAAGACGACTGGCGGATGCGTGCGGTACTTCCGACCATTGCGCTATTATTGAAGCATTCGGGGAGGATCGTGGTCGTGAGCCATCGGGGCCGGCCGCAGGGGTTCGATGGGGCATTGAGCCTTCGCGGCGACGCGGTAAAGCTTTCAAGACTGCTTGGCGGAAAAAGAGTGACGTTCATCGACCATTTCCGTTTTGCGGAAATAAAGGCGCAGGTGGCCGCCGCGCCGCGTGGTTCGATCTTCCTGCTCGACAATCTGCGATTCCTGCCCGGCGAGGAGAAGAACGATCCGGCGTTGGCGAGGCGGCTTGCCTCACTTGCGGATTTCTATGTGAATGACGCTTTTGCCGTTTCTCATCGGGCGAATGCCTCGGTTGTCGCCGTTACGAAATGCTTGCCGAGCTATGCGGGCATTGAAATGGAAAATGAGATCGTGTCGCTCGGGAAGGCGACCATGCGGCCAAAGCATCCGGTGGTGCTCGTGCTCGGCGGCGCAAAGGCGGCTGATAAGCTCGGGGTCATTTCATATTTCAAGAATAAGGCGGACTGGTTCTTGCTCGGCGGCGGGAGCGCGAACACGATCCTGTGGCTGAAGGGGGTTGATGTCAAGAGATCCGTTAAGGACAGCGATCCGGATGAGCTCCCGGCGTTAAAGAAGGTCGCAGCGTATAAGAGCGTGATCTCGCCGTCGGATTTCGTGTGGAACAAGGAAATGATCCTGGATGTCGGCCCGAAAACCGTGCGCGCTTTCAGTAAAAAGATCGCAACGGCGCGGACGGTGATCTGGAGCGGTCCGCTCGGTTTTATTGAAAAAAAGCAGTATGCCAAGGCGAGCATCGCCATTGCGCGGGCGATCGGCAGGAATCGCCGCGCGTTTTCCATTTCCGGCGGCGGAGAGACCGTGATGTTCCTCAAGCAGTACAAGCTTGATAAAAAGTTCAGTTTTATTTCCACCGGCGGCGGCGCCATGATAGATTATTTGGCGGGCAAAAAATTACCCGGCATTGAGGCGCTGAAATAAGCCATTATAATAATATGAAAAGATCCCTCATAAAAAAATCATCGTCCACGGCAGGTGTCCCCAGACAGAAAATCATAGTTATCTATCACGGCAAGTGTCCCGACGGGTTTGGCGGCGCATGGGCGGCGTGGAAGAAATTCGGCGCCGCAGCGGCATATGTTGCGGCGCGCGACCGCAGCGGCCCGCCGTTCCCGATCAAAAACAAGATCGTCTATATCATCGACTATACCTATGATGCGCCGATCATCAAAAAGCTTATCAAAGATAATATCCGCGTGACGGCGATAGACCATCATATCAGCCAGGCGGAGTCCGTAAAACTCACCGAAAAATATCTGTATGATGTAAAACATTCCGGCGCGACGCTTGCGTGGCAGTATTTTCATCCCGGCAAAAAAATGCCCCAGCTCCTGCGCTATGTGGAAGACCGCGATATTTGGAAGTGGAATGTGCCGCATGCGCGTGAAATGCTTATGCTCATCGATCTTGCGCCGTTCGAGTTCAAGGCGTGGAGCCGGCTTGCGAAAGATATTGACGACCCGCACACGCATGCAACGTATATAAAGAAAGGCGCGCTGCTCGCATTGCATTACCGCTCGCTCTATGAAAAGCTTTTGCCGAATGCCGAGCCGGTGCGGTTCGCGGGGCACAAGATCTATGCGCTCAACTGCCCGTATTATTTTGCGGATGACCTCGGGCATGAGCTTGCCGCCAAAACGAAGACCTTCTCGCTCTTATGGAACGAGTCCGGCGGAAGGATCCGCGTCTCGCTCCGCTCCGCGGGCAGGATAGACGTCGCAAAGATCGCAAAAAAATATGGCGGGGGAGGTCACAAGCAGTCGTCCGGATTCTCGTTCCGGGTCGGCGCGAAAACACCATGGAAGCTGTTGCCGGCGGCTTTTAGCAAGGAGCGCGCTTCGTAACCTCGCCATTGTGCCGCATATCATGCCTGCAAAAAAGAAAAAATTTTATGCTTATTTCGTCCCGTCCTCCGGCGCAAAGGCGGCCGGTGCGGCGGGAAAACAAGGCATCACCGATGATTGGGCGGTGTGCGAGGAATTCGTTTCGGGCAAAGCCGGCGCGCGGTTCAAATCGTTCGACAGTAGGAATGATGCGGAGGCATGGCTTAAGCACGGCGCGCAGTATGAGGTAAAGGCCGCGGAGCCCGCGCCGCGGCTTGAGCGCGGCATTTATTTCGACGCGGGTACCGGCCGCGGCGCGGGAGTGGAGATCAGCGTGACCGACGAGCGCGGAAAAAACCTTTTACATAAAGTGATCGCGGCGAAGGGGTTGAACAGGTTTGGCAAGCATTTGCTTAACAACGACGATGCGACCAATAACTATGGCGAACTGCTTGCGCTCAGTTACGCTCTTGTGATCGCTCGTGAGACGCACATCAAAAAGATCTTCGGTGACAGCAGGCTGGTCATAGAATTCTGGTCGCGGTGGCGCATGAAACGGAAAGCGCTGCCGGAGGAAACGGTTGCGCTCGCGGATGAGGTATCGCGCGCGCGAGAGGCGTTCGAGAAGGCTGGCGGGAGCGTTGAAAGGATCTCCGGCGATTTTAATCCCGCCGATCTTGGATTCCATAGGTAGTTGTGGTAGTGGATAAAAAAATCGGCGGACGCATCATGATAGATGCGACCGCCGGGCCTTTCCTGCTATGTATGCCGTCTTTTGACCGCCTTTGGCATAAAGAGGGTGTGGAGATCGACGTCGAGCGCCACCGCGATGCGGATAAGTTCGCCAAGATCGGGATTTCCGTTTCCATCTTCGATGTCCCGAAGCGCATTGAGGGTAATGCCTATCCGGCGCGCGAACTCTTTTTGCGTAGGGGATGATCTCTCATCGCCGCCAAGGTGCCTTCGTCCATACCAGACGTTTTGTGCGAGTATATCGCTTGGTCCGGGGAGTGATCGCGGGCGGATGCGCGGAAGAGGTTCCGGTTCTGGTGCGTGGATCTCGGGTTTTTCGGGCGGGTGGTGTGGCAAGATTTTTGACTCCGATCAGTGAGATAAAAAGCAGACCTTATGATATATCATTGATCCGGTATGTCAATAAAAAAAGCCGGCGCTGGGGGATGGCGCCGGACTTTGGTGGGTGAGAGATCGGCGATCATTCGCCTTCGACAAATACAATGTGGATCCCCGCGCGAAGGAGATCCTCCAAAATGACCGCGGCGCCGCATGTCATCTCTTTTCCGTTCAGTCGGAACGACAGATCGTAGCCGAATGTCCTGGCGAGCCGATAGAGCGTCTGGACGGTGACATGCTTTTTTGTGTGCATGCCTCGTTCGATGTGAACGAGGGTTTTCAAAGAGACCCTTGACCATCGCGACAGCCAAAGATTGCCAAACCCCCTGTTGCGCAGCACGTTGTTGAGTGTACCCGCCAATTCATGGCGCAGATAGCACTGTTTGTCGACACTGACATCCTTTGTTCTTTCGGGAAAGGTTCCTGCAATTTCGATCGCTACATCGGACATTTTTTCTCCCTTCAGAATACGCCACCGTGGCGTTACTATGCCGCTTTTTATCGTACAAATAAGCCCCACGATTGTCAATAAATTTGTGATGTGCTACAATATTTCTGCTGGTCATTCAGACGGTCGCTGCGCCATGCGATGCCCTTAAAAGCAGAGTTCGCGCAGAGGAAAGTCCGGACACCCTCCGGTGTCGCCATAACCGGCGCCGGATAAAAAGGTAGCGGCTAACGGCCGCCGTTTGCAAGAATAGAGGTGCGAGCAGTGACGCCCGCGGACGCATGTCCGCTTGATAGGCCGGAAACGGCCTGGGGGACCCCATCCCGAGCTAGAAGGTCCAATTCCGCCATAGGGACAAAAAAGCGGAAGTGAAACGGCAAAATCCTTACTGGGTGCAAGGCCGTGCTCTCGTGCGATCCGCAAGGAAAATACGGGAGAGTGCCGCAGCGGTTCCGCGCGCAAGCGCGGCACCCGAGCCCGCGAGCGATCAAGGGCACAGATAAATGACCGTCCATCGGTGAGCGCTTTTACCGGCGCCGCCGGTCGACAGAATCCGGCTTATGGATTGCCAGCCTTAGACGTCCCAGCAATGGGGCGTTTTTGATTTATTTGACAGTTCTTATAGATATGCTATAATTCTCAACAGTTCCTAAGACGGCTACGGTCTAAAGAACTGCTTTACGAGCGCTTCAGTGGCCGTTCCAAAAGACGTTTCTCGGTCTGCGGGATGTAATACAGGGATACTTCGGAAGCATGACGACTTCTTGGTGCCCGAGGGAATCTGTCGAAGTCAATCTGCGAGTGGTAGGAAAACCATCTCGCAGATGGCATCATATATCTCATACATAAAAGGGCGCACCAGCACTATCTGGAGCGCCCTTTATCTTTTGTATATATTTCGAGCGGGGACACTGAAATCATTAAACCTGATTAAATAGCCGTTCCCCTTAAGTGAATCCGGCTTACGGATTGCCAGCCTGAAACGTCCCAGTAATGGGGCGTTTTTGTTTGACTAGCCTCCAATATTTTTCTATAGTCTACGCAGCAGAAAAGAGGTGAGGTATGATTGGAGTTCAACCGAAAATTGATAAACCATACGCGGAAATTGACCGACGGGGCGGTCGTGCTGCTATTGTCGAGCCAAGCGGCAAGCTCTGGATTGTGGACATTGCTGACGGGAACCCGCTTCAGGACGGCGAAGGTGTCCATATGGGAATGTTCCTACAACCGGGGATGACGCGCCTTGAGTTCAAGGAAGCTGGCGAATTCCCATTTGTAGCACTCATCAATTACATACGGCAGGCCTATTTTCAGGAGAGCTGCCTTATGATGGTCCTGTTGGCCATTGACCCTCATCTTGGTAGCGGGCTTCGTACGGAGGCGCTCACTATGGCAACAGCGTTTATGAAAACACCCGGTACCAAGGACTGGATTGTCCAGCGATTGGCCGAGATGCTCCCGAATCTGGACGCCGATGTCGCAGGGTTGCCCCATTGCCAATTGAAGACGCTCCTTCGGGGAGTGCAGCAAAACTGACGCTAGGGGCGCGCCAGCAATAACCGGTGCGCCCTTTCTCTTTGCCCAACACTCAATAACCCCGTCTAAAAAGCGGGGTTTTTAGTTGGGGATGTGCGGGAAAGCTGCAGGTGGGGGCTACCTTTTACACGCCGCTTACTTTTGGTTTTAGCTTTTTATATAAGCTAATAGTGTTCACAAAAAGGTTGATTTTCTTATTTCTGTTTAAAACATAGACGTAGGCATTGCCCTCAACGAAGCCGCAAAAGGCGGGAGCAATTGGGGTTTCAATAATCTCAAGCTTTGCGGTTCCATGCTCTAAGGCCGTTGCAATGATTTCCAGGCTATTAGCGCATGCGATTACACTAGAAAGAATATCGGCATTTTCCCCATAGAAGGATTCCCACGCCTTGATTCCTTGACTGAACTCTGGCGACTTGGAGGCTTCCTCTGCGTTAAAATTCCGCATCTCTAGGTTTGGCAATGAACCATGCTGTCTGCTATTGATTATAAGGCGAAAACCATCGCTATCGGCTAAAAATTTTTCGAAGTGTCTTAGCTCTTCTATGGCTACAGTTTCTCTCGTAAGGGCTGTCTGTTTTCTCTGTTCGGATATTTGAGCGAGGGCGTAGATTGCGATAGGAATCAATGAAATCTGGGCGGCGGCTGACAGCCCGGCAATCCACAGAGTTACGCTACTGTTAAGCGCCACAAAGGTTACGATGCCACATATTATCCCTACGCAGATTCCTACGGCAACCGCTCTAATCGTACTCGTCACATTCATGCTTCAATCCTACGCCCATGTTAGAGTTCGTCAAACTTGCGGATTTTTGCCTAAGGCGTAAGCTTTTGGCATGAACGACAAGAAGGAGGAAGAGCAATACCTACAAGAAGATAAGGACCTTTTGGAGGAGCTGGAAGCAATCGGACCAGCCAGCACGGGTACTGCAGCAACAATGCAGGCATACAAATTCGCACGACTACAAATCAAAGCATCACTGCGTAGCCGTAAGACCTCTAATGACCTCATCCGGTCAAACGAAAAGTTCTCTATCGCGCTCATTGCATTCGCATTTGCTCAGCTCATACTTGGCCTTTTTCAATTCCTTTTTGATGCAAGCACGTCCACCCATCAAATACTGGGATTTTTCTACGCGATTATAGCGGCAGGTATGGTGGTTTATGTATTTATATTGGGGGATTTTGATTTAGAAGCTGCTTTGTTATACTGAACCTAGTTGTTGTAACGGATTTCCAGTGGGCGGAGTTTGCCCATAAGCTCTACGGAGGAAATCGGAACATCGATACTGGAATGAAGGCAAGCAGCCCGGAGCTAGCTGGTAGGGTAACGGCCTACCTGGGCGATGATGGGTAAAAATGGGGCGATACCGCGTGCACACGGTCGCCCCCTTTAATTTTTTAGCTTATGGATTGCCAGCCGAGAACAGCTTCAGCAATGGAGCTGTTTTTGTTATAAAAACGTGCTAAATTAAATCCAGCAGATTCTCTGCTAGAGCCACAATCTGTGGTAGGAGAATATCCATGGAAAGAACGGAACCAGTTATGGTCGTGCCCCCCGTGTATTTACTTCCATCAATCGGACTTTGGCGTTGGTGCAAACTTGGGGATGTCTGTGACCTAGTGCCAAACGTCGCAATGCTGGCTGGGAATACCTACGCACCTTCACTTGAGGAACTAGTGAGAGATTTCGCCGCACTGGTCCGACACAACGTAGCTCCCGAAGGTAGCCCTGCTGAAAAACCACCCGGCAAAAAAATGTTTCGTTATTCGTTTGGAGGAGATTTGCGTGCAACTGAGGTGTTGAGTCTTGGGCAAACCAACACCGACCCGCCGTACGTTCAGTTCAAACTTGATGACCCATTGAGTCGAGATATGTTTATTCCAGAGGGCTGGGCGCGAGATGTACTCCGCGCAATTCATGGTGGAGCAGTTGCGGCAGTTCAATGGGACAATCGACTTGTTGGATTTCCCGAGGATAAACAAAAAAGACTCATACCCCTCGGAAGGGCGAGAACGACGAAGGAGTAATATGAGAACGCAAGGGGCGCACCAGCAACACCGGTGCGCCCTTTCTCTTTGCCCAGTCCTCAATCCTCCGGTGATGGGGGATTTTTGATTGACTGAGCTGCTCAATAATGATATATTACCGATAGTTCCAAAACGCAGGAGGCGTTATGGCTATTGGACCGCACGATGTTCGTAAATTGACTTCGGATGAGATAATTCACGTCGAGCGTCTGGAGAAGGAAATTGACGCATGTCTTCGGGCGCAGAACGGCAGAAGGGGAAAGGAAGCGTCCTTCTCATCTAAAGAAATTGTAAATCAGACAGTTTTGGATGAGCTCGCGTCCCGTTACAGGGCCGCAGGATGGAAAGAAGTGAATCCTACGCTGGGCACTGTGGGTTTTGCAATTCGATTTGCGAACCCCGCGGACTATCTCGACTAAAAAAGGAGGCGCATGGAAGAAAAGGGATGCATGTATCGTCGCGTAGAAATATCGTCAGAGCGCGGGGCGATATTCAAAAAAGTAGATTTCCACGGCACCCTCGCCGAATACAAGACGAACTTTGCATTACCGCACCTTGCACTAGCGGCGTGGAGTATTCGAAAAGCGGGGTACATATTGGTCTATCGTGCCGTGGAAGAATTTCCGTTTCTGCATGGCATCTTCGTACCGGATAGAGTTTCCCGCGAAGTAGTACTAAATCGGGTACGAGCAAGCTGGGGTGCGACGAGCCAATTACAGGACTGATTCAGAATTGAGATGGGCACATAACAAGGGCGCACCAAGCAACATGGCGCGCTCTTTTTTTGCCCCAGCTCCGGCTTATGGATTGCCAGCCGAGAACAGCTTCAGAAATGAGGCTGTTTTTGTTTATCACTGTTTGATTTCTTATAACTATCATTCTAGAATCCAGACAGTAATCCCACGAAAGGAATTTATGGAAAACACGCTCAAAAAAGGCATTGATTACGTCGGCGTTACGGTGGTTTATTTTTGCCATGACGGGAATGGCAGGTTTGTGATGGCAAAGCGTAAGAACACCACCCGTGATGAATTTGGGCGGTGGGATATCGGTGGCGGAGGATTGGAATTCAACGACACAGTGGAAGGAACCCTTCGCAAGGAAATCAAAGAGGAATATTGTGCGGACGTCTTGGATTATGAATTCTTGGGCTACCGCGATGTTCACCGCGAACATGAAGGGAAGCCGACTCACTGGGTAGCGCTCGACTTCAAGGTCCGTATTGGAGCTGTTTTTGTTTGACATATCACATATTATAAATGTATAATATAACCAGCTTTTAACGTCGAGCGAATATTCTGACTCCTGGAGGGTCGACACCATGGTTCATCTTTTTCAGAACGAAATCTTTATGGGATGGCTGGCAGTAGCTATTATGCTTGCTGCCTATGCATCCCAACTGTGGAAAACGTGGCTCGGCCGTTCAGAGCCACATCCAATCGCATGGTTCGGATTCGGTCTCCTTACGGGGGTCGGTTACCTTGTCCAAATACAAGAAGGCGCGGCCAGTGGAAGCTGGGTTATGGGATTTACTTCCATTTTCTGTTTTCTCGTAGGCGGCCTGAGTATGTATAAGAAGCGGTGGCGAATGGCCGACTTTAGCAAATGGGACTGGGGAGCGCTTGTCGCAGGACTCCTACTTTTTGTGTTCTATCTGAGTTCAAAAACGTTGTCATGGGGACCATTCTTGTCGGCTATCCTCGCAACATCTGCTGATGTGGTTCTATATATCCCCATCTTCAGAAGGACGTGGTCACATCCCGTCAAAGAAACCGCGACTGCCTATGGATTGAACAGTCTTAAATTCATTCCGTCGCTCTTTGCTATGGGAGCATATTCCATAGCGACATGCCTCTATCCTGCAACACTGATAGTTGTGAATGCATCTGTGGTGGTATGGCTTGTGTGGCGTCGCCGTATGGTTGCCGCATAGCATTCTTTCATACAGGGCGCACCAGCAACAACGGTGCGCCCTTTTTCTTTGCCAAGCCTGAGAACCCGCGCGAAAGCGCGGGTTTTTGATTGGCGCGCGCAGGAAAGCTTCAATGGCAACATTATTGACGATGACACGTTCTTCCTTATAGACTCTTAGTAGTCGAGGAGGCCGTCATGACGCGACCACTGCAAAAAGAAAACCTTCTTTGGAAGATAACCGCATGGCTCTCGCGCAATGAGCCGCACGGGCACGAATTTTCGATCTGGGTCTCTCCATTGTTTCTTAAAACAGCAAAGCACCTTTCGTATGACGAGGAGCGGCTCCAGGCCTCCGTACGGGCGCTTGCCGAAAAGGCCGGCATGAAGGTCTCGCAGGGATGCCGATATCTCTCCTTCGGAACATGGGGGCTTCAGGCGATAGATCTGCTTGATGGCGGACGATGCTTCCATTTGGAGATGTCATCCGAAGGAGGATTTATGTATACGGGCGGAAAGTGGGCGACGCATAACATCGATCACGCCGGGGACCAGTCTCTCTTGATGGCCATATGGCTCTTGTGGGCGCAGTTCGTCGAGGCGGAGATCGGTGCGCGTGGCAGTTCATGAATGCAGCACGGGCAGCTTCGAACACACGAGGCTGCCTGTTTTCTTTCTTGCTTATGGATTGCCAGCAACGGGCATGTGCGGGAGCGGCAGGCGGGGATTCATGAAGAAAATGGGTAGCGGGCTCGTGAGCCCGCTACCCATGGTACAGCAACCGGTGGAACAATGAGCAACCGCACGAAGCATCCAATGCCGTGTATGCATATTGTCCTCCTTTTCCGTAAAGTAGTTACTGTTAATTCCATTATAGCAGAGCTGTCAATAGGTAAAATACGTTCTCCGGTCAACTCCGGGATCAAAAGAAACGAGAAGTTACTAAGAGTTAGAACAGCCGCCAGCTAAAGAGTCCCCATTGCTTTTGCTCTTGCACTGCAAGTTCCTGGAGGCGATTCTGTTCATTCGTCATCGTTTGGATCTGGGCCTGAAGCGTCGCTTTTACATCCGTCGTTGAGCTTGCCTGATTGAGCAACTGCGTTATTTGCGTGATACGCGCCTGGTTCTGGGCAACTTCCTGTTGTATCGCAGCAGCGTGAACCGCATCGCCGCCGAAGAAGAAGTGTGACAATGCACCGCGCGCGTTGATGGCCTGCTCCGCATTCGCTATCGCGCCCGAGGAATCATCTATTTGTCCCGCGATCGCCGCTATTTGCGAACCATTATTTCCGAGCAGGTTTTGCGCGGCGATGAGCGCATAGGCCGCCAGTCGTATCTGGTTCTGATTTTGTATGACGTTTTGTGCGGCGGCGGTGCTTGTGCTACCGGTACTGGTGGCTGCCTGTTCCATCTCGCGTTCCCGCTCCTGTATCATTTGATGCAGTTGGGATCCGTTCTGTGCGGTAGTGGAAGGAAGCTGCAGGTTGATGCGCACCTGTTCCTGTTCGCGGAAACGCTCTTGCCCACCGGGGCTCGTTGTTGAGATCGTTGAGGTTGTCGCGCCCATGATCACGCTTGAGGTGGTGCTTTGCTGAATGCGATCACGATCCCTCGTTTGCAATTGGTCAGGTTCCGTACCGGTGTGCGTGCTTGGATCCCGGATCTGGTCTTGGGTGCGAAGCTGATCTTGGGTTCCCAAACCTGCGCCGGTATTGACCGCAGCTCCCGTCGTGGCGGCGGCACTTCCACCACCACCGGCCCCTCCGCCTCCACCGCTACTTCCTCCACCACCGCCCCCTCCTCCTCCGGCCGCCAGCACGATGCTAAAACCAGCGAGCGTTGTCGCCAAGAAAAGGATGTACCCGGTGATTCTTGTATTTTTTATGTTCATTGTTTTGTTTTATAAGGAGGCTGTTGCCTGCCCGTTGATTGTTACAGATAAATATGGTGAAATATTACATTTTTCAGGATGGCTCCGGGCGTAACATTTCGTTTTGTATTGCGTATCATGTACAATATGGATATGTAGGGTTGTGTATAAAAGGTCGAAACGAGAATGAATAAATCAGTAAAAAAATAAAAATGCGTAAATTATTTTCTTTAGGTTCGGCATTGATGTTCGTCGCCGTCGCGGGGACGGCAGTGCTTCCTGTTGCCGCGTCCGCACAAACAACGACGGCGAGTTCCAGTATTCAGGCGCAATTGGATCTGATCGCCAGTTTGACCGCCCAGATCCAGGCGCTTCAGCAACAGATCCAGGCGCTTCAGCAACAGCAGCAGACGGCGACCGCGTCGCTCGTAAGTTCGCTTTCTCTCGGTTCGCAGGGCGATCAGGTAAAGGTCCTGCAGGCATTGCTTGCGGCAAATCCTAATATCTATCCGCAAGGATTGATCACGGGCTATTACGGCCCTCTTACCGAACAGGCGGTGAGGCGCTTCCAGCAGCAGAACGGCATCGATCCGATCGGCATCGTCGGACCGCAAACGCGTGCGAAATTGAATGCGGAGATGGAAAACAATCCGATTTCTTTTGAGGATGCGTCCGGAACGTCCTCTGGCTCCATTTCCACAAGTACGCCGACCTTCAGCGTCAATGGGGGCGAAGGGGAAAATCAGAATCAGAATCAGAACCAGAACCAGAATCAGAACAATGATCAGAATGGAAATGGCGAAGGAGATCATCGCCAGATATGCGCCATAGTTCCTCCGGGACATTTGATCGCGCCGGGATGGTTGCGGAAAGGCGAGGGAGAGAATGAGACCCCGATCATCCCTCCGTGCCAGACGCTGCCGCCGGGCATTGTGAATCAGCTTCCGACATCGACGCCCGTCACTCCGACGTCAACTCCGACGACCACGGTCGCACTCGCGATCTCCGGCGTGGCTGCGTCCGTGACGACGAGCACCGCGACGGTAAGCTGGACCACGAACGCGCAGGCGAATTCGCAGGTCATGTACGGGACGTCCTCCGCGTACGGTTCGAGCACCGAGCTTGATTCCGCGCTTGAGACTTCGCATACGGAAACGATCACGGGGCTCGCAGCGAGCACGACGTATCATTTCCAGGTGGTTTCCGTGAACGCGTCGGGTACGGCTACGTCCTCCGATATGACGTTCACGACGAATGCGCTTCCCGTAGTTGTGACGTTGCCGGTGGTCTCGGCAGTCACTTCTTCTGCAGCGAGCACGACCGCCAGCGTCTCGTGGACGACTAACGTTCCTGCGACGAGCGAGGTTTATTATGGAACGGCGAATCCGCTTGATATCACAAGCACGAGCACCGCGTCCGTAAGCACCTCCACCCTCGTGACGAGCCATACGCTCGCGTTGTCGGGTTTGGCCGCCAGCACGACCTATTACTTCGTTGTTCAGTCAGCCGATGCCTCGGCGAACATGGCGACCTCTTCCCAGATGTCGTTTGTGACGACGCAGTAGAAAAGATCGGTTGTGCGCAAGTGGCGCCATCAGACAGCAAAAACGCCCCTTCTTGGGGCGTTTTTGCTGTCTGATTCGTTGACAATAAAAACAATAAAGGCTAGTCTTTTTTTGTATTTTGTACCTTGATAAGGAGGAGTTCGGCCATGAACGACTATTTCCGCTGGTCTTTGTCTCAGGTCTTTCGTTTTGGCGATACGAGATCCATGTTCGAACTTGCGTTTTGGATCTTGCTGATTCGCTGGGCCGCGTTCTTTCGTTTTTTTCACCGCCGGGTGAGGAAGGGTCCTATCCGCATGTCGGCGGGGTATATCGTGTGTGCGCTCACGTTCGCGCCCATTCTGGAGGAAGTGGAATTTCGTCTCCCGATCCTTTGGTTTGCGGACCATGGAAAAATGATGGCGGCGATCGGAACCATATTCGGGTCGGCGTTCGTTTTTGGGATCGTCCATTTTTTTGAAGAAGTGCGATATGTGGATGGGACGAGGCCCCGCGAATGGGCTTCTATCCTCAATACGGCCTTTGGAGGTTTTGTGTACGGTTCACTCACGCTGCTTTCCCGATCTATCTGGCCGGGCATATATCTCCATTATCTATGGAACGGTTCCGCGGTCATCTATCAGTTCCTGCCATTGGAGAGGCAGCGGACCGTGGCACGATTGTTCGGCGAAACGTAAACTTGTTCCTGTGGACGGGCCCCTGATGTAGGGGCCCGCTTTTTTTGCTATAATGGTCCTATTATGCGCACTAAAATAATAGCCACCATCGGTCCGGTCTCAGATTCTGCGGAAATGATACGGCGGTTCGTCGACGAGGGCATGGATATTGCCCGCGTCAATTTTTCCCATTGCACCGAAAAGAACTTTCTTCTCTATAAGAAGCGCATCGCTGCCGCGTCGCGCGCCGCGGGGCGGAAGATCCCCATCATGCAAGACCTCCAGGGTCCGCGAATACGCGTCGGCGAGCTTCCCGCGGAAGGATATCGGCTGGTCGAAGGGGATACGGTCGTTTTTTCGACAAAGAAGAACGACATTGAAAAGAACGGCGTGCGCGTGATCTTTGTGGACAGCCCAAAACTTCACGCCGATATGCGGACCGGCGAATTGATCTATCTTGCGAACGGCGATATGGAACTCGTCGTTACGCGCATTTCCGGAAACCGCATCTTTGCGCGTGTCGCGCGCGGCGGAACACTGTATTCGCGCAAAGGCGTGAATCTTCCGAATACGAAGCTTTCCAACTCGGGCCTGACCGCAAAGGACGTCCACGACGTGGCGTTCGGCCTCGCGCACGGCGTGAAGATCTTTGCGATCTCTTTCGTGCAGTCGGCCGGGGATGTTGAAGCGCTTCGCAGGATCGTCGGGGTGTCCAATAAAGGAGTGAAGATCGTTGCAAAAATCGAGACGGCGCTCGGCGTCAGGAATATCGACAGCATCATTCATGCGTCTGATGCGATCATGATCGCCCGCGGCGACCTGGGCATCGAGATCGCGCCGGAAAAGATCCCGTTCATCCAAAAGAACTTGATCCGTCACGCAAGTTGGTATGGCAAAGGGAGCATCACCGCCACGCAGATGCTCACGTCGATGGTCGATCACCAGCGGCCCACGCGCGCCGAGGTGTCGGATATCGCAAACGCCGTCTGGGACGGAACCGACGCCGTGATGCTCTCCGACGAGACCGCGAGCGGCAGCTATCCGCTTGAATCGCTGAAGATGATGGTCCGCGTGGTCGCCCAGGCGGAATCCTCGCGTTTTGAACGGACGAATCCGCTGGGGGAGTGGTAGTGCGCGGTTTGGTCAGTTCATCGCACCGATCGGTATCCTCCCGGCACTCCTTCTTTCGATAAGACAACCTGCCATAGTTCGACGTTGCGCGCGCGGAAGGATCCGGCGCATGCGAGGAGATAATATTTCCACATGCGGTAGAATGTTTTTCCGTACTTGGCGGCGATTTCGGGCCAGTGCCCGTCGAAATTTTTGAACCACGCCATGAGCGTCTTGTCGTAATCGGCGCCGAAGTTATGCCAGTCTTCCATTACGAACCGCATTTCTATCGCGCCGCCGATCTGCGCGATCGTGGGGAGCGCGCCATTCGGGAAAATGTATTTGTCTATCCACGCATCAGTGGGCCCGTGGTCGGCGTTCGTGCCGATCGTATGGAGGAGAAAAAGCCCACCGTCCTTTAGATGATTGCGTACGACGTCCATATATTCTTCGTAATGCTTCGTTCCCACATGCTCGAACATGCCAAGGGAAACGATATGGTCGAACATGCCGGCAAGGTCGCGATAATCCTGCAGGCGGAATTCCACGGGCAGGCCTTTGCAGAGCTCGGCGCCAAGCGCCGCCTGCTCTTTGGAGACCGTGAGTCCCGTCACGCGGGCTCCATATTTTTCCGCGGCGAACTTTGCAAAACTTCCCCATCCGCAGCCGATGTCCAGCACGTGTTGACCTGGCTTGAGGCCGATCTTGCGGCAGACAAGGTCAAGTTTCGCCTCCTGCGCTTCATCGAGCGTTTTCGCATCCTTCCAATATCCGCAGGTGTAGGTCATGCGTTTATCGAGCATCCGCACAAAAAGATCGTTGCCGATATCATAATGATGTTTACCAATGTCGAATGCGCGGCGTTTCGCGCCGCGCCGGCCAGCGGTGAAGGCCGAAAGGTATGCCGTAACGTTCTTGAATGAAGCGCGCGCTTTGTCCGCGACGCGCGCGCGGAAAAGATGCGCAATGAGTTCGTCAACCGCATCGCTGTCCCAGTCTCCCGCCATATACGCTTCGCCGAACGCCAGGCTGCCGCCGCGCACGACCGACGCATAGAGGCCGTTGTTGTTCACGCGGACATCCCATGGCCGCCCACCGCCTATCGCTATGTCCGCCTCCTTGAGCAGCTCTTCGATCACTGCCTTTGCCCGGTCCATTTTTTAATAATATCAAATTTGCCGAATCTGCTAAACTAATAGCAATGGCCGATGAACTTTCGTTGGACGGGCTTGCAAAGAAAACTTCCGCCGATGTTTTTGCGGCGCTCGCGACCTCTGAAAAAGGGCTTTCCCCGCAGGAGGCCGCTGCGCGATTAAAGACCTATGGCTTGAACGAGTTTGCGGGGAAGAAAAAACTCCAGCCGCTTTTTATATTCCTTTCTAAATTCCGGAACCCGCTGCAGATCCTGCTGATCGTCGCGGCGATCATCTCGGGCATTTTGGGATCCCATATCGAGGCGGTCATCATTTTGGCGATCGTGTTCGGCAGCGCGTTCATCGATTTTCTCAATACATACAAATCGGCGCAGGCGGCAGAGGCATTGCGGGAAAAGGTGACCATCACCGCTGCGGTGATCCGCGGCGGTGAATTGAAAGAGCGCAATATGCGCGAGGTGGTACCCGGCGATGTTTTTATCCTCGGGGCGGGGGACCTGGTGCCCGCCGACGCGATCGTCATAGAAGCAAAAGACCTGTTCCTGAACGAGGGCGTGCTGACGGGGGAGTCGTTACCGGTGGAGAAAACGGCGGATGCGGCCGGCGGGCGGACGGTGTTCCTTGGTACAAGCGTGGTTTCCGGGAAGGCCACGGCGGTGGCGGTGGCTACTGGTGCGCGCACGAGCGTGGGCACTATAGCGGATAAATTGAAGCGTCCGGACGCGCCGACGGAGTTTGAAAAGAATCTCAAGGACTTCAGTATGTTCATTTTCCGGACGACACTATTTTTGGTGCTTGCCGTCATTTTATTGAATATTTTCGTGATCCGGCGCGACCCGCTGGAGATATTCATTTTTGCCGTTGCGATCGCGGTCGGGCTCACGCCGGAGCTCCTTCCGCTTATTGTCACGAGCAATCTCGCGAAAGGCGCCATTGAGATGTCCAAGAACGGCGTCATCGTCAAAAAATTGGCGGCCATCCATAACTTCGGCGGCGTGGATGTTCTGTGCACGGACAAGACCGGCACGCTCACCGAGGACCGCATCACGCTCATCAAGTGCGTGGACGCGACGGGCGCGGAGAGCGAGGAGACGAACCTCTGGGGGTATTTGAGCAGCAAAAATCTGACCGGCGTGCGCGGCGTGCTGGATGATGCGATCGAGAATTTTAAAAAAATGGACGTGAGCGGTTGGGAAAAAGTGGACGAAGTGCCGTTCGACGCGGAACGCAAGCTGGAATCGGTGATCGTAAAAAAGGGGAAAGACACGGTGCTGATCGCGAAAGGAGCGCCGGAGGAAATTTTAAAAATATCGGATCATTACGACGGACATATTAGCGTTACCGGCAAGGCGATCAAGCCTAAAAAAATCACATCCGCATTGCGCGCGAAGATAACCAAAGAGTATGAGGCGTTGAGCGCCGACGGTTTTCGCGTGCTTGCGCTCGGCATAAAAGAGGTCGCGCACAAAACAACGCCGTACGATAAAAAAGACGAGGCGGGCATCTCGTTCGTCGGATTCCTCGCATTCCTTGATCCGCCTAAAAAAAGTGCAAAGGATACGCTCGCCAAGATGGCGGCGCACAACGTGGCGGTCAAGATCATCACAGGGGACAACTATCTGGTGACAAAAAAGATCATGGACGAGATCGGTCTGCCGATCGTCGGGTGGTACAACGGCGATGCCATCGCCGCGATGCACGAGCACGAGTTCAAGAAAAAGGTGGAGACGGCGAATGTTTTCACGCGCGTCAATCCGGAGCAGAAGGAGATGATCATCCGGCTCCTGCGCGAGAACGGCCATGTCGTGGCGTATATGGGCGACGGCGTGAATGACGTGCTCTCCATTAAAGAGGCGGACGTCGGCATCTCGGTTAACAACGCGGTGGATATTGCAAAGGAAACGGCGGACATCATTCTGCTGCGCAAGGGACTTGGCGAGATCATTGACGGCATTGTGGAGGGCCGCAAAACATTCGCCAACACGTTCAAATACCTGATGATGGCGCTCTCGTCCAACTTCGGCAACATGTTCAGCATGCCGATCGCGTCCATCTTTTTGCCCTTCTTGCCGATGACCGCACCGCAGATCTTGCTTAACAATTTTCTTTACGACTCGTCACAGCTCGCGATCCCGTTCGACCGCGTGGATACGGAGTTCCTCGCGCGCCCCAAGAAATTTAATATTGTTTTCATGAAAAAGTTCATGTATATCTTCGGGCCGCTGTCGTCGCTTTTCGACTTCGCCACCTTTGGCGTTTTGCTCTATGTATTGCACGTGAACGGCATGGCGTTCCAGACCGGCTGGTTTCTGGAATCCATCGCCACGCAGACGCTCGTGGTGAACATTATCCGGAGCAAGTTCAACTTCTGGCAGAACGGGGGACCGAGCCGCGCGCTCGTTCTCGCCACGTTCGGCGCGGTCATGGTCGGCTGGGGTATCACGTACTCGTTCCTCGCGCCGGCGTTCGGCTTTGCGCGGTTCGGGATATATCCGGTGCTGCTCATTTTGGCGATCGTCGCCGCGTATCTGTTGCTCGTGGAAGTGGCGAAAAAATATTTTTAT
Organism: Candidatus Parcubacteria bacterium; assembly: GCA_027450205.1. Lineage (GTDB taxonomy): Bacteria > Patescibacteriota > Minisyncoccia > UBA6257 > 2-01-FULL-56-20 > JAKAGE01. Next base: position 115,592 of record DAIDJL010000004.1, read on the forward strand.
AAGAGGTACGAGTATTTAATAGAAAAATAAAAAGTGTAGCAATCTGCCACTTATAACAATTTATATAGGCAAGCTTGTGTCCCGTCCACGTGGAATAGAAAGACGTGTGCCGACGGAGCTCTTGTAATGAGGGCTCCGTTTGTTTTTATCCTTTATTTTCCGATATTCTTCTCCAGCGTCTCGCCCACGTTCAGCCGCCGCAGTAAGTATAAAAGTATTGCGATCATCACTGCCGCTGCGAACGCGAACTGCGTGAGCCCGACGCCGACGAGCGTGCCGATCGCGGCCGCGGTCCAGATGAGCGCCGCCGTCGTGACGCCGTGCGGATGACTGTCCGTTTTTATGATGAGCCCCGCGCCAAGGAAACCGATGCCGACCACGATGTTCGCGATCATCGTAAGGAAGCCGCTGTTGCGCGCGATGACGTCGGAAAGATTCCCGGTCTGCGCTGAAACGATGTAGGGGAGCGCGAGCGCGATCATGGAAAAGATCGCCGCGCCGCTCGTGACGAGCATCGTCGTGCGTACGCCGGCCGCCTCCTTGCCTACCAGTTCGCGCTCCAGCCCGAGCAGCGCACCCAGCACGAGCGCGATCGCGAACCGGGCGAACATTTGTTCAAACGTCAACATTGTATTAATATTAGCATAATCATATGAAAGAACGGACATACATTGGGGATTTGGCAGGCCACGTCGGTGAGGAGGTCACGATAAAAGGCTGGGTGGATGTCCGGCGGGATCAGGGCAAGCTCATTTTTTTTGATTTTCGCGATATGACGGGATATGTGCAGGGAGTTATTCTCCCCGCCGCTGCGGAGGCGCATGCGGTCGGTTCGAAACTTCGCCCGGAGTGGGTGGTGGAGGTGCGCGGAAAAGTGAACAAGCGTCCCGATAAAAATATCCAGGCAGAAAAGCAGAATGGCGACGTCGAGCTTGAAATTCTTTCCATTACCGTTTTGAACGAGGCCGAGACGCCGCCATTCGATGTTTCCGGCGACGGCCGCGACATCAGCGAGGACATCCGGCTGAAGTATCGTTATCTCGACCTGCGCCGGCCGCGGCTCCAGCGGAACATTCGCATGCGCGACAAGATCATTTCGTTCTTCCGCGACTACATGCATAAAAACAATTTCGTGGAGATCGAAACGCCGATCCTCATGAAGGGTACGCCGGAAGGTTCGCGCGAGTATATCGTCCCGTCGCGCCTGGAGCAGGGAAAGTTCTACGCGCTTCCGCAGTCGCCGCAGCAATTCAAACAGCTTTCGATGGTGGCGGGATTTGAGCGCTACTTCCAGATTGCGCGGTGCATGCGCGACGAAGACACGCGCGGCGATCGCCAGCCGGAGTTCACTCAGCTCGATTTTGAGATGTCGTTCGTCGAGCAGGAAGATATTTTGCAATTTACCGAAGCGATGTTCGTGGAGATGGTGAAGGCGCTTTTCCCGGAAAAACATATTTCTACGATGCCGTTCCCGAGGGTCACCTTTAAGGAATCAATGGAGAAGTACGGCAACGATAAGCCCGATATGCGCAAAGACAAGAACGATCCGAACGAGCTGGCGTTCGCGTGGGTCATTGATTTCCCGATGTTTGAGAAGGCCGATGACGGCACTATCCAGGCCGCGCATCATCCGTTCTGCTCCATAAAAGAGGAAGATGTGGATAAGTTCATGAAAGGCGAGGATCTGTTCAGTATCCGCGCAAATTCATACGATCTCGTTTTGAACGGTTACGAGCTGAGCTCCGGTAGTATCCGTATCCACAAGGCCGACATGCAGCAAAAAGTTTTTGAACTGTTGAACATCAACCCCGAGATGCAGCAGAGAAAGTTTGGGCATATGCTTCAAGCGTTCAAATACGGTGCGCCGCCGCACGGCGGATTCGCTCCGGGCATCGACCGTACCGTGATGCTTTTAATGAACGAGCCGAACATCCGCGAGGTCATTCCGTTTCCGAAGACCGGCGAGGGAAAAGATCTTATGATGGGTTCGCCGTCGGAAGTGGACAAGAAGCAGTTGGATGAGCTAGGATTGGAAATAAAAATTAATAAAAAATAACCATGGAAAGATCATTGGTGTTGCTTAAGCCGGATGCGCTGGATCGCGGGATCGTGGGAGAGATCATCCAGCGTTTCGAGCGCGCGGGAATAAAGATCGTCGGGCTTAAGATGGTGGTGGCCAATGAGGAGACCGCGAAGAAACACTATACGGAAGATCTTGCCGTCCGGCGCGGGGAGGCCGTCCGGAACCTTATGATCAGTATGATCTCGTCGGGTCCGATCATCGCGCTTGCGCTTGAAGGTGTGGAGGTGGTGGAGGTGGTGCGCAAGATGGTGGGCGCGACCGAGCCGAAATCGGCGGCGCCGGGAACGATCCGCGGCGATTTTGCGCACGTCTCATTCAAACATGCGGACGAGCACAAAATGGGCGTTTTCAATCTCATTCATGCATCGGGCTCAAAAGAAGAAGGCGAGACGGAGGTTGCGGTGTGGTTCAAGCCGGAAGAGCTGGTTTCGCACAATCCTTCCTACACGAGCATCACGTTGAAACAATGATCGGTCCGCGATGAAGCAAACCAATATTTGCTTCCTGCTGAAAGACGGGTGGGTTCTTCTTGGAATGAAGAAACGGGGTTTTGGCATGGGAAAGTGGAATGGGTTTGGCGGGAAGGTAAAGGATGATGAAGATGTAAAGATCGCCGTTATACGGGAAATAAAAGAAGAGGTCGGCGTGGATGTCGCTATTGATGACCTAAAGGAGATGGGAACACTCGATTTCCGCTTTCAGGCAGCTCCCGATTGGGACAATTTCTGTCATATTTTTATCGCCACCGCGTGGTCGGGCGAACCTTCCGAATCCGAAGAAATGCGTCCGCAATGGTACGGGATGGATAAATTACCGTTCGATTCGATGTGGGTCGACGATCCGTATTGGGTACCGCTCGTGCTTTCGGGAAAAAAAATAAAAGGCAGATTCCTTTTTGATGACAGCGGAAAGGAGATCCTTAATTTTGCGGTCTCCGAGGTTCACCCATAAGGATCCGCCTTCTTGGATGCTCCTTGCCCTCCATATTATTTTTGTTGTTGATCAAATGCCTTTACGATCGGATCGAACTCGCCCTCCAAAATTTTCTCAATATTGTGCCATTTCTTGCCGATGCGGTGATCGGTGATGCGGTCATCGGGGAAGTTGTAGGTGCGGATCTTTTCGGAGCGGTCGGCGGAGCCGATCTGGTCGCGGCGGGTTTCGGCGATGTTGCCGCTCGCGCGGACCTGCTCAATCTCGTAGAGCTTGGCGCGCAAAACATCCATTGCCTTTTCGCGGTTCGCGTATTGTGAGCGCTCCTCGCGCGAGGCGACGACGATGCCGGTGGGCTTGTGCAATATCCGCACCGCGGTCTCCACTTTGTTGACGTTCTGGCCGCCCGGCCCGCCGGCGCGCGAGAATGTCACCTCAAGGTCGTTTGGCGAGATATTCACCTCGCGCGCTTCCACGATCGGAAGAATTGCCACGGAAGCCGTAGACGTGTGTACACGCCCCGCTTTCTCTGTTTTTGGGATCCGTTGCACGCGATGGACGCCGGACTCGTGCTTAAGCGCCTCGTAGCACCCTTCACCCCTTACTTCGGCGGTGAGGCTCTTGTATCCCTGATTGTTCTCGCTGGAATCGAGGATTGAAAAGTTCCAGCCGCGCTTTGCCGCATAGCGTTGGTACATGCGCGCCAGGTCGCCGGCGAAAATAGAGGCTTCATCACCGCCGGCTCCGGCCCGTATCTCTATAATGATCTTATTGGTGGTCATGGTGTTGTGGATTTCTATTTTTTCTCTGAATTATGGTATCATAATAATACAGCAATGGAACAAAAGCCACTCATTTTAGTAGTTGATGACGAGGAATCGTTTCGGGAGATCTTCAGTATGAAGCTCGTTGCGGATGGTTTTCGCGTGGAAACCGCAGAGAACGGGGAGACGGCGCTAATGAAAGCAAAAGAGATCAAGCCCGATTTGATCCTTATGGATGTTCGTATGCCGGTGATGGACGGACCGACCGCGGTGCTTAAGCTTCGCGACGATCCGGAGATAAAAGATATCAGGGTGGCGTTCCTTACGAGCCTTGGTGATCCGCGCCAGGAGATGCAGGAGATGAATGGCAAGTTTGCCCAAGATTTCGGCGTGCAGGGATATTTACGAAAGACCGACGACCTTGATCTTTTAAAGGAGCGCGTCAAGGCATTTCTTCAATGAGGGAGAAGCCGCTGATCCTTGTCGTCGATGACGAGAATGATCTCCGGGAGATCATATCAACAAAGCTTACCGCATCTGGTTTCGATGCGGTGGTTGCGTATAATGCGGCGGAGGCGGTTGATGCGGCGAAAAAGATCCACCCGGACCTTATTTTGATGGATATCCACATGCCTGGCCCTTCGGGAACCGATGCCGCTCTTCAGATCAAACAGGATCCGCAGACGGAAGATATCAAAATCGCATTCTTCAGCAACCTTAAGGATCCGTGGCCGCAGACGATGGCGCCACGCGATAATCTTACGAAGGCTTTGGGGATGGAAGACTTTATTGATAAGACCGAAGATCTTGATATCACCGTTTCAAAAGTAAAAGAGATCCTCGCGCGAAAATAAAAAAATACCCCGCCGGCAATGGCGGGGTATTTTTTTATCCCTTATTGTTTTTTTACGCGAACCTTCTTCGGCTTCGGCTCAACCTTGGCGGCGCGGCGTGACTTGAACTTCTCCACGCGTCCCGCGATGTCCATCAGTTTCTCTTCGCCGGTATAGAACGGATGGCATTGCGCGCAAATTTCGACGCGGATCTCCTCCTGGGTGGCGCCCGTCACGAACGTGTTGCCGCAGGCGCAGATGACCGTTGCCTTGGGGAAATATTTCGGATGAATATCTGTTTTCATGATGGTGTTCATTATATGCGATAAAAATCGGTTAGTCAAATAAAGTGAATGGCCTCTCGGGGAGAGGCCATTGCGGGAGTCTGCGCGGCTCCTGCCTAAAAAAACTTGCCGGTCACCAGACCGTATGCCGTCAGGATAGCCACAATGATAAACCCGATGACGATGATTTTTTTTCCGACACGGAGGAACCGAGCATTTTGGAGCTCCTCCTCCGACATTTCTGCAGGCGCCTGCGGCGGGTCTACTTTTCCCTGATAGATCATGTGATCGCCCTCCTTAGGCGATAGCTGAAGCAATAGTAACATATATTATATAGTTTTGTCAATAGCACCAGTGCTGGCGCGGCGGGCAGGGTTCCCCGGCTCCAGGCAGATGACCGTTCGCCGGGGAACCCCGCCCGCCGCGCTATTGACACCGTCCCAGCGTTTGCTACAATGGACCTCGTTGTATCGAGCTGCCCCTTCACAATTGAAATGGTAAGATAACCAAAAGAGAGAGTTTTTTAGTTGTCCCAATTTATTCTTTTTGGCAACGTTAAGAAGTAATCAAATGTTGCAACAATAAAATTAGGATCAACGTCCAAAGTTTTTGAGACTTTGGACGATATCTTTTATCAGAGGATTTGATCCTGGTCCAGGATGAATGCTGGCGGTGTGGATAAGGCATGCAAGTCGAGCGGAATATATTTTGAAGAAGTTGCGATTACATCAAGACGACGGATTTATATATTTAGCGGCGAACGAGTTAGTAACACCCTGGTACGTACCTCGAAGACGGGGATAGCTCGCCGAAAGGCGAGGTAATACCCGATATTGTCGAAAGACGAAAGCCGCAAGGCGCTTTGAGATCGGCCTAGGTCCGATCAGCTAGTTGGTAAGGTAACGGCTTACCAAGGCTATGACCGGTAGGGGAGGTGAGAGCCTGACCCCCAACGACGAGACTGAGACACGGCTCGTACTCCTACGGGAGGCAGCAGTCGAGAATATTCCACAATGGACGAAAGTCTGATGGAGCGACACCGCGTGCAGGAAGAAGGCCTTCGGGTTGTAAACTGCGGTAGTATGGGAGGAATGCAAATGACTGTACCATACGGAAAGAGGTGGGTAACTACGTGCCAGCACCAGCGGTAATACGTAGACCTCAAGCATTATCCGGATTTATTGGGCGTAAAGAGCATGTAGGAGGTTTCGCGCGTCTTTTGTTAAAGCCCAGGGCCTAACCCTGGAAGTGCAGGAGATACGGCGGAACTAGAGGAGGTTAGAGGTGCATGGAACTCACGGTGTAGGGGTGAAATCCGTTGATATCGTGGGGAACACCAAAGGCGAAGGCAGTGCACTGGGACCTTCCTGACTCTGAGATGCGAAAGCGTGGGGAGCAAAAAGGATTAGATACCCTTGTAGTCCACGCCCTAAACGATGCCTGTTTGCTGTTTCGAGTATCGACCCTCGGAGTGGCGTAGCTAACGCGTTAAACAGGCCGCCTGGGAAGTACGGCCGCAAGGCTAAAACTCAAAGGAATAGACGGGGACTCGCACAAGCGGTGGAACATGAGGTTTAATTCGTCAGTAAGCGAGGAACCTTACCAAGGTTAGAAATCTATAATGACAGCCGGTGGAAACATTGGCCTTCTCACAAGGACATTATGGACAGGTGCTGCATGGTTGTCGTCAGCTCGTGCTTTGAAGTGTTCCCTTAAGTGGGGTAACGAGCGCAACCCCTATTACGCGTTACATGTGTCGCGTGAAACTGCCCCGCCCAAAGATGAGAATTATATGTGCTGTGTAGGCATGCATAATTATCGTTTTCGGGCGGGGAGGAAGGAGGGGATGACGTCAAATCCGCATGGCCCTTTGATACCTTGGGCTACACTCGTGTTACAATGGTCGGGACAATGGGTTGCCAACCCGCAAGGGGGAGCTAATCCCATCAAACCCGGCCCCAGTTCGGATTGGAGGCTGAAACCTGCCTCCATGAAGCCGGAATCGCTAGTAATCGCAGATCAGCCACGCTGCGGTGAATACGTTCTCGAGTCCTGTACTCACTGCCCGTCAAGCCAAGGGAGCCGGTAATAGGTGAAATCTCGCTTCGGTGGGATAAACTTAAGATCGGTAACATGGGCTAAGTCGTAACAAGGCACGCGTAGCGGAAGCTGTGCGTGGATCAATTAAACTACTATTTGGATAAATAGTAACAGTCGAACTTTCTTCTCTTTGGCCGGCGATCGATCGCAGGCGAAAGCGAGGGAGGTAATTGGGACAACTAAAAAGCTCTTTGTATGCTAGAATGAATACTATGGCAGATTCGTTAAAAAAGATCATGATCATCGAGGACGACCATTTTTTGTCGTCGCTTATGAAAGCCCGTCTTGAGAAGGAGGGATTCATGGTTGTGCAGGCCTTCGATGGCGAAGAGGCATTGCAAATGCTCAAGGCTGAAATACCGGCGCTGGTCATCCTGGATCTCATCATGCCGAAGGTCACGGGATTCGAAGTGCTGCAGATGATCTCGATCACTCCGCAGCTGGATAAAGTGCCTGTCGTGATCGTGAGCAATCTTGCCCAGGATTCCGATATCGAGAAGGCTCGTCAGCTCGGCGCACGGGAATATTTCATAAAGGTGAAAATATCCATAGACGACCTTGTTGGCAAAATTAAAAGTTTGGTGGTATAGTCTTCGAACAAAACATTCATACAAGAAAATGATCTCAGAAGAAATCCTCAAAAAAATAAAACCTGGGGCGAAAGTGAAGGTATACGAGGGCAAGACCCCGTTTGCCGGTTTGGTGATCGCCCGCAAGCATGGTTCCGAGCCGGGTGCAACGTTCACGGTGCGTACCGTTCTTGCCGGTGTCGGCGTGGAGAAGGTCTATCCCATCCATTCGCCGTCCATCATCAAGATCGAGGTTTCCTCGAGCCCAAAGAAAGTGCATCGCGCAAAACTGTACTTTGTTCGCAAGGCATCCGCTTCGCGGATCCGGCAGAAGCTGGATGTGTCGATGTAAAAAATAAATCGCGTAGCCTTTTCGCTCGTGCGAAGATGAATTCGTTCAAGGGCCAACCGGTTTATTTTTTTTACCTCATTCAATCAATGGTGTCCGTGATAAGCGGCGGCGTGGAGCTGACGATCACGACATTAAAGCGCAGTTGTCCCACGAGCTGGCCGGTCGGCAGTTTGACATTCACGCGCCACGCACCTGCGGTGATGTTTCCCACAAGGGAAAACGTGCGCCAGCCCTGACTGCCGCCGCCGGTCGTAGGAAGCACGATGCGCCCACGCGTGACCCATGCTTTTTGCGCGGGATCATAGGTTTGCCATTCATGGATGACGCTGGTATTGAATGCAGTAGGGGAGAAGATGGCAGTATATGCATAGAGCGTCGCACCGGGTTGGACGTGAATGGTCGGGCTCCATTCAAAGAACGAGAGCCATCCCTGATTTTCCGCTTGCGCGGTATAGTTGCCGGGGCTGTTCACAGTAAACGATTGATAGATGCCGGCGTCCTTGAGCGAGATCGGCAATGGCGGGATAAGGTTCGCAAAATAGAGCGCATTTACGGTGACGAGGACGCCAGCGATGGAAAGTCCTGCTACCCACTTCGTCTTTTTGGGAAATGGTTCGCGCGAAAATATTTTAAGCACGCCGGCGAACGCGCCGATCGCGGCCAGTGCCACTGCGCCGCTCAAAAGGAATATCCCATGGTTGATCGCGTGGAAAAAGATCGGCAGGAGATAGATTGCGAACGCGTAATATGAAAGAAAGATGAGCGAGAGCTGGAACGCGAGCCGTGCGTAGTGCCGTTTGAACCGCTCGTTTGCAATGAACGCGGCGGCGAGGAGCGCAAGGAACGGCCAGCTGGAAACGATCGTGCCGCTTCGGAAGTAGAAGACGAGGAACGTGCTGAAGATGCCGCCGAAGAAGAACTGCATCACGTTCACCAGCCAGAAGTGCAGTTTCTCCGGATTCTCTTCGCCGCCGGGCTCGTTCTCTATAAGGTGGATGAGCAGTGCGCAAACCGTCACGATTGCAAGGTGTCCGACCACCCAGAAGTTTTCCCAGAACTCGTCCACGCGGGTGAGCGTTACCGCGTCGAATACGAATCCGGCGATAAGCGAGAGAGAAGAGAACGGACCTTCGATACGCGCGTAGAAATGGCGTGCGTGGGTGAGGAGGTTTTTCTTTTTCGGTGTATCGGATGTGTCGGGCATGTATAGATATAGGATACCGCGTTTTAATGATTTTTTAATTGGCGATCTAATCTGCGAAACAAAATATGCGAAAGCCGAGACATTGAAATTATTGCTAAAGATGTATTATAATCCCGAAGTGGTTTGTCTATCTCGAAAGCGCGATAAGATAGAAAAAGCGTTGGCGGTGGAAGGGTATCACTTGTTTTCTTAAAAATGCGCGGGTGGCGAAATGGCAGACGCACTACCTTGAGGTGGTAGCGCCGAAAGGCGTGGAGGTTCGACTCCTCTCCCGCGCACAAAATAAAAAGCTACAGCGGTTTCTCAAAAATCATCCAGGCATGCCTCCCAGATAATTTTGCGCTGTAGCTATCTCCTCCCCAGGGCTTCGAGGTACTGAATTGATAGGCAATCAACGGCGATGGATCGCCAGAGGGCGGAAAAGGAGGTTGGCCACCCCGATTCTCATCGTTCTTTATCATCACGAAGTCCTAAATGTTTTATACTCCAGAGTTCGAACATCGTCCAATCTGGCGTACTGGAAAAAAAGAAAGCCCCGCACAGATGATGCTCGTGCGGAGCTTTTCTGTTGCGGGGTCGAGAAAATATCTACAATGTTGCTTTGCAGGCGTCGAGCTTGACCAGTCTAAAATAAAGGATCGAGCCGACGATGACGATGTGCGATGCGTAGTTGGCCCATACAGGCACCCATAGGAGAGAGGGGGTTGATCGTGGAAATTGATGGAGGAACTGCCAGTATATCAGCGTATCCAACACCATGATTCCAAGACCGAACAGACCCCCACCCCAGGCAGAGAGCAAGATTCTCAAAGCGAGAGGGCGATAGTCAGGCATTTCAAACCTCCGGCTCTTTTATACATCAAAATTATAAACTAGTCAATTTTTTTATTAAAGCAGTTCTAAACGCGTCCAGGGTGGTGTACAAATTGCGGTAAACGCATTAAATAAAAAGTCTCAATAAAAGAACGGCCCGCAAGGATTTCTCCTAAACGGGTCGTGTTTGTTTGAAATTAAATTCGTTGAGAAAGATTGCTCAATACTTGGGCGGCGTTCTCGTTTCCGCGTTTTCTCATGTGATCGGCGAGAAATCCCGCGAGGAGGCCAAATGCAACGAGCCCACCTTTCTTCACTCGTTCCTTTCCCTCAGGTGTAAGTTTCTGATATGCCCGGTAGGCTTTCTTAGCTGGATAGTGGGAGGATTGCTTTGAGTTAAAACCGAAGAGCAAGGCCAAGATCGGCCCAATGGCAATCGAGAGCACTATCACTAAAAACATACCCCAGACCCCAAGGTCAATAAGGGGATTGTCCGTGCCGGTAGAGCGTACCACTTGCTGGGCAAGAAAGAGGGAAGCGCACATGGCAACACAGAAGATCGTCCAGAGAGTAAGGCCGATCATCGCCCGCCGTGCAGACCAAAATCCCCAGATCCATGCCGCTAAGCAGAGGATTGCCATTACAATTTCGAGATCTTCCATATTTTCCTCCTGAAACAACTTATAATATTATATAAGTTTTAACCCAAAAATGTCAAGTCCTTATTTGGTGCTGAAAATGTTACAATTTACCTATATGGATGAGCTTGGCCTTATAAAAGAAAAATTGAAGAAAGCACAGCTTTCCTCGGAGGAATTTGCCATGTGGTCGGCAATACTAGAGGTTATGGACGAAGATGACCTTCGGGCCTTATCAGCATTGGTTAATCTGGACGCAACCGCTATTCGTGTCGCTACCAATAACCTCACCGCCAAGCAGAAATCTATTGATACAGAAAATATCGATGAGTGGAAATCCATACTAGAAAATGAAAGAAAAATAGTTGAGACTGTATAATCTACATGAAATTCGAGATTCCGATCCAGGAAACCGCGGCGGAGAATTCAGAAGCGAAACGTCGAAAGCAAGGCACATATCTCAAGGGATTGATTGCTCTCACGCATGGAGCCGTGCGAGCAAAAAGCAGCACCGACAAGGATTCAAGTTTTCTTCAAACGGCGATCAAAGAGGCAAAAGAAACATATGCTGCGTTAGATGATTTAGAAAAGAAAATTGATCCAACTGGAAACTTGAGCGCTGATGTTGCGGAAATGACTAAGAATGGGCTGGGGCGCCTTTCTGGATGGGCGAGAGAGCGTATAGGACATCAAAAACAGGAGGAGTAGTTTATGGCTTATCCTCTAAAATAGGTTCGAACTGAGTCCAGCACCCCGCACAACATGGAAACCGAGATTGAAGCAAAGTTTTTGGACGTCGATCCCGAAGAGATACGGAGGCAACTTCGCGATCTTGACGCGGTGTTGGTCCACCCGGAAGTATTGATGAAGCGAAAGGTTTTTGACCATCCGACGAACAAACAGAGTGATTGGCTTCGGGTGAGGGATGAGGGGGACAGGGTTACGATGAGTTACAAGAAGGTCATTGATCGGACGGTTCATGGGACAAAAGAGATAACGATCGAGGTTTCCGATTTTGATAACGCGTGCGCCATCCTGGCAGCTGCACAGCTTCGATCAGCGGCATATCAGGAAACGCGAAGGGAGACGTGGAGATTGGATGATGTGGAGATTATGATAGACACATGGCCATGGATTCCCACATTCGTCGAGATCGAAGCGCCTTCTGAGGAAACATTGAAATCCGCGGCAAAAAAGTTAGGCTTGGAGTGGGGCGGTGCGTTGTTCGGCAGTGTGGAGCCGGCATACCAAAGATATTATGATGTGACCGAAAAGGAGATTGATTCCTGGCCGGAAATAGTTTTTAGCCCCGTTCCGGACTGGCTCCTCGTGAGGAAAAAATAAACCGGGCTTGTTCTTTTTTGACAATCTGCTATAATCATTTTCAATGAGGCGCCATCCAGGCCTATTTTTATCGCTTATCGTCATTCTCGCCATTATTGCGGGGGTGTTCGTTTACCCGAAGGGTATTGGAGAAAAAGTGGAGCCGTGGAAGCTCGGGCTTGATCTTGTGGGCGGCAGCCATCTTGTCTATCAGATCGATCTTTCCAATGTTTCCTCGACGAACCAGGCATCCGTAGTGAATGGCTTGCGCAACGTCATTGAGAGGCGCGTGAATCTTTTTGGTGTCAGCGAACCGAATGTTTACACATCGCAGAGCGGCAATCAGGCCCAGCTTTTCGTGGATCTTGCCGGCGTAAAGAACATTAGCGACGCCATCAACCAGATCGGACAGACGCCGCTTCTGCAGTTCGAAGAAGTGCAAACGGTGGGCTCCAGCACGCAATATATCCAGACGAACCTGACGGGTCAATATATCACCGGTGCGCAATTGACCTTTGATCCGACGACGAACGCGCCGCAGGTTTCCATTTCATTTAACAAGGACGGTACGCAGATATTTTCCGAAATGACGGCGGCGAATGTGGGTAAGCCGCTCGCGATATTTTTGGACGGACAATTGATCGAGGCGCCGACGGTTACTGAAGCGATCACGGGCGGACAGGCGGTCATCAGCGGAGGGTTCACGGTGGCATCGGCACAGCAGCTCGTGCAGCGGTTCAATGCCGGTGCCTTGCCTGCGCCGATCACGCTCGTGAGTCAGCAGACGATCAGCCCGTCGCTCGGCGCCGATTCAATGAAAGAGGTGATGATCGCCGGTCTTATCGGCACACTGCTCGTCATGCTCTTTATGATCTTTTATTATCGTCTGCTTGGCGTTTTTGCCGCACTTGCACTCCTTATTTATATCGCGCTTACACTCGGTCTTTTCAAGGCGATCCCGATCACGCTGAGCCTTGCGGGTCTCGCCGGTTTCGTCCTTACGATCGGCACTGCCGTGGACGCGAACGTGCTCATCTTTGAGCGCATCAAAGAGGAATTGAAGCGGGGATTGCCGAAATCGTCGGCGATCGAGGAAGGGTTCCGCCGCGCGTGGCCGTCCATCCGCGATTCGAATACTTCCACGATCATCACGTCCATCATTCTCTATTTCTTTACCTCCAGTTTTGTGCAGGGATTCGCGCTCACCCTTCTTATCGGCACGCTTGTCAGCCTTTTCAGCGCTATTACGACCACGCGGCTCTTCCTCCGGTTTTTCTTAAAAGACGCGAAACCGGCGACGGCATCCGTAAAAGCGTAATTCATCTATCATCATGCTTAACATCGTAGGACATAAAAAAATCTGGTTCACGATATCCATCGTTCTGGTAGGTATCGCTGTCGTCGCCATCGCCACGTTCGGGTTTAAGGAGAGTGCCGAACTCAAGGGAGGAACATTGTGGGAGTTCACCGTTTCCGGACAGAACCTTTCTGTTTCCGATGTTCAAAACGAGCTTGCCAACAATCTGCACATCGCCGATGCGCAGGTGAACTTTGATTCCGCCAACCAATCCTTCCTTGTGCGTTTTGGGAATGTGAACGAGGCGGCGCACCAGCAGTATGTGAACGAGCTTACGACCGCGTGGCCTTCGTTCCGCGAGTTAAGTTTCCAGTCCATCAGCGCGTCCGTGGGCGCGGATCTTCGCAATAAGGCGATCATCGCGATCATCCTCGTGCTCGTCGGCATCTCGCTTTATATTGCGTTCGCGTTCCGCAAGGCGCAGCGGCCGATCAGTTCATGGAAATACGGATGGATCACGCTGCTCACCCTGTTTCACGACGTCGCCATCCCGGCCGGCATGCTTGCCATCCTCGGTCACTTCGTAAACGTACAGATCGATTCCAACTTCATCGTGGCGCTGCTTGTCGTCATGGGATTCTCCGTGCACGACACCATTGTTGTCTTTGACCGCATTCGCGAGAACCTCCTCAATCATCGCGGCAAAGTTCCGTTTTCCACGATCATCAACGACAGCGTCAACCAGACGCTCGCACGCTCCATCAACACTTCCCTGACGCTTATTCTGGTGTTGCTTGCGCTCTATTTCGTCGGTCCCGCTGACCTTAAATATTTCGTGCTTACCCTGCTTGTAGGGGTCACAACGGGCATTTACTCGTCCATCTTCATCGCCAGCCCTGCATTGGTAATGGTGAGCTCGGATGAGAGCGTATAGCCGGGTGCCGTGAGGGTTGACTGCGGTTGCGATATAGTTTAATATGAAATGCAATAGAACAGGATAAATTGTGCTGAAAGTCCAGTCTGGCGCAGGGGAATATTGACATTTATATATAAATAATATATTATATCAACGTTGTAAAAACATGGCATCGATCATCAAACTTATCACGACATCGCTCGCCGGTCTTAATCCTCGCCAAAAAGAGGTTATTACGGCTCGTTTTGGCCTGGATGGTAAGACCGACGGCGAGACCCTCGCTGCGATCGGCGACCGGTTGAATGTTACCCGCGAGCGCGTCCGCCAGATAGAGAATGGCGCGATTGTGCTCGTAAAGGCCAATATTGCAAAGAATCCGGAAGCGGGCGTTGTTTTGGAGAAGGTGAAGAAATTTATCGCAGCCCGCGGGGGCGTGTCCGGTAAGCCGGAAGTTGTCCGCTTTGCGGCAACGCTTGCGCACGGCGCGCGCGAGAACCATCTCGATTTCCTCGCCGAGGCGTCTGGCGTGTTCAATCTTCACCGCGAAGACGACGCCTTCCATCCTTTTTATTATGTTTCCGACAAGGATCTCAAGACGGCCAGCGCGTTCGTGAATGGCTGGGTAGGATTTTTGAAATCGCACAAAGAGAGGGTGTTCGCCGATTCGTATCAGGTCCAGCTTGCGAGCTTTCTTAAAACGAAGTCCGTTGCGCAGGAAGTCGCCGATAATTATTTGAGCATTTCAAAGCAGATCGGCAGGAACCCGTACGGCGATGTGGGACTTTATGAGTGGCCCGAGATCAACCCTGCGACCGTCCGTGACAAGATCTATCTCGTGCTCAAAAAGAAGGCGGAGCCGCTCCACTTTGAGGACATCGCGACGCATATCAATAAGGTTGGATTTGACGACCAGAAAGCGCTTGCGCCTACCGTACATAACGAGCTCATCAAAGACGGCCGTTTCGTGCTCGTCGGCCGCGGCATGTACGGTCTTAGGGAACATGGATACGAACCGGGTACCGCGCGGGAGGTGATCGCCAAGGTCCTTAAGACCAAGGGCCCGCTTAAACCGACCGACGTCGTGACGCACGTGAACGCGCAGCGTTTCTTTAAGCAGAACACGATCCTTATCAATCTCCAGAATCGGAACTTTTTCGAACGCATGAACGACGGCAGATATCGCGTCCGCGAGTCCTAACCCGATCGGTACGCACGCCGTGCGCCGCAGATGCTTTGCAGTTTTCTCGCTCTCGGTTGATAATTGATGTATATGGGTAATCTTTTTCCAGCCATCCAGGTCCCTTCCGTGCTCGCGGGCGTCATTCAGAGCATTCTCGTGGTATGGGGAGCGGTCTGGTGGTTCGTACTGCCGCTCATCGCCGCCATGATCTTATGGGAGGCGTGGCTTTTGCACCTCCATTATCAGTTCGTTCACAGTATTAAATGGAAGCTGCTTGAGATCAAAGTGCCGAAGAATGTGCTCAAAACCCCGAAGGCGATGGAACAGATATTCGCCGCGGCGCATGCGCCGTATTCGTACGGGATCCCGTGGTATAAGAAGTACGTGGATGGACAGGAAGAATATTGGATGGTCTTTGAGCTCGTCGGCCGGGCCGGCGAGACGCATTTCTATCTTCGTGTGCCGACGCAATACCGGAACATGATGGAGTCGGCGATCTATGCCGCATATCCGGAAGCGGAGATCACCGAAGCCGACGATTATTTGGAAGAACTGCCGCAGGCGCTCCCGAACGAGACATTCGATCTTTCCGGGCTTGAAGAAGTGTTGCGGCATGAAAATTATCTGCCGATACGCACCTATCCGATGTTCGAGGAATCAGTGGAAGAACGGCGCATTGATACGATCGCACCGCTTATGGAGGCAATGTCCAAGCTGAAGAACAGCGAACAACTTTGGTTCCAGGTGCTCATCAAGCCGACGGGCGAAGATTTTCGGAAGGAAGGGGAGGAGGCGATAAAAAAACTGTTGGGGATAGAAGAGGAAAAGAAAAAGAAACCGAGCCTGTTCCCGAAGTTTGATCTCGGCATTTCGATGGGCGAGGCGCTTCGCGCCCCGTTCGAGCATCCGGGTGAGGCAAAGTCGCACAAAGAAGAAAAGCAGGAAAAATTTCCCCGTTTTCTCATGACGCCGGTGGATAAGGAGCGTGCGGACGCTATCCATCTCAAGATATCCAAGATCGCGTTCGAGGCGACCCTGCGCTTTGTTTACATTGAAAAGCGCGATGAGGCTGCGGAATCCGGCCACACCAATTCCATCCATGGGTTCATCCGCCAGTTCAATACGCAGAATCTCAATTCGCTCAAGCCGGACAGCCCTACGAATACGGCGTCGTATTCGGTGAAGGGCCCGATCTTCAAGAAGATGCGCGTCCGGGCGCGCAAACATAATATGTATGAGCACTATCGACATTTCATCCCGTCTCACCACGAATCGATCCTCAACATAGAGGAGCTCGCGACCGTGTTTCATTTCCCATTGGCGGTCGTTTCAACGACCGAGCTAGAAAAAGTGGAGTCGCGCAAGGGGAGTCCGCCGGCATCGCTTCCTATTATCGAGGAATAGCGGGATACTGTAATATATCTTTGACATATGGCAAACGGAAAATCACCAACAGACATCACGCCGATCGGATACCATAATTTTCGCGGCAACAGCGACCAGAAATTCGGCATCAAAGCGGATGATCGTCGGCGCCACATTTATGTCGTCGGAAAGACCGGCGTCGGAAAATCCACGTTGCTTGAGAATATGGCGATCGCCGACATTGAGGCCGGACGCGGCATTGCATTCCTTGATCCGCACGGCGAATCCGCGGAGAAGCTCCTTGATTTCGTCCCGGAGGAGCGCCTGGATGACGTCATCTACTTCGATCCGTCGGACATGGAATATCCGATCGCATTCAATCCGATGGAGCAGGTGGGCACGGAGTTCCGCCACCTGGTTGCCTCCGGTATCATGGGCGTGTTCAAGAAGATCTGGGTGGACGCCTGGTCCGCGCGCATGGAGTATATTTTGAACAATACGCTGCTTGCGCTCCTCGAGCTGCCGAACTCGACCTTATTGGGCGTTTTAAGGATGTTTGCCGAGCCGCCGTATCGCAAAAAAATAGTGGATAACCTGCAGGATCCCGTTATCAAGGCCTTCTGGCAGAACGAATTCGCACGATATTCGCAGAAGCTTGAGACCGAGGCGCTGGCCGCCATTCAGAACAAGGTCGGGCAGTTCGTTTCAAATCCGCTGATCCGAAATATTCTCGGCCAGTCGCGCTCCACGATCAATATGCGCGATATCATGGATACGGGAAAGATATTCATCGTCAATCTTTCAAAGGGAAAGATGGGGGAAGACAATTCGGCTTTGCTTGGCGCCATGATCATCTCGCGACTGCAGCTTGCCGCGATGTCGCGCGTGGATATTCCGGAGGACAAGCGCCGCGACTTTTTCATGTACGTGGATGAATTCCAGAACTTTGCGACGGATTCGTTCGCGAGCATTTTGTCCGAAGCGCGCAAATACCACCTTTCGCTTACCCTGGCCCATCAGTACATCGGCCAGTTGGTAACGAACGACGGCAACACGAAGGTGCGCGACGCGGTGTTCGGCAATGTTGGCACGATCATCACATTTCGCGTGGGCGCCGCCGACGGCGAATTTCTGGAAAAGGAATTTATGCCGGAATTCTTACAGAACGATCTTGTGAATCTGGCAAAGGCAAATATTTATATAAAACTGATGATCGACGGCGTGTCATCCAAGCCGTTTTCGGCAACGACGCTGCCGCCGCATATCCAGCCGCTCCAGTCGTACCGGGATATCATAATCAAAAATACCCGCGAACATTATGCGGTTCCGCGCAGGATCGTGGACGAGCGGATTGCGAGCGAGTGGAATGCCAGCAGTGAAGCGGCCATCAATGAAAAGATCGGACGCCGGGATGAGAAGCCGCTTTCGCAGGTCTTGCGCCCGGGCGGCGGCACGGCGCCGCACACTTCCGACGTGCGTCCACGTGAACGCTATATGCCGCCGCGGCAATCCGTGACCTCATCGCCGACTCCGCCCGTTTCTTCTCCGCGGACGGCTTCCAACACTCCTCCTCCGTCCGTGCCGGTGATCGCTCCCGCTGCGCCGGCGGTTCGCGTGATGCGGCAGGAGCCGGCGGCGTCCGAGCCCGCTCCTGCTCCTGCGCCAAAACAGTTCGTCAGACCCAAGGTGGACATAGAAGCGCTCCGCCGTTCCATTAATGAATCGTTAAAAAAACAGGCGGAAGACGGTGTCGCGCCGATCGATCCCGTTAAGCCGCCTGACGAATCCCCGAAGTGATGCGTTTTCACATCCTTACTATCTTCCCCGGCATGTTCGATTCCTATATGGGGGAATCGCTTTTTAAGCGTGCCCAAAAAAAGAAGATCGTCTCCGTGCGCGCATTTGACCTTCGCTCATTTACCAAAGACAGGCACAAAAAAGTGGATGACCGTCCGTTCGGCGGCGGCCCGGGAATGGTGGTGAAGGTCCAGCCCGTCTGGGATGCGGTCAAAAAACTCAAAGCCCCCGGCTCAAAGACGTTAAAAAAACATAAAACGCGGATAGTCTTATTCTCGACGCGCGGAAAGCGTTTGGATGCGGCAATGGCACGGCGTCTTGCCGGGTATGACGATCTTATTCTGATTTGCGGGCGTTACGAAGGCGTTGATGAACGGGTGGCGGAACATATCGCCGACGAGGAGGTTTCGATCGGGGACTATGTTTTGTCCGGCGGGGAGATCCCGGCGCTCGTCCTCATAGAGGCGGTAAGCCGGCATGTCCCGGGATTTTTAGGCAAGGAGGAGTCGTTGGAAGAGATCAATGGATCGTTCCCGACATATACGCGTCCGGAAGTTTTCTCTCCGGCAAAAGGAAAAAAATGGGGTGTCCCGCCGGTATTGCTCTCTGGCAATCATAAAAAAATCGACGCGTGGCGCAAAAAATTTGACGAAACTAAAAAAAATAGGATATAATCTTCCTGGAAGCTTGAAAATCCGATCCCGGAGAGGTTGTAATGGCAGATTTCATCGTTCTTTCGTTGGCACGACTCCTTTCGCAAGTATATCGAAATTTACGAAAGAAGTTGGCGCTTTTTAATACGGCAAAACGCGTTGACGGGTACAAACCCAGCGTGCGGCGCCTTAATCTTCGTCGGGCACTTCTGCCCGAGTTGAGGACCCACGCACGGACGATCAAGCGGTATCAAGAAAAGCTTGATTATTGGCGCCTTCAAAAGCGTAAAGAAAAATCCCGCATCAAGAGAAAGCATTGCGAAGACAATATCAATGCCATTAAAATTCTGATCTATAACCAAAGGCTCAAGTGTGAGAAAATTTGGAAACACCTCAAAGCGTACGACGCATTGCCGGTGGACTCTTCGACCAAGCGGCCATGGCAAAGCATAGATGCTTATATTGAGCATCTGAGCGTCGCCAAGAAAGAGGCATTGTATGCATGATGGTGCCTCACCGGCGCGACTCTTCAATGAGCCGCGCCATTTTTTATATTCTTTTAATCCCGCATGCGTATGATGGATGCATGTATATGCCCATAAGAGCGGGGGATATTTCTTTTTATGCCGCGGCGGCATTCATGTCCGGTGTGTTTGCGGCGAATATGGGTTGGAATTTATGGATGCTCGGCACGGCGAGTTTTACTGCCGGCGCAATGCTCGTTCTATATACCCGGATATCTTGGAAGTATGCCGTGTTTATTCTTTTCGCAGCATTTGCCGGCGCACTCTATTATTCTGCGTATGTCCACTGGAATGCGGCGCACATCAGGCTGCCGGGCGGGAAACATGCTGCATTCTTTGGAGTGATAAAAGAAGAGCCGAAGCAGGCGGGGAATTTTATCATGCTTGCCGTTTCGCTTTCGCGCCCGTATGCCGGCGCGGTAGATATTTTTACTATGCCGGGCATCACCTCATTTCATTACGGCGACGAGCTATGGGTGAACGGATCGGTGGATGCCTCAAAAGATCCTGGCGCGTCGCCGGCGGTATTCCTGCCGCGATTGCGCGTGGTCGCGCAACACGAAGGGTTTTGGCTCAGGGAGTGGCTTATCGATCTCAAGGAGGCCATCATAAGGAAGATCGTAAAGATGCTGCCGCCGGATCAGGCCGCGCTCCTCGCCGGGATCATGGTCGGTACGACGGGTACGATAAGCGCCGCGCTCAGAGCCCAGATGGAGATATCGGGTACGACATATATCGTGAATATGTTCGGATACAAGATCGCGCTTATCACCGCCGCGCTCGCTGCGGTGCTCAAGGATCGCCTGCCGCGCCGGTGGCTTCTCGCGGTCACGCTTGGCGTGGTCGCACTTTTTGTGCTCGCGTCTGGCGCCGGCGTTTCCGCGGTACGCGCGGCGGTGATGGGGTCGTTCGCCGTCATCGCACGCGGGACGGGAAAGGTGTTCAGTCCGCGGCACGCAGTGGCGTTCGCCGCACTCGGTATGGTGCTTGCGGACGCGACACTCCTCACCGATGCCGGATTCCAGCTCTCATTTCTAAGCTTCATCGGCATCTATTACCTTGCCGATCCGGTCAATAATCTGTTCCGTTGGACCGACGGGGGAGTGTTGCAATGGAAAGAACACGCGATGCTTTCACTGACCACCAATCTTGCGATCCTGCCGGTCGTGATAAATACGTTCGGCGAGTTTTCGCTGACGTCGTTCATCTCCAATGTTCTTATCATGATCCCGTGGCTCGCGGTGTTCGCATTCGGCGGGCTTACCACCGTGCTTGGCAGCATCTTCCCGCCGCTCGCGTTCTGTGCGGTACAGGTTGTGGGCGTGCTCATGCAATATGAACTTTTTGTCATCCATTTGTTCAGCATCGCCGCCGTGCCGATGCCGGCGGTATTCGGTTCGCCGTTCGCGATCGCATTCTATTACGGCGCACTCATTGTTTTTACCTATTACTATGGCGCGCCAGCGCAAAATAATAATTGACATCGGGAGCGCACTCGTCATTTTGGCGCTCATTGTGCTTTCCGCGGCGGTAGGGGAAAGGATCTTTTTGGATGTTCGCACGCGGGCGAGCGGGAGCGGAGGAAATGGTGGCGGCAGTGGCAGCGCGGGCGCGTCGCACATCTATTTTTTCTCCGTGACACAGGGCGCGTCGTCGTTGCTTGTGTTGCCGGGCGGCATCACCGTGCTTACTGACGCGGGTTCCGATAATGCCATCGTGAACGAATTGCAAACAGTGATGCCGCCCAACGTCGGACAATACATTGACCTTGCGATCATTTCCTCCCCGCAATCTGCGGATTACGGGGGATATCAATACCTTCTCGCGCACTATACCATTGGCGCGTTTTTATATAACGGCCGGAGCGATGCCGTGCATAAGACCGAGTGGCAGCAATTGATGACTGCGATCGTCACAAAACATATTCCACTCATCACTATAGCTGCGGGAGATCGTATTCGGTATGGCACCGATGCCGCTATAGACATTCTTTCGCCGGACGGCGATTTTGCGCATAGCGCGGACCCGAGCGATACCGGGATCGTCCAGCGGGTTGCAACGCCTGCATTCACCGTGTTGCTTGCTGCCGATATGGGTGCAAATGTTGAGAATGCCTTGATTGCGCGAGGCAATGGCACGAACGCGACGGATTTGCGCGCAAACATCCTCAAGGCGCCGTTTCCCGGAGTGGGTACCGCCGCCGGAGACGTGTTCCTGCGCGCTGTTGCCCCCAAAACGGTGGTCGTTATGCCGGGAGTGAAGGGCACCGCGAGCGTGCCGACGAAGGCGATGCTCGCGCATCTGGCATCATCCACGAACGCGGCGATAGTGTCGCCCAAAGGCGGCTCTTTTTTGTTGTATAATAAGTAGACATGACACTCTTGATAAAGAACGTCCAGATCGTCGGCAAAGCGGGCGGCGTATCCGATCTCTTTGTGAGCGATAATAAGATATCCGCGATCGGGAATTTTCCCAATAAAAATGCCGCCGTGGTACTGGATGGGCAGGGAGCATTTCTCAGTTCCGGTTTTATAGATTGCGACACCGCATCCGACCATTATCTTACCCTTTTTGACAGTCCAGGCCAGGAAGATTTCATACGCCAGGGGGTGACGACAATCATGGGCGGGATGTGCGGCGCTTCGCTCGCGCCGCTTCTGTATGGTTCGCTCGAATCCATCCAAAAATGGGGCGACACGGATCGCATCAACGTCAACTGGCATACGATGGCGGAATTTTTTGCGGTGATGGACAGGCGTCCGGCGGCGGTGAACTTCGGGACGCTCGTCGGCCATTCGACCGTGCGTCGCGCGATCGTGGGCGAGTCGCTTCGTGACCTTACCAAAAACGAGCTTAGCGTTTTCGCGCGTACGCTCGAGGCTGCGCTACAGGAGGGTGCATTCGGATTGTCGACGGGGCTTGGCTATGTGCATGCGCGCAAGACGCCGTATGCGGAACTGCGTCTGCTCGCGGAGATCGTAAAGAAATACCGGGGCGTGTATGCGACGCATCTTCGCCAGGACGGCGCCGGGGTCAGGGCGGCGGTGGAGGAAGCGATCAAGCTCGCAAAAGAGACCGGCGTGTCCACCCTTATCAGCCACTTCGGCCCGGTGCTCGGTGCGGAAAAGGAATATGAGTCAGCGCTTGCGCTCATCGAGGAGCTTCCTGCGGATGTCGACCTGCATTTTGATATTTCCCCGTCAACGAGCTCTCTCATGCCGATCTATACCTTCCTGCCTGAGTGGGCGCAGACAGGCGGGCTCAAGGTGATGGCCGCCAATATCCAGGATGAGTGGCTTCTGC
Organism: Candidatus Parcubacteria bacterium; assembly: GCA_027450205.1. GTDB lineage: Bacteria > Patescibacteriota > Minisyncoccia > UBA6257 > 2-01-FULL-56-20 > JAKAGE01. The sequence continues at coordinate 138,523 of DAIDJL010000004.1, forward strand.
CGCGCATCATCAAAGACATTCCACCGCTCGACGAACGGAATTTTATCATCGCACAGGCGCCGGGAAACGATATTCTCGTAGGGCGGTCATTGAAGGAAGTCAGGGAAATGTATGAGGTGAAGGACAGCCGCGACGCGCTCATACGCCTCATGCAGGCGTTGCAGCTGAAGGGGAGCGTGCTCTATAAGAATCTCGATGCGAACCTGATCGCGCGCGCGATCGAGAGCAAGCGGAGCCTCATCGCTTCCGCCGCGCCGAGCATCACCGCGGAGATGCCGGGAAAAAAGCATTTCAAGTCCGCGCGGACCACCGCTACGTTCTCCTCGTTCCTTTCGCTCGCCGAGGAGCGGTCGCTTATGTCGTTCGAAGACGCCGTGCGGAAGATCACGCTGGATCCGGCAAAAAAATTCGGCATCGCGGGCAGGGGAGCCGTCGCGGAAGGGAATTTTGCGGATCTGGTGTGTTTCCGCCCCGGTGAAATAAAGTTCGCCGTCGTGAACGGTCGCGTGGTCGAAAAACAGGGCGAGTTCCAATCCGTGCTTTCCGGGAAAACACTTCGCCGTCCGGTGGGAAAAAAAATATCATAGCGCATGGCACGGACCAGACGAACGAATGCAGGCACGCCGGATTATTTTTTGATGGCGGCGTTATGCATACTTCTTGTTTTTGGCCTTGCGATGCTGGCGTCCGCTTCGTCGGACCTTGGCAAGCAGCTTTTCAACAATAGTTATTATTATCTGGAGCACCAGCTTGAGTTCGGCCTTACGGTCGGCCTGGCGGGATTCCTTGTTGCCTATTTCGTTCCGTATTATAAGTTCAAAAATATCGCATTCGTACTTTTGCTGGTCAGTATGGCAGCACTTGTGCTCGTGTTTACGCCGCTTGGTACGGCGGCCAGCGGTTCCACCCGATGGCTTCGGCTCGGCCCGCTCAGCTTCCAGCCCGCAGAGCTGATGAAGTTCACCTATATTATGTATCTTGCCGCGTGGCTTTCCAACTCGAAGAAGCGCGCCACCGATTTCCAGTCGGGACTCCTGCCCTTCGCGGTCATCTCCGGGCTTATCGCGGTCCTGCTCGTGTTCCAGCCGGCAACGAGCACTGTTGCGATCCTTCTGTGTTCCGGCCTCGTCGTGTACTTCGTAAGCGGCGCGCCGTTGAAATATATTTTGGGCATCATCGCGATCGCCGTTGCCGGAGTGGCAATTCTCGTTGTCGCGACGCCATATCGCCTCGCGCGCGTCACCGGGTTTCTTAACCAGAGCAAAAATACGCAGGGGCAGAACTATCAGCTGAACCAGGCGCTGATCGCGATCGGTTCGGGCGGGCTCACCGGACAAGGATACGGCCAATCGGCCACGAAAGACAGCTATCTTCCCGCGCCGATCGATGATTCTATTTTTGCGGTCGTGGCTGAAGAACTCGGCTTTATCGGCGCCGGCGCGCTCGTTGCGCTTTTTGCGATCGTCACGTTCCGCATGTTCTGGCTGGCGAAACGCGCCGGCGACCGGTTCGGCCAGCTCATATTGATCGGCTTCGGCACGGTCATCGCCCTGCAGGCATTCGTCAATATGGCGTCCATCTCCGGCGTCATTCCGCTCACCGGCGTGCCGTTGCCATTCGTAAGCTATGGCGGTACCGCGCTTGCGGTCTTCATCACGATGGGCGGCATATCGCTGAACGTCACAAGGTATAATTAACGGAACGGCAATCATTAAAAGATCATGGAAAAATTTCGCGTGGTGTTCACGGGCGGGGGGAGCGGGGGACATATCTATCCGATCATTGCAGTGGTGGAGGCGCTGCAAAAACGGCTGACCGCGCTCAATGCGCCAGCGGAGTTTTTATATCTCGGCCCGAAGGATGAGTATAGTGCGCTCCTTGCCGGGCACGGCATTGCCGTCCATCCGATCGCTGCGGGAAAGCTGCGCCGCTACATGTCCGTGCAAAATTTTCTGGACGCGCCAAAATTTTTGATCGGATTCATCCAGGCGCTGTGGAAGCTATTTTTCATTATGCCGGACGTTGTTTTTTCCAAAGGCGGCACCGGGGCCCTGCCCGTCGTTGTTGCCGCGTGGTTCTATCGCATCCCTGTTGCCATCCATGATTCCGACGCTCAGCCCGGGCTCACCAATGTCACTTCCGGCCGCTTTGCCACGCGCGTGTTTCTGAGCTTCGCCCGCGCCGCCGCGTTCTTCCGTGCCGATAAAGCGGCGGTCGTGGGGTCGCCTCTCCGGGCGGAACTGCTTGGTGAGCGCGTTTCACGCGAGGCAGCAAAAGAGATCATGGGATTTGATAAGACCCAGCCGCTCGTACTGATCCTCGGGGGTTCGCAGGGTGCGATGCGTATCAATGAATTCGTGCTTGCGAACATTCAGCAATTTATCGGCCTTGCGTCGGTTCTGCACCAGACGGGTGCCGGCAACTTTGCGGAAGTGGAAAGGTTGGCCAAGGTGGCGCTTGCGGATGCGCCGGTATCATTCCGTTATGTGCCGGTGCCGTATTTAAAAGACACCGACATGCTGACCGCGCTCTGTGCCGCGGACATTGTCGTGGCACGCTCCGGCAGTTCGGTGTGCGAGTTCGCATCGTTCGGCCTTCCCGCGATCCTTATCCCGCTTACCGAATCCGCCAATGACCATCAGCGTGTGGATGCCTACGAGTTCGCCAGCGCCGGCGCGGCGGTCGTCATTGAAGAGGCGAATCTTTTGCCCGGCATCTTCTTCACCCAGCTCAAAACCATTCTGACCGACAATGACCTGCGCGCCAAGATGAGCGCCGCCTCGCTCGCGTTCTTTATCCCCGGCGCTGCGGAAAAGATCGCGGAGGGGCTGATGATGATAAGCTCGAAGTAGGGAGTCCCTAGCCCATTCCTCATTTTCGTGCTAAAATAGGGGAGTTATGGAAGCTGCCGCGCCGAAAATTGCAGGAAAATCGATTCGGGTGCGCTTTGCGCCGAGTCCGACGGGACCGATCCACGTCGGCAGCGTCCGCACGGCGCTTTTCAGCTGGCTGTTCGCGCGCAAGTATGGCGGTACGTTCGTGCTGCGTATCGAGGACACCGACAAAGTACGCTCTGAAAAACGCTACGACGACGAACTGCTCCAGGGGCTTTCCTGGCTTGGGTTGGATTGGGATGAAGGTCCGGAACCGATCGGCGCGGGCGGCCAGTTGCCGCTCGGCGGCGAGCGCGGTGAGTTCGGCCCGTACCGCCAAAGCGAGCGCACGGAGATCTATAAAAAATATTTACGGCAGCTGCTTGAGAGCGGCGACGCGTATTATTGCTACTGCAGCAAGGAAGATATCGAAGCGCAGCGCCAGATGATGCTTGCGCAGGGGCTCCCGCCGAAGTACGGCGGCCATTGCCGCAATCTTGCAGCGCCGCCGGAGGGTAAGAAGCCGGAGGTCATCCGTTTCAAGATTCCGGAAATAAAAATTGAGTTCAAGGATCTGGTGCGCGGAAAGGTCATGTTCGACGCCGCGCTTTTCGGGGACATCATCATCGCGAAGGATCTCGATAGTCCGCTCTATAACTTTGCGGTCGTGGTGGATGACGCGCTCATGCAGATCTCGCACGTGATCCGTGCGGAGGATCATCTCTCCAACACGCCGAAGCAGATCCTGATGCAGCGTGCGCTCGGGTTCGCGGAACCGGTCTATGCGCACATTCCGCTCATCCTCAACGCCGACCGGAGCAAGATGTCCAAGCGGTTTGCCGACCTGGCATTGCTCAATTACCGCGAGCGGGGATACGTGCCGGATGCGATGGTCAATTTTTTGGCGTTGCTCGGCTGGCATCCGAAGGGCGACAAAGAAGTGCTCTCGCGCGAGGAGCTGATCGCGGAGTTCGATATTGATCGCGTTCAGCAGTCAGGCGCGGTATTCAATGAGGAAAAATTGGATTGGCTGAACCGCGAGCATATCAAAGCGATGCCGGTGGCGGAAGTGGCGAAGCTCGCCGCACCGTTCTTTGCAAAGCACGGCATCACGGTGCTCGATGAAGTAATGCTCAAGCGCGTCATCGCCGTGCAGATCGCGCGCGCAAAGACGCTTGACGATCTTGCGGCTGCGAGTGCGTTCTTCTTCGCCGTGCCGGAATATGAGCCGAAGCTTTTGATCTGGAAGGATTCATCCACGCTCAGGGAAGTTGCCGAAGTGCTTGCGCATGTGCGCGGCGTGCTGGAAAAAATGTCGGCGGATGATTTCGACCATGAGACCCTGGCCGGTTCGCTGCCGGTGATCGTCGGCGAGCGCGCAAGGGGAGTGGTACTGTGGCCGTTGCGTGTCTCGTTGTCCGGCCAGGCGAATTCGCCCGACCCGATCGAGATCATGGCAGTGCTTGGCCGCAATGAATCGCTTAAGCGCATTGATGCTGCCATCAAGAAGGCCGAGGCGTAGACCGGCACGTGTGGCGCTGTAAAATGTTATAATAAAAAATATGAAGAAGAACGTTTCGATGTTCTTTGCGCCGGCGGCTCCGGGCGTGGTTGCCGTCTTTATTTTGTCTTTATTTTTTACCGGCGCGCCGCAGGCACGCGCGTACGCGGTCGGTTCGACCGGGACCGCTCCTACGAACGGTTCCGGCGGTTATGATGTCGCCGGTTCGCTGCAGAATATCATTTCGCCGTTCACAAACTTCATAAATGAGCTCAAATTCAATAATAATACGACCATCAACACCAATGGCCAGGGGGTGCCGCTGCCACAGCCGATCAATATGGGACCCGTCCTGCAGGACGGCGTGCAAAACATTTTGACCCAATGGTTCGGCCAATTTGATAACTGGTTTTACGGGATCTCGGGCGTACACTTGTCGGGGATATTTTATGCGATACTCAGTGTTTTTTCTTGGGCGCTTGGATTGGCAAAGAGCGTGGTGGATTGGCTATTGGGATTGTTTCATTAAGACAGGAATAGAAGATCATTAAAGGTGAATTAAATGGTATTTTCCTATATATCTGACACAAAAGGTATATTGGGCGACAGATAAGACAAAACAAAGGCTCTATTCCCTAACGGCGCGGATTCAGGCAGAATAACCATACGCATATGTTAAAACGTATCGGTTTTATTTTTCTTGTGATCCTGGTGATCGCCATTGGCTACGATGTGGTCGCTTCCATAGGCAATGCCATCGGCGCGGGATCGTTTTCGTCATTCCTCCCGTCAATCGCCCCCGTCACCGGTGCCGATACCGCCGTCGGCGGGCTTAGGTCGATCAACTTCAGTATTTTCGATAAGGGCGGCGACGGCTACAAGTACATCACGCAGGGCTATGGCCGCACGCCATGGTCGTACATGTATATTGGCGGCTGGCATAACGGCATTGATATTGCCGCCGACTATGGCGCGCCCATCTATTCGCCTACCGACGGCGTTGTGGTCGCGACAGGCAACCAGGATAATTATTGTCCGCGCCGCGCATTCGGGCGTTTCGTTGTCGTGGAGGATGACACGAATCACCTCGTTCTGATGTTCGCGCACCTCGCCCAAATTCCGGTGGTGCCGCTCGAACAGGTCAAAAAGGGGCAGCTCATCGGCACCGTTGGCGCGACCGGCGACGAGACCGGTACGCATCTCCATTTCTCGATTTTCCAAAGCGGGAGCTTCAGTATGGCGCCTGCGCATGGCTGTGGTCCCTATCCGCAGGGACGCGACGTGAACCCACTTGATTTTTTGGGTTCAACATATCAGTAAATAAAATGGGAGGACTTGCGGTCCTCCCGGTAAACCATATGAGCAGCGAGTTCTTCTCGCCTGATGACTGCCTTACAGCCTCTTTCTCAGTGCCTGCCTGAGTTTTTCGCTGGCCTCGAACCTCACCAATCGGCGGCTGTGCGCGAGCCGACTTTCAGCGGTTCTACGGATCGTTGTTTATGTGGACATCGCTGTCCTACAAACCGCAGCTCAGCTGATGGTACTTGATGTTGACCAGGTAAACAACCCCAGTGCATCCTTATGTCACCCTCATCCACGACTTCTGGGCCCATATGGTTTGCTATTGGCATACTACCGCAAAGGCAATATTTTTTCAACAACTTTAAAAAGGAGTTATAATGATATCCATCAGTATGAGCATTTTCCCGCCAAAAAGGCCGTCCCTTCCCCGCGTCCATTTTATTGGTATCGGCGGCATCGGCATGAGCGGTTTAGCTCGATATTTCCTTGCCCATGGATGGTCTGTTTCGGGCTCTGACGCGACAAAGGGGGCAATGACACAAGAGCTCATAAAAGACGGCGTAAAGGTCAAAATTGGGCATAAAAAGGGCAGTATACCGGCCGGTACGCAGCTGGTTATCTATAATAGGGCAATTCTCCCGGATAACCCTGAATTGGTGGCCGCGGAGTCCGCCGCGCGGGCTGGTAAAGAAATCGTGGTTCTCCCCTATGCCAGGGCACTGGGGCGGATCACGGAAGATTATCAGACGATCGCAATCACCGGTTCGCATGGCAAAAGCACCACCACCGCGCTTGCCGGGCTTGCGCTCATGCGCGCAGGACTGGATCCGACCATTTTGGTCGGTACTAAAATGGCGGATCTCGGCGGAAAAAATATCCGAATCGGGCGCGGGCCGTATCTCGTGCTGGAAGCGGACGATTTTCACGCCGCGTTCCTGGACTACTCCCCTGCCATCGCGATCGTCACAAACATTGATCGCGAGCATATGGATTTTTATAAGACGTTTGCGAACGCCAAGCGCGCGTTTTTAAAATTTTTGGCACGGACACGGCGCGGCGGCATATTGATTTTGAATCGTGACGACGCGCCGCTTTATTCGTTGCGCGCGGCAATATCGCGGCTGGCAAAAAAGCGCGAACTAAAGGTGGTCTGGTTCTCGCTGCGTGGTGATGCTACGGAAGCGCGGCGCATAAAAAAGGTCATTCCGATCTCCGGCGCGCACAATATTTCGAACGCGCTTGCGGTGGCCAAGCTCGGCGCGATATTAAAAATTCCTGAAAAGAAAACTTTGGCGGCGATCGGTTCGTATCGCGGCGCGTGGCGGCGAATGGAGCTCAAGGGAACGTTAAAAAACACTAAAATCCCCGTCTACGACGATTATGCGCACCATCCGACGGAGATCCGCGCGACACTCGCCGCATTCAGGGAAAAATTTCCGCGGTCGCCGCTGGTCTGTGTTTTTCAGCCGCATCAGGCAAAACGGTTGGAGCTGCTATTTAAAGATTTTGCGTCGGCGTTCGATGCGGCTGATATCGTTTTCATCATGCCGCTCTATAAAGTGCTCGGGCGCGATGAAAAATATCCGCACGATTCCGAGGCCTTGGTAAAAGCGCTTATCGGGCGTACGCCAGAAAAGCCGGTATTCTACCTTCATCAGCCGGCAAGGGTGCGTGAGGCGGTCATGAAAGCGCTTCGCGACGTGCCCCTCGTAAAAAAATTCGCCCACTCCTCCGTTGTCGTAATGATGGGCGCCGGAGATATTTCCGATCTTACCGGCAGATTGTTAAAGTAAATAATATGTTCGACGAATTCAAGGACCTCAATGATTTTAAGGAGCAATGCGGCTATACGATCGATGGCGACTGGTATCCGCGCGTTACGAAGATCGTGACGATCAAGGCGAAGCCGGCGCTCTATTATTATTACGGCGAGGCCAAGAGCTATCGCGCGGCGAAAGAGGCCACGGAACGATCGGCCGAAGAAGGTACGATGCTGCACGAAGCGGTGGAGGCGCTTTTGCTTGGTCACGACCGCGAGATTCCCGCCGAGGTCGCGCCCGCGGTGCGGTCGTTCCGGGAATTTTTTGAGAAGAATCATATCGAGGTGACACCTGATCGTGTGGAGCGGCGCATCGTCAATCGCGATCATCGCTATGCCGGCACGGTGGATGCGATCGCGCGTATCGGCGGCAAGCTTGGCGTTTTGGATATCAAAACGTCGCAGTCCATCTATCGCGACTATTGCCTGCAGACATCCGCGTACATGGACGCGCTCAGGAACGAATTCGAAGATCTTTCGACGCGCTGGATCTTAAAGATCGACCAGATACAAAAGTGCGTGCGGTGCGGCGCGATCCGGCGCGTGAAGGGCGGCCGTGAAAAGATCAAAACGGATTGGCGCAACGCGGCGATGCGCGGGTGCGTGCACGAATGGGGCGAGCTCTACGGCGACATTGAACTGAAGGAGTTTCCTTACTGGCAAAACGACTTCACTGCGTTCCTGGGCGCCAAGCGGCTGTGGGAATGGGAAAACGAGGATTGGCTTAAAAAGGCGGCATATTTATAGGGAAAATCGGCTAAAAATAGGGCTGGATGGAACATCCACAGCGGCTCTTCCGTATCATCTTGCGGTATGGATTATAATGAATGTTCAAAGGGAGCGGCGCATTCGAAAGGTCGAATATCACAAGACGGTGTGTTTCTCCTGTTGGTGACCAGTACTAAAAAACAAAAAATTATAATCATATCTCTATCATGTCAAAGACCGTAAAAATAATTTTGTGGATCGTTGTTGTCGTGATCGTGGTTGGCGGAATCTGGTGGTGGATGGCAAGCCGGAGCGGAGGTCCGGTGAGCGAGAATTATACCGCCCCAACCTCCACCGCTGCCGGCGCGGCGTCCAGTACGGCGTCCAGCACGCAGACTGCTTACCCTCAGGGCAACTCAGATCAGGCAATTAATCAGGATATGACGAGTCTCAACGCCCAAATGAACGGGTTGAGCTCGGATAACGCGAGTGTGACTCAAAGCATGAACGATCAGCCCGTGCAGCAGGTACAATAGCGCAACAAAGACCAGATACCAGATAAATGTAACTATATCAAACGATCATGAATAAAAAATATCTTACCATGGCCGCATCGATCGGAGCCGCGCTTGCGATCATTGCCGGAGCGGTATCTCCCGCCTTTGCGCTGGCAGGCGTCGGGCTTGGAGTGAGCGCGGGCGCATCCGGATCGGTGTCCGGCACCGGAGTAGGCGTCGGCGCCGCCATTAATGCCGCCCTTGCCACCCGTATTAAGAACATCACCACTCGTGCCGATGCGGAGATCACCCGCCGTATCAATGCAATGAACGCGTTGAGTGCGCGGCTGAGCAACGTCATTCGTCTTTCAGCGACGGAGAAGAACGATCTCTCCGCTACGATACAGGCGCAGATCGCTGCGATGAATTCCCTGCAGGCGCAGATCGCTGCCGATGCCCAGGCGAACAATACAAGCAGCCTTAAGGCTGACGTGCAGTCCATCATCGCTTCATATCGCATTTTTGCGCTGATCCTTCCGCAGGCGACGATCGAAGCCGCAGGTGGCCGAGCTCTTACGATCGCGGGCATATTGACCAATCTTAGCGCCAAGCTTTCGGCGCGCATCTCGGAGGCGCAGACGGCCGGCAATAATACGACCGCCGCCGCTTCGGCCCTCGCCGACATGAACGCCAAGATCGCTGACGGTAACACGCAGGCAAATGCGGCGATCGCGGGAGTTGTTTCGCTCAAGCCGGATAACGGCAATAAGACCGTCATGGCGTCAAATGAGGCGGCTTTGAAGGCTGCCCGCTCAAAGATCCAGGCGGCCCAACAGGATTTTGTTGCCGCGCGCACCGATGCGCTTGCGATCATCAAAGCTCTCAGGACCTTCAAGGTTTCCGCGGGCGCGAATGCTACCGCGACCGCTTCTACAAGCGTGCAATAACGATCGATATATTAAAAAACTGCGGGTTTGCCTCTTGGGCATGATAGTCCGGCAAACCCGCAGTTTTTTATTTTTTGATCTTTATTGCCAGACAGTACTGACTGGGACGGTAGAAGAACTGCCGATGGTCGGCATGCTTGATGTTGATTCTACGATGGTGCCCACTTCTGCGGTCCAGGCGCTCGTGGAAGCATTGAGTCCGCCAAAGATCAGAACATCCTTGCCGAGCGGGCCGGGTGCACAGCCGTAATTGGCCGCATCGCCGGTAGCGGTAATGGGAAGGGTTCCGGTGAATGGCGTGCAGAGCGTGCCATCGCCAAGCTGCACGAGCCATGCCCAGTTATTGGGCGGAAGGCCGGGTGGGACCTGCGACGCCGGAAGCGCTTTGGTAAGTTTGAGTACGAATGTGGAAGTGGAGGCCGGCACGGTCGGGTTGATATCGCAGAGCAAGGTGCTTGTACTGCCCGGGATCTCAAAGCACGGGTCGCTGATGCTGTTTCCTACCGTACAGCGCCAGGCATCGGCTCGGAATGGGGCGGCGATGGAATTCGTCCAGCAGGAGCCGCTTTTCACCGGCGTGGAACTGGCGGGCGTCGGCGGAACATATGCGATGATCTGTGTGGCGGGCGTCGCCGGCGGGGTCTGCGAAGCGGTGGAGGTTGTTTGATTTACTATCGAAGGATTGATCGGTGCGAGGCCGGCAAAAAATTGTCCTACGCCAAAGAGCACAACGAGCGCGAGCACCACCACTACGACTATTTTATTTGTTTTATTCATTGTTGATTGATGAGTTATTGAAATTTGAACGTGCCGATGATGGTTTGCATGAGCGAATTTATTTTTTGTTCATCGAATGGTTTCAGATTGTATGATGACGGATAATTTGCGATCTGGGCAGAATGGACCGTGTATTCGACCGCGTAGCATTTTCCTGCATGGAGCGTGCGATAGCTTGTGGTTTGATAGTAGTTCCCCGCGCCGGCCCCCGCAGAGTTGAAAACGGTAAAAGAGGTGCCATTGACCATTGCGGTCGAGGTGGCTGTCGCCGGTCCCCCGCTCTGATCCGCGGCCATGCAATCAGCGATGGCGGCACTATTGGCGCTTGCGCCGATAGTGAGCTTCGCGTCAACAAAGTTCGTTTGCGGTTCGAACGCGCGCGGCACGGTCAATATGAAATATTTTACTCCTGGCGCACCATTGGCACCCAGGCGCCAGTCCACGGACGGCGTGGCTGAATAATTATCCTGCGTATCGAAATCAATCGGGTATGCGATGCTGAATCCCCCATTCATGTTGTTGGCGTCGGTCTGCCATTCGGCGGGATTGTTGTAGTATGCCGCGCTTGTGTTGGTGCCAGTACCGCCGATGCCCATTGTCTGCACTTTGCCGATCTCCGTGATCGTCTTTCCGTATTGCGTTCCATAATAAAATCCGATGAATGGCAACGCCACGAAAAGCGCCAGCGCAAGCAGCTTTGAATACCACGTTACTTTATTCCATTCTATTTTCATATGAATAGTATACTCCTTTCGTTTGAAATGGCGTAGAAGGTGGGGTATGCTATGCAAAGGCATTACGGTTTTACAAGCATAAAAACGCACCACTTTAGGGAGGTTGTTATGTCCATCGGTTTTCAGCACGACATAGCTGTTTTCATTTGGGGATTGTCGCTAATCCAGGCGGGATTCTTTATCGTGACCGCGGTTCGCGGCAGGCAACTTCAGCAACAGAGAGCACGCTGCGGCGTTTCCCGTGAAAATGACAATGTTCGCCATGAGCGGCTGGGAAAACGTTCGCTATTTGCGATGGCGGTGATCGTGGCTATCATTGATACCACGATCCACATCCTCAAGCTGCCGTACTCACCCTTCTTTAAATGGGTCCACGCGCCGATCCTGGTTTTTCTGGTCCTCTTTCTTGCGCTAACCTTCATGTTCAACGGCAGGAAAGATCCGGCGCGGCATGCGATCTTTGCTCCGCTTGCCGTGCTGTTTGTCATTGCGGCGACGATCACCGGGGATATTCTTGTTTACCAGCTTATTTGGCTTCACTACCCGACCGTTCTTCATTGAGCGGCCGGGTTTTTTATATCTGTATCTTTGAGAAGAAATAGCTTCCAAGTCCGAGGAATACGGCGGTGACAACGGCTAGCACGGCAAAATCCGTGCCGAGACCGAAGCTGCCGTTGTTCACAAGCAATATCCGGAACGAATCGATGCCGTACGAGAGCGGGTCGAATTTAACAATTCCAGCCAGTACGGCCGGCAGACCGTCAAGCGGGAAAAGTGCTCCGGAAAGGAAAAAGAGCGGCATAACGAGGAAGTTCATGATGAGCTGGAAGCCCTGCATGTCATCCAGGAGCGAAGCGATCGCGGCGCCAAGCGCGGCGAAAAGGAGTGCGACGAGCAACATGAAAAGGATCACCACGGGCACGAGCGCCCAGTTATACGGGCGGAAACCGAAGATCGTCACCAGTATGAGCACGAGCAGGCCCTGCATGGTGGCGACGGTTGCGCCGCCGAGCGTGCGGCCGATCATGATGTTGAGCCGGTTTACGGGCGCGACGAGCGTTTCTTTAAGGAATCCGAACTGCCGATCCCAGATCATTTGAATACCGGAGAATATTGCAGTGAAAATGATGCTCATGCCGATGATGCCGGGCGCAAGGAATTCAAAATAGTTTCCCTCCCCCGCTTTTGCGAATACCGAACCGAGGCCGTAGCCGAGCGCGAGCAAAAAGAGGAGCGGTTGGCCGAGCGAACCGATAATGCGCGACTTCGAGCGCAAATAGCGCTTGATCTCGCGGAGCCATAAAATATAGATAGTTTTCATTGGGTTTGATATTGGAATTTGTCGCGCTAGCGCCTTCCTCCGCGCCACATCCTGCCATGCGCGCGCATCTTGTCGGTGGTGCTCGCATCCTCGTCGCGGATCACCGTGCCGGTCAGTTTAAGGAATGCGTCTTCAAGCGAATTGGTTTTTGTCCGTGATTTCAGCTCCGCTGCGGTGCCGGACGCGACGATCTTCCCATGGTCGATGATGGCGATCCGTTGCGCGATGCGCTCGGCCTCTTCCATATAGTGCGTAGTAAAGAACACCGTGACCCCCTCCTTTTCGTTAAGGTCTTGAAGATAGCTCCACATATGATTGCGCGTCTGCGGATCGAGGCCAAGAGTCGGTTCGTCAAGGAACAATACCGCAGGATGATGCAAAAGCCCGCGTGCGATCTCAAGGCGGCGCTTCATGCCGCCGGAAAACTCCTTTACCTGGCTGTCGCGTCGATCCCAAAGCTCAACGAAACTGAGCAATTGCTCGATCCGTTCTTTGCGGATCTTGCGCGGGACGCCATAGAGCACGCCATGGAGATCCATGTTTTCAAGCGCGGTAAGGTCATCGTCCAGGCTTGGATCCTGGAACACGATGCCGAACGAGCGGCGCACGGCATCGGCATCGTTCTTCGCGTCGTGGCCGTTCAGCTTGATGTCGCCGCCCGTGGGATTCAGGATCGTGGTCAGCATTTTTATCGTGGTGGACTTCCCCGCCCCGTTCGGTCCCAAAAACGCAAAAATCTCGCCTTTTTTGACGTCGAAGGAAATATCATCCACGGCGGTGAAATCACCGAATTTTTTGACCAGATGCTGCACTTCAATGATATTGTCCATTGATGATGGTATTGATTAATTATAATACCATAATTATTCACTTACTTAACTACCCTGTGGATAACCATACCATTTTGGCCGATTATATGGTATAATACAACGTATGAACGCAATCATGGCACGCTTCGGGTTCGGGAAGAAAAAAATGATCATCGGGGTGGTAGTGGTGGCGGTCGCCGCACTGGGCTATTTTTTTGTCGCTTCGCGCGGCGGAGGCAAATATCAGTTCGTGGGAGTTACCCGGGGTACGATCACCGAAGTGGTCAGCGTCACCGGCAATACGACCCCGATCCAGAGCCTTGACCTTTCGTTCCCTGCGGGTGGAACCATTGCGGCGGTATATAAAAATGCCGGTGATAATGTGAGCGCGGGCGATGTTCTGGTGCAGCTCGATACGGGCAGCCTGCAGGCGCAGCTTGCACAGGCGCAGGCCGCAGTGGACGCGGCGCAGGCGACGCTTGAAGGGCTTCAGGCGGGACCGACGCCGCAGGCGGTGCAGGTTTCGAAAGCTGCCCTTGCGACCGCGGAGCAGACGCTTTCAAATACCTATACGGGCATTTCGAATGCGGTCATCGATGCATACGCCAAAGCGAGCGATGCGGTACGCAATCAGATCGGGGCGTTTTATAACAATCCCGATTCGAACAACCCCCAGCTTTCGTTCTCGGTCAGCGATTCGCAGGTGGTCAACGATGCGAATGCGGAGCGCGTCCAGGTCGGACAGGAGCTGGCCGTATGGCAGAATGAGATCAATACACTTTCTCCCGCGGCGGGAACCTCCACATTGGCGCAAATTTTACAGAGCACCGCCGGCCATCTTTCGGTTGTCGCGACAATGCTGAACACCGATGCGACCGCTGTCGTGGAGGAGAGCGGCCTTTCGGCGAGCGCGGCGCAGGCCTATAAGACCGACGTAACGAATGCGATCACGGAAGTGAACGGTGCGGCGGGCGCTATCAATACGATCCAGCAGAGTATCGCTTCGGAACAGGCTGCGGTCGCTCAGGCACAGGCCCAACTGAGCCTGACGCTCGCAGGATCCACCCCGCAGGCGATCGCCGCGCAGCAGGCGCAGGTGGAGCAGGCGCAGGCGAATGTGCAGAACATCAAGGTGAGCATCGCGAACGCGACGCTTTCATCCCCTATTAACGGCATTGTCACCGTGCAGAACGCCAAGATCGGGCAGACCGCGGTGGCGGGGCAAACGATCACATCCATTATTTCCGGAAACAATTTTGAAGTGGACGCCTATGTGCCGGAGACGGACATCGGAAAGGTCGCGATCGGAAACCCCGTCGATATGACCTTCGACGCGTTTCCCGGCGAGACGTTCTCCGGAAAGGTTTTTTATATCGATCCGGCCGAAACGATCCTGAGCGGCGTTGTTGATTATCTTGTAAAAGTATCATTTATCACTCCCGATGTGCGTATCAAGAGCGGTCTGACCGCGAATCTGGACATCAAGACGCAGACCGACAAGAATGCGCTTATCCTTCCGCAATACGCCGTCGCGCAGAACGTGAGCGGCACGTTCGTTGATATTTTACAGAATGGCGTCGAGACGCAGGTGCCGGTGACGCTTGGCATCCGCGATCAGAATGGCAATGTGGAGATTACTTCCGGCGTGACCGAAGGCGAACAGGTCATTAATATCGGATTAAAAACTCAGTAAAAGGGATCGTTTTGGATGATCGAAGTCAAAGACCTTAAAAAGGATTATACCGACGAAGGAGAAGTGACTTCCGCGCTGCGCGGGGTTTCCTTTACGATCAACAAAGGAGATTTTGTCTCCATTATGGGTCCGAGCGGTTCCGGAAAGTCCACGCTCGTGCAGATTTTAAGCTTTCTTGACCGTTCGACCGGCGGAAGCTATGAGTTCAACGGAAAGAAGATCGATGATCTTTCCGACGTGGAGCTTGCGCGCATCCGCAATAAAAGCATCGGATTCGTATTCCAGTCGTTCAATCTTCTTACGCGGCTTACCGTCTATGAGAACGTTGAACTCCCACTCGTCTACTCCGACGTTCCGGTATCCGGCCGGAAAAAATTGATCGAAGATGCCGTGCATAGCGTTGGCTTGGATGAAAAATTGTACGTGGAAACGGCAAAGCTCTCCGGCGGGCAGAAACAGCGCATTGCGATCGCCCGCGCGCTGGTGAACGATCCGGATATCATTTTTGCCGATGAACCGACGGGCAATCTTGACTCCGTTTCCGGCGCCCAAGTGATGTCCATTCTTGACGGGTTGAACCACAGCGGCCGCACGGTGATCCTTGTGACGCACGAGACGAACACCGCCGAGTTCGCTGATCGTATCATCCGCCTTCGCGATGGCATGGTGGAAAGCGACGAGAAAGTAAAGAACCCCCGGCACTCAAAGGACGAATTCTTCAAATAACGATCGAATATCATTTGACATGCGCGTAAGCGATCTTATCAAATCTTCCCGGGCAACGCTCAAACACGGCAAGATGCGTTCGCTTTTGACGATGCTCGGTATCGTGATCGGCATCTCATCGGTGATCATCCTGATGTCCATCGGCGCATCGGCGCAGGACTATATTTTGGGCCAGGTGCAGGGGCTCGGCTCAAATTTGATCATTATCCTTCCCGGAGGAACCAATAACGGGAAATTCTCATCCCCCGCCGCGGCACAGGGCATCATTGTCACAAGCTTGAAGCAACAGGATGTCGACGCGCTCGGCCGCGACCCGTCGGTCGCCGCGGTGACGGAGGAATCGCGCGGCCAGGCAACCGCGGCGTTCGGCGACAACAGCATGGTGACCACGTTCGACGGGGTTCCGGCGAACTTCTTTACGGTGCGTAATTTCGCCGTACAAAACGGCTATCCGTTCACCGATGCGGACGTCCAGGCATATAACCACGTGGCGGTCATCGGTTCCTCGCTCGCGGATACGCTTTTTGGCGCCGGGTCCGACCCGGTGGGTCAATATATCCAGGTGAAGAACATCCAGTTCCGCGTCGTTGGCGTGCTGGCCAAGAAGGGCACCGGGGCGTTCGGCATCGACCAGGATAATCTGGTGCTGGTTCCGATCACGGTCGCGCAAAAGCAGATGCTCGGCGTGGATTACTTTACCGACGTGATGGTGCAGGCGAACGATTCATATAACATCGATTTCGTGAAAGCGCGCGTGCAGAATATTTTAGAACAGGACCACAACATCACCGACCCCAATAAAGATGATTTTACGATAGAGACGCAGCAGGACGTGCTTTCGCTGCTTGGCAATATCACGAACATTCTGACATTGTTCCTGGCTGCGATCGCATCCATCTCGCTCATCGTCGGCGGCATCGGCATCATGAACATCATGCTCGTATCCGTCATTGAGCGCACGAAAGAGATCGGCCTGCGCAAATCCGTCGGCGCAACGAACAACGATATTCTCCAGCAATTTCTTGTTGAGTCGGTGATGCTCACGTTCATCGGCGGCATTATCGGCATCGCGCTTGGCGGCGTGGTGGTTGGGCTGGCCTGGCTCGTCATCACGAAGGTCTTTGCCGTTGCATGGACCTTTGAATTCCCGCTTACGGCGATCCTGCTGGCCGTTGCCGTCTCGAGCGTCACCGGTATCGCATTCGGCATCTATCCCGCCCGCCAGGCGGCGCGGAAAAGCCCGATCGAGGCGTTGAGGTATGAATAAAAAAAATGACGAGGGAGGTCCCGATGCGACTTCCTCTCTAGATTGTAAAATAACAAAAAACTCCAGTGAAATGGAGCTTTTTTGCCGTTGATCTCCGCTAAATTTATCCCCTCGCCTTTTTTGTCGGCCTTGCCCTGCGCACCGGTTTTTTCTTTGCCGCCTTCTTCGGTGTATACTTGCTCGCCATCTTTTTTGCTTCGGCGTGGATACGCTTCCACTCCCCTTTCAGATCCTTTCCCGCCGCGAGCATTTCCGCCGCAGCCATTTTTTCGAGCGGGCCGTAGTGTTTGATCGCCTGGTCTACGATACGCGCATATTCTTTTGCACCAAGTTTTTTTGCGATCTTTGCATTCTTTGCTACCTCCTTGCGCGCACTTACAACCCACTTCTTCGCTCTCGCCTTGGTCTTTTTGTCTGAGAGAAGGTAGGCTCCGGCCGCAGCCGCGAGTGCCGCCGCCGTCACCGCGCCGCCGAGCTCCCACGCCTTTGCGCTCCCCGATTTCTTTTTTGTCGCCATATTCGTTATAAAATTAAATGATTAAAATTTATTATTTCTTCGACCTTGCTTTCGTTTTCTTGAAAAGGTTCTTTGCGAACATCATAAAACGCTCAATACGAAACCCTTCTTTCTTGATATCACCCCTCAGCTCGCCGATATCCTCGCGAAACAATACCGTTTCTTCCTTCACCTGCCTGGTTATTTCTTTGATGTCGCTCAACACGTTTGCCAGATAGATGAGCGCGATGGTGAGCGCGACCGCTACCACGATGACGGCGATCGTCGTCACAAAAAAGAAAATGTCGGCATGCACCAATGTGTTCATATTTGAAATTATAACATATCGCCGCGTGCGGTGCGGGTGTTACTCAGCCGATCCAGCGCTTTCTGCTTGTCCGCAAGCGGGAGGCGCGTCTTTCGCACGGCTTTGCCCAGCATCATGATCGTCTCGTCGTAGGTCTTCCGGTCAACGGGATACGGCGTGGCATCCTTGCCGCCATGCGCGAAACTATAGCGGGCGGGATCCTCGTATGACGGCGATGCGCCGTAGATGACCTCGCCCACGAGCGCGAGCGCCCGCATGGTCTTTGCGCCCACGCCTTCGGTGGCCAGGAGTTTTTCGTAGCTCCCCGGCCTTTCGTCGGTCACTTTCGCAAGTATTTTCTCCAGATATTTGCTCTTGGCAAAATCCTCGTGTACGACGGGGTGATATTTGAACTCGCGTGTTTCGAGATTGAGCAGCGTGAGTTGCTGGCTCGGACGGCCATCGCCGCCGATCTGGATCTTCGCCATTTGCGAAAGCCGTGAGGAATATTTGCGTAGGAGCGTGATATCCTTCATCAGCGTCGCATAACCGGCGTGGGTAAGCTCGGTGGATATCTCGCGTGTCTTGTCGCTCTTTGCAGCGCTGAGATCGAGCACGGTCTTTAATGTGACCGGCGAAGAAATGCCCGAATGCGGTTCGGATACGAGGTCGTTCACATTCTCCGAATACCAGTGGTACCGGCGCGCGGTGCCACGGTCCGCGTTCATCCCCTGTTGGACGACCGCCCACGCGCCGCCACGCGAGAAGAAGAATGCATGGTGGTAGAGCTGGAACCCGTCCTGCACGAGCGCGGAATCCACCTTGGCGCTCATCTTTGAGTTATAGACAAGCTTGTTCGTCTGCGCCACGGGCAGCGCCAGGCGTTCGCCCCACGCCATGATCTCGTCCGGCGTTTTGCGTGATGTCTTCCCTTTCCCGCCGGCGATCACGATACCGAAGTCCGCTTCGTGTCCGCGTATCGCCTCTTTCAGCGCCGCGGTCAAAATGGTGGTGAGACCGCTCGCATTCCAGTCGAATGCGAGCACCGTGCCAAGCGATTGGAACCAGGCCGGGTCCGCGATGCGCTTGATGAATTCGTCCGGGCCATATTCGGCCACAAGCACATACATCATTTCGCGTCCGAGCTTTACCATGCGCTCAAAAAGCCACGGCGGGCAGTGGCCGGAATCGAGCCCGAAGGAAGCTATGCCGCGCTGGATCATAGCTCTATTATAGCGCTTTTGGGAAGGGTTTTTACCGCCTAAAACAACCCATGGATGTCCCGCACGGTTAGCACCACCATCAATAAAAGCAGCAAAGCAAAGCCAATGCCGTTGATCCACGCTTCCACTTTATACGGCATCGCCGAACCTTTTATTTTTTCTACGATCACCATGAGGAACCGGCCGCCGTCAAGCGCCGGGAACGGGATGCAGTTGACGATCATCAGGTTGATGGAGATGATCCCGAGAAATTGCAAAAGGTACGCAAGGCCGATCTTGCCGGTTTCCTCCGCGATGCCAAAGATGCCGACAGGCCCGACGACGTCGGCGGGGATGGAGGCATGGATGAATATCTGCTTCACCAATTCATAGAACGCCTGAAGTGTGAGCCATGAGATGATCGCGGCATCCTGCAGACCGTTCCACAGCGCCGCGAAGAAATTTTCCCGCGCCGCGCCGCCCTCTTCCAATGCTACGCCGAGCGCGCCCTGATCCGCGGGCGGGTTTACCCGTGGCGTCATGGTGAAGGTCAGGTCCTTATCGCTCCGGATGACCGTGACGGTGACCGGTTTGCCTTCATTTGCGTCAATATAATTAATGAAGCTTTGTGCATCAGTGTAGCCTTTGATTACATCGCCGGACTGCAATCCGGCTGCCGCCGCGGGTGAACCCGCCTGCGTTGCCGAGATCACAAGCGTCTGCGGGACGCCAATCATGAACACGGCGGCGATGAGCAGCCATCCGAGGATAAAGTTCATAAAAACGCCCGCAAGTACGATCGCGCTCTTTTTCCACGCCGGCTGGTTATAGAAGAGGCGCGCCTGGTCCGCGTCGCCTGTTGGTGTCGCGTCGCCCGGATGGGCGGCGGCATCCATACCATCAGGATTGATCCCTTCAAACTCTCCCCGCTCGCCGCTGATGCGCACAAATCCCCCGAATGGCAGCCAGTTGATGCTGTATTCCGTATCGCCGAATTTTCGCGCCGTTATGCGCGGCGGGAAGCCGATGCCGAACTCGTCAACCTTCAGTCCGAATAATTTTGCCACGAAAAAATGCCCGGCTTCGTGGCCGAGGATCAAAAATGATAATCCGACAATGACAAGAACAACGATGAGCATGATGGTCTGTGAAAGCTTACTAAGTATATCAGATGTCCGGCAAAACGGTAGCTTGACGCAATGCCATAATTTCTGCTTTAATGATGCCAGCGCCAACTTCAGGAGACCGGTATGAAGAAGAATATTTTGCGATGGATATGCATGGCGGTAAATGCCGCCCTCTTCGTTTCGAGCTATATATCTTTCAGGATCGGAATGAAGGCAGAATCCCTCCACGTCGCCGTATGGGGTAAGACATTCTTCGAGTGGATGGTCATTGTAACAATATTGGGGATAGCATCTGTCATCGCCATAGCGGCGTCGTGCTGGATGATCGACCGCGTTGACCAAACGCCTCAGGAGGAGTCTTCCTGAGGCGTTTTTTATTCTCCCAATTCCCCCAACTTTCCGTTCACCATCGCCTCGATGTCCCCGTTCGCCTTGTCTATCACCTTTTGGATCCTTTCTTTGCCTTTATACGCGTCATCCTCGGTGATCTCTTTCTTCCCCTCGGAGTCCTTGAGGCGCTTCATTGCGTCGTCGCGCCGGGCGCGAACTTGGATGCGTGCCGCTTCGGATATTTTTTTGACGAGTTTCGTCATTTCATCGCGCCGTTCGTCGCCAAGCGGCGAGAGTGTTGCGCGGATGGTGTTGCCGTCGTTGTTCGTTGACAGTCCGAGATGCGCGTCATCGATCGCTTTCATGACCGCGCCGATCGCGCCCGGATCCCAGACGGTGATCTGGATGGTTCGCGGCGGCAGCACGCTGAGCGATCCGAGTTCCCGTATGCTGAGCTGCTGGTCGTAGAGATTCAGCCGGATATCCTGGATCATGTCCGGCGACGGCCGGTTGCCGCGGATCTGAGCGAAGTCCTGTTTTAGCTTTGTCGTCACCCCGGCGAGCGCGCCTTCGAGGTCTTTTGTTATTTGTTCGGAGATGGTCATATTTGCGTGTGATAAAAATTTAATGGTTATTTCATAAGTGCTTCCAGTTGCAGGCGCGGATTGAGGCTGAAATTATTCACGCCCTCGTATAATTTCAATGTTTTGTGCCAAAAAGCCGATTTTGCTTTTGATGGCGTTTCCCATGCCAATGTCATTATAACCGCATCAAGAAAGGTCCGTAAACTGAAATCGTCCGGGTCTATGAGCTTTTTTATGAAGTCGCGCCGGCCGGCCGGCGCGGTCTTAAGGAACGCCTCCGCAAGTTCCAAGTTCTTTTGGAATGCCTTGTCATGAAGGATCCGCCATGCAATGCCCGGCTTTCCGAGCGAGCGTTTTGCCAAAGCCGTTGCTTTTGCCCTGGTAAGGCCTTCGGTTTCCACAAGCCACGTTTCTATGGCTGCTTGCGTTGCCGCCCCAAAATAGATCTTCGGCAAGCGTGAAACGATCGTCGGCAAAATGCTTTCAATGTCAGATGTGACCAGAATAAGAAGCGACGATGCCGGAGGTTCTTCGGTGATCTTAAGCAATGCATTCTGCGCTTCGATGGTGAGCAACTCGGCGTTGTCGATGATAAGCGTGCGCCGCGGGCTCGCGTTTGGCCGCTGCCACAGGAAGTTCTTCACCTCACGCGTGGCGTCTATACCGATCGAATCGCCACTCGCATCCGGGTCGAGCATTTTCATGAACGCAAGATCGATGATCTTCATGTCTTGCAGAACCTCTTGATCGCCATCCTCGCGGTTCGGTTTGTCGTTGCGGGCCGGTTCATAGACTCCTTTTTCAAGATAATGCCCCAGCCCAGCGGCAACGGTTCGTTTTCCTACCATCGCCGGTCCAACAAAAATATAACCGTGCCCCAGCGCACTGCGGGTAATAAGGCCTTTCAGATCGCTAATGATCGCTTCGTGTCCTATGATAGGCATCGAACGCGTAGTATGTTCTTATCTTTTATTCAGCAATGTCCGCTTATACGTGTCCAAATGGTTCAAAATAAGGCCTGTCCCCTTGGCCACGCAGAACAGCGGATCCTCCGCCACGTACGCCTGCACTCCAAGGAAACGTTCAAAGAACTCCGGAAGGTGGTGGAGCTGGACGCTGCCGCCGCTCAGAATGATCCCCTTCTCCATAATGTCCGCCACGAGCTCCGGCGGGGTTACGTTGAAAACGTTCTGGACGCTGCTCGCGATCTCTATCAGCAACGGATTGAGTGCCTCCGCGATCTCATTGGAGTTGATAACGACATCCTTCGGCAAGCCGGTCACGAGGTCGCGTCCGCGCACCTGATATTCCATCTTTTCCTTGGTAGGCATCGCCGAACCAATCTCGATCTTGACCTGTTCCGCGGTCTGCTCGCCGATCGCGAGTGCGTATTTCTTTTTAATATAATCCATGATCGCCTGGTCAAACTTGTTTCCGGCGATGCGAAGCGAGTTCCATGAGACGATGTTGCCGAGCGCGATCACCGCCTGCTCGGACGTTCCGCCGCCGATGTTGATGATCATGTTCCCGCTGCGCGCATTGATCGGAATGCCGGCGCCAAGTGCGGCGAGGATCGGCTCGCGGACAATGAATGCGTTGCCCGCACCCGCTTCACGCGCTGCGTTCATCACGGCGCGGCGTTCAGTCTGCGTAATGCCCGCCGGAACGGAAATCACGACATCGGGCTTCAGTATATTGAACCAACCCGACGCCTTTGAGATAAAGTACGTGAGCATGGCCTTCGTAATATAGTAATCCGCGATCACGCCGTCCTTGAGCGGGCGGTATGCCACGATCTCGTCCGGGGTGCGGCCGATCATTTCCTTTGCTTCCGCGCCTACCGCGAGCACGGTATTATCGGGTTGCATAAGCGCCACAATTGTGGGCTCGTTAATGATAAATCCCTTGCCGGGCACAAAAACAACGGTGTTAGCCGTGCCCAAATCAATGCCGATCTTCTTGCCAAACATAAGAGGGATTATAGCTGAAATCATTAAAAAATACAAAAGAAATGGCCCGCCTTTGAAAGCGGGCCCTGATTTTAGTGGTGATTTTCAAAAATCAAAATCGTCTCGACCATCCACATACATAAATGTGTATACCATATGGCCCATTCCTCGGAATATTACAGCCCAAGCAATAACGGCCAAGATTCCCGGGGGGCCTAGTTTGGCGACGGCCACGATAGTGGTCCAGATGATAGATCCTGCAAAGAGAAAGTTCAGTATCGCCATGAACGACTCGCTTGTATCATCGGAACACGGAATCAGCAGAGAGATTGCCAGCATCAACGCCGAGATCCCACCACTAACAAAGAACCAATGCCTGAAGCTTTCAACCATACTAACCTCCTAACTATTTCAGCTAACCGATTAACGCCAGTATCATAAATTATATTAAATTTTTATACAACCCGCGTGATATCGGCGCCCAGCTGTCGCAGCCGCTCGTCAATCCGCTCGTATCCCCTGTCGATCTCTTCCACGCCATCCACTTCGGAGACGCCGCTCGCGACGAGCGCGGCGAGGATATCCACCATGCCGGAGCGGAGATCGCGTACGGTGAGATTCTTGCTTGAGAGCGGCGTGGGGCCTTCGATTGTGGCAAAGTGATAGTGGCTTTTGCCGTTAAGGCGGCATGGGTCGTCCGGCGGACAGTCGATCGCCACCTTTATTTTTGCGCCCATCTCGTTGAGGTCAAGCGCATACGCGAAACGGTCCTCGTAGATCGTCTCGTGGATGGTGCTCGTGCCGCGCGCTTGCGTGAGCAGCACCGCGAGCGGCTGCTGCCAGTCGGTCATGAATCCCGGATGGACGTCGGTATGGATGTGGAGCGGGTGAAGTCCGCCGCCGCCCCGGGCGACGCTGCGCGAGAATGCGATGCCGTCGTCCGTTACCTCATATTCCCCGCCCATACGCCGCACGGCATTCAAAAATGTGATGAGGTGTTCCTGATTCGCACCGTTCAGCATGATCCGTCCGTTCGTGGCGATCGCGAGGCATGCCATGGATACCGCTTCATTGCGGTCGGGCGGCGTGCGATGGGTCACGCCGTGAAGATGTTCTACGCCTTCTATCATGATCGTTCTTGGCGGCGAGAGCTCCACGATCGCACCCATTTTCTGGAGCATCTTCATGAGCTCTATGATTTCCGGCTCGAGGGCGGCATTCTTGATGACCGTCTTGCCCTTGGCAAGCACTGCCGCGAGCATGATGTTCTCCGTAGCGCCGACACTCGGGAATCGCAGCTCGATTTCCGCGCCACACAGGCCGTCCTTCGCCCATGCGTGATAACTGTCTTTTGTTATCTGGATCTGCGCGCCGAGCTTTGCCAGTCCTTCCAGATGGATGTCCACCGGGCGCGGCCCGATCTTATCGCCGCCGAGCACGGGCACCTCAGCCTCGCCGGTGCGCGCCAAGAGCGGTCCGAGTGCGAGGATCGGGATACGGTTGCGGCGCGTGAGCATCGTCACGCGGTTGTTTGCGATCGTCGGCGTTGCGACCTTCACGACATCGCCGGCTTTGTCGATCGCCGACCCGATGTTCTTTAAGAATTCAAAAATGATATCCAACTCTCCGATCGTCGGGACGTTTTCCAGGATGCACGGTTCGTCAGTGAGCAGTGATGCCACCATCATCTTGGAGGCAGCATTCTTGGCTCCCGCGATCGTGATCTCACCGAACAGCGGTTTGCCGCCTTTAACGATAAATTTTGCCATGGAGGAACTCGGTCAGCTTGTCCATCGTCACCCGCTCCTGCTTACCGGTATCGCGGTCACGCACCGTCACCGTATTTTTATTGGCCGCTTCGCCTTCGCCCAGCGTATCAAAATCAACCGTGACGCAGAACGGCGTGCCGATCTCGTCCTGCGCATAGTAGCGCTTACCGATGTTGCCACGGTCGTCCCAGGCCACCGGGAAGCGTTTTTGCAGGTCCGCATAGATCTCGCGGGCTTTCTCCACGAGCGCCGGCTTATTGGCAAGGAGCGGGAAGACAGCTGCCTTATAGGGCGCAAGGCGTGGCGGGAGCTTAAGAAATATACGCTCGCCATCTTCGGTGTAGGCGTCGAGCATCACCATCGCCATCAGGCGGTTCACACCCACCGCCGGTTCGATCACGTGCGGCACAAATTTGCGTCCGGAGGCCGGATCGGTGTACGAAAGGTCTGTGCCGGAATACTTCATATGCTGGTTGAGGTCGTAATCGGTGCGGTACGCCAGACCCCAGAGCTCCTTGAAGCCGAACGGGAAGTTATATTCAAGGTCCTCGGTGCGCTTACTATAGAAGCTGCGTTCCTCATCGCCATGCTCGCGCCAGCGGAGCATGTCCGCGCGTACGCCGAGATTTCCGGTGACGAACGTCCACATATCCCCTTTCCACTGCTCGTATAATTTCTTCCAGTCGGTCGCTTCCGGATCGAAGAAATATTCTATCTCCGCCTGTTCGAACTCGAGCGTGCGGAAGATAAAATTGCCTTTGGTGATCTCATTGCGGAAGCTTTTTCCAAGCTGGCCGACACCGAACGGCAGCCGCACGCGGGTGGAATCCAGAATGTTCTTAAAGCTGATGAAGATCCCCTGCGCCGTCTCGCCGCGCAGGTAGACCTTTGACTGTGCTTCCGGCACGATGCCGACATGTGTCTCGAACAACAGGTTGAATTTGCGCACCGGCGTCCAGTCGAACTTTCCGCAGGTGGGACATTTGATCTTCTCCTGCTGGATCACTTCATCCAGCTCCTTTTCCGATTTTCCTTCAACGCTGATCTTTTCACCCTTCGCTTCAAAGTGGTTCTCGATCAAGTGATCCGCACGGGTGCGCGTATGGCATGCTTTGCATTCCACCATTGCGTCCACCAATCCCGCAACGTGCCCCGATGCTTCCCATGTCTTCGGGTGGAGAATAATAGAAGAATCGAGACCTACCATGTCGGCGCGTTCGCGCACGAACACGCGCCACCACTCGTCCTGAATGTTTTTCTTCAATTCGACGCCTGCCGGGCCGTACTCATAGGAGTTCGCCAGTCCGCCGTAGATTTCCGATCCCGGAAAGACGAAACCGCGCCGCTTGGCGAGCGATACGATCTTTTCCATGAGTCCCGATTCTGAAGGGTTTTTTGCCGCTTCTCTTTTTTTCATATTTTTAATGAATTATTGCGTCACCTCGCCATTCTGATTTTTAGCAAATGGATCGTCCGGCAGCTGCGTAGTAATCGCGTTAGTCGATTGCGATATTGCCGTGCCAGTGTAGGCATCCGTGGCGGTGAGCGTTGCGGGACCCATCAGAGTGATCTGTTGACCGACCTGATTGACCGCCGGCGTGTTCGTCACCTGGAACACGGCTGTGACCGGGGCGCTGATCACGCCCGCAGTTGCCGGAATATATGGGATGGTCCACGTGACCTCACCGGTCCCCGCGTTATAGGTAGGCAACGTGGTTGATGTGAGGCCGGTGCTCGTGGCAACACCGGTGAACGTGGTACCGGACTGCAGGTACGCCGATATCGTAACATTTTGCATGTCGGTGGAGTAGTTCACGAGGCTCCAATGGATTGTGTATGTGGTTGGCTGGTCAACTTTTGGCGGATAGGGGCCGGTATTTTTTATGCCCACGGCGGTCTCTTTATAGAAGGCATCCGATGTGAGCGCGATTTCGCCGCCCACTTTGCTGGTGAGCGAGGCGACGGAAACGGTGTCTGTGCCGGCGGTGTTTGGCGGTACGGTCGGCGACTGCGCTTTTGCGAAGACGTTCAGGGAATAATCCTTGTCGCTCGGCAGCTTTATCGGAAACGATGATTTTGTATTGATGGTAAAATCCACCGACCCCGACTGCCCGGGCGGGATCGCCGCGAGCGCCGGAGCATTCGCCGTGTTCCACGTAATGGTGTTGGATTGCGAATTGAACGAACCGTTCGTTTTGAGCGATTTGAAATCGTACATTCGTCCGACGAGTGCCGCAGAAATGTTCACCGCCTGGAACGTCACATCGGAATCATTCGTATAGGTCAATGTGTAGTCAAGGTTGTCTCCCAATCCGGCAACGTATGTGGATGAGTTATTCAGTGCGATCGTGAACGAGAGCGGCGACGGGGTGATCGCAAAGTTCACCGGCGCGATGTTCGCGGGATAGTTTTGCCCGCCGAAATTTGCGCCGATCACGCCGGTCAGCTGATATTGCGCGCGCGCCGGTCCCACGATGTTGCCCGTGACGACGATCGTGCCGGTCGCATTCGCCGGAAGATCACCAAGGTTCCATGTTTTTGTTTTAAGAGTGCCGAGATCCCATATTGTTTCCGCCGGAGCGGTGCCGCTTACCGAAATGAACGTGTATGCCGGCGGGTATTGCAGTTGCAGGTCAACGCCCTGCATATTTTCACCCGTATTGTTCTGATAATTCATTGCGATATCAAAATTCTGCCCGCTGAAGATGTTGGAAGGTACGGTATAGGACACCGTGAGCGCTGCCTGCGTGCCGACAGCAAGCGATGTGTTTGCGGTGTTGGTGAACTGCGTATCGGGCGAAGCCGCGGTGCTGTACGTAAGGACGGCGTTCGCGGTTTGCGATGTCCCCGGATCCCCCGTCGCGATCAATTCTATCGTTTGCGGCGGATTGATCGTTTGCGAACTGAGTGTTCCTATCGGGATCATGAGCGCGCGCTGGCCGGGCGTGGTCCCGGTCGCCACAAACGATATTCCCGTCGGAAGCGTCAGGGTTAATTGCGTGTTTCGCAGGGCGCTCTTTGATTGGTTGGAGACGGTGACGGTCAGTGGGAATGGCTCTCCCAATACGATCGTACCGGGATCGGAAAATGTTATGGCGATGTTCGGCGTTGAGGGCGGAAGCAATAAGTAATAAATGAATGCCGCAAGGCCGATTGCCAGAAAAATTCCTATGGTAAAGAAGAGGAGGCTATGGCGCTTAAAGAACGACGGCTGTGCGGGCGGTTTATTCCCGGATTTTTCACCCGGCGGGGGCGTGCCGCCCGGCAGTGGATCCTGGGCGTCTTGCGGACGCTGTGCGGTATATGAGGTTTTGTCCCCCGGCGGCGTGTAAGCGTATTTCTTTTCTTTGCTCCCCCACACCGAATTCGGATTATAATCGGGCATCTATTGATATTACCGCATCCCGCCGCGCTTTTGAAGCGTGCGCGTGGCAATAGAATTCCTGGGTGGTGGTGTAAAAATAACGCGGCTGTCTTTCGCCGCACGCGGCGCATTCGGCGTGTTCCGGATCCCATCCCAGTATGCCAAGTGATGTGGTCCAGTTGAACGTACTGCCGGTGAGCAGTTCCCAAAGCGCCGGCTCCGGCTCCGCTTCGGGGATAAGCTGGCTCAGGAGGTGCAGGTCATTCAGTGCGACCTCTATTCGTGCAGATTTAAGCGCATCAATAAGCTGTATTCCTTTTGCTTCCACGAAACGTATCTTAGAGAGGATCCCAGGCTCAAGGTGCGGCGCGAGCTTGGACGTGATCTTGCGTGAACTGGTAGCGCGTCCTACGACCTTGCCAAATTGTTTTGTGAACAGCGTGTAGCGGCCATTAAGGTCGCCCGATGGATCCTTCCTGAGCACAATGGCATCGGCCACATATTCCTGCATGCGCTCATTATAGGAAAATCGGGCCATATCCGATACTTGACAAGTATATATTCTATGATACAATATCCGAGTAGGTATCCTGGGAGGATAAAATATGGATCAGCTCCTTGTCGTTGTAAATAACTTCATTGCTCAGGTTCCCCGGCCGCTAGGGATCATGGCGCTCCCGTTGGGCATTTTATTGCTTTTCAAGCTCAACGAAGCTCGCGCCTTCAAAAAGGCGCGGGTGCCGCGCAGAAGGTTTTAAGCCGCCAAACGACCTCACAACAGAAAAGACCTCGTGTCTTGCTGGTGCGAGGTCTTTTTTAATATATCAATTCGTTGTTGTATACTTCTATTGTAAATATGAAATTATCCGTAAAAAGAGTATATGACCCATATGCAAAAACCGACGGGTTTCGTGTGCTTGTGGATCGTCTCTGGCCCAGGGGCGTTACGAAAGCCGCGGCAAAAATAGATCTATGGGATAAGCAAATTCCGCCGTCATCTGAACTTCGCTCATGGTTTCATGTTAATAGGGAAAAGCGATTTAACAGTTTTATAAATAAATATGATCGCGAACTCAGCAGAGGAAAGGCGGTGGCAAACTTAAAAAAAATACTTCGCGGCAAGAAAACGGTGACAATCGTCACGGCGGCAAAGGATATTGAGCATTCTCATATCCCTGTGTTATTTAAACACTTGCGTTAACCGTTCCATCGGTGTGGAGGATGGGATGATATTGATAAATGCATAAAAAAGCTTTATATTAAGATCCAGAGGAGAAAAACCATGTCTCTAACATCTCGGCAGAGGCTTTTGCTGGTGACCTTGGTCCTTGCCCTCATTTCAATCCTATTTCGGATGATTTCCCCTCATGCCGCCCCTTAAAAAGGGCGGTTTAACTTTGTGCGGGGTATCGGACCAGGTTCGAACCTATTTCAGTCGTTGAGATAGGGGTCTGTGCTCATTGCGTCAGCCGCATCGAAGGTCCGATAGTTGATCAATATCTCCTCCCCTGCTTCGATGTCCCGATTTGCAACCCCGCGTGTCTCTGGCTCGCCGTCAAACGGTACTACGTCGAGATTGTTCTTTGTTGATGAATGGTTCATAAAGCGTGCATCATCAGCGCAATAAATATATTCCCCGCTGTCCGTCGAAAGATAGGCATATCGGACGATGAGGTCTTTCTGTAACTGATCCCATGTCTCGACTTCTTTTGGATCAAACGAAAGATCAAACCGGGGATCATATTTCCATACACTCGTTCCTTTGGGAATTTTTTCCGTAGCAAACAATCCGAAACCTTCTATGCTACTTTGCTTCACAATTGTTTTAACAACAAGCATGTCTGTATTATATCAGACTATTAATTTAATGCGTTGAACGGGATTTGTGCGCCGGGCAGGATGGGGCGGATGGGAATCCGCCCCCGAATTGGTTCGCTCGTCGAAAATGAAAACCCGCCCTTGTCGCTTGCCCGTTTTCATTTTCTCCTCGCTGCCAATTCCCGAACCCTAAAGGGTTCTTATCCTGCCCACCATACGAGTACTAAAACAGGATGCCAATGGCATCCTGTTTTAGTATGGTGCGGGACAGCGAACCAAATTCGAACCTATTTTATAGCCGCTCGACCAGGATAAATTCTTCGCAGATAACCTTAGAATTGTCGTTAAATGAGCCGGAGAAGCCCTTAAAGAACTCTCTATGCTTCTCACGCCATGCTTCAACATCTGGATCACCTTCCCCTTCCTTTTGGATAAAATCGTACTCAACCCCTAAAAATGACTTAACTTCGGCAGCAGTGTATTGAATAATGCAAAATCGTTTACCGTCGCTGCCGAGGATGGCGGCATATTGCCCCTTCACTGGAATTGTTTTGCCCTCCTGCCACAATCCGGTTGTCGCGGTCTTTTCCCCGGAAAGCACGAGTTGTTTCAGGTGATCAGCCAATTCTTTATCATCACCGAAGTCCCATTCATATAACTGCATTTTTGACCAATCCTTTTCCATAATTTTTCAATTATATCTTCTTTAGAAGCGGGCATACAAAACCCATGGCTTCAAATGGGCAATGCTCCTCATTTGGACGCTTGGCGTTTGATGGTTTTGATCCTCGCCGTAAATTGAGAACGCTACGCGGAGATTGCGCTTTTAGAATTTCGTTCAAATTATAATTGGCTATTACCTTTAATTGCGGATGGAGCTGAAAAAGAACGTAATCTTTGCGTTCAGGGTGGGTGCGTCCTAGTCCGACTACCGGACATACCGCCCCAGTATTCTGCAAAGCGCTCGCTATCTCTTCCCATGAATTGATCTGAGTTCCTGTTTGAATATGAAGCAGTATGATCGTTTTTGCATCGTAAGATTTTGCTTTAGATAATTTCGTCCTACTTAAAAATTTTCCAATATCCTCATTTGGTGCGGGAAGAAATGAAACCACTTCAACATCTTGATATTCCCAGTGAGGAGCGTGCTCTCCCTCGGGCGGTAGAAAATGCCCAGTCCTTACATCCGGGCTACCTTCCAAATCTGCTACGGGTTGCATCCAATGATCACCTTCTGCGATTTGAATGCCGAGCAAAGCATAAGCTGCTACT
Source organism: Candidatus Parcubacteria bacterium (assembly GCA_027450205.1). Taxonomy (GTDB): domain Bacteria; phylum Patescibacteriota; class Minisyncoccia; order UBA6257; family 2-01-FULL-56-20; genus JAKAGE01. Next base: position 169,715 of record DAIDJL010000004.1, read on the forward strand.
AGTAGCTCATCAGCTTTTTTGAACGCCTTGGTAGTTTTTTGATCCGCAGGCATCGAATCTAAATGCTGGGCGTAATGATAAATGACGCTATGCGGCGCATACCAAATCGGGTCTTTTAGCCAGTATGCTTTGTCTCTTTCATTATTCATAAACTTTGTGCGGAGTATCGGACTATGTTCAAACCTATTTCCTTCAATTCTCTATTTCTTAATGATACAAATCCAAGGCTTTCAGAAGCTTTACGGACGGAGGAACGAGGTCATATTGCGATAACATCGTCGTCGGTATCCAATCAACCCTTTCCGCACCCGTCGGCACCCTTGGTTGGCCGCCGATATATTTACATATCAGATTCACATATGTGAACTCTTTTAAAATACCGTCATGATCGTTCTTTATTTCGGAATCCGAAGGTATCGCACGATCATTCACTTCAACATCAATACCCAATCCTTCTTTTAGATAGTCTTTTAAGGTTGTTGAGTCTTCTTGTTTTGCCGTTGGCTCACATCCGAAAAGATACCACGTTTCTTTATACGGAGGAGATCCCGCAGGTTTTTTACGCATTAAAATCGAACCATCTTTTTCGATAACGGCGATCAGCAATTTCTTCTGAGGGAGATCGGATCTCATACGATCATTCTACCACCTTTCTTTGTGCGCCGGGCAGGATGGCGCGTAAGAACGCGCGAAATTGGTTCGCTCGTCGAAAATGAAATTCCCCTATTTCATTTTCTCCTCGCTGCCAATTCCCGAACCCTAAAGGGTTCTTATCCTGCCCACCATACGAGCAAACAAAAACGGTACTAATGGTACCGTTTTTGTTTGTAGTGCGCCGGGCAGGATTCGAACCTGCGTAGCCCATAGGGCGACAGATTTACAGTCTGTTGCGATTGACCACTCCGCCACCGACGCAATGTTAGGTTATTCAGGCCTTTCTCCTTCCTTATTCTGCCCGCTGATCTCCTTAAAATCAATGGTCGGGCGCTTATCTTCCTCCGGTTTGATCTTTTGCAGATGCCGTGCGAGCATATTGTCCAGCTTGAGCACCAATACTTTTATCTTCCGCAGGAACTTGAGTAAAAAATTGTTGAATGCGGCATCGATCTTTTCCGGCATCTCGGAGTGCGCCCAGCGCTCCAGAAATCCCCTCTCCTCTGCCGGCGTCTCTTCGATGCGCGGCAATGCCTGCACCGTCAGATAAAACACGATACCGAGACACACCATCAAGATCGTTGTAAAGATGAATTCCATGTAAGATGTGCGATCAAATGGGCATGCGGGATATACGTACGCTATGCTTCAACGCGATAAAACTCGCCGACGGTGATGTTTTCCCCCACTTTTGCAATCACTTCGCCGATGATATCCTTTACCGTACGCGATTCGTCCTTTATATACGGCTGGGCCATCAGCTCTTCTGCATTTTTTGGCGCCGCCGCCGCAATGTGCATCGCAAGATCGTGTGCCAGCTCTTTGAACGGCTCAGAGCGGACGACAAAGTCCGTTTCGGCGCTCAAATGGAGCAAAACGCCGATCCGCTCGTTATGAACATATGATTGCACGAGTCCCGCGCCCGTCGCACGATCGGAACGCTTTTCTACTTTTACCAAGCCTTTTTCTCGGATGATCCTGACAGCGGCATCGATGTCGCCATTCGCTTCAATGAGCGCTTTGCGGCAATCCATTACTCCCGCACTTGTGATATCGCGTAATTTTTGAACCAGTTCCGCCGTGACCGTTGTTTTGGTTTCCATAGTTTTCAATTATACTACATTCTCCTTTCTTACAGACAATTTATTTTTCGTTCGTAGAAGCGGTCTGGGTGGCGGGCGATTCTGGCGCCGGTGCTGCCACTGCTGCCGCCGCGCGCAACTTAACCCCTTCTTCGTACGCCTTCCCTATCCGCTCCAAAAACCATTCAATGCTCTTCTTTGCCTTATCGTTTCCCGGAACGACATAACTGATCTTGTCCGGGTCTGCATCCACATTGGCGAGCGCGACAACCGGGATTTTTTTGGTATTTGCTTCGCTGACCGCCGTATGGTGCAGGATGGGGTCGATCACGATGACGACATCCGGTTCTTTGGTCATCGCCTCGAGGCCTCCCATCAGCTCCTCCAAGCGGCGCATCTCGCGCTCCATTTCCAGTCGTTCTTTCTTGGTGTATTTATTGACGAGCGCACCGGATGCGAGATCGGCGCGGAGCGTCTTCATGTGTTCGATGCGCTTGACGATGATCTTGAAATTTGTGATCGCGCCGCCGACCCAGCGGGTCGTGACATATGGGATGCCGAGCTTCTTTGCGAGCGCAGTGACGCTGGCTTCTGCCGCCGGGACGGTACCCACGAGAAGGATCAGGCCGTTGTTGCGTACACGTTCCTTAATGAACGCCGCCGCCGCATCCATCATTTCCTCGGTCTTTTGAAGATTGATGATCTCTATTCCCCCGCGGTTGGCCAACACGAACGGGCGCATCTTGGGGTTCGTTTTACTCTTTTTGCGCCCATAAAAAACACCCGCATCCATCATTTCGCGGGAACCTTCCGCCGGATATCCGGACGTCTGGTTGTTCTGCATCGCTATAACTGTGTCTTCTGGCATACGAGAAAGTATAACAAATGGTCGGAGATAGTCAAATAAGATAGGCGTCTTTTGTTATGTTATAAAAAAAGAGCCGCGGGCAAATGCCTTTGGCTCAAACCTTTTGGACGCAGGATCACTCTACGGTGAAGCCTTTTCTGCGCAATTCGGAGAGCATACCTCCCCGTAATAGCGGGTTTCTATTCCTTGTCCGTTTATTGCCTCATAACAGACGCCGCACCTTCTTTCCGATAGCCACTTCCTTATGCGATCCTTCCAACGATCTTTCTTCATAAAATCCTCCCATGAGAAAATCGCCGTATCTCAGGTCGTATTATAGCATCACTACCCCGCCGGGGTTAATGCGAGAGGAAAAAGATCACGAGTCCGAGCGCGCAGAACACGGCGGAGATGATCCAGAAGCGCATGGTCACCTGCGACTCCGGCCAGCCGAGCGCCTCAAAATGATGGTGGATCGGCGCGGAGCGAAACACTTTTTTGCCACGCCGCAATTTTTTTGAGGCAATTTGGATGATCACGGAAAGCGACTCGATCACGAGGATGACGGTAAAAAAGGGCAGGATGAGCGTGGTGTTGGTAAGCATCGCAATGACGCCGATCGTGATACCGAGCGACATCGAACCGGTGTCCCCCATGAAGAACTTGGCGGGGTAGATATTGAACCAGAGGAATGCAAGGAGCGCGCCGATGACGACGCCGCTGAATGCCGCGAGATCGTAGCGGTGCAGGACGAACGCCACGGTAGCGAGCGAAACGAACGCAAAAAGCGATACGCCGCCAAGCAGGCCATCCAGGCCGTCGGTTTCGTTTGCGCTGAAAGCGGCAGCGAAGATGATGAATATGAAGATCGGGATGTACCACCAGCCGATCGTGACACTGCCGACGAACGGGATCTCAAGCACGTTCCATCCGAGGCGGAAATAGAACCACCACGCGCCAACGAGCGCGACGATCATATAAAAAACCGCTTTCTGTCGGATCTTCAATCCCCCGCCGGAGGCACCGCCGAGCTTGAGCACGCCAAGCCAGTCGTCGAGCAGGCCGAGAAGCGCGGCGATGAGAAATGCCGCGATCGGCAGATATGTCTCGGCGCGGTCGACGAAGTTAAAGTAATGCCATACCCCATCAAACAAGTGGTTCATCACATCAAAGAAGATCGCCATACCGATCACGGTGGAAACAAAGATAAGCCCGCCGCTCGTCGGCGTGCCCAGCTTGTTCTTATGCAGCTCGCTGTAGACCGGCGCATCCGTATAATTACGCAGCTGCTTGCCGAAATATTTTTTTAAGAATTTGAACCAGAGCGGCGTGACAAGAAGCGCGATCACGAATGACAGCGTCGTGAGAATGGTGACGCGTACAGCCTCACTGAGCAACATTGATTGCATAAGTAACATATATTTGTTCGTACGGTTATTTATAATTGGCCCGGTACCAGGAGTATAGCATTGAGGTGTCAATGAACGGGAGCGCGGGAGCGCCGAGCACGGTGACCAACACCGGGGTCCCGTTGTCGTTGAACAGCGAAAGGAGATTTGCGTCCGCCTGCGGCGTGTTCCCGGTCTTGCCGCCGATGAAGTCCGGCGTACCCGCGAAATTATTGATGCTTCGCACAGTGATCGTTCTTCCGGAGTTCAGTTCGGTGATCGTCGTCACCGGCGTGTCGGTGATGGCGAGGATGCCCGGATAGTTTTCGTACACATGTTGCGCGAGGATCATGAGGTCCTTCGCAGTGGATTGGTTTGCGGCAGAAATGCCGGATGGGTCGTCAAAATAAGTGTCGGTCATCCCCCATGCCGTTGCGCGAGCATTCATCTCGTTCATGAATTGTGCGCGTCCGATGTAATCGGCCATCGCCTGCGCGGCCACATTGCTTGACGGCATGAGCATCAGATGCAAAAGATCCTCAACGGTATAGGTGCCTCCGATCACGAGCGTGCGTTCGTCCGGATCCGCCGCGAACATTTGCGGCGTAATGGTGATCCGGGTGCTTGTCGTGAGTTGATCAAAGACAAGCGTAGCGGTCATTAGTTTGGTGAGTGACGCCGTTGGCCAGCGCTTTGACACATTCGCACCGGCAATGATACTGCCGGTGGAAAGGTCGGCCACCATATATGCCTCACTGCTGAAATTTGGCAGTGGCGTGAGGTTTGTTGTCGTATTGTTTTCGGTAACAGTGTTTGCGTTGGCACTGGCGTTGACAGTGTTGTTCGCGCTGTTCACGGAAGTTTGCGGCAACACGAGCGTCGGAGGCGCGGTTGCGGTCTCGGCGTCCGCGGTCTGCGGCCGATCATTGCCAGCAGATACCGGTACGCCGGAAATGTTGGGGTATGCGAAACGCGCAAAAAAAACGGCGGCTATGATAACGAACAAAAAAAATAATTGTTCCGTTTTTTTTATCATGCCTGTTCCTGGGCGGATGCGCTTTCGGCATCCGACATATTCTTTATTTCTGCGCCCGGGATATCTTCCGGCTTGGCGCTGCTCGGCTGTTGCGGGTCGAATACCTTCAATAATTCCTGGAATTTTTCGTAATCCGGGAGGCCTTCTTTTTCTTTTATTCCAAGATGCTTCATGAGGTCGAATGTTCCGCGATAAAGAAAGCTTGCAGGATGTTCCGGATCGGGAAAACGTTCCACGAGACCCCGGATCATGAGGCTGCGCAAAATGACGATAGAATTCACGCCGCGCAAATATTCCAGCCGCGCGCGCGAGATCGGCCCGAGGTACGCAACAATAGAGAGCGCTTCGAGCGATGCCGGTGAAAGGTCCTCGGAGATCTCCTCCTTCATAAAGCTCTCCAAGATCGGGTTGAACTCCGGCTTGGTGGCGAGCTGCACTTTTTCGCGATCGGAAATCAACTGCAGGCCGCGCGTGTCATTTTCCAAGTCGGCCTTCAGTTCAGCGATAAGCGCTTCCAGTTCTTCTTTTTCTATTCCCAAAACGGATTGTATTTTTTTATACGAGAGTGGTTCTCCGTGGATGAATAGTAATGCTTCGAGCGATGCGCGGGACGGTTTCATAGGCTTTTAATCTTTTTTTCACGATTTTTTCTTCACCATTATATCAGAAAAATTGTCCATTTGCTCCAGGAGCACAAGTTGTTCGCGCGCCAGATGAAGGATGGCAAGGAAGACCACGATCATCTCGCCGCGCGACTTCTCGCCGGACAAGTTGTTAAAATGCATGTCCCCTTCCTTTTGAATGCGGCCGAGCACCTCCGAGATCTTTTCTTCCAACGTGACGATCTTCTCACGGATCGTCTCCGTCTCGATATCGTATGTTTTTATTGAATCGAAGATATTCCCGAGCGCCTCGGTCAGCGCCGATGCATGCAGGTTGTTGCCCGGGTAGAACATTTGCCGCCCCGGAACATTGCCCGCGCCGCGGCCAAGAAAATAGGGGCGGCTGAACGATTTGTGGCTGGTGAGCCAGAGTTGATGGATCAACCGGATCGCCGGCTTGAGCTGTTGGTAGATATGCAGACGCGATTCCAAATCTTTGATATCCGCCTCTTCTTCGTCCGTAAGCGTGAGTCCCGGCAATAAATATTTTGATTTGAGGAAAATGAGCTTGCTCGCGACGGAAACAAAGTCGGCGAGTACGCGCAGATCCACGCGGAATTTATTTTCCGCGTCTGTGGCGGTTGTTTTGACATTCGCGCCCGCGACATCCTCCGCCATCCCTTGCTTAAACCTGTCCAAATACCGCAAAAAATCATCCGTGACCTTGGCCAGGCTGACCTCGTTGATGTCCATCTTTTCCGCCTCTATGAGCTCGAGCAGCTTCTCGAGCGGGCCGCTGAACTCCCCTACGCGCGTTTCATATTCCATGGGTGGAAGGCTATGTGTTTATGATAGAAGAAATATGAATGGGAATCAATAAAAAAAAATAGCGGCTGATCATCTAGAAATTCGATGATCAGCCGGTGGGTTTAGCGCCGTCTAAGTTGCAAGACGCCGACGGTCGAAGTTATCTTCGAGTCATCATTTTCAAAGCTCAATTCGTCCGTCGCCGCCCAACCATGGGGAGACATGTTTTGGCTAATTCTTGCAGCGATAAAGCTGGCTGCATCGGCTTTTGACATCCCTTCAGGGAGTTCGAACTTTGTTAATTCGGTGTTGAATGTTACGTCCCCCGATTCCGATTTTCCTACGCCGACGACCTTAAACTCATGCGGCAATAGATCTGGACAAACGTGAAAACTCAATTGCTGAATTTTTTCAGAATTCTGTCGAGCGTGGTCAAAATTCCAGAAGAGTGTGTCGAGGGTTCGTGCGATACATTGTTCAAGTTTAATGAGATCCACAAACCCAAGCGCTAAAATTCTCATATTTCCTCCATGCGTCCCATGATGGGAAACGTCTCCTTGTGGAGAAACGTGGATTGAACTGGACGAATCCAGAACTGGTAACAATATATCATAAATTTGAGAATTTTGCAACTAACGCTATAATAATCTCACATGGCACAAGCGCTCTATCGTAAATATCGGCCGCAGAAGCTGGACGACGTACTCGGCCAGGAGACGAACGTCGAGATCCTCAAGAACGCCGCGAAGGCGGGGCGGCTCGGGCAAGCTTATATTTTTTATGGTGCGCGGGGCACGGGCAAGACGACGACGGCGCGGCTGATCGCAAAGCTGCTCAACTGCGAGAAGCGCCGCGATGATCCGGAATTTGCCAAGCTCGGCGAGCCGTGCAACGAGTGCCGCGAATGCCTGGCGATCGACGCGCAGAACTCGTTCGACGTGGTTGAGATCGACGCGGCGTCCAATCGCGGCATCGATGAGATCCGCAACCTTAAGGAAAATATTCGTACCTCCCCCGCCAGCGCCGATCACAAAGTTTATATTATAGACGAAGCTCATATGCTTACCGGCGCGGCGTTCAACGCGCTGCTCAAGACGCTCGAGGAGCCGCCAAAGCACGCGGCGATCATTCTGGCGACGACCGAATTCGAGAAATTGCCGTCGACGATCACCTCGCGTGCGCAACGGTTCATATTCAAAAAATTGCCGAAGGCGACGATCATGGAAAAGCTGACGTCCATCGCGGCGAAGGAAAAAATAAAAATTGATGAGGCGGCGATCGAGCTCATTGCGGCGGCGGCAGAAGGAAGCTTTCGCGATGCGGAGTCGTTGCTGGACCAGATCTCGTCGCTTGAAGGAGCGGGTACGGACGATGGCAAAGATGGCGCGAAGTCAAAGGGCATTTCCCTCGCCGACGCGGAGCGCGTTACCGGCCGCACCGGACTCAAAAAAGTGCATGAATTTGCCGATCTTATTGTTAAAAAAGATATAAAAGACGCACTTGGTTATTTGAACGAGCTGAATGAAGACGGCCACAACCTCGTGCAATTTAATAAAGATTTAATACATTATTTACGCAAAGTGCTGTCGCTCAAAGTAAATCCTTCGCTCAAGGCGGTCATGGAACGCGACCTTACGCGCGATGAGGTAGCCGCAGCCATCGCGCTGGGCGTTGCCGCCGACATCGCTGTTCTTGTTAAAATGATCAAAGCGCTCATCCGCGCGTACGCGGAGATGCGCTATTCCCCGTTTGCCATTGTTCCGCTCGAAGTGGCGCTCGTTGAGAACCTCTCATGAAGGCACTTTTTTCAAAATATTTCATCATCGTCATTTGGGTGGTCGCGCTCGGAGTGATCGGGACGCTTTTTGTATTCGTGGTGGAACCAAGCCTGAATCCCGCACGACAGGGCGCGGGAAATAATTCGACCGCCGCGGCCGGATCGGCGCCGGTTGCGCCGGTAACGCCAAGCGTGGAGCTTACGATCGTAAAGACCAAAGCCGGAAATTCGCTTTATATCCAATGGGCCAACCTGCCGGGGAACACTACGGGGCTTAATATTTTCCGGGGATTGAAGAACAGTACGAGCGGCTGGTCGCTTTGGAAAACGCTCACGCTGACCCCGGGCGAGATCGCGAGCGGAAACGCATCGATCGGCCTCGGCAGGGCGACGCTCGCCGGATATTCCTTTTATGTGGAAGCAATAAGCGGAAACAATAATGGAACGAGTACGGGCAACGGTGCGGGATCGAATCCGGCGGTGCTTTGGACATCATCCGTGACCGACCCCGCGGTCGCCACTTCCACGCCGCAAAGCATCCCGACAAGCAATACGTCGCCGACGGGAACACAAACGCCTTCTTCAACATCTTCATCGACATCCCCCGCGCCCGCGCCGTCTTCGACCGCCACCTCAACCAGCCCAACGCCGACCACTCCCCCTTCCGCGCCAACCGGCACGCCATACTATAGTCCAAAAATGCAGATCGAAGGTTACGGCTCCGCGCAGACCAATAATTTCTGGGTCCAGCACGTTGACCAGAAGATCCAGATCGGCTGGCAGAATCTTCCGCCGACCACCACGAGTATCGTCATCCTGCGATCGCAAAACCAGAACGGTCCGTGGGCAGCCATGCTCACCCAGCAGAACCCGGGCGTGAACGGCGCATATTCGATCCAGGTGGTGGACAATACCCTGGGGGTCCCTTACTACTATGAGATGAACGCGCTCGCGGGAAATACAGTGATCGCAACGTATGGACCAGTCTATCTACCCGGCAATTAAGGCGCCTATTGCGTGACGGAAATCGTCTTGTTCAGTTCCGCAAACGGCGCGGATACCGTGATCTGCCCCGTGGAAGAATTGGCAGCGATAGAATAAGCGCTGTCATAATCGCTCACGGAGTTATAGTAACTGCTTGTCGCGCTCGGATCGAAGGGAAAACTGAAGAGGCCGTACGCGCCATTTCCAAGGACGACGCACGGTGCGATATTATATCCCCCGGCGGAGCTTTTCATGCGTGCGGTGGAGGTCGGGATGGCGCCCGATGCGCAGGAAAACTGTTCGTTGCTTTGGTCCGCGATGTTCTGACGGATCGCGTTCATGATGGTTTGCAGATTCGAGATCCGCTGAGTGTTCCGCGCTGATGCTAATTGTCCGGCGGGATTCGCGGCGATAAGATAGACGCCCGTGATGATCGCAATAAGCGATATCGTTACAATAAGCTCTATCAGAGTGAATCCGTTCCGTTTTCTGATCATTTATTCATTGTACTTCTTCCCATGAAATCGGCGAATACTGGTCGGTGGTCAGCGGGAAGCTCGGCGGCGGGCTATAGAGAAGATTGGTATCATAATTGTAATCCCGATTCTGATATCCGCTCACCACCGGATTTCCCCACGCGACCCCCGCTTGTTGGTTGCTCGCGATGATGCCGAGCGTGGTCAATTGATTGCGAAGATATGACGATCCGCAGTATGAGCTGTAATAGTAGCGCCGAACGGCGCCATTCTGCGCGATGAGCGCGGCGTCGACCGTAAGATTATTGTCGCTATTAAGGCCATAAATGATATTGTTCTGTGCGATGAGCGCGATGGTATCCGATCCGTTGAAGTTGGTGTAATTGATGCTGTTGTTCACGATGATATTGGTGTACGTAGATTGGTTCGCCGGGAATTTTCCGGAGGCGATCGTCACCCGCGCGCCATCCACGGTTCCCCGCACCCAAAGATTGTCGGCAAAGAACATATTTCCGTTCTGCGGAATCGTTCCGGTGGCATAGAGCGTTTCCGACTGGATGCTCCACGTCCCCCAACCCGTTTCGTTCTGGGAGTTGGTGCAATATCGCGGCGGAGATACGAGCGCCGTCACCTTATAGACGGTGAACGTCGTCGATGAAAGCGCAAGGTCGTATCCGAACGCGCCGGAACCGGTGGCGTAATATCCCGTTGCCTGCGCATTTGCCTCGATCGTCGCAAGATCCTGGGTGATGCCGGCAAAATCCACCGCCGGCACGCCAAGCGACCGGCCGGCAAGAAACACGTTCGAGGTGCTGGTAGGTAACGGTGTAGGCGGCTGAGGATCGGCCGGCGGGGTTGTGGTATATACCGCCCACTCAGTGCGGTTGCCGTTGGCCGGATCCGTATAGGTGGTAAGCGCGCTTTCCACAAGATTGTGCGCGGTACCGTCAAATTGGATGCCGCCATTGGAATCGATCACGCCGTAGACCTGCGCCGTCGTGCCGAAAACGACATTGCTGTTCAACACCCACGCATATTTTGCGAATGACGGGATCCCCATCTGCACTTTTATTATTTTTTTAATGCTTGCATCGGCGGTCACGGTACCGGCGCTTGAAATGGTGACGACCGTAGAACCAGGCGGCGGCGGCGTGATCGTAAGCGTGAACTGCCCGATCTCATTGCCGTTCTTGTCATAATAATTATGAACATATGGGCCAGGCTGCCCCGTTCCGTCCTGATAATCCGTCGGCGCATGCGCGAGATGCCACCGGTAATATTCAATGCCTGCTTCGGCGATCGCGAACGCCTGCAGTTTATTCTGGGCGCGCACGGAAAGCTGAAGGAATGATCCCGCAAGCGAAATGAATCCGCCGATCACCGTCACGATGATGGCGGAAAGGAAAAGCATTTCTATGGCAATCTGCGCGGTTCGATTGTGCGTGGTGTTCATGGTCATCAGTTGCTTCTTAGATTTCGTATGTCAATGAGTGCGGAAAAATATTGCGGGGGTTGTGATTGTTGCGCGCTCGCTCCGGAGCTGGAAAAAAATGATATGCCGACGAGTCGGATCGCGGATACGCTCACCGGAATCGTGAGGGCGCTTTGGGTGCCGGTGTAGTTCGCGTCATAATAGCTGAACAGCGGCGTAGAGCTCGCAAGGGTGACATTATCGATGACGTCGGTCACGACCTCGGATGATGTCGGATAGGTCGCCGGCGTCCCGGTGGGCGCGATCACCCCTTTATAGATGGTGGACGACGAAAGAAAATACCGCACATGCTCCACCCTTCCGTCCTTGTTGATATCGCTGTAGAACGCGAACGAGCTCGTGCCCGCGGCGTCGATCGGATAAGATCCGTTCTGTGAGAGGCTCGCGGAACGGATCTCGCTCGTCATGATCTGGAGCGTTTGCGCAGTATCGGACTTTGACTGAAGCTGCTGGCTGATCAATATGTTCAGATCGTTCACATTGCCGCTGAAATTGCTCGCAATAATCACGAGTGATGCTGCGATCGCCACAACAATGAGCACTTCCACCAATGAAAATCCTTTATGTGACGGTTTTTTCATATCAGAGATGGATAAGCGGAACGGTTGACGATTGGAATCCGGGACCGACGGATACCGTGGTGGAATTCTGATTATAATTCGCCGCGCTCACGCTTACCGTGTATGTACCTTGCGGAAGGCTGGTAAAAAGCGTCTGCGCAGGCGGCACACAGTTCGCGGAGAAACCGAACGTGACGCCCGTAAGCGCCGGCGTATAGTTCTGATCCTGGGTGGACATGAATACCTTATAGCGCAGGTAGCGGTTTCCAGAAAGCGACACAGGCAATGTGCTCGGGGTCGTCGTGAAATAGGTGCCGGACGTTCCGTCGGGACCGACGAAATTCCATGTGGCATCGTCGTTGTTCGCCGCAACCTGGAACGCGATGCTTCCCGCACCCGTCTGCGACGGTTGTGATACCGGCGTCCACGACATCCACGGGATCGTAGAGCTCGATCCGCCGAGATCGATCGTATTGGAAATGAGCCATTCGGTCACCGAAGTCGGGAATGTTCCCGATGCGTTCACAAGCAGTTGGAGCACGCCGGGTACGCTCGTATCCATTCCCCCGCTCTGGCTCGCGTATTGTCCGCCCGACCAGTCCGTCTGGGAGACCGTTGCCTGGCCGGTGGTCTGCGTTTCGGAAAATCCGGATCCCGACATGGTAACGCTTGCCCCCGTGATCCCCGCCCCCGTCGCCGCATCGGTGACGGTGGTCAGGAGCGACGGGTCAGCCGCCGGTTCAAGCACGAACTGAAATGCCTGCGTGGAACTGGGATTCACGGTCACTGGGTCAAGCGGGATGGTACCCATAAGATCGCGGGAAACATCGGAAAGTGAGAGCGTATACGTGTCCCATTCCATGTTTTGCATCAACGTCGTGCCGTTTGCACCCATCGTCGTTGTAGTGGAGAACTTCAGAACGTCCGGCGATGTACCGATCAATTTTGCACCGGCGATGGAGAATGATTCGTTCGGCACGGCATTGCACCGGTCATCGGTCGCGGATACAGCAAGGGAGCTCGTGCGGTCAATGGCAAAGGTTATGGCGGTCACGGTCTGCGCCACAACGGTCGCATTCGGCTTGATTGGATTGGGATTTCCGGCGCCGCCGACCGGGTAGGTCTGGTCCGTCGAGTAACCCGGCTTGGTGACGCTGATCCAATATCCCTGCGTGCTTGTCGGCACCCCCACGAGCTCCAACACGCCGCTCGCGTTCGTCGTATCGGTGAGATCGATGGATGGTGTCACTGACGCGTTCACCACATTTACCGTCGCTCCGGGGACGCCTATGCCGTTCGCGTCGAGCGCGTAGATAAAAAGGGATCCGTCCTGCGTGGCGCTTTCCAGATTTTTGGGCGCGACGGTCGTCGTGATGGTCATGGAGACGGGATTATCGCAGAGCGGACATAACGCCGTGATGGAAACCATTTTGTAATCGGCGGGCGCGGTGTCGTTCGGATTACCGCCAAGCGTGCCGTCAAACGGGTCATCGATGTTGCGGATCGTCGTCTGGAGGATGAAATTATAGCTGCCCATGGTGACAGTCTGCGACTGCGGGATGATGCCGGTCGGCACGCCGCCGACCGTTCCAACGCTGTCGTACGGCAGATCGCGGATCATCTCTATTTCATTGCCGACAGCCGCCGTTTCCGCGCTGCGCACGCTCACGTTCGCTACGGCGGTGATGATGGAAAAATAGACGAGATAGATGCCGCCGAACAATACCGCGACGATCGCCATACTGATCACGAGATCTATTAAGCTGGTTCCTTTAGTGGCCTGTTTCACTTGATGCCCGACGAAATGGAATAAATGGGGGTGATGATGGAGAGCGCGACGAAGCCCACCAGCAGTCCCATGACGAGCAACATAATGGGTTCAATGAGCGACGTGAGCGCGTGCAGTTTTATATCCACCTCATCGTCGTAATATTCCGCGAGATATTCCAGATTGTCCTCAAGATTGCCGGTCGTTTCGCCGATCTGCACCATGCCGTAAACCAGCGGCGGAAAGAATTCTTTTTTTGTGGAAAGATAGGCGCCCAGAACGCCCCCTTTGGTGATCTCTTCTTTGGAATCGAGGAGTATTTTCCGATAGACCTGATTATTGAACGTCGCGGCGGTGATATCGAGCGATTCCACGATCTTGACGCCGCTCTTTAAAAGCAGGGAGAGTACGCGGGAAAAGTTCACCATATTCACACCAACAATGACGCCCGAAACAACCGGCGCATGAAGTGCAAGCGTGTCCAGGAAATATTTCACCGGTTGCACCTGCTTGGTGATGATCCGGATCGCGATGACGAAGACGATGATACCAAGGAGAATCCAGATGCCATACGTCTGGGCAAAACTTAACATCCATAGCATGATGCGCGTCGTAAGCGGAAGCTGCACGTTAAGACTTGAGAAGACCGGAATAAGCTTGGGGAAAACATAGAATGTGAGGAATCCCGCGACCGCGAGTGTGGCTACAAGGATAACGAGCGGATAGATCATCGCCGAGCGCACTTTGTTCTCCAGCGATTTCGCACGCTTGAGCTCATCGGCAAGATAGAGCAGGTTCTTTGCAAGCGTTCCGGACGTTTCGCCTACGCGGACGATATTGATGAAAAATCCCCCGAAAAGGTAGTCGAATTTTTGGAGGCCATCGGCAAGGAACTTGCCGTTGTTCACGTCAAGGATGAGGCTGTCTACCACCTTCTTCAGTACCGGCGACTCGGTTTGTTCTTTAATGATGGTAAGGCCGTTGTAGATCGGCAGCCCCGCTTTAATGATAAGCGAAAGGTGGCGCGCAAAATTGATCCGGTCCTGAAGCGAGATGCGATCGAACACCCGGGAATAGAATTTCATGGCGAGAAACGGTTATTCGTGGATGACCCGCAATATTTCCTCGATGGAGGTAAGCCCCTTTCCGGCGCTTATGAGCGCATCGTCTATCATCGTGGTCATGCCGTCCTGGATCGCCGCTTCCTTGATCTCGTTGGCATCCGCGCGGCTCATGATCAATTTCTGGATCGAGTCCCTTACTTCCAGAACCTCATGGATGGCGATGCGGCCGCGGTATCCGGCATTATTGCATTCTTCGCAGCCCTTCGGGCTATAGAATTTCATATCTTCATCAAGCGACGGGATCAACTCCTTCAAACTGCGGATCTCTTCCCGGGACATTTTCCGCTCAACCTTGCAACTCTGGCAAAGCTTGCGCACCAACCGCTGGCTGATCGCAACGTTCACCGTGGACGCCACAAGGAATGACGGCACGCCCATATCGAGCAGGCGCGGGAATGTCGTTGCGGCATCATTGGTATGCAGCGTGGAAAGCAGCAGGTGTCCGGTGAGCGCGGCCTGCACCGAGACCGATGCCGTCTCTTCGTCGCGGATCTCGCCCACCATGATGATATTCGGATCCTGCCGCAAAATGGAACGTAATCCGGCGGCAAATGTAAGGCCGACATCGGTGTTGGTCTGGATCTGCGTCGTTCCGTCAAGAGAATATTCTATCGGGTCTTCGATCGTGATGATGGATACCTCCGGCTTATTGAGCTGCTTCAAGATGGTATATAAAAGCGTTGTCTTTCCGGAACCGGTTGGGCCGTTTGCAAGGATCATACCGTACGGCTTCGCGATCGCGCCCCGGATCTTTTTAAGATCCGCCGGCGAAAAACCGAATGTATCAAGCTCGAAGGTTTGCGTTTCCGCGAGCACGCGCATGATCACATTCTCGCCGTAATATGTCGGGATGATGGAAACACGCACATCAACACCTCCTGTTTCTTCGATCACGACCTTAAAACGTCCGTCCTGCGGCAAAAGATGTTCATCGGTGCGCAGGCCGGCAAGAACCTTGATGCGGCTCACCACTTCCTGATGGAGCTCTTTTTTTATCTTTGCCTCTTTGAAGCTGTCGTAGAGCAGTCCGTCAATGCGATAGCGCACGCGGAGCATATCCTTCGTCGGTTCAATATGAATATCCGACGCACCAATGGCGTAGGCATATTCCACGAACAGATCCACAAGTTTTATGATAGAAACCTTCTCCAGCGACTCCGCGAACTCTTTTTCAATAAGGGGTTTAAGGGATTTGATATCGCGCATGGTTCTATTGTACCATATGAAGCGCGGGCATGCTGCACCGCAAGCTTTATAATTTGCCGGATCATCTAATGGTAGGATAGTGGACTCTGAATCCATTCATCTTGGTTCGAATCCAAGTCCGGCAGCACGAGATTCTGCTATTGGCCTCTCGACGATCTTTCTTACGGACGGCCGGCAATCAGACGGCCGAGCATCTGCATGAACGAAGCGAAAGGATAAAGAATGGTTGCGCCAAGCGTTGATGTGGCGATCGGCGTAACGGACGACGCGGGTGGCGCACCACCTCCTTCGTTGAAATTGCATATCTGGCCCGCCGGACACGGAGGCGGCGTGCCGCCAGGCACCATCGCCGGGCTGGCAACGCATTCGCTTCCATTCCAATATTCATTCTCGCCGCATCCGCCGGGATGGCCGTATGGAGTAGAAGAGCCGGTTATTATGTAATGCGACATCGTGGATGTTCCCGGATTGTAATTGGATTGTTTGCTGAATGCCTGGCATTCCGCAGCGTGTGCGGGATCGCTGCAGTATGCCTGGCATGATGCATCCGATGTGCAACCGCCCGGTCCGGCCTGCGTCACCTTCATATTGCCCTGTGCCGCTCCCATCGCTTCGCCGAACGCACCACAGGCAGAGCCATGACCCGGGTCATTGCAATAGGTAAGGCATGCCTGAAGCGTGGTGCATCCGCCGGGCGTTCCCCCGCTCTGCAGCAGCTGCTGAAACTTTTGCAGTGCCTCTGGTGAAACATCGTTCGGCCCTCCATTCTGACCGCCAATACGAAGACCCGCCTTCTCCGAAAAAGCCGCACACGCCGGCGCATGGCTTTCGTCGCTGCAATATGCGTTGCACGAATCCTTTGAATCGCAGCCGCCCGGCATCGTTCCGCCCGCATTCAGATATGCAAGCACTTTTTCCGCATCGCCGAGGTCGCCGCCCGTGATGTCATGCGCTTTTGCAAATGCGACGCAGGCGCTCAAATGGGAAACCGTGGTGCAGTATGCGTCGCATGCGTCCGGCGAGCTGCATCCGCCGGGACCGGTTCCGGCATTTGCAAAGAGCGCGGCGAACTGGTCGGCATTCTTCGCTTGAGCCGCGCTTTCAATGCCGTTACTTTCCGCAAATGCGGTGCACGCCTTCATATTCACAGGTTCGTTGCAGTATGCATGGCATGATGCCTGATCCGTGCAGTTGCCAAGCGCCGCGACCGGGAATGCAATGCTGTTCGGTGATAGCGTAGACGGCGGAGGCGTAGATGACGAAGTCTGTGCGAATGCGACGAGTGCGAACAGCGCGCTTCCCGCAACCACTGCCATTCTTATGGCGTTCCCGACAAGAAAAGAGATCTTCATAATGGTCGTAAAAAAATTAAAATGGGTTTTTATAAGCGCCCTGGAATGGATCAAGACTGCTGCCGACGGTTCCCGTGGCGCTTGTACTTGTACTTGCATTTGTGCTTGCACCCGCGCCCGTACCGGATGCGTTGCTTGCGGCTGTCGTTGTGGCAATGTTCATTGACGAAGTGGCCGTGGCGACGGCGGGATTTGCCGGTACCATCGGAGGGGTCGGCGCGGATGAATGCGGTAGCAGGAAATACCATACCGCAAAACCCAACACTGCAATAACGACCGCCACCACGAGGATGATGAGATATTTTTTCATATTTTTATTATAACATTTGACAGCGTTGCATATTTAATGCTTGTATCCCCGAGGAGGATGCCATTATGGTGAACATTGAAATCCACGGTTTTTCGGCGCAGGAGACTGAAACGAAATATTCGCAAATAGAGCGGATGCTTCGCGATTTACCGCTCGCGGGCGGCGTAACGATCAGCAAGTACGGCGATGTTGTCCTGGACCTTAAGGGATACCACCAACCATACATTCGCCTTGCCTTCACTGACGGACCGGATATACGACAGGTGATCGACCTGCTCAAACCGTTCAAGCTTAACGTGCAGCTTCTTCGTCTGTATGCGACCATCGATCATGGTTGAATGCACCCCAACCCGCTCAATGGAAACCCATTGCCAGCGGGTTTCCTATTTTATGGTCAGGATTATGAAGGTATGCAATACCACGATCGCCGATGTATAATGCATGCGATGATCCTCCTCTTTACCGGCAATGGAAAAGGAAAAACGACCGCTTCCCTCGGGCAAATGATCCGGGTGCTGGGGCGGGACAAGACTGCGCTCATGATCCAGTTCATCAAAGGGCCGTGGATATCCGGCGAAGACGAGTTCGCATCCGCATATGGCATCGCAAAAGACCGGTTTGAGATCCGAAAGATGGGATTGGGATTCGTCGGCATCCTCGGCGACCCTCTGCCGATCGAAAAACATAAAGAAGCGGCGCGGGACGCCCTCACAACCTTCATAGAGGAGAAGAATTCCGGAAAGTGGCACCTGATAGTGCTCGATGAGATCAGTGTCGCGCTTTCGCTGGGACTGCTTGCACTGGACGAAGTCGTCAATGCCGTCAAAGATTATCCTGATAGCCGCATCCTTGTCCTGACCGGCCGCGGCGCGCCGCAGGAATTGATCGATGTCGCGGACCTTGCAACCGAGATGCGCGAGATAAAACATCCATTCAACGAAGGCAAGCCCGGGCAGGTCATGGTCGAGTTCTAGCGGTGCCGTGGATATGGTATCCTAGCAGTATTCATGCGTAATTTCTTTAAAAAGTGGGCGGCATTTTTAATTCTTGTCGCTGCGGGAATCGTTTGCATGCTTTTTTATATCGCCACGCACGCGAATGTCCTTTCAAAGAAGTATGCCATCTTTGGAGATGGTGGCGGCGTTGCGAGCGGAACAAACGACCCATCGTCCGGTAGCGGCGTTGCGGGAACAAGCACCTCCCTTTCCGCGCTTACGCCGATCGATATCGCCGCATATAACGCGAAACTGTTACAGCTCGCGAACATGCCACCCCGCACCATAACCGTCATCGTCACCTCTACCATCCCCGGCACCACTACGATCCAGCGGATAAGGGTTATCAAGGTTGTTTCCTCCACAAGCTTATGGCCGGTCAAAACGGTCTATCCGAACGCCGGGGCGCTTCTGCCCTTCAATCGCATCGTGGCGTACTACGGCAATTTTTATTCCACCCAGATGGGCGTACTCGGGGAATATCCGACCGCCCAGATGATGGCGATGCTCGCTTCAACGACCGCGGAGTGGCGCGCGGCAGATCCATCCACGCCGGTGATCCCCGCGCTTGATTATATTGTGGTCACCGCGCAGGGCAGTCCGGGTGCCGATGGAAAATATCGCCTGCGCATGCCCGACAGCCAGATCGATAAAGCGCTTGCGCTCATGGCACCGGTGAACGGATTGGTGTTTTTGGATTTTCAGGTAGGCTGGAGCAACGTGCGGACGGAAGTTCCGCTTTACGCATCATATCTCAAGCTTCCCAACGTGGAACTTTCGCTCGATCCGGAATTTGATATGCCAAATGGCGCCCGCCCGGATACCGTGATCGGGACGATGGACGCAAGCGATATCAATTGGGCAGCGAATTTTTTGGCGAACATCGTGGACCAGAACGGTCTCCCGCCGAAAATTCTGGTGGTGCACCGGTTTACCGAAAGCATGGTCACCAATTATCGGCAGATCACGCCGCTTCCCCAGGTGGAAATCGTGATGGACATGGACGGATGGGGTTCGCAGGCAAAAAAGATAAATACGTACGAGCGGGTCATTGCGGCGGATCCCGTGCAGTTCACCGGATTCAAGCTGTTCTACAAGAACGATCTTTTGCCGCCGAGCACCGGAATGCTTACGCCGACTCAGGTGCTCAAGCTCAGCCCGCAACCAAGCTATATTCAGTATCAATAATTCACGCGATCTTCTCCATCAGTGTTTCATAATCCTTTGTTGTGATATGCCAATCCCCCGGCCTCAGCGGGTTATCAAGATCGATCAGTACGAGGAAAATGGAATATGCGAGGCTGGCGATGCTCGCGGTAAAGAGGAATGCGAGATAGATATCATTGATGGCAATGAACATAGAGAGAGCGATCAGCAGAAACGCGGCAAAGCGCAATGTGTTCCGCAACAGCGGCGGAATATGTTCGGCGCTGTGCTGCAGCCGTGCCGAACGATGGTTGAGCACGACGGACAACAGCGCGAATGATGTCGGCATAAGCTGCGGTGCCTCGTCAAAAATTTTGTAAATACTGTTATTGAGGTCGGCGATGACATCTTCCACCTCCTTGCTCTTCTCCCCCTTTTCGCTATACTGCCAGCCTTCTTTTATAATGAGCGCGAGATAGCGTTTGATATTGGTATGGATCTCGTTCTTTATTGTTTTCGGAAAATTGCTTGACCAGAGATACAGCTTTTCAAGCCCGTCCACCTCGCCGCGCACCGCATCGGTGAGCGAGTTCCATTCATCCCATTCTTTTTGAATGGCAAAACCGGCAAGCACGCCGAAAATGGTACCGACAACGGCGTAGAGCCATGGAATGCCGTCGCTGTTTGAAAGCAATAGACGCGTGTCATATAAGCTGCTCGTGCGAATAAAATAAAATATCGTCCAAAAAATCGCCAGAAACGGAATAAGTTTTTTAATGAGTGCCATATGGAGTAATATTATCACGTATACCGTCAATCATCATGTACATCCCGCGAAGACAATGGAGCCGCCGGCCGCCGCCGAACAATGAACCGGTCTACCTGACGCCGGAAGGGATCGAACGCCTCCGGACGCGGCTTGCGCGGCTAAAGGCTTCGCTTCCCGCGGCGATCGAGGAAACGGCGCGGACCTCCGCCTATGGCGATCGTTCCGACAACGCGGAATACAAAGAGGCAAAAGGGATCTTGCGCCGGACGAAGGGGCAGATTTTGAATATCGAGGATCAGCTGAAGCGTGTGGTGGAGATTTCCACCGGCCCGGACGACGCGGGCCGCGTGCGGCTTGGCTCGACGGTCAAGCTTTCTATTGAAAGTAAAATAAAAACATTCCGCATTGTCGGATCGTCGGAAACAGACCCTTCCCGTGGACGCATCTCGCATACTTCGCCTCTTGGCGCGGCATTGATCGGGCACATTGTCGGAGATACCGTAACCGCCCAGACGCCGGCCGGGGCTCAGAAATATATCATAGTTGATATACGATAAAAAAAGCCGCGCAATCATCAGTAGAATGGATTATGCGGCGATATTGGTGAAACAAGCGGAGTGTCATCCGATAAGTTTTAGCACCCCGATGCGTTCCAAAATTTCATACAGCGTTATATCCATTTCGGCTTCCGAAGAGGATTGTTCCCTCATCTGGATATACAAGCGGCAATCGGGGCATTTGAGCAGATGGTTGATGCCTTCAACATCTTGATTGTTTTCAAGCCTGCTCATAACGGCATTAAGGGAATCATGCCGTTGATCATAGAATGGTTTACAGGCGAGTGATGGAGGAGGTCCATCGTGGTGACGAGATTTTGTGATTACAACAAACGATGTTTCTCTGTACATCAGTTCCTCCCAAGGGCCGCCTATCACTCTATCCCCGCTCACTTTTTATGTCAACAAAATAATATGGACGGCGCTGGTACGCCGTCCGCTGTTCTTTAATCGCCGACGACTCGGACGCCGACACACCGCTTCATAAAAAGAATTGAACACTTCGCCACACTCCCAATCGCTGCCAAATTCCACCATCTGCGCCTCCCCACCCCATGATCAGTATTCTCATAAAATCTTAGATTACATTTGGAAATATCTCAACCTTGCGGTACAATCAAGCGGCTATGGAAAAATCATACACAAAACTTAAAAAATTGAGCGAAAAGAACGGCGATATCGAATTTCAGGCGGAGGTGCCGGTGGAATTACTGGAGGAATATTCGCTGGCGGCGTTGGCAGAACTGGCGCAGGATTTCGCCCTCCCCGGGTTCCGCAAGGGAAAAGTGCCGCATGAAAAAGTGCGCGAACACATCGGCGAAATGGAGCTTTTGGAGGATGCTGCGAATGAAGCGTTGCGTGATGCGATGCAGCAGATCGCCGAGGACGAAAAACTCAATATCGTCGGCCGGCCGCAGGCGATCATCACCAAGATCGCACCGAAAAATCCGCTGGAGTTCCGGATCCGTTACGCGCTTCTCCCCGATGTTTCACTTCCTGATTATAAAAAGATCGGTAAGACCATTTTTGAGCGCAAGGACCCGACCGATGTAACCGAAAAAGAAGTGGATGAGGCCGTGGAGCGCATCCAAAAAATGATCGCGCCGATGCTCGCGGGTGCAACGCCCGGCGCGGCAGAAGCACCGACAACGCCGGGCGAGGCGCCCGCGAAAGACGCGCCCATTCCCCCGCTTACCGACGAAACGGTCAAGCAGTTCGGCAACTTCAACACCGTTGCGGATTTTCGCGCCGAATTAAAACGCCAGCTTGAGCAGGAAAAAGTACTGCACGCGAAGGATGGCCGGCGCGAGGAAATGATCAAAGAGATCGTTAAGCATGCCAAAATAAAAGTTCCGCAGCTGCTTATTGAACAGGAACTCTACGAATTCCTGGCCGACCGCGACGAACAGCTGAAGACCGCCGGGCTTTCACTCGAAGAATATCTGAAACAGATCGGAAAAACCTCTGAGCAGCTCGAAAAGGACGAGCGGGCGCTCATAGAGGACGATCTGCGGATGAGCCTTGTTGTCCAGGAGATCCGTAAGGCGGAAAATATCACGGCGGACGACCGTGACATCCATAGCTTGATGGCGCAGTTAAAGATCCGTTATCCCGAACGAAAAGAGCAGGAACTTCACCGCACTGCCGAGGCGATGATCATTCAAAACAAACTTTTTGCCGTTTTGGAAGGCACGCCCGCGCCGGAGCTGAAAGAGATATCAAGCGGCGATGTAGTAGTAAACGACGAAGTGATAAAATAACAACCTGACAACCATGGAAATCAAAGATAAGGTCATTATTGTGACCGGGGCGTCCGACGGGATCGGCGAAGCGATCGCAAAGAAGCTGGCGCGCGCGGGAGCAAAAGTGGTGCTCGCGGCACGTTCCGATGAAAAACTTGCCGCGCTCGCGCACGAGCTCCCCGGTTCCGTTGCGGTGCACGCCGACATGACCCAGCAGGCGGATATCCAAAACCTCATCGACCGCACAATGGAGGTTGACGGGCGTATTGATATTTTGATCAACAACGCCGGCCAGGGCATGTATGGTCCGATGGAATCGATCGATATCGATAAGTACAAGCACATCATGAACTTGAACGTGTACGGACCGCTTTATGCGATGCAGCTTGTGATCCCAAAAATGCGGGAGCAGGGCGGCGGAATGATCCTTAACATCAGTTCACGCGTTTCAAAGAATTATTACCCCAATCTTTCGGCGTACGCCTCCACGAAATACGCTTTGAATGCCCTCTCGTTGACCGCGCGTGACGAGCTTAAAAAAGACAATATCATTGTGAGCGTTTTCCACCCAAAGATGACGGCGACAAGTTTCGGTAAAAATGCGGTCAACGCCGATCCGGCGACGCGCGAGACATATGCCGAACGGGCGCGTGCGGCAGGCATGGAGGTGGATACCGCCGAGCAAGTGGCGGATAAGGTGCTGGAACAGATCGGATCCGAGGAACCCGAGGCTTCAATGTAACGCCAAAAACCCCGTTCATACGCCGGGGTTCTTTTTAATCTCGTTATAGGGTACGATTGATTTGCAATGCTTATTGATGATGTAAACGTCCGGATCTCGGCGGGACACGGCGGCAAAGGTGCCGTGGCTTTTAATAAAAATTTAATGAGTCTGGGGCCGGCGGGGGGGAGCGGCGGCAAGGGCGGGAGTGTCTATGCCGAGGGTGTGTCCGACCTTTCTGCCCTTGGCCAATTCCGTTTCAAGAAAGAATTCCCCGCCGAGGACGGCATGGATGGCCGCGGTCAGTTTCGTGACGGCCACGATGGCAAAGACCTTGTTTTAAAAGTTCCCGTCGGTACGATCGCGCATAATTTGACGACCGGCGTTGATGCGGAAATTGACCGCGTCGGTGAACGCATCCTGCTTGCCAAAGGGGGTAATGGCGGCAAAGGCAACTTTCTTTTCCGTTCGTCGCGCAATACGACGCCGAAGCAATCCCAGCCCGGACTCCCCGGCGAATCGTTCGAATTCCGCCTCGAGCTTAAATTCATTGCCGATGTTGGATTCGTCGGCTTGCCGAATGTCGGTAAATCAAGTTTATTGAACGAGCTCACGAACGCGAAAAGTAAGGTGGCGAACTATGCCTTTACCACGCTTGAACCGAATCTCGGCACCTATTATGAGCTGATTTTGGCCGACATTCCAGGACTCATAGAAGGTTCCTCACAGGGCAAAGGCCTTGGCACGCGATTCCTGCGCCATATCGAGCGCACGCGGACACTCTTCCATTTTATTTCCGCCGAATCCCCCACTCCGGTGGCCGACTATAAAACGATCCGCGCAGAACTTGGCGCATATAGCAAAGCGCTGCTCAAAAAACCCGAGCATTTATTTTTGAGCAAGGCGGATGTGGTGAATGAAAAACAATTGAAGACTGCTTTGACGAAACTAAAAAAAATAGACCCGAAGGTCATCGCGATCTCTATTATTGACGACGAGAGCATCAAGAAAGTGCGAATGCTTTTGAATACGATCAAAGCAAAGAAATAGTGGCGGCAAACTTGTGGAGCAAAGTGATCGCTTTTAACGCAAAACGCCTGCGATAGAAATCATCGCAGGCGTTTTCTTTTCATTAAAAATGTGTTAATATATCAACAAACGCGCGGTCCGCGCGTTCTTATTATGTATCAAACGTAATAGGTAATCATTGCGTCATGGCAAACAACGAAGTAATCCTCAGGTTTAACGATGTGTCGTTCGAATACGGCAAGAAGCCCATTCTTAATGAGGCCACGTTTTCGGTGCGCCGCGGTGCAAAGATCACGCTCATGGGCCAAAATGGCGCGGGTAAAAGCACGATGTTTCGGCTTATTATGGGCGAACTGCCTGCCGAGGAAGGCAATGTGATCTTGGAAGAAGGGCTTACAAAAGCAGTCTCCAAGCAGGTTATCCCCCGCGACCAACTCGACTCAACCGTGCTCGAATTCTTTACAAGCGCCTTTCCGGGTAAAAAAGTATACGATATCGAACCGCGTATCAAGAAAGCGCTTGATGTGGTGAACCTCGTGGCTCCGCTTGATCGGATCGTAAAAAGCTTTTCCGGCGGCCAGCAGGCACGGCTACTTCTTGCGCACGCGATCATCCAGGATCCGGACATGCTCCTGCTCGACGAGCCGACGAATAATCTCGACAAGGCCGGCATTGAACATCTCACGAAGTTTTTGATCGATTCAAAGAAAACATGCATCGTTATTTCCCACGACGCGGATTTTTTGAACTCATTCACGCAAGGCGTGCTCTATTTGGATATTTTTACGAAAAAAGTCGAGCAATATACCGGAAACTATTTTGACGTCCTGAAAGCGATCACGGAACGGCTTGAGCGGGAACGCATGAAGAACGTTCGGCTCCAGCGTGATATCATGCACCGCAAGGAACAGGTAAACTTCTTTGCGCAAAAAGGCGGTCATATGCGCGATGTCGCCCGGAAGATGAACGAAAAGATCGCGGAGCTCGAAGAAGAAGTGGTTGACGTCCGTCAAGACGACAAGACCATCCGCGGCTTTGCTATCCCCTGCCAGGAAGACATCAGCGGCCGAATTCTAGAACTCAGCTCGGTCAATGTGATCAAGAACCACAAACCGACGGCGAAGAAGGTAAATGTGACCTTAAAGAGGGGCGAACGCCTGCATTTGATCGGCCCGAACGGCATCGGCAAGACGACGCTTCTTGAGGCACTTGCAACCGGCCACGCCAAGGGCGAGGTGGTAGAGAAAGGCATCCGCATCGGCTATTATCGCCAGGATTTCTCCACGCTCGATTTCGACGCCACCGTCTGGGATACGCTCGCCCGCGCCATGCGCGAAGGCGATCAGGATAAATTGCGCTCCACCGCGGCGGGATTTTTGATCGACGCAGATCTGCTTCGCGCAAAAGTAGGCGCGCTCTCAGAGGGACAGAAAGGACTTGTTGCATTCGCCAAGCTGTCGCTTGAAGCACCCGGCCTGCTCATCCTGGACGAACCGACGAATCATATCAACTTCCGCCATATTCCGGTGATCGCAAAAGCGCTTGATCGCTACGAGGGTGCGATGATCCTCGTCAGCCACGTTCCGGACTTTGTGAAGCAGATAAAGATAGACTATACGCTGGATCTGGCGGCGCTTTAGTCTTCCTTTTTCTCCAGCTCCAAGCAGACGGAATTGATGCAGTATCGCTTTCCGCCCTTGTCTTCGGGCCCGTCATCAAAGACGTGGCCGAGATGCGCGCCGCAGGTTTTGCAAACCACCTCCGTGCGCTTCATGCCAAAACTGCTATCGGTTTTCAGTTCAACCTTTTCCAGATTGACCGGTTCGGTAAAACTTGGCCAGCCGGACTTTGAATCGAACTTGGTTTCGGATGAAAATAATTCCGTGCCGCACACGGCGCACTTATACATTCCTTTTGCGTGCTCATTCCAATATTTTCCCCTGAACGCGCCTTCCGTGCCGCCCTCACGCGCGATATGATAGAGCTCCGGATTCTCCGCCTTCAACTCTTCGTCGGTTTTCATGATATTTTAATAATACTATTATCGGTGATTATTTTGATTTTTCTTTTAACAGATTCGCAAACTGTTTTTGCAATTTCTCCACCTTCGGCTCAATGATGATCCGGCAATATCCCGCGTCCGGATGATTTTTGAAATATTGTCGATGATAATCTTCCGCCTCATAGAACTCGCCGAGCGGAACCACTTCGGTGACGATCGGCCGGCCGCCTGGATCGGATGCCGTCAGCTCGGCGATAAATTTTTCCGCCTCTGTTTTTTGTTCCGGTGTCGAATAGAAGATCGCCGAGCGGTACTGCGTGCCGATATCATTCCCCTGCCGGTTCAGCGTAGTCGGGTCATGCGAGGCAAAGAATACGGTGAGCAGGTCGCGATAGGTGATCTGCGCCGGATCGTATTCCACGCGCGTCGCTTCCGCGTGGCCGGTCTCGCCGGTGCAGACCGCATCGTATGTCGGATCCGGCACCGTGCCGCCGGTATAGCCCGGCACCACGGAAACCACCCCGCGCAGCTCCTGAAATACCGCTTCGGTACACCAGAAGCACCCACCGCCAAAGACCGCGACCTCGTTCTTATTTCCCATTTTTCTTT
The DNA here is from genome assembly GCA_027450205.1 of Candidatus Parcubacteria bacterium. Lineage (GTDB taxonomy): Bacteria > Patescibacteriota > Minisyncoccia > UBA6257 > 2-01-FULL-56-20 > JAKAGE01. The sequence goes on from DAIDJL010000004.1 coordinate 196,750, forward strand.
TATCCAAAAGTGAATGTATACGCCTGTAATCCCGCCGACTCGATGATCAGCTGGAGGGTATGCCGCCCGCCCGCGGCCGGATTGTCCACCAGATCATACAGTCGGCTCCCGGAAATAGTTACCTTGCCATTGTGTACATCGCTACCCGCCGCCGAATTCGGGAGTGGTTGGCCGTCCTGCATCACATCCACGATCGTTCCCGTCGCGGCTCCCGCCGCCACCATATACACCTTGCCGGCATTATATTCGTAGGTGATCGTCGCGCCGGAGCTCAAATTCTTCGCATACTGGTCTTCAAAGTCCCATATTCCACCAAGATATAATCGATTGATGTCAATCGCGCTCATTGCAGGCGTTGTAAGCGTTTGGTTGCCATTCACAAAGAACGCGCCGTTGGCGAGCAGGCTGTTCCGTGCCGCGCCGAAATAGGTTTCCGGACTGTCGATCTCGCTTAAGTTCGGCGGAATGATGTTTACTGTAGACGTTGCGATCGCCGACGCGCTCGTACCGAGTATCTGCGCGCGCTGATCCAACAGTTTTTGGATATCCGTTTCCGTTTCAGAATAATATCCCTCGCCGATCTGATCGTGCACGATATATCCCGCTATATCTATTAAATATTCATGCGGCCAATAAAGATTATCGTAGGCATTCCATGTTCCCTGATTGTTATCGAGCACGACGGGGTAATGGATGCCATATTCCTGCACGGCATTCTGTACGTTCGTAAGATTTTTTTCAAAATCAAATTCCGGTGTGTGAATACCGACGATCTCCAGTCCCTGCGCCGCGTATTTTTGATACCACGCATTGAGGTATGGGATCGTGCGCACGGAATTGATGTTGCTATAGGTCCAAAAATCCAACAGGATCACCTTCTTTCCGATGGCACTGGACAATCTGAATCCCGGCGCAGTATTGATGAATCCCGTCGGATCCGCGATCTCAATCGCCGGTTTATCTCCTGCCGCCCTGTCCGCGACTGCAAGCCGCGCGATCGCGGTCTTCTCGCCGCTATTCAATTGAACTGCCGGCGGCGCACCGGCGACGGCGGTGTTCGTGGCATTTGCCGGGCTGCTGGAAGCGTCCGCGGGCAACGAACTTACGCCGACCGCCGGCGCACTTTCACCGGGTGCGCTCGGGCGCGCCTTTGAGGTTTCAAAATACCAAATGGAACCAACCGCCGCCAATATGATGATTATAAATATTGCTTTTTTCTTGGCGTTCATAAAGATACCGTTGTCGATTATTTGCCTATAGTATACCCTATGAATGCGCCCGTGCGCGAAACCCCATATCTGTCCCGGAGATTGCGCGGTATACTGAAATAATGAGACTTCTTCCGGAAAAAGATTATCATGAACTGTTCCGCATCGGCATATTCCTGAAAGCGGCTGACGGCTTTATTGAGGCGTGCGTCGGCATTTTTTTCTATTTTGTCGGCTATGCCACGATCGACGGCATGCTTTTCTCGGTTTTTCACGGCGAGATCGTTGAAACCCCGCGCGATGCGTTTTGGCAATTCCTCATCAATGAATGGCATTCCGTCTCTCTTTCCAGCAACTCCTTTTGGGGATTGCTGTTCGTCGCCCATGGCGCGACAAAACTTATCCTTTCGGCGGCGCTCCTGCGGAACAAGCTATGGGCCTATCCGATTGCCGCCGTCGTGTTCTCCCTGTTTGTCGGATATGAGATCTATTCGCTCACACACCGCCCATCGCTTCTTTTATGGCTCATCACGGTCTTCGACATCATCGTCGTTGGATTGATCCTCCACGAATACCGCCACCTCATAAAAACCCGCGTCGCATAGGGCGGCGGTTTTTATCCTACCAGGTCTTGTTCGCTTTCTTCCTTTCGTTTTCGTTCAAATATTTCTTACGAATGCGGATATTCTGCGGCGTGATCTCCACAAGCTCATCATCGCTGATGTAATCCAGCGCATCCTCGAGCGTGAGCGTGAGCGGCACTTCAAGCTGGTCAGCCAACCCTTCGTTCTTTGCGCGGAAGTTCGTCAATTCCTTTTCGCGCGCCACATGCACAAGCACGTCACCTTCGCGTGGGGTCTCGCCCACCACCATGCCTTCATAGACCGCGACGCCGGCGCTGATGAAAAGCGTTCCCCTTCCCTGCGCGGTCACGAGGCCGTAATTATTGGAAGTGCCCGCCTGCGTGGCGACGATGGAGCCGTGCAGCAACGGCGGAAGATCGCCTTTGTACGGTTCATATCCCAAAAAGATCGTGTTCATGATGCCGGTGCCCTTCGTGGAAGTTAAAAATTTATTACGAATGCCGATGAGTCCGCGCGTAGGGATCGTAAAGTCCATATATGCGTTCTTATTATCGTCCACGCGCATGTTCGTCATCATACCGAGACGCTTGCCCATCATCTCAATGACGGTGCCGGAATACGCTTCCGGAACCTCAATAGAAACCAATTCCATCGGCTCGGTCTTCTTGCCATCAACCTCTTTATAGATGACCTGCGGCTTGGAAACTTCGAGTTCAAAACCCTCACGGCGCATTTTCTCAATAAGGATGGCCAAATGGAGTTCGCCGCGGCCGGCGACCACCCAACGGTCGCTCGCTTCCGTCGGCGTTACCGCAAGCGCGACATCGGTCTCCAGCTCTTTTTCCAGGCGATCCTTAAGATTGCGCGAGGTGGTAAACTTTCCCTCCTTGCCACGGAACGGCGAGGTATTCACGGAAAACGTCATCTTGATCGTCGGCTCGTCGATATGGATCGTCGGCAGCGCGATCGGATGGTCCGGGTCGGCGATCGTTTCTCCGATGGAAACATCCGGGATCCCTGCGATGCAAACGATCTCGCCGGCGTTCGCGGATTCAACTTCCATTTTCCCAAGGCCGTCGAACAACATCACCGACGTGATCGCAACTTTCTTTATCTCGCCCGCGCGGTTGATATGCGCGACGGTCATATTTTTTTTGAGCGTTCCCGAATAGAGGCGGCCGATGGCGATCTTGCCCTTATAATTATCGTACGCCAAGTTGACCGTAAGCATCTGCAGGGTATCAATGTCGCTCTTTTTTGGCGGCGGCAGATAATTGACGATCGTTTCAAATACGGGCGAGATGTCGGTCATCTTTGAGAGGTCCTTCTCTTTGCCGGCCTTGCCTTCGCGTGCGGCGGCATAAATGACCGGGAATTCGATCTGCTCTTCCGTTGCATCAAGCTCAAAGAAAAGATCGTATGTTGCGTTGAGCGCCCACTCTACGCGCGCATCCGGCTTGTCGATCTTGTTCACGACGACGACGATCTTATGACCGGCCTGAATCGCTTTGCGCAAAACAAACTTGGTCTGCGGCATCGGTCCTTCCTTTGCGTCGATGAGCAAGAGCACGCCGTCCACCATGCGCATGATACGCTCCACTTCTCCGCCGAAATCGGCGTGACCGGGCGTATCCACGATATTGATCTTGGTATCTTTATAAATGACGGATGCGTTCTTGGAAAAAATCGTGATCCCGCGCTCGCGTTCGAGCTCGTTCGAATCCATAATAAGATCGCCGTTCTCGGCGGTCTTTTGCTTGAAACTCGCGGATTGCTTTAATAAGGCATCAACGAGGGTCGTCTTGCCGTGGTCAACGTGAGCGATAATGGCGATATTTCGGATATCCATGAAAACTTTATTAACAAACAGAAGCCGTGCCCCGCGACACGGTTTTCGGCCTGATGGAGGAATTATAATCAAAAATTAATGAAATAGCAATGGTTTCATATGGTACTATTAAGGTGAAATAAACAATAAATCCTATGGAACCGCTTGAGCCGAACATGCTGGCCCCGGACTTTACCCTTCCCGACCAGGATGGGGTGGGACATTCGCTCTCCCAATATCTCGGGCAATGGGTTCTGTTGTATTTCTATCCGAAGGACGACACGCCGGGATGCACCAAAGAGGCGTGCTCGATCCGCGATGCATTCCCTCATTTTAAATCATTGAACATACAGGTGATCGGCGTAAGCGTGGACTCCGTGGAAAGCCATAAAAAATTTGCCGAAAAATATGACCTGCCGTTCACGCTCCTTTCTGACGCGCATAAAAGAGTAGTAGCGCTCTACGGCGTCTGGGGCGAAAAGCATTTCATGGGACGCGAACACGAAGGCGTTATCCGCTCATCGTTCCTTATCGACCCCACGGGCACCATCGAAAAGATCTATATCGACGTAAAGCCGGAAAAACATGCCGAAGAGGTTTTGCGCGACCTCAAACGGCTGGAAGAATAGGGATTAAGGCCCTGCCGCTTGCAATTTTCCCCCGCCCGGGGTGATACTATAGGCAGAAACTTAACAAAACCTTCCGCTCTTTGACAGCCTTATATTTTTCCAAAAGGCCGTCATTATTGCACTGAGACATTAATTAATCATTAACTATCCATGAAAAGATTACTATTTTTCGCAGCACTGATAGTCGCAATAGGGAGCATTGGAGGGCATATTCTGACAGCGCACGCCCAAACCACGAGTTCGCTCACGCCGGCACAAATTGCCGCACTTGAGCAGCAGCTCGATGTCGCCAAAGCCACTTTGGCAAACCTGGAGATGGAGGCAGGCGTCGTACCGCCGACCGATTCCGGAACCCCGAGCACGATCCCGCCGTCCATAGCGGGAACCGGCTCGCAGAGTACGGCAACGCCGGCATCGGTTTCCGCATCTACGGGGCTTTCCGCAGACCAGATCAGCGCGTTCAACGCAACATTGAACACGCTCGCCGCGACGCTCACGCAGCTGAACACCTCGCTCGCCGCAAACACGACGCTCGCGCCTTCGCAGGAAGCTGCAGTACAGACGACGCTTAACGGCATGCAGGGCACGCTCGTTGCAATGGCCAACACCATCGCAACCGAGAAAAGCGCTCCGGCAACCGCGCCGGTGGCGGCAGCACAGCCGGCTGGTTCGCCGGTTGCAGTGAATAATCCATCCGCATCGCCCGCGCCGGGCGCATCCGCTCCGGCAACGCAAGCTCCGGCAGCTGCGCCCTCAACACCGGCGGTAGCGGCGCAAACCGCGCCAAGCGCCGACAACAGCGTACCGCAGACCGCGCAGGCATCGTCCATCTGGTCTTTCACCAAAGCCCACTGGCCGACCATCGTGATCGTTTTGCTTGTCATCGCGATCCTTGCGATCTTGTTCTGGCCGGAAAAAGAAACGGTAAGAACGGTATCCACGGCACCGTCGGGATCGGGAAAGCCTAAATCGGCTCCGACCGCGACCATGACCATGAACCAACAGACCGATTCCAATCAGCCACGGGCAGCAATGAGCGGCAATTCCAGCGCTCCGTCGCCGGCAACACCGGTAGCGAGTGCAGTGGCCGCGCCGTCACAGAAATAAGAGGTTCGTCATGAACCGGAAAAAAACCGCCCCAAAGGCGGTTTTTTTTATGAGCATTTCTCTATGATGATCGGCGTGTGATCAAATTGGCTGTTTGCGATATATCCCAAGCCAAAACTGAGAGACGCCGCAAAGAACAGTATCGCGCCGAACGCGACCTCCCTTTTATGGACGGTGATATATCGCTTTATTTTTTCCACGCAATCACTATAACCGCACCCCTATTAAAACTATCTAAAACTGCAAATAACTTTCCCATTTTCCATACAGTTCTCGCGTGGCGCGAATGTCGCGCACGTTGTACTTTGCAATGTCCAAAAACCTCTTTTTTTTGAAAAGCGGACCGACGTCATCCCCCGTCACGCCACCGGCTTTCGGGCTCGGGATACCGAACGCACGGGACCACAGGTGGAGACTCCCCTTCCGGCGCGTCGCGCCATAGAACGAAAGCTGTTCGGCGAGATCGATATGCAACGCCTCGGGATTGTTCTGGTAGAGATAACGGCCACGCATCAGATCTTTCGTCGGCCGGATTCCATGGACCGCGGAACGGATCATGATAAACGGCATATCGAACGCACGACCGTTGAATGTGATGAACACCTGATACCGCTCGGCAAGTTCCCAAAATTTTGCGAGCATATCCTTCTCCGTCATTTGCTTGAAACTGATACCATCCTCCTTGATCTCCGCGTTCCTCTGCCCTGGCGCCTGGTAGTACACCGCACCCTCGTTCTTATGGTAATCAAGCAGACCGATCGCCACGATCTCGCCGGTGAGCGGCGAAAACCCCAGGCCGTTCTTAAGGTCTTCCAGCGCGATCTTGTACTCTTCTTCGCTGCCAGATTCCCGCTTGATCCAACGCGTGATATTTTCCTGGGTAGCTTTGTCGAGCGCCTCAAAATCCTCCCCGATGGTCTCGATATCAAGAACAAGCTTGCTGGTTGTTGACATTACCTGCATTCTAGCATAAAATGGATGAACAAATCGTTAACTGACATATGGCACATACCAAAGCTATCGGTTCAACTAAATTAGGGCGCGACTCCATCGCCAAGCGGCTTGGCGTCAAACTTCAGGACGGCCAGAAGGTGATGGTCGGCCAGATCATCGTCCGCCAGCGCGGCACCAAGTACACCCCGGGCGCGAACGTCATCCGTGCGGACGACGACACGCTCTTTGCCGGCAAGAACGGCGTCGTAAAATTTTCTACAAAAATGAAGGGGCACTTTGACGGCTCACGCCGCAAAGCAACAATGGTGCAGGTGATCATCGCATAACCACGATCTTAATAAAGCGGGAAAAACCCCGGTGAATACCGGGGTTTTTATTTTTTCGTGACGGCGCAAGTCCTACTCGCCCTTTACCACAATCACCCCCAGTTTTGCAGCTACCCCTTTTTTGAGATCGATCGGCACGGAATATTCTCCAAGGTCTTTAATGGGATATTTAAGGTCGATGTCCACCCGCTCTGCACCGATCAGCTTATGTTCGCGAAGCGCCTTCATGATTGTTTCCTTATTGACCGAACCGAATACGGCGCCAGACCTATCGGTCTTTACCTCGAACTGGATCTTAGTTTCATTTATCTTTTTCGCGAGGGATTGCAGATGGGCCAGCGCTTCCTTATCTTCTTTTTCATGTTCGGCCTTCACGGATTCAAGTTTTTTTATCGCCGCGGGCGTAGCCGTCTCGGCGAGCTTGTTGGGGAACAAAAAGTTTCGCGCATAACCGTCGCTCACATCCCTGATTTCATATTTCTTTCCGACGTTGCGTACGTCACTTAAAAATATCACTTTCATGGTTTTTTAATGATATATATTGGCTGTGGCACGCTAGTTTCCTGTCGTACTGCCCGCAGTGCTTGTGACGTTCGCGGGAGTTGGCGGCGGTAATGGAATGCCGTTGATTTGATCTTTTACTATTTCCAACGCCTTATCAAGCTGAGGATCTTGTCCGGCCGCGATCTGCGCGTCCGTGAGCGGGACCGCATAGGTCGGCACGAGACCGTCGTGATCCAGGATACGCCCCGACGGCAGGACCCAATGCGCCACTGTGATCTTGAGCGACGACCCATCCGGGAGATTCTCAAGCTGCTGCACGGTCCCCTTTCCAAAACTGCGCTCACCGACGAGCGGTACCTTCCGGTCATCGTTCAACGCCCCGGACAATATCTCCGCCGCGGACGCCGATCCGCCGTTTATCAATATCGCCATCGGCATATTGCTGAGGGCGCCGCTGCCCGTTGCCGTATAGTCCTGTTCCGGTACTGAACGGCCGACTTCCTTTACCACGGGCGATCCCGGTTTAAGGAAATATCCCGCAAGGTCAACCGCCACCTCGAGATAGCCGCCAGGATCGTTCCGCAGATCTAATACAATTCCTTGCGCATTATTATCCACTGCCTTTTGCAGCGCGTTATAGAACAATCCATCGGCGTCCTGCGTGAACTCGTTCAGCTGAATGTATGCAATATCGCCTTTCATGGAAAACTCCACGGTCGGCACCTGGATATTTGCCCGGGTGATCGTGAAATCCTTCGGTTTGCTCCACCCCTGGCGGTAGATGCTCAGCGTAACGTTCGTCCCCACCGTACCGCGAATAAGGTTGACCGCGTCATCCACGTTCATGCCGGCAGTCGAGCTGCCGTTGATGGCAACGATGACATCCTCCGGCTTCAACCCTGCTTTCGCCGCGGGAGTACCGGTAAGCGGCGAGATGATCACGATCTCCGTGCTGGTGTTCTCGCCAAGCTCGGCGCCAATGCCGCCGAAGTTGCCGGTGATATCCTGTTGGAATTGATTGCTGTCGGCGGGAGTGAAAAATTCCGTATACGGATCACCGAGCGATGCCACCATGCCGCTTATCGCGCCATACATCCGTTCCTGCGGCGTCGTGCTCGGGACCCAAAGCGAATCATTGTTGATATCCTGCCAGGCCGCCCAAAACGTGCTGAAATCCGCCACGCTGGACGATGCGCCCGGCTGGATGTTCACCGCGTCGCTTATTACAATATTCTTTGGATAGCTCCTTCCCGCATTCCACCCTATCCAGACACCGCTTCCGATAAGGATCGCACCCAAAACTACGACCGCAATAATCTCCAAGATACGCTTTTTTAACTCTTTGGTCATAGGGTTCAGTTTATCACTGATGGCAAATTAAAAAAAGGTAAAGGGCGGCTTTCAAAAAGCGGCAAAAATAGGTAAAATAGAGCCATGGCACGGATGCAGGAGAAATATATGGATGAGCTCAAGCGCCGTGGTAAAGAATCGCATGTATATAAGAAATACCAGCTTATCGGCCTTGAGATCGCAAAATTATTGGGCGATGAAATGCATAAAGCGCTCTATATCAAGCTCGCAAAGGAAAATGACGCCGACACGCTCATGCGGCTTGCCAAAGACATCGCCGAACGGACGAATGTAAAAAATAAAGGGGCATATTTCATGGCAATGCTCAAGGAGCGAAACACAAAACCCGCCGCCACCCCCGCCAAGAAATCCATATTAAGATCCAAATAATATGATATCCGAGATCGTCACCATCGCCCAAAAAAAAGATGAGAAGTTCTTGCGGAGGAAAACCGTTCCGTTCGATTTCAAAAAATTCACACGCAAGGAAGTGAACGACCTGATCGTGCGCATGCGCCGCGCGATGCATCTGGCGAACGGCATCGGATTGTCCGCGAATCAGATCGGGCTTACATTTTCGGTGTTCGTTGCGGAGATTCCCGATGCGCAAGGCGGCACGAAATTTTATGCGGTGTTCAATCCGAAGCTGGAGAAGGCCGGCAAAGAGACGATCACATTCGAGGAAGGATGCCTGAGCGTTCCCGGTAAATGGGGCGAGGTCACGCGTGCGGAACAGATCGTCATTTCCGGCTATAACAAAATGGGCAAGCCGGTAAAAGTGAAAGCATGGGGACTGCTCTCGCGCATCTTCCAGCACGAGATGGACCACCTGAATGGAAAGCTTTTTATCGATCGCGCAAAGAAGGTCTATACTTCGGAGCAAACGCAAGAAAAATGATCATGGCAGCCGCCGATAAAAAATTCGCTCCCCCGAAGTTCGTCTTCTTTGGAACGCCGCGGTTTGCGGAGCTCGTACTTAAGGGACTTGTCAGTGCCGGATTCGTTCCCGCCGCGCTCGTGTGCAATCCCGACCGTCCGCTCGGCCGGAAGCAGGTCGTCACTCCCCCGCCAACGAAGCGCTTCATCATGGAGAACGGATTGCTCACGGCGATCCTCCAGCCGGAAAAATTGGATGATGGATTCATCGCGCAATTACGGGCGCTTCAACCTGATTTTTTCGTGGTTGCTGCATTCGCAAAGATCATTCCTTCCGCCGTACTGGATCTCGCGCGTATGGGCGTGCTCGGAACCCATCCGTCGCTTCTTCCCGCATATCGCGGCGCATCCCCCATCCAATCGGCCATCCTTGCAGGCGACACAAAGACCGGAGCAACCATCTATTTGATGGATGCAAAAATGGACCATGGCCCGATATTCGCCCAGGCCGAAGTACCGCTTGATGCACTTACCACAGATTATGTATCGCTCGAGGAACAGCTGGCAAAACTTTCGGCGGAACTGCTTGTCCGCACGATCCCGTCGTTGCTTAACGGCACCGTTGCGCCGCGATCGCAGGACGAATCAAGCGCCACGTTCACAAAAAAATTCGTCACCGATAACGGATTCATTGAATACTCCGAGCTTGATGCCGCGATCGCGGGAAACAGCGACAAAGCGGAACTTATCTTACGCACCATTCACGCGCTCACGCCGGAACCGGGTTGCTGGACGATCAAAGATAGCAAACGCATAAAACTGCTCGAAGCGCGCATGGATGGATCCGCGTTAAAGCTTTTAACAATACAAGAGGAAGGCGGCCGACCTAAAAGTGCCGGGGTTTAAGCTATTTTATTTTTTTTGCTGCCTCGAACGTTGCATTCACCGCTGCCCAATCAACGACGTTCCACCAGGCATCAATATAATCTGGGCGCTTATTTTGATACTTCAGATAGTAGGCGTGTTCCCAAACGTCAAGGCCAAGCACCGGCGTCTGTTGATTCATGAGCGGACTATCCTGATTCGGCGTTGAGGTGATCATGAACTTTCCGTCCTTGTCAGCCACAAGCCACGCCCAGCCGGAACCAAACACGCCCGCCGCCGCCTTAGTGAATAATTCTTTGAATTGCCCAAAGTCGCTGAACGCGGTCTTGATCTCCGCCGCCACGCGGCCGGTAGGTTCATTGCTCGCATCGGCCTTCATTGGTCCCATGGTGGTCCAAAAGAACGAATGATTGCTGTGCCCGCCGCCATGATTACGCACCGCCGTGCGGATATCCTCCGGCACCGCGCCCAGATTGCCAAGCAGCTCTTCAAGCGGCTTATCCGCCAATTCGGGATGTTTTTCAAGCGCCTCATTAAGTTTGTTCACGTACGTCTGGTGATGCTTTGTATAATGGATCTCCATCGTCTTTGCGTCGATATATGGCTCAAGCGCGTCATAAGCATACGGAAGTTTTGGGAGTTCGTATTTCATGATGTTAGTTTAAATAATTATTTGTTGGCTTGCGACCGCACCTCCTTTATAATACATTATACAGGTCGTTTCGTGCCAGAGTTCGCATATTGGGAGATCGTCTAACGGTAGGACAGGGGCCTTTGAAGCCCTCAATCTAGGTTCGATTCCTAGTCTCCCAGCAGTCTAGTACAAGGTGTTAAACGCCCAGGAAGGGTGGGTTTATTAAGGTTAATTTTTATTCCAAAAAAGATGTAAAATTAAGCCATGGAAATTAAAAATTTCAGCTTTTTAAAAGATGAGCCTATTACCCCGGGGACGGTTGGATATTTTGAGTTTTATCATAAATATTTTTCCCCGGCCCTAAAAGATATGATTCTCTCAGATTCATGTCCCCATACTATTGGACTTTTTAGTAAATGGGGCACTGGCAAAAGTTCGATCATTGATCAATTAAAAACTGATCTCCCTAAGAATATTGCAAAAGTTTTTATTTTTGACGCTTGGAAATATCAAGAAGATTCGCTGCGCCGAACCTTTCTTATTAAATTTGAAGAATTTCTAAAAAGAGAGGGGTACACCATTCCACTGGACGCTCTTTCTGGTTTTTATAAGAATAGGAGCAGTTCTACTTCTAGAAGTGGAAATATAAATTCCGAAAATACTGTAAAGGGCTGGCGAAGAGTGGGTGCCTTTTTCAAATCATATTGGCAGGTTTTGGTTTTTTTGGTTTTGCCCTTAGTGATTTTAGGAACTTTTAACGTATTACTTGCCTATCACCCTAGCAATGATTTTTTAATTGGGGTTAAGAATTTTTGTGTTTATTTAACGACGCTGTCGTGGTTTGTTTTCTTTTTAAAGCCAGTAGCCGATAAATTTCTAGATAAAATTAGCGGGAACATTTTCGCTTCAACCAAACAATATACAGAAATTCGCACTCAGATCGAAGAAGAGGAAAGATTGAATTCTCCCGAACAATTTGAAGCTGTTTTTAATAAACTGATCAGCCATGTTGATGATAAATTAGTGATCGTATTTGATAATATTGATCGCGTTCACGGAGATGTCGCCCTAAAAACCCTCTCAACTATAAAAACCTTTTTGGATCCAGAAGAAAAATCTAAGGTTGTTTTTGTAGTTCCTTGCGACTCGGATGCAATAAACCAACAGATTAAGGCATTTTATAAAAATGAAATCGACGAAAATTTCGACGAGTCCGAATATCTCAAAAAGTTATTCAATGTGATTATATACACTCCAGAATTCATCGACGACGATATTTATCAATACGCAAATGACCTAATCGCGGAAACTGGAGATCTTAAAGATTTACTTTCAAATGAACAAATCTTTTTAGTTATAAAATCTGCATTTAAAAACAATCCAAGAGAAATTAAGCAATTTATTAACAATCTCATTGCTGTAATACTAGTCGTTTCTAAAAGTGAAGTTTCAGAATTATTGTTAAATTCTGATGCAATTGGTTTTTTAGCAAAAGTTACTGTTTTGAAACAAAAATTTCCTGAAGCTTACAAAAAATTAAAGGAGAATTGGAGCGATCCACAAGGCGTATTAAGCGAACATTCGAGTTCTAATTTAAAAGATTTTTTAACTTTAACGAGTGTTGTTACAACTAATAACGCTGAACCATATATCTATTTTAAGGCTCCACAAATAGAAAGAGATCTCAATGATTCTGTTGGTATTCGAAAAACATTAATCGAAGGAAATGTCGAAGAATTTGAAAAACTTGCCGCAACCGAAACAAAGAAAGATAAATTAATTCGTTTTATTGGCAGACTTTTATCTAATTACAAGTCTCAGCCACTAATTTTATTTCAAATTTTTAAGACACAGTTACAAGGATTGGCGGATTTAAATGAACAAAGTTCTGCTCCAGACTTTCTCAACAACTGCATAGATGCTATTGAAGCAATTTGGAATAATTACCTGAAATTACCTCCAGGTCTGATATTTGATCTTTTAATAAAGAGCAATGATCACAAAAGGCGAGAATCAATCTTTGATCGCTATGTTCTTGCCCTAGGTACGGAAGAAATAAAGATCGAAGAAAATAAAATATATCTTCATGATTTAATCAATGAATTAATTAGGAATGAAAGATACCTTACTGCTACTCACCAGCTAGCAATTATGGATGCGATAAGACAAAATCTGGTCGGGCGAGACGATATTTTACTTCAATTCACCACCCTAGACATTCAAACAAAATTTATAGCTCCTGAGAATCTTAGGAGGATAATTCAAGAAGCTCTAAATAACAGAACATTGAAGCATTATTTGGCTATTTTAGATTTATATAAAGAATATATTGGTGTTAATAACTTAGGTCCAAATCTTATCAGTCGGATACCTCAGTTGATTTCTTTAGAAAATAGCGAAATGCCGAATGCATCACCACGAAAACTTGAGTTTCACGATGCCCTTCTACAAATATTTACCAATTTTGCCAGTTATATCAAAGATATTCCTCCGGCTCAACAACAAGAAATATTCAATGGTTTGAATACTACCTATCAACAAGTCGGACAAGATCAGTCGATCCTTGCCAAGATAACGAATTCCCTTCGTTGGCTCTCGTTAAGGACTACTGACGCTAATACAAAAACCCAGGCAGATGCAAAGGTTAATGCCTTTATATCTCAAGTCGATGGAACCGGTATGAAGTTGACCTTGAAATACTGGAGTTCAAAATCAAAGATAGCTTTTATAAATAATTACTTTGATTCCATTAAAGCGAGGGCTAATGTAGACGATTCTGTTCTTATGGAGGTATACGAAGTGGCCGATGAAAGCCAAAAAATAACTTTGATTGATTACATTATAAAAAATCGAGGCGATTCCGGTCTCGGATTCCTACAAAAAATTGGTAACTCCCTACCGGATCGAATTAAAATTATCAACCTACTTTTATCAAAAGCTGAGGTGTTAGCCATTCAAGATAGAAAAGGTATTTTTGACTATCTGCGAAACAAAATAGATGGAAATGATGACGCGACAGTAAAGCAGACCGCCATTAAGGAGTTCTTAAATTTCCTAAAATCTAAGAATCAAGATTTGATTCAATTTGGTACTAGCTTGCTTAACGAACCGTTTTTGAATGATTCCGATCATAGAGAAATCACTAAAGAAATGTTGGCGTTTTACAATAACCCCCCCGACATTCTTCAAAAACACGATCTTAGTTTTATTGACTATTTAATTCGGATAGAAGCGAAACTCCAAAACCCTCTAAAGGAAACTCTTGTATATTTAATTTTTAAAAATATTAGTCCAGACAGACCTTTTGAAATTATCCCCGCATTAATAGAAGATATCTCCTTGCTCAAGCCTAATTCTGATAAATATGAAAAGGATTATAGTGATTTAATTGGGCGTGTAAGCGCATGGACTCCTCCAGATCAAAAGCTCCTCATAGTTCAGCAATTAAACGAGGCCATGAAAGGCATTCCGGGTAAAAAAACTAAGGATTATATTGCGATCCTAGAAAAACTTGTAAGTGCTGAGAAAGAAGCTAACTAATTTCATCGAGCATAATAGTTTTTTCGATTAAAACTAACTTTGATTTGATTGTATTTAATAGTTTCCTCTTTTCGGGTATCGATCCATCTTCAAGAATATATTTGCTGTAATTTCTAATATCGATATCTTTAGCTCTGCAATCTTCGATCGATCGACCAAGAATATTGAAGTGGAATTTTTTATGTCGCTCAATTTCCAATTCAAGGTTTTTTCTGATGCCAGATCGATCTAAATCAATTTTATTGATTAATTGAACCAATTGGTTAATTAGAGAGCGTTCTTCAATATAGAATTCCTTACAATTAATGTCCTTGGCACGGGTACATCCATAGTAAATATATTTTGAGACTTCTCCATTTTTAAGTTTTTTATATTTATCCTGCGCCGTAACCCCTGAGCCACATTTCCCACAAAACATTAATTTCGTAAAAGCGAATTCCTTGTTAACTCTCGGCGCCTTCCGCTGAAGATCTAGCTGCTCCTGCGCTTCGTCAAAAAGCTCTTTAGAGATGATCGGCTGATGTTTGCCCTGATACCATCTTCCGCTTCCCCGTGGATATTCAAATGTGCCGTGATAGAAATGATTATTAAGCAACGTGTAGACATTGCTAATGGTAAATGACTTTCCGTTTCGTGATACAAAGCCCGTTTCTTTGAGCCAGCGATATATCTTCCGGCCACTCCAGCCACCGTGAGCTACTTTCGTAAATATCTCTTTCACGATAGGAGCGCGGATCGGATCGAGGAATATCTGTCCTTTCTGGTCGACGTTCTTTGAGTTGAAATATCCCGTGGGAGCAACCGACGGCCAGAGTCCCATCTCGCACTTTGTTTTGAGCCCTCGCTTCACATTGATGCTCTTGTTGTCATTCTCTAGCTTTGCTTGAGAACCGAGAATCATGAGCAGGAATTTCTCGTTTGGATTATTCGTAAATCGCTGGCTGTGGGTTTTGATTTCGATGAGCTTCTTTTGGTCGAGAAGATCAACGAGGGCGCCGAGGTCACCGGCGTTACGACTCAAACGATCGGGATGCCACACAAGAATGGCGTCGAACTTCCCCTCCCGGATATCCGCGAGGAGCTTATTGAATACTGGGCGCTGCCCACAGTCTTTGGCCGAGTGGGATTCCTTATAAATGTCGATTACGTTCAAATTGTCCCGTTGGGCCACAAGTAGCATCTCTTTGGTCTGGGAATCGATCGACAAGGCCTGTTTTTCCTCCGCCTCGCTCGATTTACGGGCATACAGGCAGTATTGGAGGGGTTGTGCCGTAACTGGCTGTGGACCGCTTATTTGGGCTCCCTGCAGTGGTGTTGTATATTCCATACCAACAACAAAGCCCGAGGCAGGTTTATAAGTCCAGCGGGCGAAGTGGATAACTTACTAAGCGGCTAAAGTGGTTTGGTGAGGGGTAAACCTTCAGACATTATATAAGTTAAAAATTCTCTCCCGAGAGGGGTGATAGTCGCCATGCCGGTAGTCTGCCATTCTTCAACTGGGGGCAAAGCCACAAGACCAGCATTCTTAAGATAATTTAAGTAGTCGGCGAACGGATAATTCCTGATTGTTGGATATTGCACTGCGGCATTCATATAAAACTGAGTTGCGTTAACTATCCTCATGCCGGCGGGAGTAGCGTTAAGCAGAGACAATAAGCTAAGCTGGCTGCCAAAAATATTACTATAGATCCTTTCAAACAATGTCTTCTTCCCTTGCTGAAGTAGCGCACCTTGTAATTGAGCTATGCTGGTGCGCAAGCTTTCAGTAGACGCCTCGCTGTTCCTTTGTTCTTCAATTGGAAATGTTTCCACGCCTGAAGATCCTATTGATTTTATTCTCCGAATAAAAAGATCAACTGCCTCTTTATGTCCAAGCAAAATCAATAGGAAAATAATTAAGATTACGGCGGGCCATGAACTGAGAATTAATTTAAGATAGGTATCTAATATTTTCGAAATTTCTAAAATTTGCTGATGATAAAGTTTTCCGAAGACCACCAAAATAAAGGCGAGCAGGCCGGGATACCAGCTCGCCTTCAAAAAGCTTTTAACACCAGATCGTACCATGCTTAAAGCATAAACCTAAACCGCCGAATTGTTAAAGTCGATGGAGATACTTTTACTTCAAAAAATATGAAATCGGCTTCCCGTAAAGCTGAGCAAAGCGCTTGAGCTCGATCACATCAACCCGTTGCTGGCCTGATTCAATGTTTGAAATATGAGACTGCGGCCTGCCAATTTTCTTTGCAGCCTGCACCTGAGTAAGGCCGGCGTCGAGTCGGGCTTTGCGCAAACGCTCCACAAAATAGGCATATTCCTTAGTCTGGATTGACTTGGTCATTACCTCAACGCTATATCCAGACTTTCAATATCCAAACTTTGGATATTATGCTAAGCTAGCGGAAAAGGGCCTTAAAACCGGAGTGGATAACTCTGACTTGCAATTACCTGGACGTAAGCTCAAATGCAAAAGCTATGAAAATAACCCTTAAGAAAGTTCTGTGGTTCGCCGCGTTCTGGGCTGTATTTCTGCTTGGTTGGTGGCGAGGCTGGCAACAGAGTCCTGATGCTACCCTGCTTCGGCAGGCATCGGGATTACAAGCGCAAATCGATAAATGCACGCTGGTAACTCAAAAAGCATGCTCGGATATAGAAGCCCAAGATAAAACACTGATTGAACTGGGCGCTCCGCCCTCACAGGTAACACTTCATTGTTCCTCAAGTTCACTATCTCAACCCCTCGAATGATCATGAAAGCTATCACGAAAAAATGGATTGAACTTATAGTCGCAGCCACAATCCTCTATTGGATTGTTTCAGGGAGCGACGATCGCCAGCTTCTTATAGGATGTGCAATCGGGATTATTGTGCTTCTCTTTAAGGACACGATTCGAGATGAGTTCAAAAAAGCTCGCGAAGACGACAGACCAAATTATTCTCCCTGAAGAATGAACTTTACCGCTTCATCTGCCCGCTTTTCGAAATTTGGATCGACTTCCTCAAGAAGATCAAAATATCGGTATCCTAACTTTTCGGCACGACTTCTGAGCAGCTTATTCAATGGAATTGTTTCGGTTGTTTCTCGTTCAACATCACGTCGCACGGCCTCTTCTCCACGAGTAAGGATATCGCGATAAACATAGCTTTTTTCTTTTACCTTTTTCGCATAATCAATTCTTGCCTGGGCATGTGAAGGACTGCTGTAACCAATAAAAATTGGTCGGATCTCAAAATTTTTAAGCTCTAAATCGCTTATATTCTCTGGGGTTATGGCTACGCCCTCCAAAAGCAAATCTGGTCCCATACGATGATGGTCGTAATATTTAATCAATCCTAAGCTAGCCTTCCATGCAAAATAATCTTCGCCCTGATCCCCGGATTCAAATCGGACATCTTCACTCGTAGGAGTTGTTGCTAAGACTTTTATATTAGCCGTTGCAACTCCTGCCTTGCTCATGAAAAAAGTTTGATTAACGGTCCCGCGAACCCCATCAGTTTCAACGGATATTAATGAGAGGTCGTCCTTAGTTTCGTCTTTTATAACGATGGGCGCCAATAAATCCCCCTCAACTTTTCCCTGGGAGATCATATCAAAAGGTTTCAGATGCGCTTCAAAAACAATTTGTTTGAAAGTTTTTGGGTCTTCGCCAACAAGCACGCTACGCAAGCCGGCCAAAATCGCCTCACGAGTGAGCGGAATTAACTTATGATGTTCTTCGATCTTTTCTCGTATGTAACTTTTTCCAGCTTTAGCGTAACCTCCAATTAAATAAAGACGCCTCTTTCTCTTTGGTATAGGTTGCCATTCATTTTTCTTGAGATCGCTTTTTGATATTTCAGAATTACTAATAGCGCCACAGTTGGGGCACACGGCAACAATTTTGCGGGGACCTCGCGGATCCCATCCTTCGACAAATTGAAGCCATAGTTTTGCGGACGATGAAGCTCCCGATTTTTTACCAATTGCCTTCATCCGAAGTGCTTCCAAAACTTGAACCGTATATTCCTTATACCGCATGACGATCTGCCCGAGATATCTATTCCGGGCAGCTTCCCAATCAATTTTTCTGTTCCAATCCGTAAGGGTGCCAAGGTCTTTTATCCCGAATCGCTGGGCGAACTGTGTTTGAGTTTTTATCCCTTCCAACTCTTTAAGTAAGGGGTCGTCATGTCCGTGCTGCTCAAGAATTTCTGCAGGAAGTCCCCGATACCCCGATGGAAGCATATTCCACAAGACGTAAAGCTCAAATTCTCGCTTTTTGTAAGGTGTGCGGTTTTTGGCATTTATTGGCATTTGTATTTATTGTACATCCTCCACCAAAGCATTTGCTAGCAGTATTAGCGAAGCGTAGAATAGGCATACCTCTCATGAAAAAGATCAATCTTAAATGGCAAAAAGAGGCACTTCTTAAAAGCGCGAAGGCTATCGCGACCTCCGCGGAAACTTATGTTATCTTTGCTCTCGTCCTTCTCCTCTGGCGATTTGCCGCAGGGATGAAATTCGAGCTGCATAATATTGATCCGTTTTCAACTCCCACCTTTTTTGAGCGGTCGTTCTATAGCGCGATCACCTTTTTTACGACCGGGCGGATCTTATATAAGTTAGGCTTCTACAAATTACTTTGGGAACTCATTCAAGATTGGCGTGATTACGTTGCGATAAAAGGAATTATCTGGGTGATATTAATGGGCATATCATACGAATACATAGTTCCGTGGGCATTCGATATTTTGAACGGCATATCATCTTTGCTTTTCAACATAGCCAATTTCGCATTGTATATGACCCCACCGATTGGGATAGCGGCTATTTTGAGCGCCATCTATTTTATCTATAAGCCGGATCCGGTAGTGCTTGATGTTAGAATGGAGCCTGACCAGGAGGGGTTGCCAATACCCATCCCCCTACCCTCAGAAGTGCCCGTGAACACTGATATCTACAACGACTAGACCAGAGTACGCAGCCGACAAACGCCAAGTTGTTTGGCGAGAAAATCTGTTTCGTTTTGTCACATACCCGAACCTTGATCAGGGCAGCTGCGGGATCGGAAGGTTCAGCGACGGGCACATAATCATATTGATCAAGCGCTGGGTTGTCTTATAGACATAGCCCGTCGGGGCAACGGCGTTCACCAACCCATGCGGAACCCAGGGAGCAAGGACATCGCTGGAATATTTCAATTGGAACTGGCGCACGGCCGCTTCAGATACCGGACCATAATAGCCGCTGATCGGGATATTCAAGCCGAGCTCTTTGTTCAAGAACACCTGCAGCTTCATCACTTCCACGGGATCGTTCTGCCCGTTCGCGTACCGCGCCGGCGTGATGTATCCCGTCAGATAATATCCGCATGTCGTGCTGGCGCCGAGTACCTGGCCCTGCTCCGCCGGAGGTGCCGTTACCACGATCGGCGCGGGTGCGGTAGTGGAAGCTCCAAGCACCAATCCCTGGCCGATCGGCGCCAATCGCCCTCCGGCGGCGACCCCTACGGTCGCTCCGCCGCCTCCGCCGGTATTATTGTTGCCGTTGGTTCCATCATTGCTTCCGCCGCTCCGCACGACGACCGTCACAGAAGAAGTGTTGTCCTCGGGGGTCGGATCCGTAAAGCTGCCGAGCGTGCTTGATACCGTCGCGGTGTTCACGATCGTATTTCCCGCCTCTCCCTGCCCCACTGTCATTGCGATGGTCATCGTCGCTGTTGCGTGGGGTTCCAGCGTTCCCACCTCCCAATTTACGCCGTTGCCGACAAGGGCAAGTGATCCCTGAGAAGATGTCGCATTCGCAAAGGTCAGCGCCGTCGGCCACGTATCATTCCCCGTCACGAACGCCGCCGGGGCATCGCCGCTGTTTTCAACCATGATGGAATACACAATGCCCGTTCCGGGATCGGGATTCGCATTGTCCACCGCCTTGCTCACGGCAAGATCCGGCCCGATCGTACCACCCCCGCCGCTTATCACCGGAAGCGTGATGCTGGAACTATTATTGGAAAGATTCAGATCTTCGCTCCATTCATCGCCGGCAACGGAGGCCGTGTTCGTAATGGCAGATGCGTCGATTCCCGGGTCCACAAGAGCGGAAAGATCAAGCGTCGCGCCGGAACCGGCGGAGAGGGTTCCGATCAGCCACGCGCCCGTCGAGCTTTCATAGCTGCCGATCGATGTGGTCGCATTCATGAACATGAGCCCATCCGGCAGGAGGTCCTCCGCTGTAATACCGGTAGAAGTTGCCGGGCCGAGGTTCGCGACCGCGATCCGATATCGAACGATGCTCCCCGGAGCCGTCGATGTCGCCTCGGCGGTCTTTTCCACAGAGAGATCGGCCTGCGGTATGATCATCGGCCCGCTGAACACCGCCACGATCGTGCTTCCGGTCGTCGCCGAATCAATGGAGAAGGAACAGGAAGTCGACGTCGCGCCGGCGCACGGGCCCGTACTCCATAGCGCGAACGTGGAACTCGCATCCGGCGTGGCGAAGAGAGTCACAGGCGTTCCGATAGCGAACACCTGCATACAAACGGACGAGGTCGCATCGGCGGAATCGCAATAGATCGTTCCCGAGGCATCCGTAATGACGCCGTCCCCGGTGCCGCCCGTGGCAACCGTAAGCGCATAGGTTTGGATCCCGAATGCGGCACTCACTTCGGCATCCGCCGACATTGTGACCGTGCAGACGCTGGATGTCCCGGCCGACGCACATGCGCCGCCCCATCCTTCAAATGTCGATGTGGGAACGTCGGGGCTCGCCGTAAGCGTCACCGTAGCATCCTTCGGGAAGTTCGCCGTACAGACCGCGCCCGCCGTGCCGCACGAGATCCCTGCCGGATCGCTCGCTATCGTTCCGGTCCCTTCACCCGTGGTGGTGGCCGTCAGAGTGCGGGTGGGACCCGATATGAACCGGACGTCGATCGTGTGATCGTCTGTGATATCGGTAAAGGTATAAGAATCCGCGGTCGTGGTGGAAACGCCGTCAATAAGAAGGGCGCCTACCGTTCCCCCGCCCGACGGAACCATCGTAAAGGTCTGATCGCCGTGATACCCGACGGTCATGGTGCCAGCCGGAGCGATCGTCCCGCCGTCCCCCGCCACGGCGACGATCCTTGGACGAACCGTCACGGTGGTCGTTGCCGCGGCATACTGTTCGTTATCCTCGCTCACTTCGCCGTGATAGGCCATTGCCGTCACGATATATTCCCCCGGTCCGGCATACGTATGCGTCGCGGACCATGTCGCGGAAAATGTTTTCGGAGAGGCACTGGATGAAACGATGACAAAGTCGCTCACGGGAACCGTACGCCCGCCGTCGCCCCAATCCGTCACGCCAACATGAACGGCACTCAGCGAACCTGTATATGGGTTCGCTCCCGCCGTTCCTTGAAGGGTCACCGTCCGTTCAGGCTCGTCCAAGACTGTTGAAGCGATGTCTATGGAGTAGTTCACCGGGATCGCAAAAACCGAAAGCGCGGGTGCTACCGCACCCCCCACAGCAACGGCGCCGAATATGATCAAATTAAAAACAAGTTTTTTGTTCATGTTATTTTTATCGGGCGAGGCATTGACTTACATTCATTGACCTTGTCCGACATGTACTACAACATCCCCTATGCCGTATTACAAGACGAATGAGCAACCTCAAAACGCCCTCAGCAAAACGCAAGGATGCCTTACTCTTCTTTTTTGTTTTGTCCGCATGTCCAGCGAACAGCGAACATATACCACAACGGGCCGCGACCGGCCCATGCGCAGTTTCTTTGCCTTGGTATCACACGAGAGCCCAAACTCTCTGCGCTCTCACCGACATCCCACGGGATGGCACGATCTTGAGCGTCTGCGATGGCCAGTTCGATCAAAGAACTCGGCACTGGGTTTTTGGTAGCGGCCCACTCACTATTACATCCGCTCTTGGGATTCCTAACCATCGCAGACGGTGGCCGCAACACATCCCGTCCGTATCGGAAAAATCCTGGATCGAGGTGTCTGGCACTATCCCAAAAACCTCTTCACCCTCGCTGCCAATTCCTGTTGCACCCGCGCATTCACTTTTTTACCCGCGAGCAATAAAAAATTATAGTCCGATGGATAACCGGCGAGCTCCATAAAACCGACGCCACTTACTTTCTTGCCGCCGACCGTGGCGGCAACGGCGATCGGGCCTTCCCAATAATTGATGGCGCCGAAGATCATTTCCTGATCGTGCATCCGCGCGTGCGTTGTAAGCGTGATACCTTTTTCCGGTATGGAAATATTCCACGCGAGCGGATATTCGGCCTTCGTCGTTTTACTCTTCCAGATTTCCGATCCGGAAGAAAACGCCGCTTCAGAAACATGCGACGCCTTGCCGTGCGCATCCAAAATGTCCACGACACGATCCTTCCCCTTGCCGTCATCATATTCCACGCACATGATATCCATGCCATTTTCAAGCTGGATGGAAAACCATGTCCACCTGTCTTTTGCGTAAGGCGTATCCGCCCATTGGTGATCCATCCATGAGCGGCCGGTCACGGAGACCCATCCGTCATCGGTACCCGCGCCTCTGCCCGCGCCGGCGCCAGGGACACGAATCATGCCCGTAGCTTTGAGGTCGGTCAGCGAATAGTAAAAACTTTCACGGCCACGCACGGAAATGAATCCGTTGCCGCCCTCAAGCATCACCGGGCGGCGCGATTCCAGCAGAAGATCGATCGTTTCGGTTTTGATATGGAATTTTCCCGGTGCGATCTCCGCCATCTCATGCGCCACGAACCCGCCAGCGACGGAGACCGGATCTATATAGTTTGCGTAAAAAAGCGGCCGTGTGAACGTATCGCGCGAAGCAAGCGAGATGTTCTGCACGTCCTTCCATGTTTTTCCCGCGCCAAGGTCCGCCAGCATGGAATGCGCAAAAAGTGCATAACGCCCCGCCTTGCCCGCACCGAAAATATTTTTAAAATATGGGATCTTTACCTTATCCGCATCCGCGCGAAACAGGCAATCCATGAACGCATAATGATTGCCTCGCACATCCGTTAAAAAACCATTAAAGTACCACCATTCAATGATGGTATCGTGCGGCAACGTATCTTGCGGAAACCGTATCGCGCGCGGTTTCATGAGAATGTCCTGCTCTCCCCCGCTCCGAGGGCCACGTATTCCACGCCATCGGCCTTAAGAAAATTCTGAAGCATCGCCACCACAAACCCGCCGAAGCCCGGCACGATCATTCCGTCGTGCACGCCGAACGCGACGCGTGGTTTTACCGCCTTGGCAAAGTCTATCGCCTCGCTGATCTTCATCCACGGGCCGGCGACCGGAAGTGCAAGTACGTCGATCGGACGTTTTGGGTCATAGAATGCATCGCCGGGAAAATAGAACTTGCCCGCAACGAGATATCCGGTATTCTCGCACGCCCCCATGGTGCCGTATATGATCGCATGATCCTTACCGAAGCCTTCTATCAATATTCCGGCCGAACCGTTTCCCGCTCCCACCGTTGCGGACTGCATATCGCCTACCACCGTGCACGGAATGTTCTTTTCCGCCAAAAGCTTCGCAACCGCACCGTTGCTCACCACGGTCGCACCCGGATTATTGGCCAATACCGCCTGGACGGACTCGATGTGATAGTGGTCGGTGTGCTCGTGGGTGATAAGAATGACGTTGATCCCTGTTACCGTCTTGACGGGCTCGATCGTGAACGACCCGGGATCGGTCAATATTTTCATTCCTTCATTTTCCAACACCAAACAACAGTGCCCAAGTTTTGTGATGATCATATAACCATTATACCAAACAAAATCCCTGTCCCGCGATTTTCTATCGCGCCATTTTTATGTGCTCCCTCCCTCCGTGTTCATGCGTTGCCCGAATGCGCGGATGCGCCCAGTGCCCGACGGTTATCGCAGCACCATAAGTGACCGCGGCGAGCGCGGCGATATAAAAGCTGACCGGCCAGGAGGTTGCAAGTGCGAGAAACAGGCCTCCCCACGTGAAGGCGAGGCCGAGTGCGGCGGAAATGGCGATGGCGGTGAAGGGCTTGCGTGTAAGATGCTGCGCTGCCGCGGCGGGCGCCACGATAAGCGCAAACACAAGCAATACTCCCACCACTTGGATCGCTTCCGCAACAGTGATCGCAAGCAATAGTATGAAAATTATCGAGAGCGCCTTTATGGGCACGCCGCGCGCTTCTGCCACCTCCGGATCGATGGAACTGAAGAGCAAGGGGCGAAAGATCGCCGCAAGCACCACAAGCGTCCCGATCCCAAATACGAGCGTGAGAACGATATCCGCATGCGTCACGCTCAAAATGGACCCGAACAACACGCTCACTGTTTCGCTCGCAGAATTGGTGTAAAGCCGCAAAAAGAGCACGCCAAGGCCGAGCGCAAAGGAAAGGATCATGCCGATCTCCACGTCGCGCCCGCGGATGCGCTTGCCGAGCGCCCCCATCCCAAGCGCCGCCGCCATGGTAAACCCCGCCATGCCGAGCAATCCGCTCACGCCCAGGAGCGCCGCGAGCGTTGCGCCCGCAAACCCAACGTGCGAAAGCGCGTGTGCGGCGAACGCCTGTGCGCGCAACACCGCAAAATATCCCACGATGGCCGCCACGACCGCGATCAACGTTCCCGCCATAAATGCGTTCACTACGAATGGCTGCTGCAATAA
The DNA here is from genome assembly GCA_027450205.1 of Candidatus Parcubacteria bacterium. Taxonomy (GTDB): domain Bacteria; phylum Patescibacteriota; class Minisyncoccia; order UBA6257; family 2-01-FULL-56-20; genus JAKAGE01. The sequence goes on from DAIDJL010000004.1 coordinate 221,819, forward strand.
TTGGATAAAAGTATTCATATCGGATTACGCGCGGGCGGTGAGCAATCGTACCGGAAGATAAACACAGAACGATATCGTCGCAATATAGAACGTGACCGGCCAGGTCCCCGTCGCCGCAAGGAATATTCCGAGCCATGTGTACGCGAGCGCAAGCGCGACCGATACCGCCACTGCATAGAGGGGGGCATTGACGAGGCGCGTTGCCGTGGCGGCGGGACCAACGAGCAGGGTGAATATCAAAAGCACGCCGACCACCTGTACCGACATGGAGACGGCGACGGCGACCAGTACGAGAAAAATGATGCCGAGGGCGCGTACGGGAACGCCGCGCGCTTCTGCCACCTCCGGATCGATGGAGCTGAAGAGCAAAGGGCGAAAGATCGCCGCGAGTACCACAAGCGTCCCGATCCCAAACAGCACGGTGACCAAAACATCTATCCTGCTGATTCCCAAAATCGTCCCGAACAATATGCTGTATGCCTGTTCCGCATAGCCCCTATAGAGCGATATGAAAAGCGCGCCAAGGCCAAGCATCAACATCATGATGATGCCGATATTGATATCCTCCTCGCGCATGTCCTTGCCGAACACGCCGATCCCGATGCCTGAGGCAACGGTAAAAAGCAGTAATCCAACCATCGGGTCAACACCGACCAAGAGCGCGCCGGCGGCGCCGGCGAAGCCGATGTGCGAAAGTGCGTGGCCGGCGAACGTAAGCCCCCGCATCACCAAAAAATATCCGACAAAGCCGGCTACCACCGCCACGACCGAGCCGGCAAGAAATGCATTTTGAATGAATGGGTATTGAAAGATCGAGTTCATGCCTTTACGCAATATCCCGCGCGCCTTTATATTTCCGCACCGGCCACGAATACATGGCCGCCGCTCCGCACCACCTCCACCTTGGCACCATAAAGTTTGGAAAGCGTTGCGCTCGTCACGACCTCGTCCGGCGTGCCCATCGCACTATGCCCGCGCGCAAGATAGAGCACGCGATGCGCCGCCGGCAGGAGCGGGTTGATGTCGTGCGAGATCAGCATGATCGTGACGCAACGATGCTTTGCGATCTCCGTAAGCAGCGAAATGATCTCCTGTGCATGGCTGATATCAAGATTGGAAAGCGGCTCATCAAGCAGCAATATCTGCGGATCGGTGATGAGCGCCTGTGCAATGAGCAATCGCTGCTGTTCGCCCCCGGAAAGATGTCCCACCGGCACATTCGCGAACTGATACGCATCCACTTCCTTCAAGACCGCTTCGATCATTTTATCGCGTTTGCTGGTGCCGAAACCGATCCCCCACTTATTCCCGTCCAATCCGAAGCCGACCACGTCGCGCGCGCGGAGTGCGAGCTCCGTTTCCAGCACGCGATGCTGCGGCGCGTAACCGATATTACTGTCGCCCCGATGAGGGATGGCGCCAAGCACGCGAATATCTCCTTTTGTCGGCTTTAAAAGCCCAAGCAACAATTTGAAAAGCGTCGTCTTACCCGCGCCGTTCGGCCCGAGAATCGCTACGAATTCCCCCTTTTCCACCGAAAAACTAACATCATTGAATATCGCATGCCCACCCAACTCGACGGTCACACCGTCGAGGAAAATAACATTTTGGGGATCCATGATCTTATTTTACACTACTTCGCGCACTAATGGTGCCCCGCAAGCGCGGTTTCGAGCGCATTCAATTCGTCCATCATCCATGACTGGTATGTATCGCCCGCGGGCATCGTCTCCGTCACCGGAACGACCGGTATGCCATTTGCTACCGCTGCGTCCTGCAGATTGGTCGTGATCGGCGTCACCGTCTGGCTGTTATAAATGAACACTTTCACCTGCTTGTTCGCGATCTGCTGATTGGCGATATTCACGTCCTGCGCCGACGGATCGTTTCCTTCCGCGATCGCACGCTCAAAGCTGAGCGGCGTAAGCACATTGAGCCCCATCGGTCCGGTCTGATAGAGATAGATCGTTTCCGTAAGCCCTACGGGAGTGCCGGCATACGCCGCCTTGATCCCGCCCATCTTCGCTATGATCGGCGCGAGCGAATCATTGAATATTGATAAATTATTTTGGAAAAGGGCGGCATCCGCCGGGTCGGCTTTGACGAGCGCATCGGTGATCGCGCGCGCGACCGCCATCATATTATTCACGCCGTACCACACGTGTGGATTGTTCGACAGGACATCCGGCGCGATATCTCCGGCAGTGATCACCGCGCGATCGACGCTCGGCGACGCGGCGATCAATTTATCCATCCATGTGTCATACTGCAATCCATTATCAAGCACGATATTGGCATCCGCGATCGCGATCCCGTCCTGCACGCTCGACTCATATTCGTGCGGATCCACGTCCGGATTGGAAATGATGTTCCTCACCGAAACCTTGTCCCCGCCCAGCTGCGCGGCGATATTGCCATAAAAATTTTCCGCGGCGACCACCTTAATGATGCCGCCGTCCGGCGTTCCTGCAGCGCCGTTCCCGCCCGGTTGTACGGCAAATTTTTGATTGATAAAAACAAGCGTTCCTACAAGGAGAACAACCGCTATTACCGCAATGATCCCTGCCGTTCTCTTCATTACTCTCAGTATACGGTGATGTCCATAAATAGTGAAAGGGCCGCCGGAGAATTTCTCCAACGGCCCCACTGTGGCAGCAGATCCTACCCCCTAAACCCTAAACCCTCCGGCCTCTTTTGTCTCTTGAGCTTGGGCGCTAAGCCTCAAGCTCTTTTTTTCATCCTCCTGCTTTATCCTCCTGTTGATGAGATATCGAATCCTCAAGCATACAATAAGCAGGATTAAGCACACCACAATTCCGACATACGATACAGACATGATTATTTTTCTCCTTACGGACAAATTTCTATTTAAAAATATAACATGGTTATATAGATGCGTCAAATTATACAATTTGACCGATGTATAAAATAATGCTATATAATAGTTAAGAACTTTAACAATGTCTTCCTCCTGCGGCAAGCCCCGCCTGCCGCAGCGGCGACCCGCATGACCAACCCGCGAGGCCTTCCGCAGGAGGACGGCCGCACATAGTGTGGCGCAGCAAGTCGAGCTGTTCAACTAACACTCCTTCCCTGCGAGCACTATCATGCGAAGAGCCATTGGCTTGGCGGCGCTGATTATAGTCCTGGGAATCTTCATGCCCAGCGTACTGAACGCGCTCGTCAGCTTCCTGCTGGTTCTTTTCGGAAAGGCCACCGCAATGCTCAACGCATTGCCGGCGAGCCCCGCAGACGTGCACCTTATGGTGCAATAGCCGCAACGGGCATCCATACGGATGCCCGATTTTTTTATTTCTTTTTCGTATGCGGCGTTTTGATGACCCCGATCACCTTGCCGTTGATCGCGAACTCATCATTCTCATGGATATGGATCGCCGGAAAATCGTGCGTGGATTCGGACATGAGGAGGATCTGATTATTTTCCTTGTCCACGTAATATTTTTTGATATTAGCCATGCCTTCAATGACCGATAACACGATATCGTCGTTCGCGGCCTCGCGGTCCTCGCTGTCGATTATGACATAATCGCCGTCCTCGATCTTTTTTCCGCCGACATACGCCATATTCATAGACGGGCCATCTACCTTGAGCGCAAACAGTCTGTGCGACAAGCGCGGGCGTTCGAGCAGAGTACTTGAAACGCGAAGATAACCCTCAATGTTTGCATTGGCGAAAATCATGGCCGGACCGGCGTTCGCCGCACCTAAGATCGGGATGGAAAGGAGTTTTGCATTCTTTAATACTCCCTGCACCGCCATGCCTTGCTGCTTTGTGGTGGTTATTGTGTGTTCCACTTTGTTTATATTGATAAATCCCCGTTTCGCAAGCTGCTGCAGATGATGTTTTATCTTCTGCGGCGACGCCTCCCCCACAAATCCCCCGATCTCCCGCAGGGTGTAATTACCCAGATTCTTCTTCTCCGCCAGCGCCAATAGTTTTTGTTGTATATTATGCATAATTACAGTTTAATCCTTTAAATATTACTGTCAAGCGTAACTGTGGACAACCTTGACAGACAATTAGGGGGGTATTCCCAAAATCACCCCAAAAGTGCTAAAATGGAGTGGAACTTTTATTCGCCAGCAATATATGCCTTATTTCAACTATAAAGGGTTCTTTACCCGCGAGCACGTCCGTTCCCTTATCAACGCCCTCATCCTCCTTGCGCTCGCGGTCATTTTTCAGTTTTATGCATCTGCATATGTGGAGCGAACGCCCGGCAATTCGGTCGCCGATCTTTTCCTTAGCATCCTGCCGGTCCTTAACCTGAATTTCATTATTGTTGAAGGCGCCCTCGCCGCCATAGCCTTCAGCGTCATCCTCATCCTCGCAAAGCCGCGATATTTATTGTTTACGTTAAAGGCGGCGGCGATATTCATCGCCACGCGAGCGGTGTTCATCGCGGTGACGCATATCGGCATCTATCCGGGTCAGGTAGGTCCCGATCCCACCGGGATCTTCGATGGCCTCTACACCGGACTCGGACTCGAGGCAGGATTTTTCTTTTCCGGGCATACGGGGCTGACCTTCCTGATGGCGCTCATTTTTTGGGACGAAAAATTCTGGCGCTACGCTTACCTTGTCATGTCTGCCATATTCGGCATCGCCGTGCTCTTTGCACATGTGCATTACACGATCGATGTCCTTGCGGCGCCGTATATGGCGTATGGGATATTTAAAATGTCCCAATACTTCTTTACGGAAGATTATAAGCTGATAGAATCCTAGCAGATTTTACGCGCGCGGCTTTTTCCTACCACATACCCGGTCCATCGCCCTGAAGATACCATCTGCCGTTGATCTCCGCGATCGTTATCGTGGCACCCGAAAAAGTCTTACAGACGCCGGACGTGTCGGTCTTTGAGATCAGCTGCGTACACCCACGAAACGCGTAATAGTTATCAAATGTGCTGTGCGCTTTTTGTAAAACAAAATACTGATCGACCGTAAGCGCAGCGGCGGACACCACGAGCACGCCGACGATCCATAATGCTATTTTCTTGTTTTTAGGATTCATCATTATGCTTCGCACTTTTGTATGATGATACAAAATTTATCGACGTGGATAACGGCTAGAACTTGAACCTGGCCGACGTGGGCCACCGTAGCCTCCTGGCTTGTGGAACGGCTTGCGGGCAGGGCCGCCACCAACCGATGATGGATGATGCCCGGAAGAGCTATATGAAGGCTTTGAAATCCCATAGGAGGGCCTGTTGAATGCCGGACGATGTGACGACCCGTATGAAGGCCGTGCGCCATCCGACGGTGCGCCTGCTCCGCCGCGCCGATAGGGCGTGAATTCTCGTGGAACATATTGTTCCGCGCGCGCCGGCGGCAACTCCGGAGTTTTGGAAAGCGGCAACTTTATGCGCATCAGGCGCTCGATGCTATACACATCACCCCGTTGATCCGGCGTGGCAAACGAGATCGCATGGCCAGTGGCGCCGGCGCGGCCCGTGCGGCCTATGCGATGCACATAATCTTCCGGATTGTCGGGAAGGTCGTAATTGATGACAAGCTCGATCCCCTTTACATCGATGCCACGCGCAGCGATATCCGTCGCAACGAGCACGCGATATTTGCCGTTCTTGAATCCGTCCAGCGCTTCACGGCGCTGACTGAGCGAGCGATTGGCATGGAGTTCGGCTGCGGTGTGGCCGAGCGCGCGGATAGACGCGGCGATCTTCTTCGCACCGTGCTTGGTGCGCGAAAACACAAGCACCGATCCGCGATAATCGTATAGCAACTTTTCAAGTAGGCGCGACTTATCGTTCTTAGCAATAAAATACAATTCTTGCGCGATCTTTTCGATGGCGGTACCCGGCGGCGCGATCTCGATACGCAATGGTAATTTCATGTACGACTGCGCCAAGGAGAGAATGCTCTGCGGCATCGTTGCCGAAAAGAGCATCGTCTGCCGCTCCCGCGGGACGCCCACCATAATGCGCTTCAGCTGCGGCGCAAAACCCATATCGAGCATGCGATCCGCCTCATCAAGCACCAGCATGTTGGTTTTATTCAAATTTAACGTCTTTTGCTGCATATGATCCATGATCCGTCCCGGCGTGCCGATGATGATCTGCGGCAGCCGGTGGATCGCCTGCACCTGGCGATAATTGGACTCTCCGCCCACCAAAAGCGCCGTCCGGATGCCAAGCGGCCCGCCAACCTTCGCGATCGTCTCCTGGACCTGCAGGGCCAATTCCCGCGTAGGAAGGATAATGAGCCCATGCTTACCCGCAAGTGCGGCTTGTATCAAGGGGATGCCAAAAGCCAGCGTCTTTCCGGTGCCGGTCTGCGCAAGCCCCATCACATCTTTTCCCTCGATGCCCATTGGGATAGCCTTCGCCTGTATCGGCGTGGGGGTCTTGAATCCAAGCTTATCCAGAATAGTTAAAATATTGGGCGCGATGCCCAATCCGTAGAACCCTTGACCTGAACTTGAAGATGTTTCCATGTGCGCTAACCATAACACAGAAGGCCGATAATAGCTATTATTTTAAGAGTGAGCGCGCTTGAGCCATTTCGCTTATTATTATAGGCGTGTTATAAAGACACTAGATTCATGTGGAGGAAAATCTATGGAATGGGCGCCTGAAGTCATTGAATATTTTATCTCTCTTCGCCGTCAAATTGAACAAGGACGAACAAAAGAAGCCATGACCTCGCTTGACCACCGACGAAACGATTAAGGAAAACACAGAAAACGTATGCGGGAGGGGCATCGAAAATGCCCCTTTTTTATTCCTGTTCGCGGGGTTGCTGTTATTCTGGGCTTTTGAAAGGCGTCTCGGAGCCGCGAAGGTGGCGAGAGCCGAGGCGGCCAGCCAGCAGGTTGGAACGCCGTACTTTCAAAAGCCCAGAATAACAGCAACCCCCCACTCGGGTCGAAAGCGAGGGAGGGTTTGCTCTATTTATGCATGATATATTTTATTCCTCTATTCATTCCGCCCTCTGGCGGCCCATATATTTCTGTGATTTTTTATTTTCCGCGACCTTTATCCCCCTTTTTTGCGCCGGCAATCTGTTTATGATGGCCGGTTCATGAGTTAATACATCATCTCATTTTCTTTATTTCACTTCCTTCCGTAAATGATCACTGATAATCCACGATCTTCTCCACGCCGGATGCCTGGATGGTGGCGGTCGCAACGCCGCGGCCGAAAATAAGCACGTAATCCCCGGGGCTAAGCCCTCCGATTTCCGGCGACGCCATCGGCACCAGGAGCACGGTCGAGGTCTGACCCCTCCCGTTCACTAAAATAAAACTGCTTGTGGCAAGCACCAGAACCTGCCCCCGATATACGCCGCTCATCGGCGCGGTATCGAACTCATAGACCCCCGTTACCACCGGGATATAACTTTTTGAAACATAATGGAATATCCCTCCCTGGAGAGAAGTTCCCGGAAGCAGGAAAATAGCGGTGATCGATACGACAACGACAAGGATCAGCAGGGTGTAGAGGAGCGGTTGATGATATACGATCGCGTAGCGCCGGAGCAGAACCCAAAGAATGAGCAAAAGCGCGATCGAAAGCGCCAATATGGTCCATGGTAACGATTCAAAGAATATCTCCCATCCACCGGGACCAAAATTGGTCGCAAAAATACCTCCGTTCTCCTGGAGGGCGAAGATGATGAATGTGGTCAGAAAAAGGACGACGAAAAACACCGCCACCGCGCCAATTATGGCAAGCGCCGAACGCACGATGAAATATGCCCGCGGGCGCATTTTTGCGCCTCCGCTCTTTATGGTATTGATAACTTTGTCGCCGCTTTCCATTTTTTTGCTGATATTATTCTGTAACGATTTTTTTAAGCATAGCTCTGCCCCGCTGTAGCCGAACACCGACCGTGGATATCGGGATGTGTAAAATATCGGCTATCTCGCGATAGTCCATATCCTCAAAATAGTACAGCACGAGAGGTTCTTTGTATTTGGCGTTCAGCTTGCTGAGCGAGCCCTCGAGCATTCGTTTTACCTCCGTATTGTTAACGCCGTCATCGGCGCTCTCTTTTGCGATAAGGTGGGGAATGAGCACATCAAAATCGAAGATGGAGACATTTTCCCGCTCCTTCTGCCGTCGCTTGATATTGTTCACGAACTCGTTATGCGCAATGCGGTAAATCCATGGCGAAAACCGCCGGGAGGCGTCAAAACTCCGGATGTTCACGTAGGCCTTTATGAAAACCTCCTGCACGAGATCTTTGCCTTCGTCACCATCAAAGAAAAACCGTTTCGCGTAGCGGGTCATCTTCGGCTCATAACGTTCCACGAGCAACCGAAACGACTCAATGTCGCCTTTCTGCACTTGAACAGCGACCTCCTCGTCATTCCTCTCGCGTGTTTTTGTCGTCTCAGGCATCTCAGGCATGATGATAGTATAGACGGATGCCTACCCCCTTACTACAGGAGAATAGGCATTTTATTTCATTTTTCGCAGTCCTCCATTAGCCCATACAGGCTATATACGCCTTGCACGACCATATTGTTGCGTAAAAACATTGTTAAATCTGCATTAAAACGTTAAACTAGATGGATAATTCAATGAATAACGCTACCGAAGAGCAAAAGCGGAGCTTGCGGCGGCTGCGAACATCAATATTCATCATGTTCGCCATCTGCGCCATACTCGCCGCCTACGTCTACACGCAAAGCCTGCCGCCGCCGCCGGGAACGTATGACGCGCTTGCAAAGTGCATCGCCCACTCAAGTACTACATTTTACGGTGCATACTGGTGCCCGCACTGCGCGGCGCAAAAGACCAAGTTCGGCACCGGCGCAAAATACCTGCCCTACGTTGAATGCGCGATCCCCGGAAGTTCGTCGCAAACGCAAGTTTGCATCGATCACGGCATCATACAATATCCGACATGGGTTTTCAGTGACGGCTCACGATTAGTAGGCGTACAAACACCGCAAACGCTCGCGCAAAAAACCGGATGCGCACTGTGATATAATCAACCTATCGTAGACCAACTTCCATGACCCCCACAGTCACATTCGTCACCAATCTTCTTTCTCTCGGCACCATCGCCGGCGATCTTATTGTGTTGTTTTTGTTCGTGATAATCCTTACGCCGCTCAGCGAACACGGCTGGGGCAAGAAGATTGACGAATTCGTAGGGAAGCGCGCGATGATACTTTCATTCCTTGTAGCGTTGGGCGGCGTCGCGGGGAGCCTGTTCTATTCTGAATATGCGCACTTCGCGCCATGCGAGCTTTGCTGGATCCAGCGCGGGCTGCTTTACACACAGGCGGTGATCCTCTTTCTCGCATTGTTCGCGCGCAGCGCGGAGCGGGTGCGCAAATTCCAAAATCTTACCCAGAAAGCGTGCCTTGCGCTCTCAGCCATCGGATTCCCCGTAGCCGCATATCATATGTACCTCCAATTCGGCGGCGGCGCCATCGTCCCCTGCTCGGCAATCGGACCCACCTGCTCCTACGTCTACTTCATCACATACGGCTACATTACCATCCCCACGATGTCACTCACCGCGTTCGCACTGATCCTTTGCTTTATGCTTTTGCACCGACCGGCGGTGGAAAAATAGATTTAGACAAATTCTATCTCCACGATCTCCGACTTTGTGCCCAGCCGCAACGGCGGGCCCCAGGTGCCCGCGCCGCTGGAAGTGAATACCCGCATGGCGCCGAAGTGTTTTAAGCCGTAATCGAATCCTTTGTAGATCTGCCAGGTAAAGAACATAAGCGGAAATATCTGGCCATGATGCGTGTGGCCGGAGAGGTCGAGCGACACGCCCGCCGCTTCGGCGATATCGAGATCGGTCGGCTCGTGCTTAAGGAGAATGCTCGGCCGCGCGCGATCGACACCGATGCGCGCAAGCACGTTTTTGAAATCGTCGCGTTTGTGCGCCGACCGATAATCCACGCCAATGATATCAATGCCGCCAAGGTCGATCTTTTTGTCATCCAACACCATGATGCCCGCGCCGCGGACCGCGGCGATCGCCGGCAGGATATCGCGAAGATAATATTCATGGTTACCGGTGATAAAATACGTGCCGGCGGCGGGATGCAGGGCGTGGAGCGGCTGAATAAGATTTTCAACGTCGCAGGCGACGCCATCATACAGGTCGCCGCCGATGAACACCGCGTATGGATCGAGCGCATTGATCTTCTTGACCACGCGCGCGAGAAACCCCTGCCGATAGACATTCCCCAACTGAAAATCGCTCACGAACACAAGTTTTTTGCCTTTCCAAAAATCGGCGCGGAAACCGGGCAATGATGAAAATGGTATTTTGATGCTTGTGACCTCAGGATGCTGGCTTTTCCATGTTCCATAAAGATGAATAAGAAATATGGCGCCGAAACAGACACCGCCCACGAGTGCAGGCGGGACGTATATGCCGCGGCCATACGCGATGTTCAAGACGAAATAGAATGCGACCGCGGCACCGAACAGGAAATGCACAAGCCCGAACCAATAGGCCGAGAATGCGTAATATGCGTCGACGATCCTGCCTTTATAAAAATGGGAAACGACCGACGCCGACACGAATGTGAACGCGAGCACAATGAACACGATCTTCAGCCATAGGATCTCCACGCCGCCAATGCCGAACGCCGCAGCAAGCGTGGCATACACCGCAAGATGCACGATAATGAGCAATGCTTGGAAAACGACGAGGCTGGCAATGATGGCAATGGGCATAGGATTATTCCGCGATCACGCGGTGTTCGGTGGTGGCCGCTTCGCGCGGCACGTTGATGAGAAGCGCGGTAAAGGATCCAAGCATCACGATGATGGCCGCTACCTCGAAGACGGTGGCATATCCCGCCACCTGCGCCTTAAGGATGATGAGGCTTGAAAATTGCTGCATCAGCCGCACGCCGGAGCCGTTCAGAAAGCTTTGCCGGGCGATCGAGAGCACGTTCCCGTTGATGGAATTGTCGAGCAGTGTGCTGAAGATCGCCACGCCGAACGCGCCGGAAATGTTACGCACAAGCGCGAGCACCGCCGACGCTTCGCCGATCTCTTCATGCGGCACGACGACCGCCACCAGGTTGGTGCGCTGGGCCATGCCGAATCCGAGCGAGAACGCCATGATGGACATCGGGATCATGATATCGAGCGCCGTTGAACGCGGATCGATGTACGAAAGCAGAAAGATCCCGGCGCCGCAAAAGAGGGTGCTGAAAAATATCACATAACTTGGTTTCACTTTGCCGATCAGCCGTCCGCCGATCGGCGCGGCCACCATGAGCGAGATCGCAAGCGGGATAAAGAGGTATCCCGTCTGTGTAGCATCATATCCCAAGAACGTCTCGGCAAAGATCGGAATGAGGAAGATCGCGCCGATCAGCGCCATGAAAACGATGAAATTGTTGAGGAGGGTGTATACGAATGTGGGTATCTTGAAGAATTTGAAGTCCACGATCGGCTCATCCTGCCGCACCTCGATCATATAGAAGAGAACGCTGAAAATGATCGTGCCGATATAGCACGCGATGCTCGACGCGGACGTCCATCCCCATGTCTGCCCCTGGTCCAGTACGAGCGTAAGCGTAAAGAGTGCAGCACCGAGCGAGGATGCTCCCCACCAATCGAACTTGGCGCTCCGCTTCTCCCCCACTGATTCGTCTATGAACGTAAGCGCGAGGAAAAGCCCGATAATGCCGAGCGGGATGTTGATGAAGAACACCGAGCGCCAGTTGAAATTATCAATGAGCGGGCCGCCAATGAGCGGGCCGAACACCGACGCGGCGGCGAACGCCGACGACCAGATGCCGAGCGCCTGCGCGCGTTCTTTCATGTCACGGAACGTGATCGCGATGATGGCCATTGCCGTCGGATAGTCCGCCGATACGGCGAATCCCTGGATGACGCGAAACACGATCATGGACGGCAGATCCCACGCGATCATGCAGAGCGCCGACGCGACGATGAAGCCGATGAAGCCGATCAGATATATTTTTTTGCGTCCGGCCGTATCTCCCAGCTTTCCCCATACCGGCACGAACACCGCGTTCGCCAGAATATACGCCGTGGAGATCCACGCCGCATCCGTCACGCTGATACCGAAATCGCCGATGATCTTCGGCAATGCAAGATTGACCACCGTCTGGTCAAGGCGGCCAAGGAACGTGCCGAAGATGACGGTGCCGAGCACCCACCACCGGAGATTGCTATTGTCTTTTTTTGTTTCTTCCGTTATTTCTGCCACGATCCATTTTTATTATTGAGTATATACCCATATTCTCGCGGACATCCCGTTTTTTAATTGCGGATATTCCGCCGGGTCGAAGCGCACGTAGACGGAGAATTGGTTGGTCGGCCGCTGGTCGGAAATATTGAACACCATATCGCTCTGGTTGGACGTCGGCGCGATCTCATCCACAACGCCCTTGAACTGCTGGCCGCCGAATGCATCCACGGTGAACATCGCCGGATCTCCGACTTTAACATTGTTCAATCCCTTGTTCTCGTCCAGGCTGCCCACCACGCGGAGCTGGGTAGGATCGATCATCGTCGCCACCGTCCCTGCGCCGGTCATCGTGTTCATATATTGGCCGATGTTATCGTTCGTCGCGACGATCTCGCCGGCAGTCTGCGCTTCCACCACCTGGTTGCCCACAAGCGCGATCGGTTCGTTTGCCGTCACCATGTCGCCCGGGTTCACATACATCGCCTGGAGCACGCCCGAAGTCGTCGGCGAAAGATTGATGAGCGGCGCCTGGATCTGCGACAGGTCAATATAGACCGTCTTTGAATTGACGTACCAATACAACCCGCCGCCCGCGCCACCGACGACAACGAGCGCGACGATCACCCACAGCATAAGATTTCCCCGATTTTCTTTTTTTTCTTCAGGCATGGTAATGGCAGTTAAAAACTGTTGATAGTGTCCCCGACGCTCAATCCCGACGTGATCTCCGTGGTGCTCGCGCCGACAAGCCCGATCTGCACCGGCTGGCGGTCCACTACACCGCCCTTTTGCATAAGCACAAAATAGCTGCCTTTGTCGTTGATCACCAGATCACTCGGTACCGCAATGACGTCATCGTGCTCCGCCTCGATGATATGGACATTTCCCGTCATGCCGTCCTTGATCTGCGCGGTGGAACCCGTAAAGTGGAGCGTCACAAGGTATGCCGCGGCGCCGTTCACCTGCGTCTGCGCCGCGTCCACGGTCGTGACCGTCGCAGGAAATGCCGTTCCCGTACCAAATGCGTCGAGTGTTACGGTCGCCGGGTCGCCCGGCTTTACCTTTGCCACATCCTTTTCCGAAACATACGCCTCGATCTTAAGACCGCTGTTATTAACGAGCGTCGCGATCGGCACGCCGGGTGATACCACTTGTCCCACCTGCGCAGTCAGGTCCTGCACGGTCCCGGAAAACGGCGCCACGAGCGAGGCGTGATCGAGCGCCACCTGCGCGCTCGTCACCGCCGCCTGCGCCTGGGCTACCACCGCTTCCTGCGCCTGGATGGCCTGCGGCGTGGATCCGGCCTGCGCAAGCGCAAGCGCATTCTGTGCCGCCGTGAGCGCCGATCGATCGCCGGAGATGGCGCTTACCGACGCCTGTATCTCGGTCCGCGCAGTCGCCACGTCCGCCTTGTACGCCGCGATCGTTGCCGCGGTCAGCTGACCGCCCGGCGTTGCTTCGTTCACGGTGAGCGAAATCTGGTCGATATACGATTCGATCTGCTGCAGATTTGCGGATGCTGTATCCGCGAGCGTCGCCGGATCGAATCCGGTGCTTGTGGCCGAAAGCGCTCCATACCACTGCGCAAGCGCAGCGCCGATCTGCAGCCGCTCGCTCGCGATGTCATTGATAAGCTGGGAATCGCTGTTCGGCACGAGGAACGTCGGATTATTCGTTCGCGTATTCGCAAAAAGATTGTCGAGCTGGTTACGCACCGCGTCATCGGACGCGCTGTACGCGTTCTGTACGGCGATGCCGAGCGTCTGATCGGCGCTCGATACGGCGCTCTCGTCTATCGTCAACTGCTGCGGGCGAGTGCCGCTCTGCAGGAGCGCCAGCTGGGCCTGCGCACCGGCGAGCGCGGCGTTCGCCTGCTGCACCGACGCATTCAGCTGCGCCGAATCAAGATCGGCAAGCACCGTCCCGGCAGCGATCTGACTGCCTTCACTTACGTACACATGGGCGATCTGCCCGGATTCCTGGAATGACACTGCGGCGTTCGCCTCCGCAGCCACCGTACCTGCCTCATCCACCGACGCAATGACATTTCCTTTTGCTACCGCCACACTGCCGAACGCCGGCGGATTCGCCGTGCCGATATACCAATAGGCGCCTCCGATCGCGGCAAGCGCCACGATGACACCGATCGCAATATAATATTTCGTAAAAAGATGTTTTATGCGCGCCATAACAATGATGATTATGAATTATTTTTGACGATCTTCTTAAGTACGCTGACAAAATGCGTGCGCTCCGCGGGGGTAAGGACGCCGAAGATCCGCTTCATCTCCTTTATTTTCTGCGTGATCCCGCGCTCGAGCAGCTGCTTTCCCCTTGGCGTGATCGCCACACGTACCGAGCGCCGGTCCTTCGGGTCAAGCACGCGGGCAAGCAGTTTTGCCTTTACGAGACCGTCGATCATGAGCGTGGCCGCAGGCGGCGTCACATGGAACGTCTTTGCGATCTCCCGCATATGCGGCCTGCCGTTATCCTTGACATACTTGAGCGTCTCGAACTCCAGGAGCGTGCACTGCTGCTTGCTCACATTCCGGTGCATCCGGTCACGCATGATCCGCCCCATGATGAACATGTGCGATACCAGCTCCTCCATTGTTGCCTGTTTTGATGCCATGCGCAGGTATACTATGACGTTATATTTGGAATATATAACTATTAGGTTACTTAACTATTTTAGCGCGAGAGGAGCCGGGCGTCAACTGGGGATAACGGCGAACCTACTCTCTGCGTGCGCCGGAACTGCAAGATTTTTAATTCCCTCCGAACTTTGCTTCCTTCACCAGCCCCTCCACGAGCAGATCCACGTCAATGGATGCCACGCCTACCACCTTGTCCGCCCCGCCGTAGTAAACATACAGCTGGTGCCGCAGGATGACGGCACCGCACGGAAAGACGACATTACTGACGATCCCCTGCCGCTCGTATGCAGGCGTGGGTTCGAGCAATGGGTCGTGCGTACGATATAAGATCTTTGATGGATCCTTGAGGTCGAGCAGCGCCGCGCGGACGTTGTAATGGTTGGTGCGCTTGGAAATGCCGTGATACAAGAGAAGCCAGCCATACTTTGTTTCTATCGGCGGACCGGAAATGCCGATACGTTTGGAATCCCACGCGGTGTCGCGCGGACGCATGAGCACTTCGCCCTTGAGAAATTTTCCGTCTTTGAACTCAAGGTCGTCCACGCGATCGATCCAAATCTCCGAGCCGAGCCGATGCAGGAACACGTATTTTCCGCCGATCTTACGCGGAAATACCGCCGCATCCTTGTCGTCCATGTTCGGCGGCGAGATCAGGATCGGCGGCGCCCATTGCCATCGGTGCGCAAGAAAATCGTCCACCGCGATGGATGTGAATGCGACGCGCGGCGGATCTTTGCCGTCGTACGCGGTGTAGCACATATAGATACGGTCGCCGATGCGCGTAATGCGCGGATCCTCGCAGCCGGAGTTGCCGCCCGGCACTTTCTTTTGCTCAAAATCGGCACGCGGCGCATAGATCGGCTCCGACAGGCGTTCGCTCACGTCCACGCCATCCGGCGATGACGCATAACCGATCACCGACGTGTTATCCCCCGACATTGCGCGATACAAAATATGGACCTTGCCGCCCTCGTAAATTGCCGCGGGATTGAATGTCGCAAGTGATTCCCACGCATGTTCCGAGATCGGCGTAATGATCGGGTTGCCCTCAAAGCGCCGCAGTTGCCGGCGTGCGGTGAACACCAATTGCTCCAATAAATCTTTTTTCTTGAACGTCGCCACGCACGATGTCGTGTCCGCCGCGCCGTAATATACGTGCACGTCGGGACCTTTCATGAGCGCGCCGGACGGGAAAACGACATGCGGCACGCGACCGTAGAATTCGTATTCTTCCTGTGGCACGATGAACGGCCGCTTCACTTCACCGACGATCTTTCTCGGATCCTTGAGATCAAGTAAAGCCGCCTGAATGCCAAAGATCGGCGGCGGCGTGAAATAGTTATAAATATATGAATAGAAGATAAGCCAGCCGTCTTTGGTTTTGAGCGGTGCGGAGCCGACCTCCACCTGGTCCGATTGCTCGTTTTGCTCTATCGGCAATTCATGTTCGGCAAAATGCGCATACCATTCGTCCCAATATTCCTTTGACCATATCTGCTCGATGCTGTCGAAAAGGGCGAGGCAGATCTTTGCCGGCGGCCGGTCGGTGTTCACCGTGAGGAGCGCGGCGATCTTGCCGCTCACCCGTTCCGGAAAAAGCGCCATTGCCTTCGCGTTGAACGGCGTCACAAGATGCCGCTCGTCGATCGTCTTAAAATCCCTGGTGATGGCGACCGCCACCTTGATGCCATCGGCGGAAAATTCCCGGACGGCGGTATAGAAAATATAGTAACGGCCTTCGAATTCCGTAACGCGCGGATCCTCGCAGCCGTAACGCTCCCACTCCTCCATCGGCGCCACGAGCTGCGTACGTGCGCCGCCAAAGCGAACCGCGTTCTTTCCCGCAATATGGCCAATGGAAGATATCTCCACATCCATGCCGTTCACGTGCGTCTTCGCGCCGGCGGCGCGGAACAGCAAATGGATCATACCACCCTTATCCTCCACGACCGACGGATTGAACGCCGCCTCCGCTTCCCATGCCGCCGCAGTGTCCGGAATAAGTATCGGATTTTCGGGCGATCGCTTAGCGCCGGCCATTGGTCTTTGTGGCGTTCGATTTATTTTCCGGCGTGAGCCGCGGTTTGCCGTACATCTTCAGTTCATTCAAAAAAGTATCGAGGTTCGCCATCGCGACGCATACCACCGAATCCGCGCCGCCATAATAAACATATAATTCGCCGTCATTCACGACCGCCCCGCAGGAATAAATAACGCCCGATTTAAATCCATGGTTCTCATAATAAAAGTCCGGTTCGAGGATCGGCGTGCGGGAGCGATAGAGCACTTTTGTGGGATCCTTGAGATCAAGGATCATCGCGCCAAGCTTGTACCGGTTCGGGTCGCGAAGGTCCATCGCGTGGTAAAGCAGCAGCCAGCCGTCTTTTGTTTTGAGCGGCGGCGGTCCCGCGCCGCGGATCCAGCTATCCCACGCCCCGGTGTTCGAAATGCGGCTGTATTTGCTTTTAATGACCGCCTCTCCTTCGTCAAAATCATCAAGGTCATCAAAATAATCCACGAGTATGTTCGGCGAGATACTGTGCAGGATCGCGAACTTGCCGTTGATTTTTTCCGGAAATAATACCCAGTTCTTATGGATCTCCCCTTTCGGCGAGATCATCGCCGGCTTCTTCCATTTCCAATTTTTGTTCAAAAAATCCTCAAGGCCGATCGAAGAAAGCGCGATGCGGATGGAACCCCATCCGTCGAATGCGGTATAGGTAAGATAGACAGTGCCTTCGATGAGCGTGAGGCGCGGGTCCTCGCAGCCGCCGTTCCATCCGCCGCCGGAAAAATACGCGGGCTCAAGCGGTTTTTGTTCTTCTTTCGGCGTAGCGGCCTTTGTCGTGACCGGCACGTACGCCGGTTCGTTCAATCGTTCCACGAACGAAATGCCGTCATCGCTTGACGCGTATCCCAGTACCGAAACGTCGTCGCCGCCAATGGCACGATACAGCAAATGCACGCGATGGTCGGCATAGATCGCGCCGGGGTTGAACGTGGCTTTCATCTCCCAATAATTGCCTTCGCGCGGTTCAATGATCGGATTGCTTTCGTGGCGCCCAAGCTGATGCGGGCGCGGGCGCGAAACCATTGGCCGCGCGGCACGCACAGCGCGCAACAGTTTTTTGCTGCGCTGTGCACGGGTCAACGCAGCTCTCTTTGATGGGATCCTTTTTACCGGCCGCTTCTTTGCCGTCGCTATTTTTTTGCGTGATCGTTCGTTCTTCTGAAGCCCTTGCTTTTTTTTGATCGGTTTTTTTAACGGCATCGTAAAAAATACCCGCCGAGAAACGCCTTAAAGGACCGGCCAGCGGCTCACGGCAAACTATACCCACAGTATATAACGTTTTCACATCTGCATCGGTCGCGGCTGTGGATAACCATAAAAACCTCCGCTCCGCGGAGATTTTTATGATCACTGCCCCGCACCGGCAGGTGCAGAGGCGCTGCTGCCGTATCCCCCTCCCGCGCTACCCGTCCTGACCTGGATCATCTGCGCGGTCACGCTGCCATCCGAATTGGTGGTTCCGCCGACCACCACATCCGTTCCCGCCTTAAGAATGCTCGGGGAGACCGTCGTCGGTTCCGTCACCGGCGTGGAACTGGAGTAGAACACCACTTCCGAATTTCCATTCGCAAGCTGGAGGGTGATGCTCGTAGGGTCCACCGCTGTGATCTGTCCGGCTACCAGGCCGCCTCCGGACGTTCCACCTGCCAGCCTCCTGGGAGAGGAACCGAACGCGCTGCCGGTGCCGGCATACGCCGACCTTGCATTGCTCACCGCGCCCGCCTTGCCCCAATAATATCCTCCGCCCAGTGCGCCGATCGCAATGATCGCCCAAATGATATGTATCGTATATTTTTTCATAATGGTCTTTTTTAATGTTCTTTCAACGACCTTTTATTCGTACCGTAACGCCTCGATCGGGTTGAGGCCGGCAGCCCGCCGTGCCGGATAATATCCGAAGATGATCCCGATCGCCGCCGACACAAAGAACGCGAGGAGGATGTACGGAATGGAAACACTGGTGGCAATACCGGTAACGAGGGATATGATGGCTGCGGCGAGCCACCCCAATACGATGCCGATCAATCCGCCGGTGAACGTGAGCATCACCGACTCCGCAAGGAACTGAAGCGTGATGTCCTGCTTTTTGGCGCCGATCGCCTTGCGCAAGCCGATCTCCCGCGTTCGCTCGGTGACGGTCGTGAGCATCATGTTCATGATGCCGATGCCGCCGACAAGAAGCGATATGGCGGCGATCGCGGCAAGGAGCGTGGTGAATGTGCCTGTCACGCTTGACGCGGTCGAGACGATGCTTGCCTGATTGAGCACGTTGAAGTCTGCCTGCGTTGGATCCGTAATATTATGGCGCTGCAACAATAATGCAGTGATATCGTTCTGCACCTGCGTCATCGCATCCTGCGTCGCTGCCTCAACGTCAACCTCCGTTAAATATGCGCTGCTTCCCAGGAGATAATGCTGTGCCGTAGAGAGAGGCACGTAGATCATGTCGTCCTGATTACTGAATCCGCTGCCGCCCTTTGCGACCGTGACGCCGATGACCGTGAATTCCGTCCCTTTGATCTGAATGGTCTTCCCGATCGCCATATCGGGCGTCGCGCTCGCGGTTGCGCTTGGCGCAAAAAGCGTCTGAAGCACCGTCGGGCCGATCACCGCCACACGGTTCGAAACGGCGTTGTCGGTATCGCTGAAGAAATTTCCCGTATCGATCGAAACGTTGCGGACCTGCTCATAGGCTGCCGTCGTTCCCAGCACGCTCGTATTGGTATTGTTCGCGCCATAGATCACCTGATATCGCCCGCTCACCTCCGGCGCCACCGCCGCCACGTTGCTTACCGATGATGCGATCGCGGCGGCGTCATCCGGCGTGAGCGTTTGCGAACTGCCGCCGGCGGAACGCACCGTTGTCCCGAATCCTCTTGCCGCTCCCGGCAAGACCATCACGAGATTTGCACCAAGCGAATCGATGTTCGCCTGAATGGATGCCTGCGACCCCTGTCCGACGGCGACCAGCGCGATCACGGATGCGATGCCGATCACGATGCCGAGCATCGTCAAGCCGGACCGCACCTTGTTTACGGTCACCGCACTGTAGGTTTCTTCCAAAAGATCACGTGTGGTCATGGGGAATGTCCTTTTCGTTCCTCGCCAGCAATTTCTTATGATTCCTCTCGTCAGTCACGATATTGCCGTCGAGAATATGGATGATGCGGTCCGCGTGCCGGGCGACATACGGTTCGTGCGTAATAAGCACGATCGTCTTTCCCTGCCCCATGTTGAGCGACTGGAAAGTGTGCAGCACGATCTCGCCGGTCTTTGAATCCAGATTGCCCGTCGGCTCGTCCGCAAGGATGAGCGCGTGATTGTTCACGAGCGACCGCGCGATCGCGACGCGCTGCATCATACCTCCCGAGATCTGGTTGGAATGATACGACCAGAACGCTTCAGGGAACGCCGCGTCGGTGAGCGCCTTCGCCGCGATCCTCTCGCGATCCTCCTTCGGCACATTCGCATACACGAGCGGGAGGGAAACGTTACGCAATACGCTTGCGCGCGGAAGTAAATTGAATGCCTGAAAGACGAACCCGATCTTCTCGCGGCGGATGTCCGCAAGCTCTTCGTCGGATAACCGGGAGACATCCTTGCCGTCCAAAAAATATTCGCCGCCTGTTGGCGTATCGAGTGCGCCCAAAATATGCATAAGCGTGGATTTTCCGGAGCCGGACGGACCCATGATCGCCACAAACTCCCCTTCCTTAATGGAAAAGGTAATACCTTTAAGAACGGTCACTTCCGTATCTCCCGATCCATACGCTTTTTTAATGTCCCTGCATACGATAATATCTTTTTCCATTCGTTGATCGTTATCCCCGTCGTTTATCCTCCAATACCGGCACGGACCGCGCCGCCGGTAAATCTCGCCCCTCCCCCGCCCGCGCCGCCGAGAAGCTGGAATGCATTGCCGCCCGAACCCGCCGTGATTTTTGCGCCGGATGTCGACTTGAGCGTCTGCACGACGATCTGATCGCCCGCATTCACGCCGGACGCGATCTCGGTCATCGTATCGTTCGATAAGCCGGTGACGACCGGCACCTGTTTGACCGCCGGAAGAATAATGCCGCCGCTCGCGCTGAACGCCAGATCGGCGGCAGAGAGCGGCGCGGCCGGTTCAAGGATATACGATGAACCGCCCAATGCGACGATCGCGGCATTCGGCACTGCGATGACGTTCTGGTCCACCCGCGTCACGATGTTCGCCGTCACGCTCATGCCCGGCTTTACCTGCATGGTGCTCGACGTATCCGCGGGCTGGGAAAATCCGATCTGCACATTATAGCTCACCACGCCCTGACTGACCGTTCCCACGGGATCGATCTCCACGACCGTCCCGGCAAGCGAAAGCCCGCTGATCGCATCAAAGGTAAGCGTCGCCTTGTCGCCGAGCGCAACCTTTGCCGCGTCAACTTCGTTCAACGTCACTTCCGCAACCTGGCCGTCGCCTACGATCGTCACCGCGTCCGCCGCCGCCGTCTCGCCGACGACCGCATTGATCGCCGAGATCGTTCCCGCGATCGGCGCCCGCACTGACGTGTAATCAAGGTTCTCCTGCGCGGTGGTCAGGTTAGCCTGCGCCGTCTGGATACTGATCTGCTGGCCAAGCAGCGTCGTCTGCGTCGGGCCGGCGAGCGTCTCGGCGAGCGTCTCGCTCGCCTGGGCCAACGAGTTCTGGGCATTCACAATATTGTTCCGATCGGTCGCGATCCCCGTTATAGTGCTTTGTACGCCGGACACCATAGTGTTCATGGTTGTCGTGTAGTTGGAGAAATTCGTCTGGAGCGTCGCCGTGATCGGGGGGAGCGGCTTTGTGCTGCTGCCATTCGACGGATACGTATTGATCACGTAGTTAAGAAAATCTTTTCCCGCCTTGACCGCATCACTGATCGTCTGTGCCGTGTTCAGCGTTTCGGAGAACAGGGAATCCATGGATGACCGGCTGGAGTTCGCACCCGCCGCGTGATAGTCGGTAAGATTCTGCTGATATGCAGCAACCGCGGCGGTGTACGCCGATTGTAAGGTGTTTTTATACGGAATGACCCCTGCCTGAAGATAATCCGGCATCAGGCTCACAAATGCGTCGGGATCCGCCTGTGTCTTACTGATATCGTTGCCGACGACAAAATCCTGCAAGCCGGTCATCACCGTTTGCAAATTCACGAACGTCGGGCCCAGACCGTTGAATCCATTAAGGTAATCTGTTGCAAGCGTCGCAGATGCATCCGCCACTGATTGCTGATCCGCGGTCACCGCGCTCCGCTGTTGCAACAGCGTCGTCGTTGCGACCTGGTTGGTCTCCTGCGCGTTCAACTGGGCCTGTTCGAGTGAAAGCTGCGCCTGCGCGAGTGCGCGTTGTTCGTTCGTGGGGTCAAGCTGGACAAGCAGTTGGCCGACGGACACATGCTGACCCACCGCTACCGGAATGGATGTAACCGTTTCCGATACCTTTGGCGTCACATTGACGGTGGTCCCCGCCTGTACCTGGCCCGTGCCGGACACGGATGCAACGACGGTACCTTGCGTCGCATTTTCCACGACATATTTGGTGACGGCGGTAGCAGTATTTGCCGCGCCATACCAATAATAGCCGCCGGCCGCGAGCGCGATCACGACGACTATGGAAATTATTTTGTGCCCCCGGATATATGTCCTTATTTTTGCGAACATGATAAAAATATTCTATTGCGGAAATAACGGCGGCATGCGCGGAGGCAACAGCAATGATGACGATGATGCGTCGAATACGCGGATGAAGCGGGCGAATATCTGCCCCTGGTCGTTCGGTTCGCCGATCACCGCAATCTGGTCGCCGGCGGCGATGTCTCCGATGGTGATCGTTGCATTGTCCTTGCGGATCACCGTCCCCGAAGAAACGGCCACCGACTGCTCATTGTTCCTTATGTCCATGATCGATATGGTGGAACTGCCGACATCAATGACCGTTCCCGCTGCTCCGTTGATCACGATCGCCGCCGAAGATCCTTCCATCATCCCCATCGGGCCGCCCACGGTGACGCCGTAAAAATTCCGATAATAATTCCGGTCAAAGCCGACGGCGAATCCCGCGCGGCGGATCCCGACGGCGATGCCCAGCCCGAATGCCAAAAAGAGGACGATCAACCCTCCCAATACCCAAAGCACCGTCCTCACTTTTTTTGACCCTAAAAAATTGCTCATGGGGTTGTGCGGAAAAATTTACCGGCGCGACCGGCGCGAAAGAGCGACGCTTCATCGATAAGCGCCGCCATTGACCATGTGGCAAACAACACTCCGCTCAAAAGCAGCGCCGCGGTGAACACCGGGAACGATTCCGCTATAGAGAGCGCGAAGTCCGGAAAGTTTGCGGTGATCGCGGAGAAATCCGAGAACGCGAGCGAAAATATCTGAAAGAACCCCGACTGCGAAAGATTTGCCATCAGGTCAAAGTAGCCCGCCACGGAAATACCCGTCGATATGCCGAAAACGCACGCCGAAAGGGCGATCTTGATACCAAGGATGCGCCGCTCGCGACGGGCTATGCGGGCAAGTATCTTTTCCGTGAGGTCCGCCGGCGGTTCCGGGGTCCGAAGGCTGGAGAAAAGCTTTTCGAGATCGTGGTCCATGGGAATGGTTATTACCCCATTCATACGAACCGCGGGCTATTTTAGGTGCGGGCAAGCAGCAGCCTCCGAAGCTGGATAAGCGCCCGGCGATGCTTGCTTTTAATGGTATCGATTGGCTCCTGGAGCATTTCCGCAACCTCCCGAAACTTCATATGCTCCGCATAACGAAGCATGAGCACGTTCCGGTAGGAGGGGCTGAGCTTCTGGAGTGCGTCTTCCAGTTCTGCACCGTCCTGTTTTTTCAAAAACACGGCGTCCGGAAGTTCCGGACCCTCCACATACGGGGCGAGGAACGTATCAAGGTCCGCCCCCTCCCCTTCTTCGATTTTAGAGAACAATACCGCTTTCTTTTTCTTTACTGCGTCGAGCGCGGTATTTTTGGCGATTGTAAGCAGCCATGTTTTAAAATTCTTCTGCGCATCGAATTTTTTAATATTCTTCCATACCTTAATGAATACGTCCTGAACGATGTCGTTCGCCGCGTCGGCATTGCCGGCATAACGATAGACGAACTTATAGACCATCGGCATATGCCGGTCCACGAGCGCGGCGAACGAGTCGCCGTCGCCGCTCATAAAATCGGCGACGAGTCTGGCATCTTCATGCGCGGCGTGCTCAGCGCGTACTTCGGCGATGCTCTTTTCCGAATGCCCGCTCGGAATATGCGGCCGGGCATCGAGAAATATATTATTTAAAGGCATATCGATCATGGACAGGGATGGTTATTATTCATCTTCTATCATTTATTTCCGCGGCCGTAAAGCCCGACAAGCTCGGCAGCGGCGATCGTATGTTCGTCTATTTCTTTTTGAAGCGCCGCCGCAGGCGCGCCTTCGGGAAGGTCGAGGATCGCGTCAAGCGCATAGAGGTGAAAATGGTAATGGTGCGGTTCGCCGGGCGGCGGGCAAGGGCCGGCATACCCCATCCTATCCCCTCCGTTCTTACCCTCCACGCTTCCCGGCGGAATGCTCTCTTCTTTTATAAGCAACGTCTTCGGATCGATATTCCACACCGTCCAGTGCGTAAAACCGCCCGGCATTGGCGCATCCGGATCGTGCACAACAAGCGCCAAGCTCCTGGCCTCCGGCGGCGCATTTTGCACCAAAAGCTCGGGGTTGATATCTCCCCCGTCGCACGTGAATTTCTTCGGGATCATACCCCCGTCGTCAAATGAAGAACTGGCGATGATCATGCTTAGTCAGTAATACGATGCCGTACGCAAAAAGATTTCATTACCCGGTTTTGCTTGTTATTTCCGCTGCATCGTCCAAGAGAAACTCCCCATACTCCTTTTGGAAAAATGCGGCATCGCGCGCTCTCGTAACGCCGGGATACCGCCAGGCACTGATCACCTTCCGCGCTCCCGCGGCGTCCTGTACCATCACCCAGATTTCCTGCGTCCACGATTCTTTTTTTCCATTCAGCCGCATTGAAACCGGCTGCATCATCGCCACCGTCTTTGGCGCGACGCCTTCCTCCACGCGCTTTGGTGAATGGAGTACGTGCCGCACGCGCGCCGGCGACAATCGGTAATGGTTCATCTTTGCCCGGGCATGGAGCGTCCATTGCAACGATACGGGTCTTTTGACGGATGGCATCCGTTCCATTATACCGCGCCGGCGGTTAAAAACAGATTAAATGAAAAAGGCGCCAGGCATCCAAAAGGATGCCTGGCGCCAAATAGGCCTGTTCATCAAAAGATCTGCGAGGAATGGACCCGGCAGGACGCAGTACGTCGTGAAAGTTTTCGATAGATAGCGAGGGTGATGGATCCGAAAGATGCGGCAAATAGCGCTGCAAGAATGGCCACGGTGATATCTCCTCCCGGAAGTTTCAGGGAACGCAGACATACGTCGGCGACCGCCCACGTCAGAAATAGTGCAGCAATAAAAAAATCGCCGCGGAGGGATTGTACAACACTCTTCTTCTTCAAGAACGTTACTCCTTGATGGTTTGAATTATGTTCTGCCTGTTACTACACACCACACGGCGGTTATCTTCCAATCAATTTCTTGAACTCTTCCACCATCGGCACCTGCTCCGGTTCCACGCCATACATTTTTGCACTGTAATAAGCGGTCCAATCCGCAAGGTTGAGCGCGTTAAAGATCTTATTCAGCTCCGTTTTACCCTGCAGCAAAATGATCTCTGTTTTGAACCCGCGGTCACGATAGAGCTTTTCCAAAACGTTCATCCGCTTGATGATGCGGCGGTCATCGCCCGCATCTTTCAAAAAAATGAAGTGAAAATTACGTGAAAGCGGAATGGTCTTCGTCTTTACGTCAAAGCCCGTCATCTCGTTATGGTTCAATTCGGGAACCACGTTATAGAACGCGGGTACCTTGCTCGTCTCGTTGAATTTTATCTTCCAATTCTGCGCAAGCGCCATATTTCGCGTTGACGCGTAGATGATCGGCACCACGCCGTGGATGCGCCGCGCGAGATCTTTGCCACGAAGCTCTTCCCGTGACGGGTGCAGCTGGGTAGCAAGCAGCTTCGATTCCGCGAGCAGATTCTTCTCGCCCATCAGCGCGAGCATCGCCTTCAAACTGAGCCCCGTCGCCATGCGCGGCTGAAGGTGCAGGTCCGGCATCTTCACGTACGGAATTTTCGCCTTATCGGCGAGCGAGATCAGCTTTCCTTTCGCAGCGATGACGGCAAAGTGCATCTTCCTGGCCTTTGCTGCCGCGAACGCGTCAACCACTTCTTCAGTACTGCCCGAGTACGAGCTTAAAATGATCAAGCGGTCTTTAAGCTCTTTTTCCGCGAGCGGCGGAAGGCCGTAGCTGGACCACACGATGATGTCGATCTCCGGGTGCCACGCCCGGATCAAACTGGCCGCCAGATGCGATCCGCCCATCCCTATAACCACAAATTTGCCAAACTTCTTCAGTTTGGCGGCGTTTTCGATGACTGGCTCAAAATCGAACTGTTTACCGTAATGCTTTATATCGTCGGGGATCATAACCTCTATTATACGCTATTTGGAGGATTTTTGTTGCCTTTAGATCTTATGGAGGCGTTTCTATTTCCCCTTCCCCTGATCTATCGCATGCCCTCCGAAGCGGTTTCGCAGCGCAGACAGCACCTTCCCGATGTAGCTTGGCGACTTCTTGGACCTCACGCGGAACTTGAACGAGTCTTCGATAACGGGCACGGGCACTTTCATTTTCTTGCCGGTTTTGACCGTCCACTCCCCTTCGCCAGTGTACGCGACGGAACCGGAGACGGTTTTTAGATCCTGCCCGTACATTTTATACGCTTCGCCAAGCCACCCAACAAGTTTTGACTCAATCACGCTACCACGATTGTAGACCTCCGCCACCTGCTCGAGATCCAACTTGAACGGCGACTTTTTCATAATAGCGAATCCTTCCGCGAGCGACTGCATCATGCCGTACTCAATGCCGTTGTGCACCATCTTTACGAAATGGCCGGCGCCAGCGGAACCGAAGTACGAATAACCGCCCGGCACGGAGAGATCGCGGAAGAGCGGTTCCAGGCGTTCGAAGATCTGTTTTTCCCCGCCGATCATGAGCGATCCGCCATTGCGCGCGCCCGACGGCCCGCCCGAAAATCCCACGTCCATAAAGTGAATGCCGCGCTTTTTGAGCAGCTTGGCGCGGCGCACCGTATCCTCGTAGAACGCGTTCGCCGCATCGATCACAATGTCGCCTTTCTTTAAATATTGCGCCAAACCGTCCTTCCCAAAGAGCAGATCGTCGTTTCCCTTGCCAGCCGTGATCATCAGCCAGATGATGCGCGGCGCCTTGAGCTGTGCCACAAGGTCGGCATGCGAGAACACGCCCTCAATGCCTTCTTTCTGGATCATCTCCACCGGCCCGGGCGAGCGGTTGGACGCAATAATGCGCCAGCCCTTCTCGTGCAGCTGCCGTGCGACATTCGCCCCCATCTTCCCCAAACCAAAAATGCCGATCTCCTTTCGAACCAGACCCCGGCCGGAATTTTTCGCTGCAGCAGAATTGGAGGTATCTTTCGGCGGATCAAGCAATGTCGTTGCCTCGACGACCACCGTTTCCGAATCCGGCGCATAGCGACGAAGCGGTACGAGTCCTTTCGCCCATCCTTTTACGATCGGATCTACAAAGCGCCACATCGCCGCAATCTCACGACTTGAAACAAACAGCGTCTGGTCGCCATTGATGCAATCAAGCAAAAGTTTTTCGTATTCTTCCGTGTATTGCGATTTACGCTCGCCCTGCCGCAGGTCGATCGTAAACACGCGTTCTTCAAGCTCCATCGCAAGCCCCGGCTTCTTTGCCCAAAACCGGATCACGATCCCTTCGTGCGGATCCTGCCGGAACGTGATGGAGTTCCTAAAATGCTCCACTGACGCGCCTGGGAGCTTTCCTCTTCCGTCCGCGACATAAAGCGCGCAGAGACATGGCTGCTCATGCCTGAAGACCACCTCGATCTCGGTGATCTCGCCATCCCTCTTGGGTCCAACCACGCGCTTGCCCGCTTCTATGAATATCGGCACACCTTTCCAACGCGAATGCGTAAGTTCAAGCCCAACCTTAAAATATGTCTCCACACTAGACCTCGGATCCACACCCTTGATGGCCCGATAGCCGTCATACTGTGCGCGGAACGTCTTTTGCGCCACCTCGGACGGCGTGAACGGCTTGATTGTTTCCAGGATCGCCGCGCGAGCATCGCGGATCGCGTCGGCACCCATGTTGCGCGGCTCGTCCATTGTAACGAGCGCGATCATCTCCAATAGGTGGTTCTGCCCGACATCGCGCAAAGCTCCCACGCTTTCATAGAACGGGCCGCGATCTTCGGCACCGACATTCTCCAGCTCGCGCACATTGATCTTTTCTATCAGATTACGGCCCCAATTATCTTCAAAAAGATTATTGAAGAAACGGAACGTTAAAATGTTCTGCAATGTCTCTTTTGCCAAATAATGGTCGATACGATAGACCTGTTCTTCTTTGAACAACCGCGCAATGCGCTCGTCGAGCGCCTTCGCACCCTTTTCATCGCTGCCGAACGGCTTTTCGACCACTACGCGCGTCCAGCCGCCTGCCGCGGGATCGCAGAGTTCCGTCAATCGCGCCTTATGGATGTTTGTGAATATTGTCTCGTAAAACTGCGGCGGAACGGAAAGATAGAACAGCTTATTGGAGCACTGGCCGTGCTCATCGTCGATCCTTCTGAGCGCGTCGCCAAGCGCCACATAGTCCGCGTATGCATCAAACGTAATTTTATGATATATCACCGTCTTGAGAAACGATGCCACGGAGGCGGGCGATGCGTGCTTTACCCTAACTTCCAAAATGGCCTGAATGTGGCGCTTGAGGTCGTCATCCGTCCAGTCGCGCCGCGAAACACCGACAAGGCGGAAATGTGCCGGCAATAGCCCCCGCTCATGCAGATTGAAGAGCGCTGGCGCTATTTTTTTTGCCATAAGGTCGCCGGTGACGCCCAGCACGACGAACGTGGTGGGTTGCTGTGATTTTTGAGTGGTCATGATGGTTTGTTTATTATACACCGCCGGAGCGGAAAATATCATTCCTCATTCCCCTATCTTGTACCCGTACCCATGAACGGTCTTTATGAGCTTCTGCCTATGACCCTCGTCTATCTTGGCACGAAGGAACCGCACATGGACGTCCACCGTGTTGGTGAACGGGTCGGCATTGATATCCCACACGTGTTCCAGGATCATTCCGCGCGTGAGCGTGGTACCGGCATTGCGCATGAGATATTCAAGCAGGGTGAACTCCTTTCGGTTCAGTTTGATCTCCCTCCCTGCGCGGGTGACCGTATGCGCAAGCGTGTCCATCTCCAGGTCCGCGATCACGAGCTTCGGCCCGGTCAATGTCTTTTCGCGGCGCAGAAGCGCGCGCATGCGCGCGACCAGTTCCGCCACAAAGAACGGCTTGGTGAGATAATCATCCGCACCGGTATTAAGCGCGGCGATCTTGGTGGGCGCATCGTTGATGACGGAGAGCATGATGATCGGATATGTCCGGCCTTTCGCGCGTATCTCCGCGCAGATATCGATGCCGCTCTCCCCGTGCCCGAGGTTAATGTCTATGATCGCAAGATCGTACGCATTGACCTTTCCCCACATGAGCCCTTTCGCGCCCGTCTCCGCCCAATCGACCGCAAAATGCTCCGCCCTAAGCCCGTTTATGATGAACTGCGCTATCTCCCGCTCATCCTCGACCAATAATATTTTCATATCACCCACAATACACCTACTACATTAAAAATATATTAAATTTTTTATCAAGAAAAATTCAGGAAAAACACAGAAAAATGTGCGATCCCGCCGAAATGAAATTTTGACAAAGCTTTTGGAGTATGATAGATTGTCAACGGGTTCGTTCATTGTCATCTTAAAAAAGGGAGGTCGCATTGAGAGTTCTGATTTTCACCGCAGCCGTTGTATCATTGTTCACGACAAGCTTTAGGTTTTCCTCAAGCGTGGACAGCGCTACGCCGGATACAAGTCCAAAACCCGCGGCAACCGCCGCAAAGCCCGTATTTCGCCCGGTCTATGCCATCCTGACAGCATATGTTCCCGACCCCGGCTCGCTTACATCGACCGGTAAGGATGCGAATGCCGGCCCCGGCCTCGCAGCCGACCCCGGCATGTTCCCCCCGGGGACGAAGATCCTTATTCCCGGTAAAGGAACTTTCGCCGTGGATGACACTGGCGGGCACATGATCGCAGACGCCAAGCGCGGTATCCGCCACATCGACCTGCGGATCGTTCCCCGCTACCGCCGCGGCATCGATCCCGATGTTGCGTATCGGCACGCCGTAGATCATGCGAATGAAATCGGTATTCATTGGGTAAACGTATACATCGTTTCCCCACCTCCAACCAGCAGCCGCAACGGCTGAACAAAATCAAAAGGCGCCCAACCAGGCGCCTTCAATTTTTATATACCCGCCATGCGAAAGCAGCTACTGCCCCGCCGGCGTGGAAGTTGATACCGACAGAAGCGTAACGGTAAAGTGCAGCGTTGCGTTCGGCGGGATCACCGTCCCCGCGCCCTGCGAACCATAACCAAGCGCCGGCGGAATCGTAAGCTCGCGGGTGCCGCCCACCTTCATGCCAAGAACGCCTTCGTCCCACCCCTTAATAACCTGACCCGCGCCAAGAAGAAAACCGAATGGCGTCCGTCCCGGCTTTAACGAACTGTCGAATACCGTGCCGTTGTCCAGTGTGCCGGTATAGTTGACTGTCACATAATCGCCGACCGCCGCCGCCGTACCTGTTCCCACTACATCGTCTTTAATAACCAATCCGTCCATATTATTTTGATTAGTTTGTGTTGGTTGTGTTGCCGACCGCTGTGTCACGCTATCCGCATACCATGCCCCCACCCCGATGATCGCAGCCGCCACTACTACGTATACTGCAAGGAGAATGCCTTTTTTCATGATAATTTAAGAAATTTTTGCGCCCGGAGGAACGTCGCTTGCCGGCAAAAGGAGTACCGGAACACCGTCCCCGCCATGCGCGGCGAGAAGCATTCCGTTGGACTCCATTCCCATCATCACCCGCGGATCAAGATTGGCGATGATCACCACGCTCTTTCCGATGATATCCTCCGGTGCATACGCCCTTGCGATCCCCGAAAGGATCTGCCGCAGTGCCGCCTCGCCGATATCGACCTGAAGCTTCAGCAGCTTTTCTGAACCCTCCACGCGTTCCGCGGAAACTATTTTTCCGACCCGCAGGTCGGACTGTTGGAATTCGTCGATGGTCATCGTCGGATTATATTCTAGCACAAAAAAATAAAATCATCATCCTATCACCTCGTGCTTCGCGCCGCCTTGCGCCATGTTCTTCCGGTGCTCTTCGGTGTCCAATAAACCGCAATGTTTCCACTTTTTCTTGCTGCCGCACGGACACGGGTCGTTACGACCGATCTTTGCGCCGGGACCCGTCTCGCTCGCGGGAGCGGCAGCGGAAATATTCAGGTTGAAGTTCGCGCCGGCGGCGGCACTACCCGACGCCGCACCGCCGGCGGTTTGCGCTGCCAGTTTGAACATATTATTGAATATCCATCCATTGAAATTCCCCCAGAAATCCTTGAACAACCTGCTTGCTTCGTGGCGATATTCCACGAGCGGATCACGCTGGGCATATGCGCGCAAACCCACGGATTCCTGCAGCGCATCAAGATCTTCAAGATTGGTCATCCATAACATATCCAGAATGCCGATGATCTGGTGCTTGGCGAGCGGATGATCGGCAACGGCGGCGCTCTTCTCTTTTATCGCAACGATAAAATCTTCGCCGGTCCGGAGCACGTCGGCATCCGCAACGATCCCCGCATCCTTGAACGCCTTGCGGGCCTCCTGTTCGGCAGCCTCCCGGTCGTTCTGCGAATCCTGGCCGAATCCCGGCGCAATGGCAGCGTTGAAATGCGCCGCTGCCGCGTCGGCGATGACATCTGCGAGCGCCACTTTGTCCGTCATCTCCAAAAGTTCATTGCGGCGTTTGTAGATCGCGCCACGCTGCTTGTTCAATACGTCATCATACTCAAGGAGGTGCTTGCGCATATCGAAGTTAGCGCCTTCTACTTTTTCCTGCGCCTGTTCGACTGCTTTCGTGACCATGCCGAACTCGATCGGCTCGTTTTCCGGAAGATCGAACCGCTCCATGATTCCCTTAATGCGATCGCCGCCGAAAATGCGCAGGAGGTCATCGTCGAGCGAAAGGAAGAATTGCGACGAACCGGGATCCCCCTGGCGTCCCGCGCGGCCGCGGAGCTGATTGTCAATGCGCCGCGCCTCGTGGCGGTCGGTGCCGATCACGTGAAGGCCGCCGAGGGCGCGGACCTTTTCCGCCTCCGCGGGATCCGGCGGATTGCCGCCGAGCAGGATATCCACGCCGCGCCCGGCGACGTTCGTCGCCACCGTAACGGCACCGGAATGCCCCGCCTGCGCGATGATCGCGCCTTCGCGCTCGTTGTTCTTCGCGTTCAGCACTTCGTGCCGGATCCCCGCCTGCGAGAGCGCCGCGGAGATGATCTCATTTTTTGCGATAGAGGTCGTACCAAGCAGCACCGGCTGGCCTTTCTTTTGCCGTTCTTTTACATCCGCCGCGATCGCGTTCAGTTTTGCGGTAAAGTTTTTATAGATGAGATCATTCAGATCTTTGCGCGCAAGCCCGCGGTTCGGCGGGATACTTTCTACCTCCAGGTTATACACCTTATAGAATTCCTCCGCCGAGGTCTGTGCCGTTCCCGTCATGCCGGAGATCTTCCTGTACATGCGGAAATAATTCTGCGTGGAGATCTTTGCGTACGTGCGCGACTCCTGCTGGACCACAACGCCCTCCTTGGCCTCGATCGCCTGGTGCAGCCCCGCCTGATAGCGCCGCCCGACAAGCAGCCGACCCGTGAACTCGTCGACTATGTATACCTGTCCGTCCTTTACGACATAATCCTTGTCGCGCTGAAAGAGCGCTTTTGCCTTGACGCTCTCTTCCATGTAATGCACCAGGCGGATATTTTCCGGCGCGTAGATATTCTGTACGCCGATCAGTTTTTCCACCTTCTCCACGCCTGCGTCATGAATCGTGATGGTCTTCTTTTTTTCGTCAACCTCGTAATCCACATCCTTTTCCAGATTGCCCGCGATGCGTGCAAAAGCCTTATAAAATTCGCTTGATTGGGCATCCGGCGCGGCAATGATAAGCGGCGTCCGGGCCTCATCTATCAATATGCTGTCCACCTCGTCAATGATGGCAAAATTATGCCCGCGCTGGACGCGGTCCTCGGGGCGGTAGACAAGATTGTCGCGAAGGTAGTCGAACCCGAATTCATGGTTCGTCCCGTAGGTGATATCCGCACGATACGCCTCCTGCCGGGAAACGGGACGAAGGAATTCCTGTTGAACCAAAAAGCTTCCGGTCGTCTCCACTTTTTTCTCTTCGGCCTCCTCCTCCGCTTTTGGGATCTCCCATTCGGGATCGTAAAGGAATGCCGCGCCGGGAACGATGGATCCGACGGTAAGTCCGAGTAGGCGGTAGATCTTCCCCATCCACACCGCGTCGCGGCGCGAAAGATATTCGTTGACGGTGATCACGTGCACGCCCGCGCCGGTAAGCGCGTTCAGATATGCCGGCGCGACGCCCGCGAGCGTCTTTCCTTCTCCGGTCATCATCTCCGCGACCGCACCGCGGTGCAGGACGAGTCCGCCGAGCAACTGAACATCGAATGGGCGCTGTCCGAGCACGCGCCGCGCCGTCTCGCGCACGAGCGCAAACGCCTCGACGGCGACGCTATCCAACGATTCACCCGCCTTCACCCGCTCCTTCAACACCAGGCTTTTCGCGGTCAGATCGGCGTCGGAAAGTCCCTGGAGCATAGGTTCCAAAGCGTTGATCTCCCTTACATTTGCCTCAAGCGACGCAAGCGAGCGCCCTTGAAACATCTTTTTCAGTCCTTCAAGCATCTCACCGATTATAGGCGATTGTGCGCATTTTTGCGAATTGCGCGATGTGCGATATTAAAAATTTGGTCAAAAAAATACCCCGGCACCTGCCGGGGTATTTTCAGAAAAGACTATGCGCGCTTCTTTGCGGTCTTCTTCTTCGCGCTCTTCTTTGCTACTTTCTTTGCTTTCTTTTTTGCTGCCATTGTAGTAATTGTTTTTAGTTTATCGGGTTGCGACCACTCCGATAATTTTTTCCCCGTAGGAAAAAATTTACTATAGATTTAGTATAGCAAAGTGATTTTTCGATTTTTATGATTTCTGTGGATAACTTTTTTTATTCTCTTGCATAAAAAACCCGCGCGGAAACGCGCGGGGAATAAAATTATTTTTCGCGCTCCTGCGGCCGCGCATTCTTTGTTTTGTATTTTTGTATCTCCATGTGCAATATGTTACGCGCTTCGTCGATCGCCCTGCGGATATCCGCTGCCGTCGCCTCTCCGCGCAATACCTTCCCCGGCAATGAAAGATCGGCGCATGCCATGAATACTTCTTCCCCTTTCCGGTGGTGTTGGCTCGTGCGGGAAACCTCCAAGTGCAACTCAACCGATCCATCCCGGTCGAACGGCTCAATGAACTTTGCAAGGGGCATAAGCTTTTCCTCTATATATACCTCCAACGGCTCCGTCACTTCCAGCGTTTTTTTGGTGATTATTTTCATATGATTATTATAACAATTGGACCTCTTCTTCGAGTGGAATGCGGAACTTCCGGCGTACCTCGGACTTTGCCAGGGTAATGAGACGGGCGACATCCACGGATCCGGCGTCAAGCACATTCACGATAAAGTTGGGGTGCTTTGGCGAGATCATCGCGCCGCCCGCGCTCACACCACGCAAACCGGATTCAGAGATCAGCTTCCCCGCCGAGATGACCGGGAACGGATCTGTCTTTACCGAGAACTGCGAACCTTTGAGTGCGAGCCCGAGGTCGCGGAGCGCTTTCTCATACCTGACACTCCCCTTCCTGCACACCGCGTGAAGCGGAACATTTTTGAATATGCTTCCGATGTTCGGATGCTCAAGCGGATGGTGCGCTTTGCGATATCGGATCCTCTCCTGTATTACTTTTGTGATCTCTTTTTTATTTCCCTTCGCAAGCGCGAACGTCACCGATAGGACTATCTCCGCGCCGTTCTTCTTTTTAAAAATGCTATGGCGATAGGCAAATGCGCACTGCTTTGCCGTTCGCGTGACGACCTTCATTTTTTTGACGTCAAAGCTCCGCACCGATGCGACGGTATCCTTTACCTCCCCGCCAAAGCAACCGGCGTTGCCGCGGATCGCGCCGCCGACGGTGCCCGGCAAGCCGCCGGCCCACTCAAGCCCGGCGAGCGACCGTGCCGCCGTACGCTTCAAAAGATCGGCCATCAACACTCCTGCACCGACCATGACGGTGCTCCCCTTCACGGTAATATCTTGGATAGCCGGACGGAGAACCAATCCGTCAAAACCATTGTCACCGATCAAAAGGTTCGTTCCGCCGCCAAGAATAAATACTGGCAGCCGCCGTTTCTTTGCCTCTTTGACCGCCCATTGCACGTCTTTTTCGCTCTTGGCTTCAAAAAAAAAGCGGGCAGGCCCGCCGATCTTGTAATGACTGAACTTTGACAACGAAATATCCTCCTTAAATTTTGGCATATAGTAAAAAATATGTTTATCCGCGTGGCTCTGCTCCAGGCAAACAAAAACCGCTCCGCCCAAGACTCAAACAATGAGATCCGCTTAATGTGCTGGGCGGAGCGGCTGTGGTGACCTCCGGTTCTGTTTGTATTGAACGAGTGCTCAATCAGCCACTCCACGATAAGTATAGCAAGTATTGAAATTGAAGCAAAATAAGAATTCTCTTTATTCATAAGACCGCTCAATTTTTAGACGAGGAAAGGAATATCGACGAAACATAATTGAGCGGTCTAAAAAAACTAAAACCGCTCTTTCGAGCGGTTTTAGCCAAACAGAATCGTGTGGGTTATGCCTCAATCGATATCGTCGCTGAGGTATACTCGCACCCATTCGAGAGCATTGTAGCATAACAACCGAAAAAACGCAACCGCCATCCGCAGGATTGCCGTTCCTTTGGCGTTACACCACAACCGGCGCCTTCTTCTTGAACACGAAATATTTGTATCCGAGGAAGTTCCAGATGAACGTCACAAGGATGCCCGCGAGCGGGGCGACAATATCCACCCAGATCTTCGTCTCCGGCCCGATCGCCTTCACGAGCGTCGCGACGGCAACATTCGCCGCCCATCCGATGATGGCAATCGTGTAAAATCCCGTCACCTCGCCCACATTCACTTTATCCTTCGATCCGAACGTCCAATTCCGATTCCAGAAAAAGCTGTTCGTCGTGGCAAATAGGAACGAGATCGCCTTGAACACTGCAAAGAGCGCGGTCGAAATGACAGGACCGCCGAAAAAGAATGTTTCCAGATTAAAGACGCCGACATCAATGAAGCTGTTCAGCGTTCCCACCGCGGCGAATTGGCCGAACTGATAGAACGCTTTCCATACCTTTGCGATCATCGCACAAAGCCACAGCGCGAACGGCGCAAAAAGCGTGAAGAACATGAAGACACCGGCGCGCATCACGAGCGTGAGATGGACGCTCGTGATCGTGTTCGCGAGGATCGGCTGAATAAGCAGGCCGACGGCCGCACCAATGACCAGGCTTGCAGTAAGATCTTTTTTTGTCATGGATGGCAAGAAATACCTAGCGCAACGCGTACGTGATCGTCACGCTATCCGTCACGTCCTGCGTGCCAGGCTGGATATTCGGCGTGGAAACCGCTTGCGGTATCGCGAGCCCCGCGCCCGACGACATCGCATACATCGGCAGCGGCTGGGGTATATAGGTATTCTCCGAAAGCGTGACCACCTTGCCAAGCGACGCCCCTGCCTCGGATGCCATCTCCTGCGCTTTGACCTGCGCCTTGCTCATTGCATCCGCACGCGCAAGCGCGACGAAGTCATCGGGATTGTTAAACGTGAAGTTCACGCCCCCGATCTGATTCACGCCAAGCGGCGCGAGACCGCCAAGCACCGTCGCGACCTTCGAAAGATCGTGGATCTTGAGCGTTACCGTCTGTGTCAGCGTATAGCCGCTGATAAAGTTTCGCAGCGTATTTTTGTCATAGTTGTACGTCGGCTGAAGGTTGTACCCCGTCGTCGCAATGTCGCTCGTCGCGATATTCTGCGATGACACGAACTCCAATACCGCATTCATCTTATCCGTATTATTGGATGCGAGCGTCTGCGGATTCTGTCCCTGCGAGACCACCGAGAACGTTACTTCTGCCAGATCGGGCGTCGCTGTCGTTTTCCCTTCGGCCATTACCGTGATCGTTCTTGCGGGCGGTATCGACGATGCCCATTGCACAAGTGCCGGCAATCCGACCCCCAATACCCCAATAATAAGCGCTGCAATAAGCGCATCCAAAAGTACCCAAAACCAAACCTTTGATTCATTCATTTTTATTTTTATGGTTATACCGAGTTTATTATTTTCCCGAACTCTTCGGCCTTTAAACTGGCACCTCCCACAAGCGCCCCATCTACCTCCTTCAATTGTACATAATCGGCGGCGTTCTTGCTATTTACCGAACCGCCATAGAGAAATCGCACCGATATGCGCCGTGTTTTCTTTAAGGATGATTTAATGAATACCGCCATATCACGCGTGTCTTCCGGCCTGTCATTTTTGCCCGTGCCGATCGCCCAGATCGGCTCGTAGGCGACAAAAAGCTGGCCGGTTTTAAGTGGAATATTTTTAAGATCCTTAAGAAGCTGCTGCCCGACGAATTTTTTTGCGACTGCCGCGCCCTTCTCGCGCACCGAAAGTGATTCGCCGACGCACAGAATTATTTTTAGCCCGTCGCGCGCCGCGAGCGCGATCTTTTTATTGATGGTCCCATCGGTTTCCTTCTCGAACCGGCGCCGTTCCGAGTGTCCGAC
Source organism: Candidatus Parcubacteria bacterium (assembly GCA_027450205.1). Taxonomy (GTDB): domain Bacteria; phylum Patescibacteriota; class Minisyncoccia; order UBA6257; family 2-01-FULL-56-20; genus JAKAGE01. Next base: position 259,801 of record DAIDJL010000004.1, read on the forward strand.
GATCGCATACTTCACGCCAAGCGAACGGAGCATCGCGGGACCAACCTCGCTTGTATATGCACCTTGCTCTTCCCAAAATACGTCCTGGCCGCCGACCGCGAGCCCTTTACGCCTGTCCGGCGTCAGACGCTTGAACTCCCGCGCGATCTCTTCCAGGTAGATGAACGGCGGACAGATCACCACCTCCGCGCCGTCCGGCCGCTCTTTCTTTGCCACCGCTTTAAAAAGTGCAAGCGCCTCCGCTTCCGTCTTTGGATGCTCTTTCCAATTGGCCGCGATCAATTTGCCCATATGGCAATTCTAGCATAGAATCTATCCGGTTCTTGATATCCCGGAAAGGAGCCTGTGAAATGACGCTTCAATGAAGACGCGGATATATTTGAGAGCAGGACGTCAGTGGAAGTGTTTCGGCTTGATCCGAACACTGAAAAAAAACATCGCCAAGCGCCTCGGATTGAAGATAGAAGACGTGATCGAACGCCGTGACCAACCTAACTGACCACGGCGCGTTTTTATCAGTACTCCACGGTGGACGGGTTTAGAACCATGATATGCTTATAAATATGATATACATCCAACTAATCGGGTATGTCGCCGGGGCACTCAATACCTTCTGCTTTCTCCCGCAAGTAATAAAAATATGGCACACGAAACAAACGCGAGATCTCTCATTGCCAATGTATATCGCGAATACAACGGGAACTATTCTGTGGTGTCTCTATGGTGTCTTGGTTGCCCAGCCACCTATTTGGATCGCTAATGGAGTCGCACTATTTTTAATAGGATCGATTCTTATTTTAAAGATCAAGCACGGTTAAATCCGGCAACACTCGACCCTGGTTAAGGATTCGCGTTTTCTTGGACGCCACCCTGAACTGGTTTGCTTATCAGCTCACTAGCCGCTTCAAAATGGTCCGGCATAACCCACAGATCGGTCGGTCCATTAATTTGTCCGAGGGCTCCCATCAAGCCGTCGCCGACTTCGTTAAATTGGAGAAAACATTTAATGCCGTTTGCATTAAGCAATCCTTCCATCGCCTCTGCTTCTTCTCTTGAGGGATATGTCGCAACGTATTTCAAATCATTGGTCGGCATGTTCCAAGTATAGCAAACTTCGTTGGTACTCCACGCTGGACGCGTTTAGAACTGCATTTATGTCTTCAATGCCTCCAAGGCCTTCTTGGCATGAAATCTAACCCCTTCCGTAAGACCAAAGGTTGGATCATCTAACTCGTCTTTAGTGAACCATCGGATATCTTCGCTAATCTCTGTTTCTCCCTGATGAATGTCGGTGGTTGCCGTCGTGGCGAAGTAAATGAACGAAACATGTTCATGGGTATCATTGACCCAATGACGGTTTATGAATCGTGGCGGAAGAAGTTCTTTCCCCTTCTTAAAATCGCCGACCTCAACAACATTTCCCGCGAGCGTAATATCCAGCCCGACTTCTTCCTTTGCTTCACGAATAGCGGCTTCCGTCGGATCCTCGCCAGGTTCGATATGGCCGCCAACGCTCAACCAAATTTTATATTTATCGTGTTTGCGAAGCAGAACCTTATTTTCGTGGACGATAAAAACATCTGATACAAAATCTAATTTTTCATTAATGTGAGGCATGCCCTAACTATAGCAAATTTCGCGGTACACCTGGGCGGACGCCTTTCAAACGTTTGCGCGGGAGAGGGCGCTCCCGGATCCGGTGGCAGCAAAGGGACGGATCGGGCGATTATTGGCACTTAGAGGCAAATCGAGAACAAATATAAGTAGTTAAGTGCTTCTTCCCTTGAGTCGGTCTATTTTTAAGCGTATCATTTATACTATGGCCGAAGACCAATATCTTGATATCCTCGTTTCGTTTGAGCCGATTTTTAAGCAGGCCGCCGAGCTCGCGTGCGATTTGAGGAATAAAGTCTCGTCCTACAACAAATCAGAGACGGGCGTCGGGGCTCTCGACATCGTCACCGAGGCCGACCTGCAGGTCCAGGAATTCATCCTTTCAAAGCTGGCCGACACTTCCCTCGCCGAGTGCGAGCTGATCGCCGAAGAAGCCACGCCGTCCGTTTCCCGATTCAAAGGGACGAACGGATTGGTGCTCACGATCGACCCAATCGACGGCACGGCGATCTACGTGGATGGAGGAAACTATTTTTCGCTGATCATCGGTATGCACAATAAGAAGGACCTGCTCTATACCTATTACCGCTATCCCCTGCTTGGATGGACCAAGCGGATAGTGAAGGATTGTGCGGAAGACATCGGCGATGTGCCCGAGATGAAGACCAAGCCGGGCATCGACCCGATGCGCGTGATTGCGTATCTATCCCACGTAAAACCGGACGCGCTGCCGCCAGAGATCGAACAAAAGCTTGCGGCGGGAGGATTTTCCGTACATGGCTATAAGGACATTTTTGACGAAGGCACCATGACCGCGCTGCTCTATGGCGGAAAGATCGCCGGCATGTGCATGCAAAACCCGGTCGCATATGATTGTTTGGGGTGCCTCCATTATGCGCAAGCAGCGGGCGGCTTTGAAATCTATTCGACTGTGAATCTTTCGGAGCCGACCAAGGGGCCGTTCGGGATATATTATCCCGGATTGTATGTCGTATGGAAAAAGTGAGGGTTACGGCGTTCAAATCCCTACAATAATAAACAAATATTTATCTTTCCTCTCGTAAAGGTGCCTCGGAGGTACGAAGGTGCCGAGAGCCAAGGCGGCCAGCCAGTAGGCTGGAACGCCGTCCTTTACGAGAGGAAAGATAAATATTGTTTTTCTTAAATGTTATTCCTAAATCCCTAATAAGCATTACTACACGCATAGGTTCCATCAGGGTTATTGTATCCTAGATAATAACTCCCTGGACCAACATCGTTTTGACATATTTGGCTTATATCTACACACGTACCATTACTATACGCATAGCCAGAATCACACGCACAAGAATTTGTGCCAGCATTATAGTTCGCGCCATATCCCTCTGTATCCGTGCAGTAGGTATAACCCGAGACGCATTGGCCGCCATACATGATATATCCAGTGTCGCACACACAATTATATTGACCACTACTACTATAAGTACCGTCCCACGTTTCATTTGGATAAGCCTGGGCACATACCTGATAACCAGTTTCGGGAGGCAGCTCAACGCACGCGGTATCGTCTGAATTCCAGGTGTATCCACTCTGACATCCGCAAACGATCCCACCCTGACTATTGTTGTTCGTATAGTCGCTGTTTACCCCATATTGATTTTGGCAAATTTGATCATTGGTCAATGTGACGCGTTGACGCGCGAGACTCACTGATTGAATATAGCCAGTCCCAGCAGTAAGACCTGAGACACCGAGCGTTGGTATACCCAAATCACAACTGCTCTTATCTAAGATAGCAAGTCCTCCAGAATTGCCGTGATCAATGGCTCCATCAAACTTATAAATCGGCCCTGGGGTTTGGCCAGATATTGTTCCCTGTGTTACCGTCTCTGATACATTCAGATAATTGCCGGACGCTGGATAGCCAAAGATAGTTACGCTGTCACCGTTATCCACATTAGAACACCCTGAACCAATTCCCGTAAGAGATGTGTCATTGATTACCGGAATTGAAGCCAATGGCGCTGATGATGAAACTGATCCATCAAGAGTAAAATCCGCCACATCTTCAGATGTGTTGGGGTCGTAATTATAGCTATGAAAGCTAAGTTGATAACCCCCAGAATCAGCGTTTATTGAAAAATCTGGCGCAGGCCCAGGATAATAAGCAAGACATGTCGGTGATCCTCCCCCCGTGTTTTCTCCATTATAAACATGATAATTTGTTTCGATATAATTGGTCCCGCCATAGTCAACTGAAACACCAGAGCCGTAATCAAAACTACCTCCGGAATAATTTGGCGGAAAACAAGCCACAAGAACGACGGCTGGTTCTATTTGACTGATAAAAGATGTCGTAATGTTCGAATTTGTATTACCTAATACACTTTGTGACCCCTGGTTTATGGGTTGCGCACTTTGTTGTGATATACCGTTCGGCAAATTTCTGCTTTCATTTGAAGTTGTAGTTGCCGCAGCCGAAACAGCATTAACTGTGTCACTTGAAGTAGTACTAGATCCTTGAGAAGAATTCAGGCCAGACGAAATTATACCCCAAAGAATGGCAACCGCTATTATCAACCCTATGACTGTGGTGAAAACGGCTGCGGGAGAGAATGATTCTTTGTCTGTATCAATAACGCTGGCTGTGCCATCAAGCGTAGATGTTTTATTGTTTGAAACATCCGATTCTTTTTCAGAAGGAGTCGATTGGGTAGAATTTAATTTTTCATTATTATTCCCAACCTCTTTTTTATCCTCAACACGAGAGATTGAGCCCACATCTTTTTTATACCCACCTTCAACATCTCGCGGCTTGCCGCAAGTCTCACAAAATTTTGCATCAGGCTTAAATTTTGCACCACAATGCTTGCAGAACATCTTGAGGAAATTGTAATTTACTCTTAACTCTTATTCATATCTAGTATTCATTTGATTGAATTAATATCCCATCGCTTCTGCTTGTATATCCTCGCCTTCTTTTTGTGCCGATGCGGCGCAATCCATTGTATTCTGCTCGGCTTGAATACCTTGCTCGCCCTCTCCGAGTGAAAGTGTTACCGATGAACATTGCTCGTTTTGTGTTTGTTCAGATTCAATTTGAGCTTCTATGCTAGAAGCGATCCGAATAGCATTGTCGATTTTTTGCTGATTTTGAGCGTCTTGCAAAGTAAGCTGCGCGGCACTCAATTGCGAACTATAGGCCAGGTTAAGATTATTTTGTTCGCCCTGCTCCTCCTCAAGTGGTATCCCCCTTCCCTGCATATCGGCCAAGTCTTGAGCATATTGTTTTTGAAGGTTTTCAAGATTTTGTGCTGAAGTATTAACTGCAGTAATATCGAAATTCAGATAGCTTGTGTTTGGCTGAAAAGTCACCGGCTGCGGCGTATAGGTTTGCTGTGGCATAGGAGTATTGTAATTTACAGTTGGCTGCGAATATGTCTCAGGCGCGGAGATAGCTAAAGCATTTCGCAGCGTGAACGAACCGCCGTCGGGATTGGTGACGGTGACACCATATGTCCCCGCTGGGAGCGATCCAGTATAGTTTACCGAAATGGAATTTGGCGAAACATCGTTAGGGTTTAATTTTACGAGACCTCCAATCATCAAAACCGCGCCACTTTGAAAACCACTACCTTCAATTGTAAGAGTAAGAGAATTTCCCTGGATTATAATAGCTGGATTGATATAACTAATGGATGGGGATGAAATGGTAGGACTCGTGGTTGCAACCGGTACCTCTGGAGGGACACTAACGACGGCTTGTTTTTGTGAAACTATTATTGCTTGTGGCTGCTTTGATGGCGCAGCCACTGAATTAATGGGTGGAGCTACGGATATTTTTTCGATGGGCCGGGTTGTAGCTATTGTTCCCGACGACGATGTTGAACTTGTCGTTTGAACTGCGATTTGAGAATTCGAGGTAGCGGGAATTATTGGAATAGTTTGGGGCGTTGCAGAAACGAGTCCAAAAAGAGCGGCTAGGCCTACAAATGAAACGATTGTTTTATGGAGAAGCGAACCGAAGAAGTTAAACATTTTTTATTCTTCATTTTCCCGGCTGGGGAGCAAAAAACTCCCAGCCAGTAATGGCCCGAAGGCCACCCTATATCCCTTTCGAGATATGGCCCATCAAATGCGCTCTGACTAGGGGCTTTTTACCTTTGACGGAACTTTGACCAGGCCGCCGATTATTCGACGGTTTAGGCGACTTATTAAATTGTGCTTTTATTTTGCCACTTATCCCTAAAAAAGGGAAGTTTCGCTGATTGAAGAAGTATCGATTTTTAAACCGGCAGAAAATCCAGCAATGGCAAGCTCTTTCGAGCCTTCTGGCAAAGAAAAATTAACTTCGTACCACCATCGGGATTTGAACCCGAGTTCCCGCCGTGAGAGGGCGATGTCCTAGACCAGGCTAGACGATGATGGCATATCGTAACGAAAAAAAGTATAAGGAAAAATGAGGGATAAAACAAGCGTGGCGGATGGCGCGGCAATCTAGCTCAACGGCACCACCGTCGGAATCGGAACTTCCTTGATTTCCTCCACTATCTTATCCAATTCCATGGAGTGGGAACCCTTCACTAAAACCAAGTCCCCTTTTTTAATGAAATCCTTCACCGGCTTTCGCGCCTCGTCGGCGGTGTCAAAAGAAAAGATCGCGGTGCGCTTCATGCCCGCGGCGCGCGCGGCTTCGGCGATGAACTTCGCGCGCGGACCCACGGTAAAGAGCACATCCGCCGATTTCGCCGCAATGCGCCCTATGCCCTCGTGCGCCTCCAGGGTATATTTGCCGATCTCAAGCATGTCGCCCAATACTGCCACTTTTCGCTTTGCGGGGATCGCAGCCAGCGTTTCAAGCGCCGAACGCATCGCGATCACGCTTGCGTTATACGAATCATCAATAAGGGAAGTGTACTTAATGCCGGGCAGGAGTTGCATGCGCGATTCCGGCGGTGCGTAGTGCGTGAGCGCTTCCGAAATGGTCACCAAATTCATGCCGAAAACCAGCCCAATTGCCGCCGCCGCGCCGGCGGCATAGGCGTGAGCGCGGCCAAAAACATTACTGATCCGCACCGGCACCACGCCGCTGCCATGCTCAAGTTTGAACGAGATGCCGGAAGGCTGCCCGTCCTTTACTTTATTCTCAAAACGCGAGATGCGGACTTCGGCTCCCTTATCAAAACCGAACGTCATCACCCGCGCCCGCGTGCGCGACTGCAGGTTCACGACCATCGGATCATCGCCGTTCAATATCGCGAAGCCGCCCGAAGGGAGGTATTCTATCAGCCTGCCTTTTTCTCGCGCAACCTCGTCCGGTCCGCCGTAAAATTCCACATGTACGGGAATATCGCCGATCGCCGTGATGACGCTGATGTTCGGCCGCGCGATATTTAACAGGTTTTTAATATCGCCCGGGCGGTCGGCACCGTATTCCAATATCAAGATCTCCGGATATTCGGTGACCGATGCGAAAGCGAGCCGCCATGCGGAGCTCGCGATCACCCTGATCCAAAACCCCATCTTTCGGAACCGCGCCGTGCCGCGCGGCGTCGCGTGGCTCACCAAAGCAAGGTCTTCGGCACTCCAGTCGCCAAGGATCGTAAGCGGCAAGCCGAGGTCGCTGTTCAGATTGCCGAATGAAACCCGCACGCGCCGGTCGCGCTCGAGCACTGCCTTGATCGCAAGTTTCGTGGATGTCTTTCCCGCACTCCCCGTCACGCCGATCACCGCCGGCCGGTAGCGCCAGATCGTCCATCGCGCAAGCCGCCGTAAGATTTTCCGGAGAATGGTTACGGACATATCAGGTTTTTACAATGAGGGATGACATCCGCCGTCGTCCGGTTCGGCGGGATGTTGTAATAGTTGACGATCCACTGTGCAAGCTGATTCCACGCCGGCACCACCGTCTCGGCGGCGAGCGACGTGACGGGAATCGTATTGAGGCGGATGAAAGCGATAAATTTCGGATCCGACGTCGGACCCCAGCCGATATACGAATCGGTAAGCTTGTTCAGATAGCCGCCGCCTTTCGGATTCGGGATGAACGCGCTGCCCGTCTTGCCGGCCATGGAATATCCGTTGATCTCCGCAACCTGCGCAAGGTCGACGGCGTCCACTGCCATCTGTGACACCTGCGCAGCCGTCGACGCGCTGATCACACGCCGGATCACCTGCGGTTGCAGCGACGCATTCAGATACGGCCGCATGAGCAATCCCCCGTTTGCGATCGCGCTTACGGCATCCACAAGCTCGATCGGCGTCATCGCGATCCCCTGCCCGTACGCCGCCGTATCCCAATCCACCTGCGGCGCATTCGGCGTAAGCTGACTCAGATCGCCCGTTACTTCGCCCGGCAGGTCGATGCCGGTCTTTTGATCAAGGCCGAATTTCTTCGCATAGCTCAAAAAAACGGGATTACCAGTGGTGTTTTCCGCCCAGATCGCGCCGGTATTGATCGAATGCTCGATCACCTGCGTCATCGTGGTGCCCGGACCATACGGGCCTTCTGTCGTCAGGTTGTAATTCGTAATATGCGCCCCGTCCACGTTTACATACCCATGGTCGAAGTAGGTGGTATCCGGCGTGATACGCCCGGAATCAATGCCTGCCGCCATGGTAAGAAGCTTCATAATGGATCCCGGTTCATATACTCCCTGCACATCGGTGTTCATGAAGTCCGAGATCGGGAATTTGCCGTAATTATTCGGGTCGAAATTTGGGTCGCCGCCCATTGCGAGGATCTTTCCCGTCTTCGGATCCATCACCATCACATCGCCGCCGGTCGCTCCGGTGGATTGCACCAGATTATCCAATATCTTCTCCGCCTCGATCTGGATGTTCGGATCGATCGTGGTCGTAAGGTCCGTTCCCACGCCTCCTGCCGAATTGCTGCCGTTGAGCGTATTGTTGTAATACGACTCCAACCCGTACTTTCCGCTCTCGCCGGTATTTGACGCATTCGGCCCCACATATCCCAGCACCTGCGATGCGACCGTGGAAAGCGGATAATATCGCTCCGGCTCAAAATAACTGTATACTCCCGGAACGTTAAGTTCGTCCACTCTTTGCGCCGCCGCGGGATCCGCTTTGTTTATTAAAAGCTCGTACTGGTCATTCGGGCGGGAAAATATCTTTTTAAGGGAAGATACCGGCATGTTCAGTATCGGCGCGAATGTGGCTGCGGCTGTGGCAGGATCTTTGATCGCCGTCGGCACGGCATAGATCACCGGAAACGGCTGGTCGATCGCTGCGGGCAGCGTATTGCCGTTCTTATCCGTAAAATAAATGGCGCCTCGGTTGGCGTTGTTGCTTGCGGCAGCCGACTGTTCGGATTCCGCCTGGGCATAATAATAATCCCCTTTCACCAATTGCAGCTGATAAAGATGGAATCCTAAATACGTAAAGGCAAGTACGAGCAATACGACTATTGTTGTGAAGCGATAGGCCATTGGTTATCTGTCGTGAAATATTGGGGATTCTTATCCTGTACCAGTCCGTCCGCGGATGCGAGCGATTGAAAATCAGCCCCTCCTAATGTTGCGAGGACCTGGTTGCTCAATGCCGTGTTCTGCGCTCCGACCGCATCAAGCTTTGCTTTAAGGGAAATAATATTATGACTGAGATCTACCGTCTTATTATAAGCGATAACCAGCAAAAATGTCCCGCCGAGCAGCGCAACGACCAACAGCGCAATGACTGCGTTCAGAATGTTGATATGTTTTGTTGGTTGTATGAATGTCATTTTTATAATATGCGCTCTGCCTTTATATTATTTTTGCCGCTCTTATCTTTGCCGACCTGCTTCGTGGATTTTCTTTTATTTCTTCCCGCGTCGCTCCGACCGGCTTCTTTGTAACGATCTCTATATTTGATCCCTTTGCCAATGATTGAAATGCCCGCTTTACGATCCCGTCTTCCGCCGAATGGAAGGTTATGATCACCACCCGCCCGCCGTGCTTTAGAACTTCACTGAGGTTCTTTAATAACGTTTTAAGGTTCTCCAGCTCGCCGTTTGCGTAGATCCGGAACGCCTGGAATGTGCGCGTGGCCGGATCGATCCTGCCGTGCTCGTACCTTCCCGGCAGCACTTCTCGCACCACATCCGCCAATGCGCCTGCGGTCATGATCGGCTGACGCCGTCCGCGATCCTTGATCGCTTTCGCGATCTGCCGTGACATCCGCTCGCCGCCAAATTCATACATGATGTTCGCAAGCGCTTCCTCGCTCTCCTCGCGGAGGATCTGCCATACCGGCGTCCGCGAATCATCGTATGTCATAAGCAGCGGCTCGTTGCGCGCCGCCTCGCCAAAGCTGAATCCCCTGCCTGACGCTTCAAGCTGTTCGCTGGAAAATCCAAGGTCGACCAACAACCCATCCGCTTTTTCGAGATCGTGTTCGCGCATGATCTCCGGAAGGTCGGCATAATTGCCGTGAAGCAGTGTTATATTTTTTTTGTCGGCAAATCGCTTTCGCGTCCGTTCAAGTAATTGCTCATCCCAATCGAGGCCAAGCAATTTCCCCTCCGGCCCGATCACCTCCGCGATCGCCGCGGCGTGTCCACCGCCATCCACCGTGCCGTCGATAATGAAATCTCCGGGCTGTGGATCTAAAAACGTCATTACCTCATGTAAAAGAACTGGTGTGTGCACCGACTCCATCGTTATATTCCCAACTCTCCTAATTGTTCGGCAATCGCCTCAGAGGAACTTTCAGTCTTGGTCTTATATGTGGACCACGCCGCCTCATCCCAGATCTCGATGCGATTATACAAACCTGCAACAACAACTTCTTTTTTTAAACCCGCATACTTTCGTAAATAATCAGGGATCAATATCCTCCCCTGTGCATCCAATTCCACATCGCTCGCGCCGGCCATCATGAGCCGTGTGAACGCCCGCGAGTTCGCCTGTGCGAGCGGGAGCGCGATCAGCTTTGCCGCCAAGGCTTCCCATTCGTTATTCGCGAACACGAACAAACAGTTATCGATTCCGCGTGTGATGATAGCGCCCGCCGTTAATTTATCGCGGAATTTTGCGGGGATCGCCATCCGGCCTTTGGGGTCCAAATTATGTTGGAATTCTCCTAATAACATGAAAATAAGAGGTTTTATGGATGGTAAAAGTTATGCACAGAAAGAGGCAGTTATCCCCAGTTTCCTCCACAACCCACCACTTATATACAATTGTACTCCACTTCTACAACAAGTCAAAATATCCCCTATCCAGGAGCTATTAGCCAATTAAGCATTGATTTTGCTGAATTTTTAAAGCCTAAATCGGTAAACGATCAAAAGATATGCACAGTTATAACTATTTCTAAAAAAATCTTAATTCCCCACTCTCTACTATCGTGCTAGACTTCGGTCAGGAGGTTAGGATGAAACGATCAGTCGCTCTGCTTCTGTTGTTCTTTTCAACCATCACCTGCGCCGCCGCGTCCGAATGCAACCAGGAGCTTCCGGGAAGCGTCCCGCTGGAAACCGGGCACCGCGCCTACGCGACGCTCGAAGCATTACAACATCTGGCAACCGGCCACGTTGAAATCATCCAGCTCTGCGTTCTCAAAGATCAAGACGCTTCAGTGATCGAATGCGTACAAATGAATGGAAAAGCGATCGGTGGTTCAAGAGTTATCTTTGACAGTTTTTCGGATGACGCCCTGAAAGGCGCGCTTGCCCATGAACTCGGACACTTGAGGAGAAATGTTTGTTCTTCCATCCGGAATCCGCGAATGCTGGAATGGGAGGATAAGATGGCAGACGCTTTCGCCATCGCTCTCGTAGGGCCCGAAATACTCCGGACAACGTACATTGAATATACGGGAGATGAGGCCCTGGTCAACAGGAGGATCTCTCGGGCGCAAAAGATCCTTAAGCAATACCCCGCCGCGTTTCGTATCAACGCGGCGGTTTTTTGTGGGCGTTGCAGGGATCGGACCTGCGACCTCTCCGATGTGAACGGAACGCTCTACCACTGAGCTAAACGCCCTTTGCAAAGTTATAGTAAGCCACTTTTTCTTTCTTTTCAACTACAGAAAAACAAAGAGGCCCCTTCTTTTTAGACGGTCACGTTCCTACGTGGCATTTCCGTCTAAAAAGAAGGGGCCTCTTTGTTTTTATTCAATGACCGCTTCTCCTCCTGCCTCCGTGATCTTTTTCTTGATCTCTTCGGCCTCCTCTTTCTTGACGCCTTCCTTGATCGGTTTCGGCGCGCCGTCCACGAGGTCCTTCGCCTCCTTGAGGCCGAGGGTCGTCACTTCGCGCACGACCTTGATGACGTTGAGCTTGCTCGCTCCGCCGGATTTGAGGATGACGTTGAACGCCGTCTTCTCTTCTGCCGCAGCGCCGGCTCCCGCACCACCGCCTGCCGCCACCGGAGCCGCAGCAGAGATGCCGAACTTCTCTTCCAGCTTCTTCACGAGCTCCGCGAGCTCAACCACCGTGAGAGACTCTATTTTTGAAATGAGATCGTCGTAATTTGCCATTGTTTTATTGTGCTTGCGTTAGCTCGACCTTTTCATCGGGATTTTCGGTATCAGTGGAAGTAGTAGGGGCTGGGGCTGCGGGTTCCGCAACCGGTTCCGGCGCGGACGGCGCCGCGGGTGTCGGCGATTCGGCTACGGGCTGAGCCGCGGCTCCGCCGCCCATCTTGGATTTCTCGTCCAGGATGTATAAGAACGAACGGATCGGCGCCGCGAGCATGCCAAGCAATTGTGCCAGCACGATCTCGCGCGGCGGAAGCTTGCCGATATAGATGATCTGTTCCGCGTCCATCGGCGCCTTGCCGGTGATATTGTAGCCCGCAAGGATCTTCTTTATCCAGATATCCTTCGCCTCGCCTTCGGAAACCTCCATGCCCGAGAAAAACTTGAATGCCGGGCCCGCAATGTGTTCGCTGTCCACTTCCGAGAAGATCGTGCCGACGGACGTTTTGAACTGCTTCAGGTCAATGTCAATTCCCTTTTCCTTCAAAAGAATGCCGAGGATACGCTTTTTGATGACAAGAAAATTCGCGCCTGACTTTTTGAGCTCAATGCGCAGCTTGCGGAGATTCTCTGCGGTTATCTTGGTGAAGTCGGCAAAAATGAGCGCCTGGCTTTTATCAAAAAGCTCGCGTGCATGCGCCAATTCAGTTTCTTTCTGTGCCCGTGTTTTCATAATGGTTATTTAATGTTTTATTACCCCTTTAAAAACAAAAACGGCCGTTCCAAGGCCGCGAGCAATGATCAAAACGCTGGGGTTTCATCACTCCTCTCACAGGGTTTTTATATGCCCCGCCGCCGAGACAAAACCTGTGGTCTTTGGAATTGGTTCAAGTATAGCGGAAACCCGAAATTTGTCAACTGTTTTAGATGTATAATGATCATATGAACAAAATAGGCTTGGCCATCGTTTTCATCCTGGTCATAGCAATGCTTACCGCCGGGATCATGTACTTTGTGAATTCCGGTGGTCCGAATGGCGCTATATTGCCTTCTGGTTCTACCGGTAGTTCGTCAGGCGGAACACCGATACTCGTTTTAGGGGCGCCAAGCAGCACCGCGCCCGCGGGAGATCAAAGCGTTTCCGACGGAACGATAACCATCACCTATCCGACCTCGGAATTCGGGCTTGCCACCACGCAACAACAAATACTGGTGCGATCGTACATCCCTCCATGCGACGCCAATCTCACCTATTGCCTCTACTACATCGGCAACGCATATCAGGGCACCAACTTTGACAGTGCGGGCATCCGCATAGAAAAGCGTACCGACCTCGCGACGGTGAACGCGTGCCTCACCGCCCCGCCGAGCGGCTTCGCAAACTTTACCCCGACGAGCACCGCTGCCTCCGATTATTCCGTGAGCGAGTTCAGCCCGATCGGCAACGCCGGCGCCGGCCATTTTTCAAAAGGCACGCTCTACCGGTTGGCATATAACGGCACATGTTACGAATTCGAGACGCGCATCGGGCAAAGCCAGTTCGCCAATTATCCGTCAGGCACGATCCAGCAGTTTACCGATGCCGATCAGGCCAGCCTCGCGGCGGAGATACAAAACATTCTGGATGGAATAACGCTCCCATCGGGAGAAACCGTGGTTTTTCCGAACTGATTCATGGCATCGCGCCACACTGCCTTATATGGCGGCGTATACGCAGTCACCCTCCCGCACCCGCTCGCTCACCCTTACGCCGACCTCCTCGCCTTCTTTCGCGAACATGATCTTATGATGGTCATATTCCATTGAATCAATGTCTTCTTCGAAATCGGTCGTCGCTCCAAGGAACTGGACATGCGCGCCGAGCGGCAGGTCACCTTTGCACCGTATGACGGCAACGTGCGGATGCCCATAATAATGGACGACCGTGCCGACAACTTTCGGCTCCTTTTTGGTTTCAGTCATATATATAGGCAATGGTATGTTTTTTATCGACCTTTTGCATGAGTGCAAAGAGGCGGCGCTGGAGGATCCTGCGAAAGATATTTTCTCGCGTCACAATGCCCACAAGTTTGCCATGGTCAAGTACCGGCAATCGATGAAGACCATGCGCAAGCAATAATCCCCCTGCACGGAGGATGGGCGCATCAACATCCACCGTAATGGCCGGACTCTGCATATATTTTACGATCGGTTCATGGCGAAGCTCGCTCATGCGCTCTTCCTGTTCCTCCTGGTCACGATAGGCTTGCGGGTCCGCAAGATATTCCCGATAGAGCGGAAACATCGCCCGAAAGAGGTCTTTTTCGGATAAAATACCGACCAGCTCGCCCCGGGCGTTAACGACGGGGGCCCCGCTGATGTTGTTGCCATATAAAATCCGGGCCGCCTCCTCGTAGCTCGTTTCCGGCGAGACAGTGACCACTTGATGGATCATGATATTGCGAACTTTCATGGTTATGCTTGAATCGGTTATTATGCATGGCCTTTTAGGACATCATATACTGCTACCTTCCTATCGCAAGGATTATTACCGATTTTTTGCCAAACAACGATCCCGCCCCGCGATACAAGCGATCATGGGGCGCCATATTCCGACGGCTTCGTCGTCGGATACCAACCTATGCGGGCCGGTCAAGCGTCCCGCCGCTCCGAAGCCACAAGCTTTCAAAGAAAATTTCCATCGTATGGTGGATATCCTCGTCTTCGATCAATACGCCCGTGGCAGATTTTGACTTGACGGAGATGATCGCCGTCCTATTGCCGTAGATAAAATTTGTATTTGCCACAGTGACGCCCCCGGGAAGAAATTGGGTGACGCGCATATCTCCGGCGTCCCGATCCTTTAACTCAAGCGACATTTTTGTTTTTGGCGTCAGCAAGCGGATGCTGAGATAATGCTCTTTACGCGTTTTTATAAACTCGTCCAAGAACGGTTTGCCGAGCAGCCCCACCCAATCATCCCACGATATGACCGCAAACACATGATTTTTCGTCTCAATGATATCGTCCATGATCTGCCTGATTCCTTCAACGCCGGAAAAGGCGCGCATTATCGGCGGCGGGACGGCGGATCGCCGCATAGATTGCAGCTCTGGCAATAACGTCTTGAGTATCGCCTGGCGCGTATGGATCACCGCCATGAACCGTTCCGGATTTTCCGCCGCCCAGATCTTCCTGCGTCCTTTGAGATACGCGCTCATCAACCCCTTTTTTTGGAGCGACTCGATGACGGACGCGACCGTCGTGCGCGCCAGCTTTGCCCGTTCCGCGATCTCCGTCTCGGTACTGCTGCCAAGCTCAAGCGCAGCCAAATACACCGTCGCCTCATGCGGCGAGTAGCCAAGCTGCTCGATAAGCGTACGAACATTCATTGTCTTACACTCCCAGTATACACCCGCGCAACGACCAGTTCGTCGTCATATTCTTATAATAATTAGTGCCCGTGAGTTAATTTTTGCCCAGAAAGACAGGTGTCCCGGCCTTCAACAGGCTATCCCCTCCTTATTAACACTTCTTTATTGGCAACCGTAAAAAGCAACGCACAATTGATGTTGGGTTTGCCCTCGCCGTTCTTTGAGAAGGCAAGGCTTCTGATCAAATAAGGCTTTTTATCACGTGCCCATATATGCATCCATCCGTGGATGATGCTGCGGGCCGATCATTGATAACCCAGCGGAAGTCATCCCTTCGCACCCGTGCGCCGATTATGGGACGGCCGCACGAATTCGCAGACGGGCGAGCCCAACAAAAAAACCTTTTTGAGAAAGGTTTTTTTGTTGGGAAAACGTAGATTTGCGGGGGCTGAAGGAGTCGGACCTTCGACAAGCGTTTTGGAGACGCTTATTATACCGTTTAACTAAGCCCCCTTTTTCATCTTTACTATTTTAATACAAATTTAAAAAATGCGCCTGTCCTTGATAGGGGCGCGCGCATTTTCCTTCCTGAGCAGTCGTTACTTTCCTGTGATCCGCGCCTCTTTATGCAATGTTTTGACGCGGCACCATTCGCAAAACTTCTGAAGCTCGATCTTTCGCTCCACCAATTTCTTGTTTTTATTGGTGTAATAATTACGGCGTTTGCAAACGCTGCAACGCATCGTGATCAACCTGTCGGCATGCTTTATCTTGGCCATGGGAACGATGATACTATATTCCTTTAAAAAACGCAACGGCAGGCCGTTTTAGACAGTTTTAATCACTGATCTGGTATGCTTCACCCAAATCAAGAAACTAAAGGTCGTGATTTTACCATATAAAATAAGCCACTACACCGACAATGAGCGCACTTTTTTTCTGGCTGTCGTTCCTTGCGGCCATCATCAAAGCGGTCCTTCCATTCCTGCATGGGTGATATGGTCCCCGCACCGCCATGGCGGTGCGGGGACCATTTTTTGCTGAGCCGTTGGCCGGAATTGAACCGGCGACCTACTCCTTCATTAATACCTCAGTTTCGCACAAAAACGCTTATATGAGGATTAGACTGTATCTTACGCATACCGCCCATGCGGCGCAGCGTCCCTTGTCAGTCGTTCGGGCGAAAGCCACGTGCCATTCGCGGTTTCGCCACGGTCTCTGCCATTTCTGGCCTTTGACCGTAATTCGGGGCTCGCGGATGGGTTTCCCCTTCCGTGGGCATGACCCTGTGGGTCCACCATGGAGTTGCTCTACCAGCTGAGCTACAACGGCAACAAACCGATCAATAGATCTCGAAGCTTCTTATTATGGTACATCACGGTCATAACGCCATACTGGCTTTTCTTCCGGTAGGTACCCAACGATCTCGCCTTCGTGACGATAGGTCTATTTATCTGGTCTCTATGTATATTAAGTTTTTTTATCCAAAAGTCCAGCGCTATCGCTGGATCTATATCGGTAAATAATTGAAGTCCAAATTTTAGGTCATCTCTATCTATATTGAACGTCAAGACAAGAAATCTAATAAAAACTTCAATGAGCGCAGGATCTGTGTTCCCTAATCTTACCGAGTTTAAGTTTGTTTTATTGCCTTCGCCCCAATATAATCCGATTCCTAGTCCAAATAAGTTGATTTCTTCTAATGTTTTGGGTTTATGGAAAGAGAATGGGTCGCCGGCTGGGTTCCGCTTAACATAGGTTGCCTCACCATGAGACCGCGTAGGAATTTTATATTTCTGAATCCAATACGATATCGTATTTTGCGAACAATTAAACTTATCTGCGATTTCTCGCATGGATTTCTTTTGTTCAAGATATAGGATGGAAAGCGTCGATTTATCGAACATCATCCGCATTATAGCAATGCGGGATTAAAAAATGATTAAATAGAGCCCGCCGTTCTTTTACTCCTTCAGCTTCATTGACGCCAATATGCCGTTGAAGACGGAAAGATCGGCGCTTGCCGCAGCGTCGCCTGCCGGATACGAGAAATATATCTTCCACAGCTCGGTGCCGCGGAGGCAATAGAGTGAAATATTTTGCGCGGTAGCGCTCTGGGAATAATTGGCCCGATACGTTGCTTTTGTGCACGCGACGCCATCCACCGCCGTGGTGGAAGATGCCACGTCTGTGGCGTTCATAAGCTCGGTTGCTATGATGTTCTCAACTGGGCCATACGACGTAGTGGTCGCTATGGCGAGCTGAGCGCCGCCAGCCGGTATCACCCCGCCGGCTTTATATTTGCCACTGAAATCGTCCATCAATAATGGCATCGCGGAAGATATGGTCCACGCGCCCGGATAGGTAAAAGAGAATGACACGCCGGAGTAGCTCTTTGGCGTATTGGTGGAGATCACAATCGAGAGCCCGGAGGAACTCGCCGTGGACGTGGCGGTTTGCGGAGCAGTGGACGTCGGAGCCGTACCATTAGAAACCTCCGGCGCTTTTGCCTTATTGCCGAACGCAAATATCCCCAACACGACCACAATGATCACCACAAGAGCAATGACGATCGCGAGTTTCTTTTTGTTCATTTCGCCATTATACAATATTTTCATCAGGATAAATAGCCCTCATCAATGATCTTTTTTGCATAAATATCTATATTTGGATGCTGTCTTAATTCTTCGAGTGAAAGCCATTTATATGCGACGTTCTCGGTGATATCGAGGATCGGCTCTCCGGCTGTCTCACCGACATACGAAAGCCGTACCACATGTTTTTCCTCGTTAGGAATGATATCTTGCGCGTAAACAAGCTTCGGTTCTGAAGTTATTTCAAGCTGAGTTTCTTCCTTCACCTCTCGTCGCAAATTCTCGATCAACAACGATCCCGGATTGATGCGACCACCAGGAATGTCCCACTCCCCCTTGACCCCCGGATACTTTTCCGGTGAGCGGCGCATAAAAAGATATTTCCCGGCGGGATTTCGGAGAAAGATTTTGACGCCGACCTGGAGGATCATGATATTTTTCGAGAAATGAAATTTAAATAATTTTTTGATTTCGGCTGAAATTGATCAAAAAAGACGATTTCAAAACCCGTCTTTTTTAGTATATCCCTTAGCTCATCTTTTTTATAGAAAGCGAACAGTCTCGGCATCCCCACTCCTGAACTGTTCCGATACACTTCCCCTTCGCCCTCAATCATCCCAAGGAAAAATATTCCACCTTCTTTTAATACTCTCTTGATCTCTTCGATCGCTTTTCCAATATCAATCTTTTTAAGATGGAGTAGCGAGGTATAAGCCCAGACACCCTCAAAGGATTCATCTGGGAATGGAAGCGACATCAGATCTCCTACAACCGAAGCAAGTCCGTTTTGAGAAGATAATTTTACCATTTCTTCCGAAGCGTCAAGGCATGTTATTTCAAGTCTGCGCTGTTGGAGTATAAGCCCGTCCTTTCCCGGACCGCTTCCAATATCTAAAATTTTTCCGCTTACCAGACCAACAAAAGCATCAATAATTGCGGATGGAAAATGCTCCCAAAAATCTTTGGTCTCATTATTATATTCCTTTGCCAGTTCGTTATACGCCTTGATTGTCTGATCATCCATGAGCCACCTCCCGGATTCGGACCGGGGACCTTCGCTTTACAAAAGCGTTGCTCTACCAGCTGAGCTAAGGTGGCTTAACATTCAAAATACTTCCCTATAGTATAGTCAAAAAACGATTATGTAAATGATGGCGTTCCATACCTGTATGTCTTTGAAGGGCGTCGCGGAGCCGCGAGAGTGGAGATTGTATTTTTAATCGTTTTTTAACTATAATAGAGTGGTCAATTTAATGTTCTGCATCCTCGCTTGCGGGGGTCAACACGCGAACAATGGAAACCAAATTCACCCATTTACATACGCATTCGCATTATTCCCTGCTCGACGGGCTCACAAAGATCCCCCAAATGGTGGCGCGCGCCAAGGAGACAGGAATGGATTCGATCGCACTCACCGATCACGGCGTCCTCTATGGCGCTGTTGAATTTTATAAACTGGCAAAGAAGAACGGCATCAAGCCGATCCTTGGTGTTGAGGCGTACATTGCGCCGCGCGACCGGTTCTCCAAGGAGAATGGCGAACGGTATTACCACCTGATTCTTCTCGTTGAAAATCAAACCGGGTGGAAGAATCTTATTACCCTTGTTTCAAAAGCCCACCTTGAAGGATTCTATTATAAACCGCGTATGGATAAAGATCTCCTGCGCGAACATCACGAAGGGTTGATCGCGCTCTCTTCGTGCCTGGGCGGCGAAGTTGCACGGGCGCTCACCGCCGATCAATACGAAGAGGCAAAACGCATCGCATTGGAACACCAGGAGATCTTTGGCAAGGGAAATTATTTTTTAGAGATACAAAAGCATCCAAACATCCCCGAATCCGAAAAGATCGAACCGTTATTGGTAAGATTGTCCGGAGAGACCGGCATCCCGCTCGTCGCCACGCAGGACAGCCACTACACGCACTCGGATGATGCCGAGTATCATGACGTGCTGCTTGCGGTGCAGACCGGCAACAAGCTGACGGATGACGACCGGATGACGATGAAGTCGGACGACTTCTCCATCCTTTCGCCGGAGGTGATGATGGAAAAATTCTCGAAGATCCCGGGCGGCGCCGAGGCGGTGGCAAGGACGCACGAGATCGCGGAGCGATGCACTATTGAGCTTGAGCTCGGGAAGACCCTTCTTCCCGATTTTCCAAAACCGGCCGGCAAGACCGCGAACGCGTACCTCCGCGAGCTCATCGAAGAACGCCTGCCGAAAAAATATCCGGCGGGAATACAGACCAAAGAACTGCGCGAACGGATGGAATACGAGCTCGGCGTCATCGAAAAGACCGGCTTCGCCGATTATTTCCTTATCGTTCAGGACCTTATTCGCTGGGCAAAAGATCACGGCATCGCCGTCGGGCCCGGCCGCGGTTCAGCCGCAGGGAGCATCGTCTCATACGTGCTCGACATTACGGATATTGACCCTCTCAAGTATGGCCTGCTCTTTGAGCGATTTCTCAACCCTGAGCGCATCCAGATGCCTGATATCGACATCGACTTTGCTGACACCCGCCGCGACGAGGTGCTTGCATACGCGCGGCAAAAATACGGCGAGGACCATGTGGCGCGCATCATAACCTTCGGAACGATGGCGGCCCGCGCTGCCATCCGCGACGCCGGACGCGCCATGGGATATTCGTACGCATTCTGCGACCAGATCGCAAAACTGATCCCCTTCAATCCCACACAGGGCATGAAAGAGGGCTGGCTCGACGAATGCCTTAAAAAAGTGCAGGAACTCAAAACCATCTACGATTCAAATCCTGAGGCGAAAAAACTGATCGACACCGCGCGGCATCTGGAAGGCGTCGCCCGGCACGCGTCGGTGCACGCCTGCGCGACGGTGATCGCAAAGGACGCGCTCATGGAACGCGTGCCGCTGCAGTTCGCGCCCGGCGAGGAGAATATCATCATCACGCAGTTCGAGATGCACGCCGTCGAGGATCTCGGCCTCCTTAAGATCGACTTCCTCGGGCTGAAAAACCTGACAATAATAGAGAGCACCATCAACCTCATCAAAGAACTCCACGGCGCGGTGATCAATATTTCCAACATCCCGCTCGACGACAAGAAAACGTTCGAGCTTTTACAGCGCGGCGATACCACGTCCATCTTCCAATTTGAATCGAGCGGCATGCGGCGGTACATGAAAGATATCAAGCCGACGCAGGTGGACGATCTCATTGCGCTCGTGGCGCTCTTTCGCCCGGGACCGATGGAACTTATCCCCACGTATATCGCCCGCAAACAGGGCAAGGAGGCCATCCGCTATATCCATCCCCTCATGGAGGAGACGCTCAAAAATACCTACGGGGTCATCGTCTACCAGGAACAGGTGATGGACCTCGCAACAAAGCTTGCCGGACTCACGCGCGGCGAAGGCTATCTGCTTGTCAAAGCGGTGGGAAAGAAAATCAAATCCCTGCTTGATGAACAAAAAGAAAAATTCATCAACGGATGCCTTAAAAATAACATCCCGAAGAAGGTCGCCGACCAGGCGTGGGAGCTTATCGAGCCATTTGCCCGTTACGGATTCAACCGCGCGCACTCCGCATGTTATGCCATGATCGGATATCGCACGGCATATTTGAAGGCGAATTATCCGGAGGAGTTCACCGCCGCGGTGCTGAATTCGGAAATGAGCGACATTGAGCGCATCTCATTCCTCATCCAGGAGGCAAAAACCGCCGGCGTAGAGATCCTGCCGCCGGACATCAACCGCAGCTTTATCAACTTTACGCCGGAAGGACCGAAGATCCGCTTCGGCCTGCTCGCCATCAAAAACGTAGGCTCCGAGATCGCTCGCGCGATCATAGAAGAGCGGGCGCGGGGCGGTCCTTTTGAAAGTTTCGACAATTTTTTGAGCCGCATCCAGCATAAGGATCTCAATAAGAAATCACTTGAAAGCCTGGCAAAGAGCGGTGCGTTCGATTCGCTCGGCGTGGAACGAAAACAGATCCTTGAGAACATGGAGGAGATCCTGCGTTTTGTGAATGCGCTCAAACGCAGCGGCGCGGCGCAGGCGAATTCGCTTTTTGGCATGTCGGCACCGACAATCACGCTAAAGTTGAAACCGGCGACCCCCGCGACGAGCGGAGAGAAACTTATCTGGGAAAAGGAGCTTATTGGGTTTTTCATTTCCACGCACCCGATGACGCACCATGCGGCAACGATCGACCATTACCGGTGCAAGCCGATCAGCGAGATCGCGGCGATGAGCGACGAGAAAACGATCGTCCGCACCGCCGGCCTCGTTTCAAAAGTAAAGAAAATATTCACCAAGAGCGGCCAGCCGATGATCTTCGCCACCATCGAAGACAACCGGTCCAGCCAGCCGATGGAGGTCGTGGTCTTCAACAGCGTGCTCGAGAAGACGTCGCCAGCGTGGGTGGAAAATGCATGCGTCATCGTGGACGGCCGCGTATCGCACCGTGATGGCGAAACAAAACTGCTCTGTGAAAACGCGAAGAAATTGGAATAAACTTCTGCCGCCCAGATATATTGACAAAAACAAATAGAAGTGGATAGAATATCCGCGGTTGACTTGTAAGCCCAAATTTCATTTCCGGAGGAAACACCGTGAAGGATGGAAAACGAATTAACACCCGAACACCCGAAGAACAGCTGATCTTAAATGAATATCTTCGCGTGGCACTTACGGCAACACGCCGCATTCTTGAATACGACGGGCTGCTTTTAGAGGTTTTCACCCGCCTCGTCATTGACGAGGAGCAGTTCATCCAGGTGTACCGCGACCTACGTACGCGATTCGGAAAAACATTCACAAAAAAGAAGCTGACCCTGCTCAAAGAACAGGCCACCCAGCGCGTCCGTTTTTTTCTTCCGAAAAAGATCGAGGTCTTGCTTAAAGAAGAGCACTTCAAGAAAAAATACGGCCATCTGCCGCAGTGACCGTCCGGCCCCGGCCGGATCCATAGACAACCACCGCTTCCCAAAGCGGTGGTTTTTCTATTTCTTCGGACGCATCAACGGGAAAAATACCGTCTCGCGGATGGGCTTGTCCATCAATACCGCAAACAGGCGCTCGCTCACGCCGAACCCTCCTGCGGGCGGCATGCCGTATTGCAGTGCTTCCAAAAAATCCTCGTCGAGGCGCTGAGCCTCCGCATCCCCCGCTTCGCGCAGCTTCATCTGCTCCTCAAACCGGGCACGCTGATCATCCGGATCATTCAGTTCCGAAAATCCTTTGCCGAGCTCCGTACCGCACGCGACCACCTGGAACCGCTCCACGACCGCAGGGTTCTCCGGATGCCGCTTGGCGAGCGGCTCGATCTCCACGGGCGGATTGGTCAAAAAGCACGGCTGGATGAGGGCCGGACGGACGGTTTTTTTGAAAATAAGGTCGATAAGGCGGCCCTTGCCCGCACCCTTTTCCGGCTCAAGTTTCAGTTCTTTGGCTTTTTTTAATAATTCCGCTCGATCAGCGGTAATCGGATCGAGTCCGCCGTTCGCTTTCTTGAACGCCTCCACGTAATCCACGGCCGGCCATTCGCCAGACCAGTCGATCTTCTTGCCGCCGAACTCCGTGACAAGCCCGCCGACGGTTTTCTCGATCACTTCTTTATATGTCCGTTCCACCAATTTCATCACATCACCGTAGTCGCTGTAAGCCCAATAGAACTCCAATGCGGTGTAATCCTGGAGATGCTCGCGGTCGATGCCCTCGTTGCGGAACACACGGCCGATCTCGAAGACCTTATCATACCCTCCCACGAGCAGGCGTTTCAGCGGTAATTCAAGCGAGATACGCAGATAGAAGTCGGCATCAAGTGCATTGTGATGGGTGCGGAACGGCTCCGCTTCGGCACCACCGGGAAGATTCTCCAATACCGGCGTTTCCACTTCTAAAAATCCCTCCCTTTTTAATGCATTGCGGAACGTTTCCCAAAAAACGGTTTTTTTGCGGAATAGTTCGCGGAGGTTCTCGCCCGCGATCAGGTCGAGGTAGCGTTTGCGGAAACGAATATCCTCATTCTCCAAACCCTCCCACTTATCGGGCAGCGGCAAAAGGCTTTTTGAAGCCATTTGCAGCTCATGCGCCTCCAGGCTCTTCTCGCCACGCTTAGTAATAAACAAAGGTCCGGTGACGGAAATAAAATCCCCCATATCGAGCACCGAGCGCCAAAAGGCGAGGTCGCTCAACGCGTCATCTTTTAACACCGCCTGGATCTTTCCCGATTCGTCCTCGATGTCGGCAAAAATAATCCTCCCTTGGTCGCGCAGACTTCGCAGCCGCCCGGTAAGCGAGACTTCCCCACCCGACGCAACCAACGCCTCAAAATCCTTGAGCGCGTGTGCGACCTCGAACGAACGCTTCACCCGCGCCGGATACGGATCGATGCCGGCCGCCTTTATGGCGTCCAGCTTCTTTCGCCGTTCCTGCACAATATCCTCTAACATTACTTAATAATACCGCGCGCTATGCAATCTTCAAAATTTCGTATATCATCACGCCCGCCGGAGTTGTGACACTAATCTTATCTCCCACCTTGTGATCCATGAACGCCTTGCCGAGCGGAGATTCGTCCGAGATCTTTCCTTCCTCCGGCTTGGCCTCATACTTGCCGACGATCGTATAGACCGACGTCTTTTCACCCTTCTTGATAGTGACCACCGATCCGACCTGCACGGCACCGTTGGCCTCCGTTTTTTCTATGATGACCGCGTCTTTCAGCAGATCCTCCAGCTCAAAGATGCGTGTTTCCACGTTTGCCTGTTCCTCGCGCGCTTCAGCATACTCCGAATTTTCGGAGAGGTCGCCGTATTCTTTTGCCTGCTTCAACCGCTGCGCAACGTCGTTACGACGCTTGTTCTTAAGCTCATCAAGCTCCGTCTTGAATTCTTCCAAGCGTTCTTTTGTTAAATATTGCTTGCTCATTCTGGTTAATAATAGCCGCCCGATGGCGGTATTGAATGGTTAAAGGCGGTATTGACCCCTCCATAACCTCCAACGGATTATACAGGTTTCGCCCAGAACATTCAAGTAGGCCGATGCTTTAACGTGCGAACGGGTGTCGTTGACCCAATGCACCGGTATTTCCTTGATCTTATAGCCCATCCGCTTGGCAAGGGCGAGAATTTCCACGTCAAATCCCCAGCCCCCGATCGTGGATATGGTGAATATCTTCTCCGCCGCTTCGCCGGTAAACGCCTTGAACCCGCACTGCGTGTCCCAGATGCCCCACAGGCCGAGAACGGTTTGGAATATAAGGTTTCCCACCTTGCCCGGGATCCGGCGATACCATGGTTCCGGCGGATCAAGCTGCGCACCGCTCATTGCGCGCGAACCGATCACCACATCCGCCCCCTCC
Source organism: Candidatus Parcubacteria bacterium (assembly GCA_027450205.1). GTDB lineage: Bacteria > Patescibacteriota > Minisyncoccia > UBA6257 > 2-01-FULL-56-20 > JAKAGE01. The sequence continues at coordinate 285,111 of DAIDJL010000004.1, forward strand.
TTAAAAAGCGGCATCATCTTCTCAAACTGATCAATGGATGTTGAATTGTCGGCGTCGGTAAAAAGCCGCACCGTGCCCGTCGCAAGCAGCATCCCCTGCCGCACCGTGCCGCCCTTGCCGCCATTGTTCTTTATATCGATCAGCTTGAGATTCTTCACCATCTTTGCCATATTCTTTACGATCGTCGAGGTATTATCCGTAGAACCGTCGTTCACCACCAGGATCTCATACGAAAAATCCACGCTGGCGAGGCGCTTGTCCATGTCGATGAGCGTCTGCGGGATCCGTTCGGCCTCGTTGTACGCAGGAATAACGATGGAGAGATATGGCTGAGCCATGTACTACCATAATATCACGAATCAGCGTACGACGCTCCCCGATTCACGCGCGATTACACCCTGGTCAGAATCAATGGACCCGCATCCGTGATCGCCACCGTGTGCTCAAAATGCGCCGCGTGCGAGCGATCCATCGTGCCATAACTTTCATCCTTCAGCTGCACGATCGCACCGGCACCGACCGTGACCATCGGTTCTATCGCGATCACCATGCCGGACACAAGCTTTACACCGGTTCCCCGGTCGCCGAAGTTGAACACCGTCGGATCCTCGTGAAGCGCGCGGCCGATACCGTGCCCGGTCAACCCTTCCGCAATGGAAAACTTATGCTTACGAACCACGCGTTCGATGGCGTAACCGATATCGCCAAGCGTGTTGCCGGGTTTTGCCTCTTTTATTCCCGCATAGAGCGATTCTTCGGTGACGGCCATGAGCTTCTTATCTTCGGCAGGAACTTTCCCGACGGCCGCGGTGATCGCAGCGTCAAGATAAAATCCTTCGTGCTTCAATCCGAGGTCAAGCTTTACGATGTCGCCGTCGCGCAGAACGTAGTTGGACGGCTGGCCGTGCACCACGACGTCGTTCACTGACGCGCACAGCGTGTATGGATACGCACGGCGCGCGCCTTCGGGCCGATAGTTCAAAAATGCAGGCGTATCGCCGCCCTCCGTTATTATCTTTCGAGCGACGCGATCCAATGAAAGCGTCGTAACGCCGGGGCGCACCTCGCTCCTGAGCCGCTGGAGCACGGCGCCGAGGCGGCGTCCGCCTTCCGCCATGATTTTTATTTCCTGCGGAGTTCGTAATTCCATGTTGTGACGTTATTTCATGCCGGCGATATGCCGGCGGACGGCCGCTTCGATCCTTTTTCCCACCGCGGCTTCGGTGCCCATTCCCGATATCCTCTTAACCGTATACCGCCCGTTAAAAAAGGCAACCACGCGCACGACCTGTTCTTTATAATATTTCTGCCGGTTGCGGAGCGCGCGGACACTGTCGTCATCACGCTTCACTGATTTCCCGTTCATATAAATGCGGCGTGCCGCGGCGCGCTTGAACATTTCTCCCGCGGGAATATGCAGATAGATGACGAGCGGGTCGCTCCGTTTCGCCCGCACAAGCTCGCGCGCGACGAGCTTCGCCTCGTTGATCATTTTGGGCGTGCCATTAAAAAGGATGCCTCGTGCGGCAGGGGTTCCCGCGATCACCCGCTTGAAGATAGTACGCACCACCGCCGTGGGCGTCAGCTTGCCGACCGCCGTCGTCCTGGCGTAATCATATTGCGCGAGCACGGCAGGCATTCGCACTTCGCGGCCCATATCAAGATTATAAAAATGATATTTCTTAGCCAGCCGCACTGCCTGTGTTCCTTTTCCGGACGCGGGATCTCCGAGGAGTATCACATTGAACGGCTTTCGCGGGGCTACGGGTCTCATACTTTTTTAATCAATGCCAAGCGCTTTATTGATGTTTGCAGCGATCTCGTCCGGCGCAGGGGTGCCGTCAACGGCAATAAATGCCGTCTGCTCCTTTAAATAATCCATTGCGGGCTTTATCGTATCATCGTAATCACGAAAGCGCTGGGTGATCGCTTCGGGCGTATCGTCCACCCGGGTCTCGTGCTGGGCACGCAACAGCAGCCGTTTGATGCACTCCTCGCGCGGCACATCGATAAAAAGCGTCGCCATCCTATCCATTCCATGTTCTTTCAGATATTCCACCAAAAATTTCCCCTGGCCAAGCCGGCGGGGTACGCCGTCAAAAATGATCCCCTTCTCATACGGGATCAACGGAAGCTGATCCTTCAACACCTCTATGATGAGCTCGTCCGAAAGCAGTGTTCCGTGATCTATCGCCTTGATCTTATCCGCAAGTGGTCCGCCCTTCGCCAAAATTGCGCGAAGCGTACCCCCCATCTCCCAAAATAAAAAACCGAGCTTCTCCGCCAGTCTTTTTCCCTGCGTTCCCTTGCCCGATCCCTGCGGCCCGGCAATGAAAATTATATTGTAGTTCATTGGTGATTGTATAATAGCAAATATTTCAAATACTTCCAAATATTAGAAAATTATTCACTAAAACACGAATAAAACACCCCTTCTTTTAAAAGGGATCCCGGAGCAGTGAAAGCGGTGGGGTCGGCAGACCGGAACGCCATCCTGTTAAAAGAAGAATTGTCTTATTCGATTCCCTCATACTCCCTGACTGTCAACTGCGAATCCACCTGCCGCATGGTCTCCAAAGCGACCGCAACAACGATAAGAAGCGCGGTGCCGCTGATCGTAAGCACGGAAACGCCCGTAACCGACTGCACGATAATCGGCAAAATCGCAATAAGACCAAGGAATGCCGCGCCGAAGAAGGTGATGCGGTTCACGACACCATGAAAATATTTCTCGGTGCTGTCACCAGGACGAATGCCCGGCACAAATCCTCCGCTCTGCTGAAGATTCTTGGCAACCTCTTCCGGATTGAACGTGATCGCGGTATAAAAATACGTGAAGACGAACACCAGTAAAAAGTAGAAGATGCCGTAATAAAGCTGGTTCGCCACGAAGCCTTGCGCGAAGTCGCTCACCCTGAGCCCCCATGTCGGCGAGAAGAGCACCACGATCTGCGCGAGGAACTGCGGGAAGAGCAATACCGAGATCGCGAAAATAAGCGGAATCATGCCCGCCTGGTTCACCTTGAGCGGGAGGTAGCTCTGGGCGCCGCCGTACATCTTGGTGCCCCGTACGCGCCGCGCGTACGCAACCGGTATTTTTCGTTCGCCTTCATTAAGATACACGACGCCGGCGATGAGCAATAATCCGATGACGATGAACCCTATATATGAGGTAAGAAGCTGGGCGGTGTATGACGCGAACGCGAGTCCGACGCTCGACGGGAGGCGGCTAATGATACCCGCCAAAATAATAAGTGAAATGCCGTTGCCTACCTTCTCCTCCGTAATGAGCTCACCGAGCCAGAGCGCGATCATGGATCCACACGTGATCACGATGACATTACGAACGAGACTGAAGGTGTCGGGCCGCGCGATAACACCCTGCGAGATGAGCAGGCTTAAAAAGCCGTATGACTGCACGAATGCGAATGGCACGGTGAGCAGGCGCGAATATTGGTTGAACTTTGCCTGGCCGCGCGCGCCCTCCTCGTAATACATCGCCTTCATCTTCGGGAAGATGATCGTCATAAGCTGCATGACGATGGTGGATGTAATGTACGGACCGACGCCAAGCATGACCACCGAAAGGTTCGCAAGGCCGCCGCCGGAAAAGAAGTTAAGGAACCCAAGGAGCTGGTTGGAGTTGAAATAGTTCTGGAGCGCCGCCGCGTCCACGCCGGGGATCGGAATGGCGGCCAGCACGCGATATGCAACCAAAAGTCCGAGAACAATGAGTATCTTGTTCCGGAGCTCCTTTACTTTGAATATCTGTAAAAATCTTTCCATTTCTTTATCTTACATTAAACAAAGGAAGAAACGAATATGACCAGTCCTTTGCCGAACGGTCCATCTTGGGGAGGCAAAGGACTGGTCATATTCGTTTAAGATACCACCTTTCCCCCGGCCTTTTCGATCTTTTCTTTGGCGCTGGCAGACACCTCAAAACCGGTGACCGAGATCGGGAATGCGATATCCCCGGCGGCAAGGATCTTTACTTTACCCTTATAATCCTTTTTTAACAATTTTATGCTGCGCAGAAACGCATAGCCGACCTCCAGCGGTACGCCGGCCTTGACATGCGGCTTAAGGCTGTTTGAAAGCATGCCGAGGTTGAACACGACCGGGACGTCGCGCTTGGGTTTATTGCGGAACCCCCGCATCTTCGGGATCTTAAGGATAATGTCGCGCTCCGCCGGGCGGATACGATGGCCTGAACGGGACCGCTGTCCTTTTACGCCGCGGCCGGAATAACTGCCGCGCTTGCCGCTGCGGCCGATACGCTGGAGGCGCTTGGCGCGAATAGGAGTTTTTGAATGAAGTTTCATGATAGTGATAGTGGTCAGAAGGTTATGCCTTTAATTTCTTTAGCGCCTCAATGGTCGCCATCGCATTCGTGAGCTTGTTCGGCGTACGGCCAAGGATCTTTGCCGTTGCGTCCTTGATGCCGGCGAACGCAAGCACAAAACGCACCGAACCGCCGGCGCGGAGGCCATGCCCCTTGCTGGCCGGCTTGATCATCACCTTGGCGGCGCTGTACTTCGCGTTCACCTCGTGCGCGATGGTGCGGCCGTCCTTAAGGCTGATCGTCAAAAGATTCTTCTTTGCGTCGGCTTTTGCCTTTGCCACTGCCTGCTGGACGTCAAGACCTTTCGCCACGCCGATGCCGATGCGGCCGCGCTCGTCGCCGATCACGATCGTGACGCGGAAACGGAAGCGCTTGCCTCCGGCGACGACGCGGGTCACGCGGCGATTGTCCAGCACGCGCTCTTTGAACTCCTCGCGCACCACAGGGCGATCGCGATCCGGCCGTCTATTGAATGTTCTTGGCGATGATGTCTTTTCTGCCATGATTTTATATAGTAAGTCCGCCTTTTTTTGCTCCATCGACGAAGCTCTTTACCCGGCCGTGGAACTTATAAGAGCGGCGATCGAACACTGCGGATTTGATGCCCAGCTCCCCTGCTTTCTTTCCGATGAATTCGCCGACGGAAAACGCGTCCGCGGTTTTATTCCCTTTAACCGCTCCCTTTGCAGCCTTCTCCATAGCAAAGCTCGATGCAGAAAGAAGCGTATTCCCCTTTACATCATCAATAAGTTGCGCGTAGAAATAGCGGTTACTGCGTCGTACGGCAAGGCGCGGGCGCACCGCGGTGCCGGAAATCGCGGCGCGAACGCGTGCAACGCGGCGGATCCTTTTTTGGTTGAGTTTCTTTTTTGCTTTCATGGAAATGGATAATGATATTATGCCGCAGCGGCGCCAGCCTTCTTACCAACCTTTCTGCGGATGACCTCGCCCTGATAATGTATGCCCTTGCCCTTGTATGGCTCCGGTTTCTTAAGTGCGCGGATCTCTGCAGCAGCCTGGCCGACGGCGTCTTTATCAATGCCGGTCACCTTGATGATGTTCTTATCAACCGTGATCGCAACATTCTCCGGGATCGGCAAACGGACCGGCAGTGCGTATCCCAGGAAAAGCACGAGCTCCTTCCCTTCCACCGTGGCGCGATAACCGACGCCTTCAATCTCAAGGATCTTGGTGAATCCGATGGTCACGCCTTCGATCGCATTCTTTGCAAGCGACCAGATCGTTCCCTGGAGAGCGGTCGTCTTTATTTCCGGCGCGGCGCTGACCCAAAAGTTCCCGCCCTCGGTCCTGACATCAACTCCGGCGGGAAGCGCTATTTTCAACTCCCCTTTCGGCCCTTTGATCGTCAATATACCGCCATTCTGGACGAGGGTCGCGCCTTCGGTGATCGCAATAGGTTTTTTGATAAGTCGGCTCATGGGATTCAGTGATAAATTACCAGATTTCAAAAAGATATTCTCCGCCGACCTTCTGTTTTTTCGCCTCGGAACCGGTCATAATGCCCTTCGAGGTCGAAAGCATGGAAAGCCCGTGGCCCCGCTTGACCGTCGGAAGGCTGCGATAGTCCGCATACGTATGGCGGCTCGGCTTGCTCATGATCTTGAAATCGTTTACCGCCGCTTCTTTGTTTTTATAGGCAAGGCGCACTACGATCATGCTTTTCTTTCCCACCGCCTCCTTTTCCGCGCTTTTAACATACCCGTGCTCAACAAGTTTTGTGAGTATCGCAAAATCCATCTTCGTGAACGGGAAGGTTATTTTGTCTTTCTTTGCCCGTGTGGCATTTTTAAGTTCGGAAAGGATGTTGTAGTGCATAAGATTACCAGCTGGCTTTCTTTATTCCCGGGATCTGCTGAGCAGTCGCCATTTCACGGAAGCAGATGCGGCAGAGCCCGAAGTCGCGCATATAGCCGCGCTTGCGACCGCAACGGAAACAGCGCCGCACGATGCGGGTGGAATACTTTGGTCGCTTTTTGCTTCGCGCGATGACGGACTCTTTTGCCATATTATTTCTTCTTTCGCTTTCCTTTTGCCGCCGGCGCCTCTTTTTTCATCGGCACGCCGAACGCGGCGAATTTCTCCACCGACCTCTCGCGGCTCCTCGTCTTCGGCACAATGCTTACACCGATCGAGAACGATACCGGGGACTTTTCCGGAGATATCTCCGGGAACACCAGGTGGTCGCGGACACCTACATTAAGGGTGCCGCCCTGATCGATCGCGGAATGCTCCAAACCGGCAAAGTCTCGAACGCGAGGTAACACTATTGTAATCAATCGCTCAAAAAAATCAACCGCTTTCTCGCGGCGCAGCGTCACGCGAAGACCCACGATCTGCCCCTCGCGCACTTTAAATCCGGCGATGGATTCCTTCGCTTTACGGAGCTGCGGCTGCTGGCCGGTGATCGCGGCAATGTCACGCATCACCTGCGGAAGGATCTTTTCCTCAAAGTTCGGCTGCTGGCCAAGGCGGCCGACGCCCGCGTCAACGACGACCTTCTCCACGAAGGCGCGCATTGCTTTTCTATCGGTATGTGTTTTTTTGATTTCAGCCATGGCCGTATTATTTATTTAGAGCGTTGCCTTGCATTTTTTGCAATAGCGGACCTTGCGATTGCCCTCCATGCGGCCACCGATACGGGTCGGTGCTTTGCAGTTCGGACAGATGATCATAACCTTGGAAACGGCGAGTGGGCGCGATACCGCGACGACCTGGCCCTTTTCTCCCTGCTTGCGCGGCTTTGAACGCTTTTTGAACACGTTCAATCCGTCGATCTGGATGCGGTCATCTTCCGGGAACGCCTTTAAAACCACCCCGGTCTTTCCGCGGTCTTTTCCCGATAAGATCTTTACGTTGTCTCCTTTCTTGAGTTTCATGGCCAAATAATATTAGTTATTAAACGATTTCTTCCGCCATGGTCATTAATTTTTCATAACCCCTCTCTTTGAGCTCGCGCGGAAGCGGGCCGAAGATACGGGTCGCCACCGGCTCCTTTTTGGCATCGATCAGAATGACCGCATTCTCGTCAAAACGGACATAGGAACCGTCTTTCCGGCGAAGCGCGCTCTTGGTGCGAACCACCATTACCTTCACAACATCTTTCTTCTTTACCGTTTTGCGCGGCTCCGCGCTCTGCACGGACGCGACAATGATATCCCCCACGCCCGCGTAACGGTGATGCGTACCGCCAAGAATGCGGAAACACCGCACCACCTTGGCGCCGCTGTTATCCGCAACTTTGATTACCGATCGTTCTTGTATCATACCAGAAAAATTATAGTGATTATGCGATCTTATTTATGATCCTCCAGCGCTTTTCGCGCGAGAGCGGGCGGGATTCCTCGATGGTCACCTTGTCTCCCATCTTATATTCATTATTCTCATCGTGCGCCTTGAACTTGGTCGTCACCTTATAGTACTTGAGATACTTCGGGTGCTTCTTAAGGCTCGCAACCGCAACCACGCGCGTCTTCATCATCTTATCCGAGACGACAACGCCGATGATCTTCCTTATTTTTTTGGTTTTTGGAGTCTGTGCCATAATATTATGCTTTTGATGCCTGTTGCCGTATGAATGTTTTCGCGCGGGCGATCCCGCGGCGCGTCTGATGAAGCTCGTTCACATTCTTCACTTTTCCGGCCGCAAGGTCAAATCGCAATGTCCGCAACTTCTCAGCCGAATCAAGCACTATGCGCTCGAGTTCGCCAAGTGACTTGTTCTTCATTTCTTGTACTTCTTTTTTCTTCATGGCTCTTTGGTGAAAAATTATTTTACGATGACGCGGGTTTTTACCGGAAGCTTGAATGATGCAAGACGCAACGCTTCCTTGGCGCGCACAAGCGTCACTCCGTCGATCTCGAACAGCACGCGGCCCGGTTTTACCGGAAACACATAGTGGTCAACGGATCCCTTTCCGCCTCCAAGTGTCTTTTCCGGCGCCTGCTGCGTGATCGGCTTGTCGGGGAATATACGGATCCAAAGGCGTCCATCACGCTTGAGGTAGTTCGTGATCGTCTTGCGCGCCGCTTCGATCTGGCGGGAATTCACCCATGCCGACTCCGTGGACTTCAATCCAAAAGAACCATAGCTCAACGCAAGCCCGCGCGTTTCAACCGTGCGCTTGCGGGAGCGTCCCTTTTGCCACTTGCGATGTTTTACTTTCTTTGGAAGAAGCATGGTTTTTTAATCAAATATTAATAGTTGGATGGAGCACGGCGGCGCGATTGGCGGCCGGCCTCTTCCTCCTGTTCCTTGGTGACTTTTTTGAAAACCTCTCCTTTATATATCCAAACACGGATACCGATCGTGCCGTACGTGGTGAACGCGGTCGCGGTGCCGTAATCGATGTCGGCGCGGAGCGTCTGCAGCGGCAAAGAACCTTTTGAAAGATGCTCATTGCGCGCGATCTCGTTCCCGTCCAGGCGGCCCTTCATTAAGATCTTCGCACCTTTGACATCGCGATTCTGCAAGATCTGCTCCAAATACTTCTTCATGGTGCGGCGGAAGCGGATACGCTTCTCCAGATCCCATGCGATCTGCTGAGCAGTATAGCGGGCAGAAACATCCGAGCGCTTCAATTCCTCTACGTTCAAACTGAGCGCAACCTTGGAGCGGGTCTTGCGCACCTTCATGAGCGCGTCGACGACCGCCTTATTGAGATCTTCCATTCCTTTTCCTCCGCGGCCGATGATAAGGCCCGGCCGGGCGGCGCGGATGAACACGCGAAGGTTGCCCTGCGTGCGCTCGATCTCAATGGCGGCGACACCGGCAAGCGCGATCTTTTCATTGATCGTATTGCGGATCGCTTCGTCCTCTTCGAGGAATTTTGCATAGCCGCCCTTAAGGAACCAGCGTACGGGCCAGCCTTTTGAAACTCCCAAGCGATATGAATTTGGATTGATCTTTTGTCCCATGATATTTTATTCGCCTACCACCTTACGTCCGAACCGGCGCTTCCAGAATCCGGGGGTCTGCTTCGATCTCGGCGCTTCCTTCTCGGGAGTCTTTGGTTTCTTTGTTTTTGAACGCACATCCTCGCCCGGCGGGAGTTTCGTCTTCTTCGGCGGCACGATCGTAAAGCGCGACTTCAACTTTTCGTTGACACCCAGAACCATCGTGACATGGCTCATCTTTTTCTGAATGGGAGACGCGCTGCCGCGCGCGCGGGGAAGCATCCGCTTCAACATCGGGCCGCCGTCAACACGGACGCTCGAAACGAAAAGATGCTGAGGGTCAACGGTCTTGCTATTTTTAGCATTCGCGACAGCCGAACGCAAGAGTTTCAACAGCACCTTTGAAGGCCGCCGCGTCTGCACGATCAATTGCGCTTCGGCTTCGTTCACCGGCAAACCTTTTATAAGGTCACCAACGCTGCGCACTTTGCGGGGCGCCTGGCGAAGGAAACTAAGTTTTGCGGTGTATTGCTTTTCCATGGTTTTTATTTCTTAGCAGGCGCTGCCTTTGCGGCGGCGGCCTGGGTCTTGGCGGTCTCGGTAGCCTTTATCTCAAGCTCCTTCTGCATCTTGCCGCCGTGGCGGATGAACTTGCGGGTCGGGGAAAATTCTCCGAGGCGATGGCCAATCATTTCTTCCGTCACGCGCACTTCAACGTGCGTGCGGCCGTTGTGAACGCCAAAAACCTGTCCGACGAATTCCGGTGCGATCTCCGATGCGCGGGACCAGGTCTTGATGACCGTGCCGCTGCCGGACTTGGTATTCAAAACCTTCTTCATAAGCTTCGGATCGACGAACGGGCCTTTTTTGAGTGAACGTGACATGGTAGTAAGGTTAAAAACTATTTATTGTTGCGATTGCGAATGCTGACGCGCCGCTTGACGATGAATTGGCTCGACCGCTTCTTCTTATTGCGTGTCTTATGACCGCCGGTAACCTTGCCCCAAAGGGTCTTCGGTTTGCGGGTACCGCGCGGCTGTGCGCCCTCACCGCCTCCGTACGGATGATCTACCGGATTCATGGCGCTGCCGCGGACCGTCGGACGGATACCCATCCAGCGCGAGCGGCCGGCCTTGCCAAAATTCACGAGCGACCACTCCGAGTTGGAAACCTGTCCGAGCGATGCAAGGCAGGTCCACAATACGCGGCGAACTTCGCCGGAGTTGAGCTTAAGATCGGTATAGCCGTCGGCATTCGCAAGAACCTCCAGATACGCGCCGGCGGAACGCGCCAATTGGCCGCCGCGGCCCGGCGTCATTTCAACATTATAAACCTGCTGGCCTACCGGAATATTCTTGAGCTGCATGCGATTACCGCTCTTGACCGGCGCCGCCTCCGCGGTGATGATCTCGTCCCCTGCCTTCATTTTCTCCGGAGCCAAAATATACGCCCTCGCACCATCGGCATACTTTATGAGCGCGATGAACGCGGTGCGATACGGATCGTACTCGATCGTTTCCACGACCGCCTTTTGATCCATGCGGTTCTGCTTAAAATCGATCATGCGATAAAGCTTCTTGTTGCCGCCTCCCTGGTGGCGGACAGTGATGCGGCCCGCGGAGTTGCGCCCGGAATTTGATTTCAGCCGCGTAACGAGGGGTTTGTAAGGACGCGCGCCCTTGGTGAGGGTGCTGTAGTCAGAAGACGTCATATTGCGCCGTGAAGCGCTTGTAGGCTTGAAACTTTTCATTACCTTATTAATTCAGGTCTATTTTTTGTCCTTCTTTGATGGTGACGATCGCCTTGCGGTGTCCCTGGGTCTTGCCTTTGATGCCGCGGCCGGAACGTTTTGTTTTTCCGACGCGATTCAAAATATTCACGGAGAGCGCATCTACCTTATAGAGTGCGTGGACCGCCTTTTTGACCTCCGGCTTCGTCGCCCCGGATTTTACCAAAAAAACATACTGATTGGAAGCGGTCAGCTTTGTGGCTTTTTCGGTGATCCACGGTTTCTTGATGAGAAGGGGGTCGGTCATGAAAATAATATTAGATCTTATAGTGCTTTTCGATGGTAGCGACCACGTCCTTGTCGATAAAGAGGTTCTTGTGGTTGATGATATCAAAAATATTGAGCGAACCTGCCTCAATGACCTTCGTCTTTTGAAGGTTGTTCGTGGCACGGAACAGGTTCTTGTTCGTATTGTCCGAAACGAGCAAAACGTCAAAACGCTTATCGCCCTTGCGCGGCGCCAGGATCGCCTTCAATGCCGTTGCAACATGCTTTGTCTTCGGCGCTTCCAGAACAAGGCTATCAAACACCTTGACCTCACCATCTTTGGCTTTCTTGGAAAGCACGGAAAAGAGCGCGACACGCTTCATCTTTTTGTTCACCTTTTGTGAATAATCCTTATCGTTGCGAGGACCATGAGCCTTTCCACCACCTACCCAGATCGGGGAGCGGGTGGAGCCGTGACGCGCGCGGCCGGTGCCTTTCTGCCTCCACGGCTTCTTGCCGCCGCCGCGCACTTCGCTGCGATCTTTCACGTGCGCCCACGGCGCGCGCGCGTTCGCGAGCTGTGCTTCCAATACCTGTTTCACGAGCGCCGCATTCCACTTTGCGCCAAAAACCTCCGCCGGTAATTCCATCGTTCCCACCACTTCGTTCTTTAAATTATAGACGTCGGCCTTCATGTTATTTCGTATTTGAAATTTCGATCAATCCGCCGCGATTGCCCGGCACCGCGCCGCGCAGGAAAAGCAGATTATTCTCTTTGTCTATCGCCGCAATGACGAGATTCTTTATGGTGACGCGCTCGGTGCCCATGTGTCCGGCCATACGACGGCCCGGGACGACACGCTGGAATGCGGTGGAACCGATGGAGCCGGGGTGGCGGTGGCGATTCTTCTGGCCGTGCGTCTTCGGACCGCCGCGGAAGTTATAACGCTTGACGACACCCTGGAACCCGCGTCCCTTGGTTATGCCACTCACGCGCACTTTGTCCCCTTCTACAAACGAATCGACGCCGATCATGTCATCGAGCTTAAGTGCGGCAACGTCCACCTTTTGATTCGGGCGGTTCTTAAACTCACGCTTTTTCTTGCCCAACGTCAGCTGAACGGCCTCGTAGCCGTCGCGTTCCGCGGTACGCAAAATCGAAACCTTGTTGGGTTCCGCTTGGACGACCGTAACCGGAACGACTTTGCCGTCCTTCCAGATCTGCGTCATTTTAAGTTTTTTGCCTAATATATATGACATTTTCTTGATCGTCCGGTGGGATACTCCTTTGAATGAGTACGTGCGGAATCCAGTAAAAAATAATTAACTCCGGGGTCGAATCCCGGAGTTTTTAGCACAATCAACCGACCCACCCCGCTTTTATACGGGATCCAGAGAAAACGGCGACCGTTTTTCTGCGCCTGGCCCGCGAACACATTTCGCGTTCGTAGCCGAGGCAAAAGGGAGATATTGCATAAAAACTAACCGAGCAAACCTTGATGACGATTATAGCAAAATGGCTTCCAATGTCAAATGGGCTATTACGGCAACAGCTGTTTCATCTCGTCCGCATTCAGCGTATATGCCCGCACAAACGAGTCGTCCACATGCGCATAAAGGACACCGCTCCCCTTCCCCTGCTCCACGAATTGGCTTGCAAACGTGATCGTCCGCGCCGCGCTGTCTTGAATGAATGGTTCAGGCGAGACCCAGTCGATCTTCCCATTCTCGTAATCGTAGATGAACAAGCCAATTGAAAACATGCCATATTGTATTTCGTCTCCCACGCGCCGATTCGCCTCGCGGCCATTTATAACGCCCAACCGTTTTCCCTCGCCAACATCAATAAAACTTTTAGGGAATAGCGGCCCGGGCGATGCGTGCCCGCCAATCCACGGGATATTACGCTCCTTGGGATGGAACACCGTCTCGCCGAACTTCCAGGATTTTCCCATATCCTCCGCGATAGCAACACGGACGGTGGAATAATCAAAGTCTTCTTCTTTTATTGAAGACTCCACAAGGTTGTTTCTAACGCCATTACTGTTCAATGGCGCAATCGAAACTTCCTTCGCGCTGGCCATGCCTTCATCCCTAAGCACCGGCGCCGTCATTTCCAAAGACCCAATATCATTCCCGACGGCATGACCAAGATGAATCAGTATTCCATGCTTTTCTTTTTTGTGAAACGGCATCGTGAAATAGAGATGCATTAATCCCGTCTTCTCATCGATGAAAATATCCGGATCTTCGAGGCCGAGAAAATCTGCGCCAGCGCCGCTTAATTGCGCGATGACCACTTCCTGATTTTTTATTACTAATCTTTCGCCGATAGAAAATCGTTCCAGTGAATCTCCGCGAACTTTATACAGAACGCTCCGGTCTATATAGCCGGATGTTGCAACATCGCCCGCGCGATTTGTGATGCATCGAATGACACCGTCTTTATATCCGGTGCGCGGGTCGAGCGAGATCGCCATCACATGCTCAAACTTCCCACCCGTCTCCACCGCTTTCCCCGGATGCTCAATATAACCCTTCATATTTCTATTATAACCCTGCCGCAAACAAAAAGCCCCGCTTTCGCGGGGCTTTTTACAGTCGTTGCCAGTGGCAACTCCTAGACCATCTTGATCTCGATATCGACGCCGGCGGGAAGGTTCAAGTTCGAAAGTGATTCGATGATCTTCTGGCTGGGATTCAATATCTCGACGAGGCGCTTATGAACACGGAGCTCGAACTGCTCGCGGGCATCCTTGTGGACGAACGTGGAACGGTTGACGGTATAGTGTTTTACTTCCGTGGGGAGCGGGATAGGTCCCGTCACCTTTGCGTCGTTCCGCTCGGCGGCCTCGATGATCTGACGTGCCGAATTGTCGATCAGTTTGTGATCGTACGACTTGATGCGGAGGCGCAGCTTTTGTGGGGTATCGGTCTTAGCCATTTGAGTACCAAGAGATTATAGCAAATCCGGCACGAGTGTCAATAAGCAACGGTGTAAATCACTTTAGATAGTTTTAACGCCCAATTCATTACACTCCCCGCGGGGGTGGCATAGTGTTGGGTCCGAGGTGACGCTATGGATCCACGAGGCGCAAGTCCTCGCACCCCCGCGCATAGACGCAAAAAGAAACATTAAATAAAGATTAAAAATGTTTTGACGAATGTTTTGGTGTTGTTATTATGGTTATGGTGTCATCTCGGACCATCCAGCATTATGTTTGGATTCGCAAAAAACCCGGCAACGGGTTTTTTGTTTGTGCGGGGTCACGTACGTCCGCCGATTACCTCAATAATTCGATTAACCACGCCATCCAGATCCCCTTTTGTGCTAAACGGGATTGCACCATACGAGAGCAATAACGGATCGTATTCTTTCTGCCATTCAACATTATCATCCTGTTCTGCTTTGGTTTTCCCATATCCGGATTTATTGGTCCTCGTTTGCATACGATAGACAAGGGACTCCGAATCGGCCTGCAAAAGGATTATCTTATCAAAAAAGGATAGAAATTCTTTTTGATTGCCGCTGCCAGTCGTGCCCGCCACAACGATATCCCCATGCTCGGCGAATAGTTCCTTCAATTTATCCATATCGCAGACTCTATCCACAGTTTTGAACCACGCCTTGTCATTGACCGGCTTGTATTCAACTCTTTCTTTCGTGACCTTATCCTGCCAATAGAACAAGCCTGGGACGTCGTGAAGATCAATGGCGGAAATTCCCTTTTCCGTTAACGCCTTCGCTATTGTGGATTTTCCCGTTCCCGCAACGCCAGTTAATAATATTTTCATCCCTCAATTATATACCGCGCTCGGCATCGCCGACGATAGCCCATATATAGCAGGTAAAATAAAACACCACTCTTGAGGGGAATCGCGGAGCCGCGTAGGCGGCGAGCGTTAGGGGGCGGCCAGCAGGCCGCAACCCGTCCCCGAGAGAGTGGTGTTTTATCTTGCCTACTTGATAATCTTCGTCACGACACCGGCGCCGACGGTCTTGCCGCCCTCGCGGATGGCGAAACGCATCTTGTCTTCCATCGCAACCGGGGTGATGAGTTTGACCGTGATCTTGACCGTATCACCAGGCATGACCATTTCCATTCCTTCCGGAAGGGTCACCTCGCCCGTCACGTCCGTGGTGCGGATGTAGAACTGCGGCTTGTAGCCCTTGAAGAACGGAGAGTGGCGGCCACCCTCTTCTTTTGAGAGCACATAGATCTCGCCCTCAAACTCCGAGTGCGGGGTAACGCTGCCCGGCTTTGCGAGCACCTGTCCGCGCTCCACGTCCTCTTTCTTGAGACCGCGGAGGAGCAAACCGGCGTTGTCGCCTGCCTGGCCTTCATCCAAGCTCTTATTGAACATCTCAATGCCGGTGACGACGGTCTTGGCGGTCGGCTTGAGACCGACAACCTCGACTTCCTCGTTCACTTTGACTTTGCCGCGCTCGATGCGGCCCGTAACGACCGTACCGCGGCCTTCAATGGAGAAGATATCCTCGATAGGCATAAGGAACGGCTTGTCCAATTCGCGGACCGGATCCGGGAAGAAGTCATCCATCGCTTTTACGAGATCCAGGATCGGCTTGGCATCCGGTGAATCGGCATCGGTCGCATTCAACGCTTTGAGCGCCGAACCGCGGATGACCGGGGCGGTGTCGCCGGGGAAACCGTTCTTGGTGAGCAGCTCGCGGACCTCGGACTCCACGAGGTCGATCAATTCCGGATCATCCACCATGTCGCACTTGTTGAGGAACACAATGATCGAAGGCACGCCTACCTGACGGGCAAGCAGGATGTGCTCGCGAGTCTGCGGCATCGGGCCGTCGGTTGCGGCAACCACGAGCACTGCGCCGTCCATCTGGGCGGCACCGGTGATCATGTTCTTGATATAGTCGGCGTGACCGGGAGCATCAACGTGCGCATAGTGGCGCTTCTCCGACTGGTACTCCGAGTGGTGAAGGGCGATCGTGATACCACGCGCCTTCTCTTCCGGAGCGTTGTCGATCTGATCAACCTTCTCTTCTTTCTTTGCCCAACCCTTCAAAAACAGAACGTGGGTGATGGCCGCCGTCAAGGTGGTCTTGCCGTGGTCAACATGGCCGATCGTGCCGACGTTCAGGTGCGGCTTGGACCGGTCAAATTTTTCTTTTTCTGCCATAGTTAAAAATTGATTAAAAGTTTATTTTGATTTTTTACCCCACCCCCTCTCAAATAAAAACAGCTGTTACGCTGTAAAAACCTAAACCAATCGACCGGTTTAGAGAAAGGGTTTACCAAGAGATTGTAAAGCAAAGTTGCCGATTTTGTCAAATTGGACGGGGAAAACCTGGGGATTTCCCGTAGCTTCCATCTGCGCCTTCCCGTAACCGATTTACTTTTCCGCCCGGTTGCGATATATTTCCCGCGGGAGGAGCTCATATGAGCCTTAAGGAACGCCGCAAGAAATTCAAAAAACTGCTGATCCGGCACTGTGCCGGATCGTACAGCATCATCGGGATGCGCGCCGCGTTGTACGACGATGAACGCATTGAAGTGTCGATCGACATACGAAGCAAGCAGTACGGCAAGCGATTTGTAAAATTGGCCAAGAAGATCAGGCTTATGGAGGCTGACATCAGAAAAAAGTTCTCCGGATGGAACGTCCGCGTGGAAATATGGCCCGATGAAAACGCGCTGGCCAAGAAGGGCAAGCCATTCCGGGGAAAGAAAATCGTTCTTTCGCATCCCCATAAACTCTAAGATCGTTTTACCGCCGCAACAGATCGCAGCCCCCGGGTTGCGATCTTTCTTTAGATAATTAGATAAAGAGGGTTTTATCAACTTCTTCCGTTTTATTTCTCCAGGGAGATCATCTCCAGCGATATTTTCCCTTCGCGTAAAACCTCCACGCGCCCGCGGCGAACGCGCACGATCGTGGATGGCAGTGATCGCGTGAGTGTGCCCGCGTCCAGATACATATCCGGGCCGGCAACGGCGCGGCGGGCAACGGCGCGAGCCGCGCGCCGAGCGCTGCCACCCAACTGCCGCTTTACTGCGCGAACCGTAAAACATCCCGGCTTGCCGGACAGGTTCGCCGACGTGGCAATGATGGGCGCCCCCGTAAGGATGGCGAGCCGCGCAGCAACAGGATCCGCCGACCAGCGCACCGCGACGCGATCCCCGCCAACGGCCAACGCAACGCGTCGTGACCGCGCCTTGAGCACGATGGCGAGCGGTCCCGGCCAATACCGCCGGGCAAGCGATAGCTCCGCCCGCGAGAATAAAAAGAATTTCCGCGCCTGCGCAAAGCTCCCCACGATCACCGGCAATTGCTTCTCCAACGAGCGCCGCTTGATCGCGTACACCTTTCGCACCGCGGATGCATCAAGCACCGACGCCGCGAGCCCATAGAGCGTCTCCGTCGGAAACACCACCGTGCCTCCCCCGGCCAGCATCGCCCCCGCCCGCGCGATCAATTCCGATGAGACCTTCTTCATCCGCTCAGTATAGCAACTATCTAAAACAAAAATAGCCGCCGAAGCAGCTATTTTTATACCAAGTCGGAAATTTATGATCCGTAATTCACCAGATCACCATCCCTGCGATCATTTTATTACACCCAGCAACAAAGTCAAAACTCTTTTAATGATTTTTTAATCTTCGGCAAACAACAGCAAAAATTATCCCCAGCTGAATTCCCTCCCAAAGTGTCCCCAAGCGGCGGTGTCCGCCCAGCGCGCGGAGTCGAACTTCAAAAGCGTGGCAATGCCACGAGGCGAAAGATCGTAGCCCTCCACAGGGACAACGCGCACGCCACTAGCGCCCGCAGAACCTCCACCAGAACCTTCGTCTAGCTCCGCCACCGCCATCACCGGCTCCGGCTTCCCGATGGCATACGCGAGCTTTACGCGCACCGCGCTGGCGGTGGCAAAGCGCCCGAGGTAATCCACCGCGATGCGGCGGGCGATGTACGCACCCGAGCGGTCCACTTTGGTAAGATCCTTGCCAGAGAACGATCCCCCGCCAATGCCGATCTCCGGCCCGTAGTTGTCGATCACGATCTTGCGCCCGGAGATCCCCGAGTCCGCATCGAATCCGCCAAGCGACCACTCGCCCGCGGGATTGATCAAATATTCGTCGGCCGTAATGGAAGAGCGTACAAGCGCTTCGAGCTCCGCGGTCGGCGCGTTCTGAAAGCTCGCCACCACGCACGTCGCGCGATCGCCATCGAGCGTCACCTGCGTCTTCCCGTCAAACGGATAACGGGCATACAACTTTCGGCACAGCTCTCGCGCGAGCACGTACTCCAAAGGCATGAATGACGGCGTCTCCCGCGTGGCATAGCCGATCATGATTCCCTGATCTCCCGCGCCGCCCGTATCCACGCCGCGCCCGATCTCCGGGCTCTGCGCCACAAGATTCACGTGCACCGCCACGCGTGCGCCCTCTTCGCCTCCCAACGCCGATCGCACCACAGCCGGGATATCTACCGTCGCCGCGCTCGTCACCTCCCCCGAAATCGTGATGTGCCCGTGGCCGCCCATCACCTCCGCCGCCACGCGGCTTAATGGATCCCCCGCCAGATACGCATCTAGAATCGAGTCCGCAATGAGATCGCACAATTTATCCGGATGCCGTGGCGAAACAGCTTCTGCGGTCCTTTGGGCCGCTTCCAAACCATTTTTTATTTGCATAATTAGGTTAATTGATTGATTAATGTATTTTGATCATCGACCAAGAACAAAAACAACCGCCTACACGGCGGTTGAGCATATGAAGCATCTTCCCCGTGAAGGGTTGGAGTTCGCACCGTATCGAATCCTCGATCGGTTGCGGGCGGAGCATCGGGCCAAATCCCTTAGCATCTCCACTCTCTTGATGTGCTTATTCGGTTGTAGAATTAGTATATCACAAAATTAAGGCCCATAGAGAAACCAACCTCAAAGCAATATTTTATATTTTGGATAATTATCCTTCACTAGCTGCTTCCATAATGCGGTTTCGTTGCCACTCCCCAAATCGGTCTTCTTATAAACCAACAATACGTGCACCATACACGTGTCGCTATGAACTGCCACGATACACCGGTTGCCCGATGCGTGACGAGACTCTTTGGTACCCGCGACGCGAAATTCTGTTTTGCAGATCCGCACCGGTGCCTGATCGGTGATTGTCTCCGCAACTGAAGTTTCGAGAAGTGAATCAAAGCGTTTTAACTCGGCGTCGATAGCGGTCCAGGTCGTCATCCAGGCACCTTTATATTTTTTCTCGAAAGATTTTATGAAGTGCCGCTCTGCGAATGGTTCAATAAGGACCCCATAGTTAGTAGACATTTTCTGGGTCCTCCTGAGTGATGAGTTCATACGGGATGACCTCATCATCCGCGCAGAGTTTGTACGGGAGCTGATTATGGGTGAAGTCAACGATCTCCTTTGTTCGTTTATTCTTCCACCGATCCGACACTTTCTTAATAAAAGCTGACTCCTCAGGGTTTAGCATCGCGAGCGGACGCTTCTGCGAACCGCGATTTTCAGAAATAAGGAATGCATCTCCGGATTGTTCGATGGAAATCCTCCCACCCTCGCTCAATTCCTCTATCGCGCGGAAATATGCATCCGGCACCGGCCCGAATTGGAATTTGCGATAAGACATTCCGCTCATAGGAGAAAGATGGTCATAGAACCAGCCGAAATCAGAAAGATAAAGAAGCTTAGCGAGTTTTGTTTTAGTGATCTTCCCATCTGAATGACCGCTATTACGCAAAAACGCTAAAACCATATCCTTATATTTTTCGTAGTTAGGAATAATGCCTTTCTCCATTTCTTCCATGCTGATACCCAAAATATCGGCTATTTTTTGAGCCTCTCCTAAGGTAAGTTCCCGCTTCCCCTGCTCCACGGCAATATATGAAGTCCGTGCGATACCGAGTCTTTTTGCCATGTCGAGCTGAGAAAGACCCTTGAACAACCTTATTTTCCTTATTGTCTTAAATATTTCTTTGCTCATATTCACATGATATCCCCAAGTGTGTCATTTTGTCAAGCATTGCAATGTCCGTATTTTCGACATAGGATTACACGATAATAACACCATTTATGTAACGACAATGCTATGATTTACCTATGGGATATCCAGTTCAGCAGGATCCATTTTCAAGCTTCTTTGCCCTCCTCACATCCCCTATTGGCTGGCTTATTATTCTCGCGGTAATAATACTGATATTCCTCATCATCCGGGAAATTCTCTGTTGGTATTGGAAGATCAATGAAGGCCTCGACTCCATGAACGACATAAAAAGAGAAATTGCCACTACAAACACTCTCCTCCGCAACCTCGAGCGTGGCAACGCGCAACCTCAGCCAGCCGAAATAAAACCACCGACAACGCCTCCGCAGGAGTAAACCGTCGTGATATACGCAACCCAAAACGAGAATTTATAAACTACTTCCCCGACTTCATCCTATTATCCTGCCTGCATAGCATCTGGCAATTTTCAGCAATAGTTTTACCGCCCTCATGCCAAGGAGTAATATGATCCGCTTCCATTTCTTCGATGGCAAAATGCTTTTTGCATTTTACGCAAATACCATTCTGCCTTTCATACGCCTCTCTTTTTTGATTATCCGAGAATTCTCTGATATTCAAAAATCTTTCATCTTGAGTTAAAACATATGGATAGATGCCAGACTTTTTCGTGACATCTTCGTCCACCATTAACTTTTTAACCTCGTCTCCGAGTTTCTTAACGCTCAGCTTCTTATCCTTGAATTTGTTATACAACTCTCCCCATTCCACACCACTCATTTCCCTCCGATAATCTGGGAATGTCGCCCGCACCCACGCTATTACATCCTGGAAATATTTCCACAATTTATCGGCATTCGCATCGTGCTGATGCTTGGCCATATAATCTTCAATTTTGCCGTTATTAATCCACGAGAGCGCTGTCTCCAAATATTCCTGCCGGATCGGTGTTCCGAGAACGAGCTTCCCGCCATCATTCGCCAAAAGATATGCCGCGCAGTTTGATTTGCTAAATTTAAGTTTTGCATCCGAAAGCCACGGCCCCGTGTAAACCGCATTGCGCAATTCTTGCTCGGTCAATTTTTCGCCGGCTATATTGATGATTCTAAACCAATCCAATCGCTCTTTATCTGTACCCTCACAAAAATAGATCATCAATTCATAATCTAGAATCACTTTTTGCTCTTCATCAGTAAGATTATGGAAAAATCGATCGTTGAGCGAAAAATCTCCATTTACATACTGTCCAATACTAATAGTGCGCTGTTGACCATCTAAAACTTCAAAATTTCCCTGATCTGTCTTCACCCAATACATCACATTCAGCGGAAAATTCTTTTTGATCGTTTCAATCACCGCATCTCGCTGCTTTCCCGTATAAACAAACTCCCGCTGATATTTCGGACGAATATCAAGTTTCCCGCCATAAGCAACCACACCCTCTTCGGCGCTGTCTTTATAACCAGCAATCACCTCCCGCACTGAAATCCTATGCAGATCAATTTTCATATTATTTTTTTGATTTTCTCTTTTTTATAAATAATCGCTTAAATTTTTCCTTGCCGTTTAAAATCGAACTCCTGCCATATATCCCCGCAGGGTCCTGATCTCTGTCACGGTTCGAGCCAAGCAGCTCAAATTGATTAGGGTTATATTTGTCCAAAAATGTAATCGGCACGCCCATCACTCCATCATAATCCATTGGAATATCAGCCACCACATCGACATTGATTGCGTCATAATTATCATATTTCGGATATTCCTCTGCCGTATATTTTTTATACATCACAAACTCTTCGTGACGCTTGCTAGTATCGAGATTTGTATACCAACAAGCCATAATATGCTTTAATTTTTTACCATCAACAATTTTTTCATACTTCTCACCTTCTGGAACTAAAAGCCACATATCACTATTAATATTGCGATAGCCCAACCATAACCGGTTAGCTTTTATATGCTTAAAAACGTCTTTATAAGTAATTGAATTTTTATTGCCGATAATCAGAAATTTTTTATCGAATTCCATGAGCTGAGCAATGTAATCTCCAAAAAGGGAAAATGGAGGATTCGTGCAAATAATATCCGCTTCCTTAAGAAATCCTACACATTCATCGCTTCGAAAATCACCAGTGCCTTGCAAGGGAGTGGCGATGTTTTTGTCATGCCTCAACAAGAACCTAACGTCGTCAAGATTTATGGAACCGTCTCCATTAGAGTCAGGAACTTCATTTATCTCGATTTTGAACGGTTCCTTACCGGATGGCTTTAGTCCTTCTACTTCAAATAACGGCAACTGTCCACCCGCGATAGGTGATTTCGTGTAGCTTGTGGTAATAAGCTTTTTCAGTCCCAACGCCCTAAAATTAGCAGCAAAATATTTAAAGAAATTACTTTCAAAGGGGTCGTCGCAATTGCAATATACAATTTTCCCGCGAAACTGTTCTTTATAGTGCTTTAATTCCTCTTCAATATCGACGAGTTGAGTATAGAATTCATCATTCTTTACTTTGGCCGCCCTATTGAGGCTTGAATTTGATTTGGCTTTCATAAAATCCTAGGCTTATCATTCAAGCCCCAGCGGGTGATTTTGTGGCGAGTTTCTCACCCCTCTCCACTTCCGGCATATCTTCCAATAATTTTTCCGTTAGCTTATCGGTTTCTATCCAACGAATTGTAAGATTAATTAAATCTTTCAAATCATCGAGATCTTTCCCCTCCCAGATTCGTTCATAATGCACCTCATCGTTTCCGAGCCACGCTGCGCGTTGTGCGACGAGCTTTAGTTGGGCATGGTCAACGCGATTTTTGATTACCGTCCCCAATGATTCCTTTTTTATCTTTTCGGCTTCAGCTGGAGTTTTGCTAATAACATAATCTTTAATGAGAAATTCTAAAGCTTTCCGATAACCAGCACCGCAAATAATATCTAACCCCTCAATCTCGGCGGTATAAGATTGATTGTAGATCTCAATAAAGTTCGGCGATATTGCTGCAATAATCTCTGAAAAATTTATCTCGATAGGGTCGGCCGGCTTAGCTTCAGCAAATTCATAAATTCCTGCGGGTTGTTTGTAATAAGCGATAAATGGATTTCGACAGCTTTCGTCTGGACAGCGGTAAATCATCCGTAAAGGATAAGAAACCGATGGATTTAAAAAGCCAGTTACCATTACGGCGGTGATTTTGTTATGACACAAAGGACAAGTTCCTGGATTTTTATCGATATTAACGCTCGTCCCCTGTCCCAGCTGATTGATGCAATTAACAAGTATCATTGCGATAATTCTAATGCTCTCAAGCGAATAACTCAACCTCCTCAACGTAGTCTTATCTAAAACCAATGATCAAGAAAATATGCCGGCCGCTGGCGGGATATTTTCTTAGGGTCTCCGAATTAGTTCCGCAACTATCATCGCTATCTCTCAAGCACTACCATCGTCCATCCATAATCTAAGCGACTCAAGCACTCGTTAGGTCTTCGGAATTTTTACTCCCTAATATCTCGGCAATGAAAGGAGGTTGTCACCCCAATCACCATCTGCATACGTTTGAATGTATGCGTCCCGTCCCGCTGGTCGACGGACATAGACATATGCACGCAACCCTTTTGCGATATCGTAAACATAGAAATCATATAATTTCGCATCTATGTCGTTGATAACGGCTTGCCGAGGAAACGATTGGCCATCAATCATAACCGCACTGATGTGCTCGTGGCTATTATGACCTTCCACCATATGCACCTTCGTTATTCTTCTATCCATTCTAACTGTTTTATTCTCTGCCTTTCGGCGGATTAATTTTTATTGCCTTAGGAGGACGGACCTTTAAAATTTCACTCCCTAGCAGCTTTAAGGATAATCGAAAATTAAGGCGTGTCAAGAGTTACGTTTGTGCATAAATTGTTAACTTCCCGGCTCAAAAACAATGTGCCGCAGATCCCGATGGAACGGATCGCTAAAACATAATACGGGCACTTGCTTTTGAAAGGTGTCTCGGAAGCGCGAAGGCGGCGAGAGCCAAGGCGGCCAGCCGGCAGGCTGGAACGCCGTCCTTTCAAAAGGGGTCTTATGGTATTTATCTCTTCTTCCCTTCAATTATCTGCTGCGCCACATTGTTCGGTGCCGGCTCATAATGATCAAACTCCATCGTAAAGCTCCCCCGTCCCTGCGTCATGGAGCGCAACTCCGTCGCATAGCCGAACATTTCGGAAAGCGGGATCTTTGCATTGATGACCTTCAGCCCCGGGCGATCGTCCATGGATTCGATGCGGCCGCGCTTGGAATTGACGTTGCCGGTGACCTCGCCCATGAAGTTGTCCGGTACGATGACCTGGATCTTCATGATCGGCTCAAGGATGACCGGCTTGGCCTTCGCCGCCGCGTCTTGGAACGCCATGGAACCCGCGATCTTGAATGCCGCTTCCGAAGAGTCGACCTCGTGGAACGAACCGTCGTAGAGCGCAACCTCCACGTCCACCACCGGATACCCGGCGAGGATGCCTTTGTCCAACGCTTCCTTGACGCCCTTCTCCGTGGGGCCGATAAATTCCTTCGGGATGGAACCGCCCTTGATCTCGTCCAGGAACACGAAACCCGCGCCGCGCTCCAATGGCTTTATGTGGATCTTGGCGTGGCCGTATTGACCGCGGCCGCCCGACTGCTTGATGTACTTCCCTTCGCCGTCCGCAGCCGCCATGATCGTTTCCTTATATGCGACCTGGGGCCTGCCCACATTCGCGTCCACGTTGAATTCGCGCTTCATGCGGTCAACAATGATCTCCAGGTGAAGTTCGCCCATACCGCTGATGATCGTCTCACCCGTTTCGTTATCCCCCGCCACGCGGAACGTCGGATCCTCCTCTGCGAGACGGTGGAGCGCGACGCCCATCTTTTCCTGGTCCGCCTTCGTTTTCGGCTCAATGCGCAAACCGATGACCGGTTCGGGGAATGTGATCTTTTCAAGGATGACCGGCGGCTTGCCCACTTCGCAAAGCGTGTCGCCCGTGGTCGTGCTCTTCAATCCCACGATGGCAGCGATTTCTCCGGAGTAGATCTCGTCCACTTCTTCGCGATCGTTCGCGTGCATGCGGACGATGCGGCCCACGCGCTCCTGCTCTCCCTTTGTTGAGTTGTAGACGTACGAGCCACGCTTGAGAATGCCGGAATAGACGCGGACGAACGCCAGATTGCCCACGAACGGGTCCGTGGCGATCTTGAAGGCGAGGCCGGTGAACGGCGCATCGTCCACGAGATGGATCTCCACTTCCGCGCCCGTCTTTTCGTCATGCCCCTTGACCGGCGGAATGTCCGCAGGCGACGGAAGGAATTCAATGACCGCGTCCAACATGAACTGCACGCCCTTGTTTTTGAGCGCGGAACCGCACATCACCGGCACGATCGTGTTCGCGATCGTCGCCTTGCGCAGCGTTTTGCGAAGGTCGTCCAGCGAGATCTCTTTGCCGTCCAGATAGTCGGACATTACCGCATCGTCGTTCTCCGCGATCTTCTCGATGAGATCGTGGCGATGCGCTGCCACCGTCTCCGCCATGTCGGCCGGGATCGGCACCTCGGTGATCTTCTCGCCGTGCTCGCCTTCAAATACGTACGCCTTGTTCTCCAGGAGATTTACCACGCCCTTGAAGTCACTCTCCGCGCCGATCGGCAGCTGGATCGGGATCGCGTTCGGCGTGAGCCGGTCAATGATGGACCTGAAGCTTTTTTCGAACGACGCGCCGGAGCGGTCGAGCTTGTTGATGAAGCAGATGCGCGGCACTTTATAATCGTCCGCGTAGCGCCAGTTGGTCTCGGACTGCGGCTCCACGCCGGCGACGCCGTCGAATACGACGACCGCGCCGTCAAGCACGCGCAGCGAGCGCTTCACCTCCACGGTAAAGTCGATGTGGCCCGGAGTGTCAATGAGGTTGATGCGATGCTCCCACTTTTTGTGATCGGCACCGGCGGCGTGATACGTGGGCGTCCAGAACGCGGTGGTAGCGGCGCTCGTGATCGTGATGCCGCGCTCGCGCTCCTGCTCCATCCAGTCCATGACCGTGTCGCCCGTGTGCACCTCGCCGATCTTATGCGAAACGCCGGTATAAAAAAGCACGCGTTCGGAAACGGTGGTCTTGCCGGCATCGATGTGAGCGATGATGCCGATGTTGCGGGTCTTCTCTATGGAATACTGTCGGGGCATGGTTCGTAATTTTTTTATTATAAGAATTTTTTAAAAGGCGGCTCGTGCCGCCCAAAAGCGATCATGCAACGCTGATTATCGTAGCACGGAAACACCGAAGGTGCAAACGTATTGACTAATTCCCTGGAAAATAGTATATTCTCAGCAGTATTCCGCGCGGCAACCGCCGCAGAAGGAGATGTATGATCCACATCAATGTCTCGGGAATTCCTCTGGATTTCCCGGAGGAGAATGTCCCGCTGCTCAAAAAGAACCTCGTCATGGAGGCGATATCCAGCTTCCGTGCGCCGCCGGAGGAGATCTGCGTGGCGATCTTCCGGGACAGCCATGCGTTCTCAATGGACCTTGAGGACATCTTCTCGCTCGAAGCGATCATGGCGGAGAACATGTTCAAAAATCCGGTACTGATGCGAGGGCGCGTCATTCGGACGATCAAACGCTATCCCCGCTTCCCCGTGCAACCCGGCGAACCCCGGATCCTGCGCAAAGGCGAAAACCTGTGCCTCATCAAGGAAAAGACATTCGGCGCCCTCCCGGGATGCGGCGCTGAGATGCTTGACCTCGTCAGGCGCATCATGGACAAGAACGGGCTTGCCTTCAAGATGGAATGAGCCATCACACCAGAACAAACCATCGGCCATAGAAACACAAAGGCCGCGGCATGGTAATGCCGCGGCCTTTTTTTATGACGCGCTCAGCTTATCGCGCGAAATGCGCGAAGGCGCGGTTTGCTTCTGCCATCCGGTGCATGTCGAGCTTTTTCTTGATAGCGCTGCCTTCGTTCTTTGACGCGGCAATGATCTCTTCAGCCAGCTTGTCGGCCATGCCCTTGCCCTTTTTGGCACGGGCAGCGCCGATGATCCAGCGGAGCGCGAGCACAAAGCGGCGCTCGGGGCGCACCTCGCGCGGCACCTGATAGTTGGCACCGCCGACGCGCTTGGAAGCGACTTCCAGAAGGGGCATCACGTTCTCCATCGCCCGGTCGAAAACGACCAACGGATCTTCTTTTGTGATTTCCTTCACCTTATCGAATGCACCATACACCAGCTTCTCCGCGGTGGATTTTTTGCCATCTTCCATTACGTAATTGATGAGGCGGCCCAATTCAACGCGGCCATGGACGACGTCGGGCTGATGGAACTTTTTATATATCCGTTTCTTGCGCATGATATTTTATTTTGCCTTTGCGCGCTTGGCGCCGTATTTTGAACGCTGCTGTTTGCGGCCTTCAACACCGGTGGTATCAAGTACGCCGCGAACAATGTGATAGCGGACCCCCGGAAGATCTTTCACGCGGCCCCCGCGCAACATGACGATGGAGTGTTCCTGCAGGCTATGGCCTATTCCCGGAATGTAAGCCGTGACCTCCATGCCGTTCGTCAGGCGCACGCGCGCAACCTTACGGATGGCGGAGTTCGGTTTCTTCGGCGTCTGAGTGAACACTTTTACGCACACTCCCCGCTTGAACGGCGAAGTTGAATCCACCGGCCGGTTGTGGATGGAATTAAAATAATATGCCAAAGCCGGCGCCTTGCTCTTTGTGGCAAGCGGCTTTCGGCCCTTTTTTATGAGTTGACGGATGGTAGGCATTGCGAATACCAAAGAATTGTAAGCGAGGTGCGGTTTTATGTCAAATAAAGCGCCCTATCCCCGCTTCTCCACCACCCGAAGTCGGACGTCAAAATCCCTATCAGATCCCTGAAGCTTTGAGATGTCTTCATCGGTGCGGGCCATATATGCGGAAAGTCGCGCATCCACGCCCATTGTTATTTTGCGAAGGTCCGCGATAGCTTTGAGAATTTCATCCTTGAACGACCTCAGTTCGTCCTTTGTAGCCATCGTGGCCTTCATCTCTATTATCTCAACTTTCATCTCTGCTATCTCCGCGTGGACCTCATCAAAATCTTTTTGAATTGCGAGTGCTAATGTGCCTATTGTCATGCACTAATTTTATTGCGACAAAAAATTAAGTCAAAAACTTTTTCATGATTTTTTAATCTTTTTGAATTACCCATCACCGAAGTGCCACCACGCAAGAAAACAACTTTCGCCGAACGGTCATCTGCCTGGAGGCGAAAGTTATTTCTTTGCGTTGTTGGTGGACCTGAGGGGAATCGAACCCCTATCTATCGGATGCAAACCGATTGCTCTACCACTAAGCTACAGGCCCGAAAAATATCCCTATAGTTATATCCTAAAATAGCCGCCCCGCAAAGAGGGCGAAGAAAAAGTTGATGATGGGAAAAATGATCTGGAATCCGAAGAAGACAAAAATGAGCACAAGGATCAACCCCCAACGCTCCATGAAATACATGAATTTGTAGGTCGCCGGCGTCGGCGGCAGGATCAAAAATAAAAGCTTGGAGCCGTCGAGCGGCGGGATCGGCACAAGATTAAAGATCCCCAGAAGCACGTTGATGTAGACGATGATCAAAAAGAAAAAATATATGCCGTCGAACGGGCCGGTAAAGACCGGCATCGCGCCGCCCGCGAGCGCGTTAAAGAACGCATCCTTCGCGGCGCCGGCCACCGGCAGCATGATACTCAGCACGCCGAACACGAGCGCGATGAAAAGGTTTGTGACCGGACCGGCAAGTGCGACCTTCACCGCGCCCGTGCGCGGGTTTTTCAGGTTGTTGGGATTGTACGGCACCGGCTTCGCGCCCGCGAAGAAAAAACCCGTGGTAAAAAAGAGTACGAGCGGCATAAGGAACGAAAGAAACGGATCCAGGTGCGCAAGCGGATTCAGCGTCAGCCGCCCGGCGCGCCGCGCCGTGTCATCCCCCAGCCGTTCCGCCTCGTAGCCATGCGCCACTTCGTGGAGCACCGCGGAAAAAAGCAGGACGACGAATTCAAACACGATGATTGCAATAGTCATAGAAGTAATTGTAGCATTAGAGCGTACGGAAGAAACCCACCATTGAGTACGCCCCGCAGGGCGCCGATGGTGCACTATGCCCTCGTAGTGAAACGGATATCACGCATGGCTTCGAACCATGAAGTCTGGGTTCAACTCCTGGCGGGGGCACTGATAGAAAAACAAAGAGGCGCAGCAGACCCGTCGCGCGCCGGACAGGACAGTGGAATTCCCGGCATCATCTCAATTGCATTTTTCATCAATTCTTAATAAACTATTTTTGATATTGCCCCTATAGCTCAGTTGGTAGAGCTGCTCCCTCTTAAGGAGAAGGTCCCAGGTTCGAGTCCTGGTGGGGGCACGACAAATTATCATCGGCACCATCCCGTCCGATTTTTGAATCTTCGGGGTGGAGTGTGGTATACTGTGTGCACATCAATGCTTCAGATAGCACCGAATACGCCGCTTTTTGAGGTAGTGGGAGCAAGGGTTCCCGCTTTGCGCCGTCTTGAAAAGATGGGGATCAAAACCGTGCGCGATCTTCTCTGGCACTTCCCCACCCGTTACGAGGATTTCACGAAAGTGTATCCCGTCGCCGAGCTGGAGCCCGGACAGCAGGCAACCATCACCGGCATCGTCGAAGACATCCAGTCCAAGCACAGCTGGCGGCGCGGCATGAGCATCGTAGAGGCCACGATCGCGGACGAATCGGGTTCCATCCGCGCAGTATGGTTCAACCAGCCGTACGTGGCGAACGTCCTGAAGACCGGACGCGCGGCAAATTTCGCCGGCAAGGCGTCCGTGTCAGAAGAAGGCGAGATCTATTTGAACAATCCCGTTTACGAAGTGATCCGCATGCGCAATCAGGCGGACGGAAACGGCCAGGAAATGAACCATACCGCGCGGCTCGTGCCGGTCTATCCCGAGACCCGCGGACTCACCTCGCGCGGAATACGGTTCGTCACCCAGATACTTTTTAAAAAGAACCCCGCGCTCAAGGAATGGATCCCCGCCGAAGTCCTGGCGGAATTCAAATTTCCCGAACTGAACGAGGCGATCCATTCCATCCATTTTCCCCGCCAGATAGAGGATGCGACCGTGGCGCGCGCCCGATTCTCGTTCGAAGAACTATTTTTGCTCCAAATCCTGAACATGCAGCAGAAGATGAAGCTCGCGGCCGAGCGGGCGCCGGTCATCAAGGCGGATGTCGAACGCGTGAAGACGATGCTCGCGCGGCTTCCCTTTGAGCTCACCCATTCGCAGAAGCAATCGCTGTGGGAGATCATCCAGGACATAGAGAAGGCGCGGCCGATGAACCGCCTCCTGCAGGGCGACGTCGGCTCCGGCAAGACGGTCGTTGCCGCCGTGGCGGCGGTGATCGCCGCGGAGAACGGGATGCAAACGGCGTTCATGGCGCCTACGGAGATCCTCGCGCGCCAGCACTTTGAGACGATGAAGAAATTCTTTGCGGCGCTCGCGCAGGGTGATGCCGCGCAGCCCGCGATCGGGCTCATCACCGGCAGCAGCGCGCATATTTTTTACGGAAAGGAGCTGGAATCAAAAACGACCAAGCCGGAATTTTATAAGAAGGTGGCCGCCGGCGAGGTCTCCATCATCTTCGGTACACACGCGCTCATCCAGAAAGCGATGGAGTTCTCCGCGCTCGGACTCGTAATAATAGACGAGCAGCACCGGTTCGGCGTGCGCCAGCGCGCGGAACTGAACGCAAAGAAGGATGCCGGCCGCGGCGGCAATGGCACGGCGAAAAGCGGCGGTGCGCCCATCCCCCACTTCCTCAGCATGTCCGCCACGCCGATCCCGCGCACGCTCATGCTCTCCGTGTTCGGCGATCTGGATCTTTCGCTCATTACCGAACTGCCGGCCGGACGAAAGGAAATTAAAACGGAGATCGTTCCGCCGCTCAAACGCACGGCCACGTACAACTTCATTCGCGCACAGATAAAAGAAGGCCGCCAGGCGTTCGTTATCTGTCCGCGCATCGATGCGGAGGAAGAAACGGAAGCGGAAACGAAACCGGGCGGTATGCACGCTGCGGCGGCGAAGAAACTGGAATTGAAATCGGTCAAGGAAGAATACGATAAGCTTTCGACCAAGATCTTTCCCGACCTCCGCATCGCGATGCTGCACGGCCAGATGAAGCCCGGGGAAAAAGAAGCGGTGATGAAAAAGTTCAAGGGCCGCGAATTCGACATCCTCGTCGCAACGTCCGTGGTGGAGGTGGGCGTGGACGTGCCGAACGCGTCCATCATGATGATCGAAGGCGCCGACCGTTTCGGCCTCGCGCAGCTCTATCAGTTCCGCGGCCGCGTGGGCCGGGGCGAATATCAATCGTATTGTTTTTTAATGGCAGACTCGCAGGCTGCCGCAGCGAACGCGCGGCTCAAGGCGATCACCGAGGCGAAGAACGGTTTTGAGCTCGCGGAAAAGGACCTTGCTCTCCGCGGTCCCGGACAATTCTTCGGCCACGTACAGACCGGATTGCCCGACGTGGCCATGGAAGCGCTCCGCGACCCGGAGCTCGTAAAGAATTCACGCGAGGCGGCCATCAGAACGCTCGCGGCGGACCCGCAACTGAAAAAAAATCCTCCGCTCCGGAAGAGGATGGAGGAATTCCGCGCGCGCGTGCATCAGGAGTAGCCCCCCCCTACCCGTGCGTTGCGATATACCGTCGCGTCATCGGTCCGAAGAATCCGGTGGCGGGGATGCCATGGGATGCCTGGAATTCCATCAAGGCATGATAGGTGAGGTAGCCGAAGACGCCCGAAGGACCGTGATTTGCCAAAGCCTCTGCCGCAGGTCCTTTCCGTACGTGGATAAGATACTCCTGAAGGGCGGTCACCGCGGGACCGCGGTCCCAGAGGGAAAGGTCATCCGTAAAAGCGTATGCCGATGAAAGCGTTCTGCCTTGCTCCCCTGCCTGGGCCATGAGGGACTGGAGCTGTTGCGTGAGCAAGGATATCTCCGATCGGATGCTTGCGGCAACGGTGTCCGAAGGAGAAGAAGTGCCGGAGGCGGAGATGGACGGAGGCGAAGCCGTGACGGAGGAAGACGAGGAAACCGGGAGCGGGGTTCCGGGTGGCGGAACGGCGGGATGGGCATAGCCTGCGGCGACCGCCACGACAGGGCTGTTCGTTGATATGACGGCCGCCTGCGTCGTCGCCGATATGGATGTGCTCGTGGCGGAGACGTTGCCGGCGGTGTCAAACGCGGCAATGGCGTAGGAATACGAGGTTCCCGCGGTTAGACCGGTGTCGTTGTATGAAAGCGCGGTCGTGCTCGCGATGAAGGTGCCGTTGCGATAGATGTCATAGCCTGCCATCTCGACCGGATCCGTGGATGACGCCCAGGAGAGATCGATCTCCGCGGGAGAAACGGCGATAGCGGTGAGGTTCGTGGGGATAGAAGGAGGGGCACCTTCTTTGAAGGCTAACGTATAAAGATAATATGTGTAATATCCCGTAGTGGTTGTAAATTGCGCTTCCGTGGAACCGGCATTCGCCTGTATCTGATCTTCCGTTGCATAGCCGTTTGCATTGCTGATCCGGGTGGTGAAAGGACTTACCGCGGTACAGCTGTTGCAACCACTCGCCTCATAGCTTGAAACAAGGGCGCCGTAGATATAATCACTGCCCGCCGTGGTTGTGATCGGCGTCCCGCTCGGGAAAAATCCTGTATCGCTCAACACATGCACGCTGTTTCCATCAAGGGCGTTAACGGCGGCAACTCCCGATACCTCGGTGATAACGACGTCGCTCCAGCCTGGCGTGCTGGTAGAAAAAGCAATCGTAACCGTACGATTCCCTCCCTTCACATTCAGGGCGTAAAAGCTCGCCGCACTGCTGTTATTGCTGACGCTGCTCGTGGCATTCACCAATATATAGGAGTCGGAACCGCCTGGCGCATTATCGGTGACATTGGCAATGGCAATGGAAGAGCTCGTAATAACCACACTGCCTACAATCGCATCGCCCGGCGTTACACCATTCAATTGTACAGAAAGAGAAGTGCCGCCATATTCCTGTGAAGAACTTGCCTGGACAAAGGTGATCAAGCGCGTTGCTCCTGAAGCGATAGATGAGGAGGCGGATACATTTCCCACGCTATCCTGCGCCGTCACATAATAATAATATGTGGTGGATGCAGAAAGACCGGTATCCGTATACGTAAGGCTGGTTGTTGTGGCAATCGGGGAAGAAGATATCGTGGAGAAAGAAAGGCCTCTGTAGATGGCATAGTAGGAGATGGTCGCCCCATTATTGGGAGAACTGCTCGCCCAGGAGAGCGAAAGGGTTGATGCCGTGGTGGCGCTGGCGACCGAACAAGAGCCCGGCGCCGTGGGGGCGGTCGCAATAAAAACTGTCGTCGTCGCGGTGCTCGTGCCGTTCGCATTCGTGGCAGTCAGGGTATATACGGTGGTAGAGGTAGGAGCAACCGTTATTGAACCCGATAGAGTGGATGTCGTGATATTGCCCGGAGAAATGGTCATCGTGGTGGTCGAGGTAACTATGCCATTCACATTCCAGGACAATGTGGATGTCCCTGACGAGGCAATGGAAGACGGAGATGCAGTGAACGAAGAAATGATTGGGGACGAAGACGCGGAGATGAACGTAGCGATTTCGGCAAAAAGGCCGAATTGCGTGGAGGTGGCGCCGCCAAAGGTATTGGAATAGGATCCGGTAGAGGTCACTATCTGATCGGCAGTGATCAGGTTTGCTCCGGGTAGGATATTCTCGGTCTCAAGCGTCCAACCGGCCGACACGGTAGTGGAAGTGCCCGCCGGCGCAGTGGGAGTAAAGGAGAATAATAGTTCGTTTGGAGCCATCGTGGTTACAATGCCCGTACTCACGGAAGTCGCACTGCTTATGCTCGAATTGGTCTGGTCCAAGGGATTCACGGAGGTGATACCGGCATATTCATGGATTCCCATGGAATACCATCCCGTAGGACTGCTCCAAGCAAAATTGACGGCATCGGATCCCCCTTTGATGTTCGTGGCATAATAAAGGAATGAATCAACATAGTTACCACTGCAAAGACAGTCGGTTGAGGTGGCAAGGATGAACGTGTTCCCTGCAGTATCGGAAATCGTTCCGGTGGGATAGGCGCTGCTTCCGATACTAACCACATTCACAATGAGAACATCGCCAGCGGTTGTACTGGAACCAAAAGCATCCGTTGTGGTGCCGATGCCTCCGAGATATGAAACGCTGCTCGTCGCCTGCACCAATGCAATTGCCGCATGCGCCGGCTTTGCCTGCAAACCAAGAAAAACAAATCCTGCCAGAATGGCGAGAATAATGAGTGTGGGTGATTTTTTTCGCAGATCCTCCATTACGCTTTATTGTATCCCATCCCCCCCCTACATCCCAAGCGCCGCTTTGGTCTTCGGGCCAACATGGCCATAGCCATAGCCGCCGGTGCAGACGATGTTTTGCACGCACTGGAAGGTCTCTACGGCACGCAGGGTGGCGGCATCAAATGTGCCGTTCGTGAAGAC
>DAIDJL010000005.1 GCA_027450205.1 Candidatus Parcubacteria bacterium
TTCGTAATGGGGCGTCCAGGTGTTCGTGGCGGTGCAGGCATAGAGGATGCCGTTGCCGTTGTCGGCATCGGTCGCGAAATATCCCACGCCGGGGGCTCCTCCCCCGTCGGGATTCGGGGTGCAGGTCGTGGGGCGGTTGGCGAGGGTGCCGTAGCCGACGCCCGAGGCGCCGGTGAAGGGTGGATCATACTCGTAATAGTCGCGGTTTTGGAGGATTTTTTCGTTATCTACCATAATATCGCCGTGAAGGAAGGAGTATCCGGTATTCCCCCATTCATAGATAGGGTCGAGCATCTGCGTCGAAGCGATCTCCGACGGAAAAGGGATAAGGCTGCTCACAAGCACGCCGCCCGTTCGCCCAGGCTGATCAAGCGCCTGCGCTGAGCGAATGATCACATAAGCATCGCCATTGGACCACGTCCAAGAAGGATACTGGCTGAAGCAGGTAAGCGTATCCGACGCGTTTGCTCCGATTTCACAGCTGGTATCCTGCGTAATATCGATCACCGAATAGCCTGCGCCCGGCGGAGTCCACTGATTCGTCGCCCAAGATTTCGTAGCGTCAATAAGCGTGCTCGTACCCGAAGATCCCGTCATAGTGCCGCTTGCATAAAGCGTGGTTCCATAGACCCGGTAGCTATCTCCTGCATTGAACGCGGTCGATGTGGTGTTTCCGCCGAGCGTTCCCGTCGATCCCGCCTGATTGCAATATGCAGAAACACACGGAGGCTCCATCCATGAAAGCGTGAGCGTGGAGGTGGTATTTCCCGCTATCCCGGCAATGGCACCGGTCGATGCATCAAAAACCGAATAATAAATTGCTCCTGGGGCAAATTGGTTTGCAGCCCATGATTGACCGCTATCAGTCACCGTTCCCGTCCCCATATCGGCACTCGTGATCGTTGACGAAACGGGATTCGTCTGTCCATCGTTCATATCCCATGGAGCAGTGCCATTAGCGATGCCCCACCCTGTCGGCCGATATGCTCGCCAATCGCCAATGCCAATAGCTGCGTCCCACCAAGACCCCGACGCAACGCTGAACGTATTGTCAAAAATGATTCCCACGCCGCCATTCACACTTTGGAACGAAGCGCATCCGTTAGAATTGCCGCACAAAACGGTATTGCCATAACTCTCGATCTGCCGGATGTCCCTCGGCCTCCCTCCGGTCGATGTGCCGTGCGTTCCGCACATGCCCGGTGACGTCATTCCATTTATCGTATTGAAGCGGCACGTATATCGCGCGCCGCCCAACCCTCCCCCATTGGCAGGTCCCGCTTCGGTATCGACCAATTCTGCGCTATTCGAAACAACATTACTTTCAATATACAGCTGTTCTGCGGTGCCAAGCGTATCCGAAGCATTCCATGAACTATCGCCGTATGAACCAATTCCGTTCCACGCGGAATAATTGACGTCCACCAATTCAATGACGCTCGAGCTCGTATCGTTGACGGTGTTATGGTCAATCACCCCCCATACGTTATCAGTCACGATCATTGCGCTCGAATGAGCGACAAGCCCCCCAAAACTTTTGTCAAAATTTATATCATCGACCCTCGCACTGGGACAGCCGTTCACTATACAACTTCCATCTATGCTGATAGGCGGCGCAAGCGATCCCGTGCCGAGGCCGGTCGCCGCTTCCATGACCATGGAAGAAATCCTCGTTCCCGCACTGCCATAACTCGGCGCAAAAATGAACATATCGCCGGTATTGGTATTGCCGGTAATGTCGTCTACTAGAATAGTTGAGCTTTCTCCCGCGCCAATCACCTGAATACCGATGCCGCTGGGTATCGTAATACCGCTCGTCCACGTACAAGTACCTGCGGGGATATTGATAACATCGCCATTTGCCGCCGTATGAAGAGGACCATTAATGACCGCATTCACATCACTTTCATTGCATGAGGCCGCATTGAAGGTATTGAGGTTTGCGAGCGTTGCAACGCTCGCCGCGGTAGAAGTCGCAGAGACAGTGCCTACCCCGTTATAAGCCTGGACGGAATACGTGTAAGTAGTGGAAGCCGCCAAGCCGGTATCAATATAAGAAGCTCCCGATGAGGTGGCAACTTCAGTAACAGGAGTGCATACCCCCGCACATCGAAAAATGTTATACCCCGCTATACCCGACCCTCCGCTATCGGTACTTGAGGTCCATGCGAGGGATATTTGCGATCCGGAAATGGCGATGGCCGTGAGGCCGGCGGGGGTGGTTGGCGTCGAGGTATCAACGATGATGGACGCTGTTGCGGTCGAGGTACCGTTTATGTTCGCAGCGGTCAGCGTATATACGGTGGTGGAGGTGGGATTCACCGTGGTCGATCCGGTAAGGGTTGACGTTGAGAGGCTAAATCCGGTAGCGGTGATCGCAACGGAAGAAGCGTTGGAGACACTCCAAGAAAGCGTTGACGTTGCACCGGGAAAAGTGGATGAAACTGGAGCAGTAAAAGAAACAATATTCGGAGGAGATGTCGCTGACTCAAAGGCGACGATATGAGCGATAGCAGTATAATCGCCCGGCAGGTTAGAAAATATGTTGGAATACGTCCCCTTGGTGCTCACAATATCATCGGCGGTTTCCAAATAAATATTGCCATTCGATTGCTGGGCAACGCGCAGGGTCCACCCGGCCGATACCGTAGGCAGCGTTGTGGTAGCAGTGGACGGTGCATGTGCGATGAACGAATAGAGGAGATCGTTCGCATTTGTAGTTGTTACATTATTAGTGGAAAACGAGACTATCGGATAATTCTCCGAACTGTTTTGATTTAATTTGTCGATGGGATTCCCCGCTAAAATACCAGAGTATTCACTGACCGCCATATTCACAATGTTCGGCGCGCTTGTCCAGTAAAAATTGACCGTATCGGGACCTCCTTTGATGTTCGTTGCATAATAGGTGAACGCGTCAGTGTATTGCGATCCGCTGAGAATAGTAGAAGTTGTTAGCGTAAAAATATCGCCTTGCGTATCAGAAATCGTGCCCGTTGCAATAGTGCTGGAAAGAATATTTGCCACCGAAACGACGATCAAATCCCCTGCGGTAGTGCTGGAACCAAAAGTTACCGTCGACGTACCTGTTGAGCAACAAAAACCGGAAACCGTACTCGTTCCTTGAACAAATGAAATCGCCGCGTTGGCTTTGGCTGCTCCTAATATGCTAAAAAAGAAAAAGAAACCGACGATGGCGGCCAAGGATATGGATCGATTTCTGTGAAGGTGGTAATGCATATATTCACTCAGCCAACACATGGCTGGAAAATGGGTTTTATATCCACTATATGTTTATATATTATAGTATAACTTATCCGTATAAAAACTATCGCTCCGCATTATAGAGTGCCAGCACCTCTGCAGGAGAGAGCACGCGGCCGTAAACGCGGACGTCGTCAAGTGCACCACCAAACAATGTACCGGTGGTTAAATCACGTCCAATCGTCATATCGCTGCTGTTAAGGATGGATCCCTGAAGGTTGTTACTCCAGATAGTGATTGGCAACTGATTAATGCCGTCAATATATATCGAAATTCCAGCAGCGGAAGAAGAACCATCATAGGTTACAACCACTTCGTGCCATCCCCCAGGTATGAGGGAATTATATGGACTTTCTACCTGAATGCCTTGTGTGTAACCACCTATCGGATCGGTCAAGATAACTATGACACGGTTTTGGCCGGTATTGGCGAATAATGCAAATCCCTGCATCGAACCCGTTGTAGATCTCTTTGAAAAAAACGGCAGATAGTTAATGTCACCCGGCAAAACATCTATCCACGCCACGATCGAGAACGACTGATTGCTGTCGAAATTGAGATCCGGGGCATTGCCGACGTCGACATATTGTGAGGTCGTCCCATCAAAGGAAAGCCCGTCCTTGATCTTGCCCGAGGCCCACGTTGGATAGGGGGCGATGAGCGTTCCGGTATTCCCGTTGCCGGTCGTATCCATGGCGGTCGTGCCGGTCCCCTCGTTGAGATTCCAGTAACCGTTCAGGCCGGCGGGGTTATAGAGGGGCGACAGAGACAAGCTCGTTCCCATGGCGACGACGCCCGGGTAGTCGTTGACCATAGGGCTGTCTTGAATGGCAGTGCGCTGCTTTGTTGATTCAGGGAGGGTAGTTAATTCATACTGCGTACCGTTCGTCGTATAGGTATAGTAATAGCCGGTGGAGGTCTGATTCGCCGGGTCCACGGGGAGAGTGTTGAACGGCGATCCCAGGGATAGATTATTGAAATCGACGGGGATCCATCCGGTGCCGTCGGTCTTTAAATAAGTGGAGGACGCCGCGCAGTGGTAGGTCCATCCCGCGGGCAGAGAGAAAAGTCCCAGCCCCTGGCATTGGTCCCCCGCCGTGGAGGTCGCCTCCGGATCGGGGATGGAAACATACACCGTGCTTGTAGCCCCCATCGACCCGCCCACCGTCGACTGATATCGCTCAACCGCGATGTTCAATGCGGTCATGTCGGACAGGCGGTTGGAATCCCGTGCCTGTGCAAATAATTGAAACGGGTTGATCACGAGGAAGACCACCAGCGCAAGTATCGCAAGTATCGCGATGACGATCAGCAATTCAATAAGGGTGAAAGCCCGTTTGGCCATGAGCGGATTATGGATTAAGTATACTATAGCGTCAGGGGATGGAAACTAACGCTCGTCCCTCTCTCTCAGTTCGGAAAGCGTGAATGGCCGGGCCCGGGGAACAACATAGTTATGGCGCGTTGTTTTATAGGGATATACGTTTCCCTCAAGCGCCCGCTTGATTATTTCCTCCTTGCCGACGGATATCCGCGCCCGGCGGGGTGAAACCAAAACCGACCCGTCCCGGAGGTAATCGACCGGCCAGCACGGGATCCTTTTTAACCCAAGCACCTTTGCCGCCCAATGCCGGTGATGCCCGTCAAGAATGGTATTCGACCGAACGTCGATCAAAATAGGGACGATGAACTTCCCGTCCATAGCTATCTTTGCCAGAAGCAGGAACGCCCGGAACGGGTCTATCTTTTCGTGGGGATTGAGGAGGTGAGGATCGATCAATAGTGGCCCTTCATCCATAAAATATATTTTAACGCATTTTTTGCTTTATGCACGAATCAAAAATCCTTCGCAAAAACAGAAAAAAAATAGTGCGCGGCCTGGTGGATGCTGCTGGAACGGCGATACGGGCGAATGATGGCCAGATCTTTATAGCTTCGATAAGGGATGTCGAATACCCCCCACATACAACCATCCCTGGCGCGGTGATAAAAATAAACGCGTTACTCTGTTATTAAATCGTATATTTCTTTTAAATCAAGAGGGCGATCTATACAATCACGCAGTATCTCCTTATGTTTTTTATTCAAATCACTTTCGCTTGGTGGCAAGATGTTAGTTCCTTCCATGTGTAGCGCGGCGTAATCAGCATCTCCAACGGAAAAAACGTACCCAAATTCATGCGTGCACTTTTCCTCGGCAAGCGTCGTCAAAGCCTCCGCCCGATGGGTAGTCATGAGCTCATGTCCCCACGCAAGTAGCACTTCCTTCTTATTCGGTTTTAATTGATAGATCTTCATGATAGATAATCCTAAAATGTCTCCCCACCCTTCATCCTTATCACCATTTCCATCTCGGGTATCATTGCCCCACTTTTCATTTTAAACTTCTCGTTCTTCCACCGCTTTCCCGTATCTTCAAAACCGAGCTTCTCGTAAAAACCGATTGCTTTGGTATTATAGGTGGCCACTTGAACAATAGTGTCCTTGTCAGGGTCAAATGATTTTTGCGCCTCCTCCCATAGCATATGGCCAACGCCTCGCCCCTGATATTCTGGTAATATATAAATCGCTTGGATTTGATTATAGTCGGAATGCCTTATGGCGCGACACACGCCGATTACTTTCACGTCCTCCTTTGCAAGAATAAGATTTTCTCCTTCGGGGAGGTTAGTAGTTCGCTCTCTACCTTTTCTTAGTGATTCTTCAGTAAAGGCATCTTTATACCTGTCCTCGATGTCATCAACGGTAATGCCAGCTTCCTCGTTCGGATAGGTATCAAGCCATGTTTTATAGAAAACCTCCGCCATGCCCCTCTCATCCTCCGGCGTTGCTGTTGCGATTTCGATTTTCTTCTCAAGATTTTCCTTGCCGGGCTCCATTTGGTTCATTGAATTAAGTTTAACAGATTGGTTCAAGCATCATCCACGTTACCGTTTTTTTAACCTCATATTTGAACCAAAAAAATCCTTTTGGCATAAGGAGAAATCGCTGAAAAAATAGTTTGCGCGGGCTGGTGGATGATGTTGGAACCGTTTTTAAGACAGATACTGCAATTATTTCCTCTTTAAACCCGCCTCAATGATCAAATCGAGCATTGCTGGGAAACTAAATCCTTTCGCTCGTGCCGCCTGGGGAAGCAGACTTGTTTCCGTCATGCCAGGAATGGTATTGGTTTCCAAAATAGAAAAGGTTGAGCCATTAAGAATGAAGTCGGAACGGGACATTCCACGACATCCAAGCGCGCGATGAGCTTCGAGCGCCATCGCCTGAATCTTTTTCGTCATCGAAGGGGACAACTTTGCCGGCGTGATTTCCAAACTGCCGCCCACTCTATATTTGGCTTTATAGTCAAAGAATTTTGATGAGCGCGGGATGATCTCTGTAGGCGGCAACGCGAACGCCATCCCTTTTTTCTCAAGTACGCCGCACGTGAATTCCCGTCCTTGCATGAATTGCTGGACCATAACGCGATCATTTTTTCGCAATGCGTCTTTGACTACCTTTTGGAGCTCTTTTGTGGATTTCACGATAGAAACCCCGACGCTTGATCCCCCATCAACGGGTTTCACGACCGCCGGAACTTTAAAACGATGA
Source organism: Candidatus Parcubacteria bacterium (assembly GCA_027450205.1). GTDB lineage: Bacteria > Patescibacteriota > Minisyncoccia > UBA6257 > 2-01-FULL-56-20 > JAKAGE01. The sequence goes on from DAIDJL010000005.1 coordinate 6,859, forward strand.
TCTGAGCTTCGCGGATATTTGCTGATTATTTTATAAGCCGGCACGTTCATGCCAAGCTCTTGATAGATTTTGTTCGAAATCCCTTTATCCATCGCCATCGCGGAACTCAATACCCCCGATCCTGAATACGGGATGCCGATCCATTCCAAGAGCGCCTGCATCCTGCCGTCTTCACCAAAGACACCGTGCATTGCGATGAACGCGAAATCGAACAATTGAAGTTTTGCGAGCGCGGCGCCGATATCTATTGACTTCGAAGGTCCGAGCTTCCACTTTTTATCTTTTTGGATAACCACAAGCGTCGGGGCGTAGCGCTTTCGGTCAAGTTTCTTTAACACCATCTTTGCGCTATTCAAGGAAACCTCGTGCTCGGAAGATGGGCCACCGCAGATCACTGCAATTTTAAGAAGCTTCTTCATGTTAGCCTAATATTTCCGCTTCACCGCGCTCTTTGAGTCGACGATTGATACTCTCCATGTAGAGCCATATAAGAAATGTGTGCATAAATTCAATACAATTAATTCCAAGCTTCTTTAAGGTATTGAAGCAATAATTGCCTCAATCGATCTCCTCCGATCAAATCCACCCGGTTCGCCTTCGCGAGATCCCATGCTTCCTTTGTGAATCCGGAAGTCGTGATGACCATGGCTCGCGTGCAACCATAGAACTTCTGCGCGGCGGTTGCTTCCTGCACGGCTGCATTGCCGACGTTGTTCGTATAACACTTCGCCTGGACGACGGTGCGTTGGTTGTTCATGTTTACGACGAGATCCGCACCCTGGTCACCCACCTTGCCGGTCTTCTGGACAGAATAACCCATCGCGGCGAATAAGCGATAAAGGAGTTTCTCAAAGTCGGAGCCGGAGAGGTTGGCGAAGGCACCGCCCTGTCCCATGCTAATGCTCTCGCGGGTGTAGCGCTCCTCGCGCTCTTGGATGTAGTGGTGAAGCAGTAGCGAAAGATCGCTCCAATCGTCATTACGGAGCGGCAATCCTTTTTCGATCAGAAACTTCCGCAAATCTCTCATGCGATCCCAATCGAAGGCATAGCTACGGTACGACCATACTTTCCCCTTCTTGGGATTCATACCGAACTGATTGATAAAATTATTGAGGTAATCTTCGAGGCCAGCGCTCCGTACTGCCGCAAGGAGTTTTTCCATTTTTTCCCGCCTCCATTTTGCACGAAGATTTACCCATGCGACCTCTCCGATGAGGATCAGGACAAGGAGGACGGTAAGGTAGCCCAACTGTTCCCAATACGCGATCCGATTGGTGTACCACAAGCCCACCATATAAAGACCGTAGAGTGCCAAAAGACCAGCGCCCAGTTTCCATAGCAGAAAATCGTCGCTGTCCCGCCGTTGACGGCGTGTATAGCTCATAGCATTATGTTAAACCAACTCGCTTAATGATTCCACACATCCCATTCTCAATGCTTACTCATTAACTCACCTCTGCAAGAATCTTCAGGGCGGCAATATAATTCTCCTTTCTGATAGTCCGTCTCTGTTCACGCAGCAACGCAAATCCGGCATCGGTTACCAATTCGTTCTTTGCCAGATTATCAGCAACATAAAGCAATGCAGCAGCCGGAACACTGAAGTGCGCCGAAACTGCAAAAAGCGTCGCCGATTCCATATCAATCCCAATATACCCCTGCCGGCTCCACTCCTTTACATCCCCCTCAGTTTCTCCCAGCATCGCCTGCACGGTCATCAACGTACCGTCATGCATAGCACTTCGATCAAGGAAATTTTCCCTGATCTTCCGTGAAAGAATGTCGTCCGCCCTATAAATAAAATCTTTATTGTCCCGCTGGTACATCCTCGTTACACTCTCGTCTCCAAAACTTGCCGATGGGATGACCGTGTCTCCGTGCATCAAATTCTCCTGCAATGCCCCGCACGAGCCAAGTAAAATATTCGCCTTGGATCCCAGTATACTGGCAACATGCGTCAGTTCGCTCAGATATGCCGCGCCATATACCACGTCAAACCAGATGCGCTTCTGGCCGATGACAACGCTCTTCACCTCCTGGAAAAATCTGTCTTCAATGGTTTCCTCCGTGTACGGCACGCCGAGCAATCGCAACGCCTCCTCGAAGTGGGGGTATTCTTTCCGAGGTGGATGCGTACCTGATACAAGCAGTCCATCCACGCGATAATCGTCCGAAACATTGAGGACGCGACGGATATCAGAAGGGGTTAGTTGTTTGTACATGGGATTAAATCCATTCTACTTAATTTAGTTTGAACTTGCTACAATAAACGCATGGAATGCATCTTTTGCAAAATCGTCGCCGGAGAAGCGCCGTCGTATAAGATATGGGAAGATGCCAACTACTTGGCGTTCCTCTCTATCTTTCCCAACACCGAAGGGACGACGGTGATCATCCCGGAGAAGCATTATTCGAGCTATCCGTTCGATCTCCCCGATGAGGTGCTGACCGGGCTCATGCTCGCCACGAAGAAGGTGGCAAAACTCCTTGACGCAAAACTCGATGATGTCGGCCGCACCGCCATGGTGTTCGAAGGATTCGGTGTGGATCACGTGCACGCAAAACTTTTTCCGATGCACGGCACGAAAGATATGAAAGAGTGGCGACCCATCGAGTCAAAAGTGGATAAATATTTCGAGAAATACGAAGGATATATTTCGTCGCACGATTATAAACGGGCGGATGATGGTGAACTCGAAGAATTGGCGAAGAAAATAAAAAAATAACCCGAACCGCTCAGATGTCTTCTACCGATATATTCACGCGCGTCAAAACCCTCAATCTGCCGTTTGGACAATACGTTGTCGTGGGAAGTGGCACGCTGGAAGCGTTAGGAATTCGCCCGGCCCACGATCTCGATATCGCCGTAACGCGAGAGCTGTTCGGCAACCTTCGCGAAGATGGAAGTTGGATGGAAGAAAAGCGATACGAGAAAACGTTTCTCGTGAAACCAGGCATCGATATCATCCCCCAGCTTTCATGGGATGCCTATCCTACCACGACCGCAGAGGCAATCGCCTCGGCGCTTGTGATTGCCGGAATACCTTTTATGAACCTCGAAGAACTCAAACGTTTCAAAAAAGCACTCGGACGAGAGAAGGACATGGCCGACATAATTCTCATCGAGGAGTATGAAAAGCACCATCCAATAGAATGAGGCACCGCGCCGCTGTATTTGTTTTGGACGATAAAAATAACGTGCTGCTTTTCCATCGCTTCAAGAACGGCGAGGAGTATTATGCTGTTCCAGGTGGAGGTGTTGAATCGAACGAAACACCCGAACGAGCCGCAGTGCGAGAGCTAAAAGAAGAGACCAATTTAGATATTACGCTTGGCGAAAAAATCGGCGAGTTTGAAGCCGACGGCAATCATCAATATTTCTATGTTGCAAAGTCGTGGAGTGGAACGCCGACCTTCGGCGGCGAGGAGATGAAACGGCAATCCCCCACTAACGTCTACCAGCTAGAATGGGTGCCAATCGGAAAATTGGGTAAAATTGATCGGCGCTATGGGAATAAAAATCTGCTCCTACGATGGCTCAGTCCCGTGTCGAGATTTCTCGGCACGAACATCACAATTACCGTCGACCGCCCGCTCGGCAGCAAACATCCGAAATGGGGCTTCGAATATCCCGTCAATTACGGCTACGTCCCCAACACCAAAAGCGGCGACGGCGAAGAAATTGATGCATATATACTCGGCACGAATGAGCCGCTTAAAGAATTTACAGGAAAATGTATTGCGATCATCCATCGTCTGGACGACGATGATGACAAGTTGATTGTTGTCCCAGTTGGCGTGGATTTTACCGACGCAGAGATCCGCACAGCGACGGAATTTCAAGAGCGATTTTTTAAGTCGGTGATTGTGCGATAATTATAAGAACCAATGATTATCTTCCTCAACGGCTCCATCAATTCCGGCAAGAGCACGGTCGCAAAACTGCTGGCCAAGAAGATTCCGAATGCGGCAACCGTCGAAATCGATGCATTCCGAGAAATGATTGACTGGATGCCGATTGATACGGCTGTCCCCATCAATCTCGAGAATGCTATTGCGGTCATTCGCAATTTTACGAAGCATGGCATTTCCTGCATCGTCCCCTATCCTCTTTCCGAAAAGAACCATGCCTACATAGCAGATGCGCTTTCGGATCTTGGAACAGCGATCCACTACTTCACCCTTGCCCCGTCAATCGAAACTGCGCTTTCCGACCGAGGCGCGCGGAAACTGGACGATCCGGAGCGAGAGCGAATCAAGCACCATTATACTATTGGCATCCATACGCCATCCTTTGGAATGATTATTGATAACACCGAACAGACGCCGGAGGAAACAACGAAAGAGATCCTCAATAATATTTAAGGACGCTTTCCAACGGCTTGAGAAATCTCCAGCCCCAATCGAAACAGCTCCTTCATATGAGGAGCTTTGAGCATCTGGAGCGCATCGTCCGCAGTAACCCAAATAATATCTTTTATCTCGGCACTCGCACGCGGTTCTTTGGTAAGATTCGATACAAGAAATAATGAGATGATGGTATTCTTCCCGGCTCGATCGGGAGGGGTGTTGTAGAGATGTTCGTATTCCTTTCTTATGTCTGTCGGCCGCACCGAATAATCAGCGGGGTCTAAATGGAGTTCCTCTTGAAGCTCGCGGTGCAAGGCAGCAAGCAGATCGGCATCTTCCGCATCCTTACATCCGCCGGGAATGGTGAACGCGCCGGAAGGCTCTTGGGTTAAGAGGAAAAGAGGCCCGGTGGCATCTTCTTTTCGGATTATCGCACGGACGTTTTTAATGATGTCGTCAGCAAGATCGAGTGACATAGCCTCAGGATAACATAAGTTTTTCATCCCCAACTATAGTTTCTCAAATATTCCTGATGCAGCTTTATTCGGGCAACGTTGAACTCCGTTAGCTCCTCAGAGTACCACGCAAGATACTGAATGACCCGGGAAAGCCAATATAGGTCCTCCAGCTTTTTCTGATCTGCGGAGAAGTTCATTAGATCGTAATAATCATGTATCGCCGCTTCGCTGAAGTTGAAATGCCACAGATACATGCGGACTCTCGCAAAGTCATAAATCGGGTCGCCAAACATCGCGTCTTCCCAATCGACGATACCGGAAATCTCGTGACTTTCCGGGTTCACAAATAAATTCCTCTGATTGAAATCGGTATGAAGCAATGAATATTCTTTCAAGTCGAACACCGTATCTCCGATCTTCTTTTTGATCTTGGTAACCGATGCCAAAACAAGTCCTCCGTCCAACGATTTCCTGGCGGCAACTTCATTCCAGTCCATATCGCCGCCATCGAAGATTGAAAGCATTATACCCTTCCATGTCTCTCCGTCTTTTTTGTGAGCAAGTAATCCTGGGATTTCTGATTGTATTTTATGCAACTCTTTTAGATTTTTCACCATAGAAGGTACATATAGCGGCATTTCTCCCACTGGAACGGACTCGAGCAATGGGAAATTAATTCTTTTAAGAATAATTACCGGCACATCCTCAAAAATGAAAGAGGCAATGAGCGCCGGGACAGGAATATCGATCTGTTTCTTTGTGATCAATTCCAATGCAGGCACATCTTTCATCGCGTTCGTTCCGTACTTTACGGCGCAATCTATGCCATTCGAAAGCGTTATAAAAAAGACGGAACTACTCATCCCCTGAGGAGGCAACTCAAGACTCTTCAGTGGAAACCCTGAGTTGTACTCGCTTTCGATATATGCAACCACTCTTTTTTGAAAATCTTGGGGAGGCATACGTCTATTCTATATCCTAATAGAATTAAAAGGCAGTCACTAAAAATTCGGCACTGAATTTGACAAAATACTTTTTTTTATATTATATATATACAGAAACATTTTTTCTTTGAAAGGAGGGGTGATGAGCGAGAGCTCGTATATTATTAAGCCGCATGCGTTAGCTTTTCGAGCAGAGATCAGGACGATGATTGAATCGACCGGACTCATAATCACACAAAGCAAGCGGGTCGTGCTCCCTACGTGGGCGCTTAAAAGAATCTACTACGATCTTGCCGAAAGATACCGCAATGCAGTTTTTCGGCAATACGAGAATGCTTATATCGAAGCAGGACTTGTGATCGGCAAAGATGCCGTCGAGAAACTCTTGTGCATCGCGGGCAGGGAGCTTGATCCTGTCGATTGCGCTCCAGAAAGCATCCGCTTTAAATTTGGGAGTAGAGAACCTTCTATGGTCGATGGCGTCAGATGCTACGCGAACATCATCCATCGGCCGAGAAATGAATCGGAAGCCGCCGAAAGTGTGAGAATATTCCATATTCTTTAGCCAGCCCGGACAGAAATACCGTCCGGGCTTTTTATTAAAAAAATGGGGGCGTCCTATTGGACGTCCCCGAGAGATTATTTTGTCATAATCTCGAATCGTTCATATACCTTCAACATCCTCGCCAGCACCTCTCCCGCAGTATTCCCCTTCACCTGGACCCATCCGGAACAACTCGTGTACTGCCGTTGAGATTGGATGATATCCCCCATGTTATAGTTGACGCCACCGTCAATGACTCCTTCAAGATTGCTTAGTTCATTGTAAGAAGAGATCTTGGTGATGACGCCATCGGCTAAAGGAAGGAACATATCCCCGACGCACTGCACCCCATTTGATGGCAATTCCGGAACAGTTCTTCCGACTATGACATCAATCAGTAAAGAGCAAACATCCACCCCGAAAGCGATACTGTGGTTCGAAAGCATATGCTCTCCGGGCGTACGCCATGCGAACTCACAAATAACGGGCTGCCCATGGAAGTCGATGAATATCTCGGTGTGCATGTAGCCGTTCTTCAGACCCAGTTGATCGATTACCCCCTGGGCGACCTCCTTCCCATCAAATTTGGCAACCCTAGGAGATTCTTTGACAGTGATTTGGGCGAACTTCTCTTTTTTTTCCGCGAAGCTCAGGTTTGTATAGGGAAGCCACGCCGGAAACATCCCGATAACCTTCCCTTCCTGCACCAGCGCATCGAAACACCAAATCAGGTGTGGACAGTACGTTTCCACTATGAATCGCCCAGTAGAGTAATCGAGCTGAAGCGTTTCCAGTTGTTCCTTGTTTTCAATTTTATATACCTCCCTGGATGAAAATCCCCTGCGCCACTTCACAATGATGGGGAATCCATCATGTACATCGGCGAAGCCGACTACTTCCTTCAATGACCCCGCTTCCTGATAGGATACGGTCGGAAGTCCGAGCTTCCGTAGCATATTCTTCATCGCAAACTTATCCCTCACGCAGAGAGCCTGATACTCGCTCAATGCGCCGGGGAGCCCCAACAAAGAAGCAAACCGCTGGATCCGCTCCTGATGGAATTCGGAGTCGTTATAAAAGAAGTCAATTGTGATCCCATGAGCGTCACAGAAATGGACGAATCTGCGGGCTTCGTTCTCGACGTCCTCCGTTTTATCAAAAACAAAACAATGAATGTCGGCAGTGGCTGTGAGATGCGCCTTACTGAAAAGCGTGGCGCCTTTAAATCTCAGCAATACCGGGTTGATGGTCTCGTTCGATACCACCTTCCTTGAGAGAGTATTTTCATACTCTTCCACGAAAAGCAGGGTGGGTTTTGCGACATCAAGCGCTCGCTTCACGGAACGCACCTCCTCCTTTTGAAATGTGCATGATCCGGGAGATATCCGAATCTGTCAAGATTAAAGCACGTGATTAGCAGCTCTGTCAAATATCACCGCGCTTCGGGAAATATCTCCTTTATTTTTTCTTCGGTCTCTTGGAGTTGGTTATCGAAAAGGAGGTAATTTTTAAGTGAACTCCTGGACGCCCATACATAACTTCTTACCTCATTTTTCTGAAGCAATACTTCATCATCCTCTCCTATGAAACGGAAGCCGAAGAAATACCGTTCCGAACCTTCATACTCCTGTCTGTTGCGAAGCAGCTTAATCTCTTTGAACTTGAATCGCAAGGGAAGGTCGCTCTTGCCGATCATTTGGAGAGACGCTTTCTCGATGCCCAATTCTTCATGCACTTCGCGGTATACCGCATCCTCTAACGCTTCTCCGGGCTCAACGCCGCCTCCCGGAATCGCAAAGTATCGTTCTTTGAACGATTTTAAATTCACTAAAAGAAACTCCCCCTCTCCGTTACTTATGAGCGCCGCAACTCCTTTTCTATACATATGGAATTCTTTATTTTAAAAATCGCCGACAAAGCACCTCTACCGCGCGCTCTTTCATTTTCTCTGGTATCCGCCTAAAATACAAATCTGGGTCGATGAGCTCCACCTCTAGAATCTCATACCGTGATCCGTTCTTTAAGAAATCAATTCTGCAAATATCGGGAGTGGCTTCGAATCTCTTCATAAAGTATTTTTTAAGCTCTACTGCTTTCTTTTGAAGCGCAGGAGAAATGGCTCCTGGACGCACATATATCGCATCTTTTTTCCCGCTCAAAATCCCGGGGAATCTCCTTATCCCATAAAGGATCTCTCCCCCGATCATAACGACCGATAATTCTCCCGCTATAATGGCCGATCGATATGGTTGAGCAATAAACCCTCCCTGCTTGTTATCCTCAATCGTGGATAGTCCTCGTGTGTTCGTCCCCGTTTTATATACAAATGTAAGATATCCGCTTTCAGATATGCGAGGTTTGACGACGATGATCCTTGCTCCCAATGTATCGCATGCCCGGGAAAGGATCCCTCGAAGTTCCGGCGGCCGTTTCACACCTTTCAATTGCAAAAGAATAGTCGGAATAGTTCCTAGTCGTGCTATTTCCCGTAAATATTCGTACTTATCGATATTCCAGAAAACAAACGGGTAGTCATTCATCAGTTTAATCTTCTTTTTTTTAAGATCCTTTATTCGCTCAAGGAATCGCCGATAACTTTTATGGTATCCCCAGATACTTTTCAGCATCACAAAATCGAACGACCTCGGCGCGGTCGCGATTTTCTCCAGGGGAATTATTTCCGAATGCATACCCCTAGCGATCAACGCGTCACGCACGAGGATATCCTCCGATATTTTCCCCGCATGTTTTTTTGAAGAGGCGATGTAGACGTTCATGAGAGTAATTCGATCGATCGCTTGAGTCGCAAAAATCCCGCCAATAAATCCTTGTAATCCAACGCCACAGTCGCTCTTGCGATGAGCTGATTACGGTCGGCCCAGAAAAAAGCTTTCCCAGTCAAGACCTTGATATTCCCGGATGTGTAAAGGAATTGTAGTAATGTTCTGTCGTCGACGATCTTGAATCCTTTATAAGTCTTTCCAAGCACCCTTGATAAATCGAGGAGGGCAAAAAATCCGGACTCGGGATCAAGGACAATATCAACATCTTTGATGCCGGTCATTGCTTTGGCCGTATCAATAGCAAAACTATTATCTCTTATGATGCTATTTAAGAGCGCCAGTTCTTCGCGTTTAAGTCGGTGCATGCCAAGCACGATAGCCTTCACAAAAATATAACGCTCGCGATATTTTTTTGTGACGGAGGCGAAATACTTCTCCCGTTTTTTTTCCTGCTTTTTCCCCGAAGGAAATGCTGCGCTCATAGCCGAGGATTGCAAGAGCGATAGCGAGTCGGATGCCTGAAAGATATTATCCCTCACCAAAGAACTAATTACTTCATCCGCGATGACGAGGCCAGACCTGATTCCCGCCAACCCATAGGATTTGGAAAGCGAATAAAGAGTGATGGTATTTTTAAACTGACCTGTCAGACTACAAATCGGTAGCGCAGGATTGCTCCTATCGTACTCCAGGCCAGCGTACGCAAGATCGTCGATCACGAACACTCCCGCCTTCCTACAAATATTTGCTATCGTCAACAAAAGAGACTTATCTTTCTCGCCATAAACTATCCCTGTAGGATTATGGGGATTCAGATTGACGAACGCTGCTACTCTTGGAGGGATATCAGAACGCCGAAACACGTATTTTCCGCGGTTCACATCGTAATCTCTTTGGAGCTCAGTGTTTATTTTTGCGATAAGTGATTCAAGTTTGTGGGAGTTTACCTTCCATCCATCAGTAGGAGACAACGGTAAAAGCCTCACCCTTCCTCCGACCCTTTCCGGGATGAAAGAAAAGAGTCCGTAATTGGGCGCGGTCATTAGCACGACATCCCCATAGTCCAATATAGCTTCCATTACAAGGGTGAATGCTTGCGTACTCGAGTGGGTAAAAATAATATTGTCCGACTTAACTTTCAAAGAATGGATGTTATTGAAGTATTTAATGATGGGCTCTTTATCGACGCCGTCCCCTGCCGCAAGTGGATAATCGGAAAGTATCCTTCTTTCCATGGCGCTCTTCATATTAGAGATTGATAATTCGAACGGCTTGAATCGGGCGGGACTTCCGCCACCAAGCCTCACTTTCCCTACGGTCGGCCGTTTAAATCCTTTGATAAGAAGATTCAGGGAGAGGCTGTAATATTCGTATGCTTCGGCAGCCTCCTGCGTTTCGCGCGAGCTCCACGCGCCCCAAAGAGCATTGCCGATATGCGGAAGTCCCCCATAAGATAATCTGTTGACCTGGTTAGATGGATACATCCGCACCACTGATTTTATGGATCTAGGGAGGGTCTTGTCCTTGATGACTTTCTGCTTATCATTTTGCATAGCCATACGAAGTGTATAACTGCAGTTTACCTCATAGAGACAGCAAATCAACTTGTCGCTCGTTCAAACCCGACTGTTATGACTGAATAAAAAGAGCCCCCGAAGAAACGTTCTTTTTATACTGCGCGGCCGACCGGACTTGAACCGGCAACCCCCGCCGTGACAGGGCGGTGCTCTAACCAAATTGAGCTACGACCGCAAATCTACCTTGAAGATTCTATAGTTTTTGTGGCGATAAATCAACCTTCTTTTTTAATGGAGTAATTTCAGAAATTCCTTTTCGTCGATTATTTCCACCCCCAGCCGTTGCGCCTTGTCGAACTTTGAGCCTGGCTCTGAACCAGCCACGAGATAGCTCGTCTTCTTACTCACCGACTCGGAAGCATCACCGCCCCGCGCGCGGATCTTTTCCTTTGCTTCCTCGCGGCTCATGGATTCCAGACTGCCGGTGATGACGAACGTTTTTCCCGCAAGCGCGCTGCTCGCGGCGCTTCGCGCCGGCATTGCCTCCACGACGATGCCCGCCTTCTCAAGCCGCGCGAGCAGCTCCATATCGCGCTGCTCGCGGAACCAGTCGTAAATGCTCTGCGCCACTTTCGGCCCGATGTCCGGAGCTTTTTGGAGATCCTCAAGCGACAAGCCGGCAAACACCCGCGCGATATCCTTTATTTTGATCCAGGAATCAGCATGCGGGAGATTGAAGTTCTTCGCGAGCGTCACAGCCGTCTCCTCCCCCACATGCAGGATACCGAGCGCGTATAAAAACCGCGGCAGGGTGACATGTTTTTTTTGAGAGATTTCCGTCACGATATTCTCCGCAGACCTCTCACCGAACCGCTCAAGCGCCGCGATATCGCCTTTTTGCAGCTCAAAAATATCCGCCGCGTCGGAGATCAGCCCTTCATCCAAAAACTTGTCGATGATCTTCGGCCCGAGCCCCTCTATATTAAAGGCCGCACGGGAGACAAAGTGATAGAGCGCCTCGCGGTGTTGTGCCGCGCAGGTGCGCGACGAGCACCGCGCGATCACGCCATCGCCGTCACGCACGACCGGCGAACCGTCCACAGGACAGCGCGCCGGCATCTTGAACGCGCGCTCGCGGCCGGTGCGCAGGTTCGGGAGCACTCTCGTGATCTGCGGGATCACGTCGCCGGCGCGCTGGATGATCACCGTATCCCCTATCTTCAGCCCAAGCCGCTCGATCTCGTCGGCATTATGAAGCGACGCGTGCGTGACCGTAACGCCGCCGACATTCACCGGACGCATGACTGCCACCGGCGTGAGCGCGCCCGTACGGCCCACCTGCACCTTGATGTCTTCCACGACCGTCGTGGCCTCGCGCGGCGAAAACTTGTACGCGATGCCTGCACGCGGCGCTTTGCCGATGATGCCCGCCGCAGCGAACGTGGCATTGTCATTCACGAGCACCACGGTGCCGTCATATTCGTAATCTATCTTTTCGCGCCGCGCGGGTTCGCCCCATTTTTCGCGGAACGCGAATACTTCGTCCATCGAGCGCGCGGGGGCGTTGTGCGGATTCGTCTTGAAACCCATCGCCGCAAGCAGCTGATGTTCCTCCTCGTGCGTTTTCTGGCCGAGGTCGGTCACGATATCGTATTGGAACGAATCAAGACGGCGTCCTGCCGTCACGCGCGGGTCCAGCTGGCGGATCGATCCAGCTGCGACGTTCCGCGGATTCGCGTACGCTTTTCCGCCGGTGCGCTCCTGCTCCCTATTGATCCTGGCAAATTCTTTTTTGGTAAGGAACACTTCGCCGCGCACCACGAGCGATTTCGGCGCAAGGTCATAATCGCCCGCGCGCAATCCCATTTTTTTCAGGTTCTTTTCAACGTCTTCCGGCGGCAAAATATGGAGCGGGATCGCCTCTATCGTGCGCAGATTCTGCGTCACATCCTCGCCGATCAGCCCGTCGCCGCGCGTGGATCCGCGCGTAAAAATGCCGTGCTCGTATTCCAGCTCGATCGCCAGCCCGTCGATCTTGAGCTCACAATAGAAGAGCGGCGCCGGAACGCGGTGCACCGTCGCGGCGCGCAACGGCCGGCCCAGATAGTTCGTGAGCCGCGCGAACCAGTCACGCATGTCCTCTTCCGAGAACGCATCGTTGAACGACGTCATGCGCTCCCCGTGCCGCACCTTCTTGAATTCTTTGAGCGGCGCACCCGCCACGCGCTGCGTCGGCGAGTCCGGCGTCACGAGTTCCGGAAATTCCGCCTCCAGATCGAATAATTCCTTTTTCAACGAATCGAGCGCGGCATCGGAGATCTCCGAACGGTCCAGCACGTGATATTCGTACCGATAGTTATTGATCTCTTTTTTTAATTTCTCGATCCGCGTTTTTGCCTGGTCTTTGGTCATCAAAAAAACTCAATGAGGGTTATGGATAGCTCGGAGGGCCGTTAAGGCCAAGGAAGAACGCACGCTCGGAACTGTTCGCGATGCCGCTCGATATCGCGGTGGTCGTGCTTGCGTTGCTGCAGGTCGTTGTTGCGCCGGATGCGTCGGGGGCGACGTAGCAATCAACCGTGAGCGATGGGGTTGCTCCATTCGCGGTGATAAACGAAGGCATAGGATAATCCGTACCGTTCCCATATCCGGGGCACCGGCCCGCGGCGACACAATAATGGTTAAAGAGCGTCCATTCCACCCCCGCATCGGCGGCAAAGATCGCCTTTGCGGAATTGGCCGTGTTGGTGGTTGCGCGGATCTGGTAGAGCGTCAAAAGCCCGGCGACCGTCGTCGCGCCGAGGATGGCGCCGCCAAGCGAAAGCACCGCAATGAGCATCGCCTGCCCGGAACGGCTATCCTGCTGCCTGTTTTTTTGGACGCACGGTGTTTGCTTCATCCCTCTATTATACCCCGCCGCAGGACGAAGTATAATAAGAAACATAAAACTATCGGGAAAACCTTCCGCGCACCTTCTCCTCCCGTGCGGCGGACATCTCTCCATCTCGGACATGATGCGATCCAAGTTTTGGAAAACAGCGAGGAATTTTTTCAAATAAAAAAGCCTTGCTCGTAGTTGAGCAGGCCTCGCCAAAAAAAGTCGTTGCAAGGGCCGTTCTCGTGTGGGTAATGAATCCACTCGAAATTGGCCCTTGCGGGAGGAAATCGCTGTGCGCGGACGGTGTGTACACACCGGAAGGATCGTAGCAACCCCTTGCTACCCGGCACGCAGATCCCCGAATTCCCATATCTTGTCTCTGTCAATTCAAATCTAACCTTAGCGTAGGCGCATTGGCAAAAAATGTCAACCCCCTCAAATACCCCGTAAAACAAGGTGCCGGCAGGCACCGGACGTTTATCCGCCGCCTGCCAGCCAAGCCAAACGGGACTATCGGGACCAGATGATCCGGCCCTTATAGCCCGTTGCAAGCCTTACCTGTTGGTCTATCCGTGCGTCATTTCGTATGTTGCTGCCCGCGGCAATCGAGTTCAACGTTCCCTTTAAGAGGAGCGTTCCGATCCCGAGAGCCCGCCATCGTCCCCCACGTGCATAGAGTCTGCGGCTATAGCGGTCGATTCCGGCATTCAGGATTACATTCGCGGCCACCGCAGTAACCGCATCCCGATTGCCGAAAACGCCTGCCCAGCCCGTCTCTTTGACGTAATAGTGAGTGAGAAAACTGCCATCACTCCTATTCGCTGTCGTAGGGTGACTCAACCCCTGAACGGTGGTTGTCATGTCAAACGCCGTGCCTCCGGCGAGAAAAGCCTCGGAAGCCCTGAAGCCGAAACTGGTTTTTTGGACCTGCTTCGCCTCGGGTGCTTTCGGGACCTCGTCTCCTTCCGGGGAAAAGGACGTTTGAGCATATGCGGACGACGATGAGTTCATTACGCTCATCGCCAACAACATGCCGATGAATCCGACACGGATTAGGTTAAGGTACATTGGGGTTTTTCTCCTTCTGCACGGTCTTTTGTGCTGGAGGGAATTTTAACACATATCGCCAGATTTGACAAGTATCTGGCGATGTGGTTATTTCTTATTTCTAAAAATGATACCTCCTTTACTGCGCCCCCGGGCAGCCCGCGCCGTTCGGATTCTGTTCGCACAGGCCGGATCCGCCCACGGTCACCTGAACGGTGGAATTCACCGAATCGCTGCTGTAATTGCTGTTCACGCAGGTCAATGTGTATGTGGTGGTGACGGACGGCGTGGTGGTGGCGGTTCCGCTGATGTTCCCCGGACTCGGCGAGGCGTAAATGGGGGCAGATCCGGTAAGGTCGCCTCCCGTCAATTGGCACTCGGTAACGTGGGAACAGCTGTACGACAAACTTGACGATTCGGGGACGACGATGGAGGACGGGCTTGCGGTGAGCACCGGATTGCAGGTGGCTTGGCAGCTGGCAGAGGTGCACGCCGGAGGAGGCGGGGTGCTTACGGTTACCAGCGTGGATCCCGATTTTGTCGGATCCTGTTTTGATGTTGCCATGATCGTCGTCATGCCGGCGGATCCCGGAGCGGTATACCCGCCCGCGGCGGTGATGGTACCCGCGCTCGCGGACCATGTCACTGCGGAGCTATATCCTCCGGCGCCGCCGACGATTGCACTGCACGTGGAAGTTCCGTTCGTATAGATAGAAGAAGGATTGCAGGTCACGGTTACCCCCGAAACGCTGCCGCTGAATCCGCATGCGGTATCGCATTGCCCCACCGTGGCGTATTGCGCGCCGGATCCCACCGAAACGCACGCGTTGCTGGAGCAGCTATATCCGGCACCGCCCGAACCGGTGACGGTAAAGGTGACGGTGAGTGTTTGGGTGGGCGAACCTGCGCCTGGATGCGAAGTGCCGAAGAAACTTATCGTCCCCGTATGCTGCCCCAAACTCAACCCCGCGGGATTCGCAGTGATAGTGACATTTTCCGATGCCTTGCCGGAAGCGCCATTCGTAAGGCCGGTATTGTCTGAAGCTGGAGAAACGGAAAGCCAGCTGGCATTTGAACTTGCAGTCCACGTAAGCGTCGATCCCGGCGCGCCGGTGTTAGTGATGGTCACCGGCTGCGTGACTGCGACCCCGTTTGATGCCGCCGTAGGCGACCACGTATTCTGGCTTATGCCCATGGTCGCGATCGGATCCCAGAGAATGACGTAATTTATCGATCCTCCGCCATTCGGCATGGTCAGACTCCCGACATTATTAGGACAGCTTGTCGGAGTCGCATTGATCATGCCGCAATAGGTATATGCAAGCGCATCAGGGGAAACGATCCCCTTGCCGAACGAGAGGACAGTATCAAGCCAATTCGGCAATCGGCTGGCAATAGGAACCTGCCGCACTGAACGCAACACATATCCGCTCGGAGTCGCGGCGTTATTGATTTGAAGCGTATATGTATCTATTGCGACATTTTGATAAGTTGCATTAGTGGCGGGTGCACACCACGATGCTCCGCAGGGATTATCTTGCGCCGTATTGGCTTCCAAAAGCCACTGCGCCGTAAGCGGACCATGGGTTTGTGAATTTTCCGATGCGACCGCGATGGTGCCGTTGGCAGGAGCTCCAACCTGTATCGTCTTCGATATCGGTGATCCGAAATTGCCGGAGCCTTTGCTGAGCATCTGCCATGTCTCGGTATAAAGTCCTGCGGTTGAAGGCGCGGTGAGTGAATTAAGCTTGAACACGGCCGTCGCACCCGGCGCGATGTTCGGATTACCCGACACCGTGCATTGGATCTGGGAGCTCCATGTGGCATTGCATCCGTTGATCCAATTTCCTCCGCATCCAGGCGAAGAACATGACGTTGGGCTTTGGCACGTTTGACCAAAACTGCCAGTATTCGGACCGGGGCACGACCCCAGGCTGGTGCACGAACTTTGCGTGGTGCACGCGCTATTGCTGCATGCCGCCGGGCCTACCGTGCAGGTACGCTGGGTCACCTGGCTGTACTGCGCCGGATTGCTGCCGACCGTGAATGAACCGGAAATATGTTGAAGTTCAAAAACATCCGAATAATTGTTCATTGACACCGTGCACGACGTTCCCTGCGGATCGCTCGCGGAAGGCTGGGTTCCGCCGGTGCCGTTGCACGTTCCGGATTGTGTTCCGGCGATCGGAGTCGATTGATCCGACACCCAGGCAGATCCGCCTGTGTTTGTGACGGTTATTTCCACCGGACTGCCGTTCGTACCCGTCGTGACGTTCTGCGATACGTTCGTTGAAGCGGGAATATTATTGGATGCGCCGCTGGCGTTATACGATCCCCCGCTCATATAAATACGGAAATAGTTCGGCGTGTCGCTGAGAGCCGCCGGGTCTCCGCAATTTCCATTCGTCCATCCATATGCAAAACCGGGAGGGTAAGAGGCGTAGCCAAATGCGCCCGGATTGGTGACGGCACTAACCCCGCCTCCGATCGGAGTGAACTCGGCGCCGTCCGGATGGGCAATGACATTCGGCGGCAATCCGGAATCGCCGGGATATTGGGGAAGAGACCCGTTTCCGCCGATCTGGTGCAAACATTGCGCACCGATGCCCGGATTGCTTGAATTATATTCAATGAACTGGATGCCGAGCTGGACATTGTTGACCACCTCCCCCGCCGGCAACGAACGGGTCTGGACGGTGATAGCCGGTATGCCGCTTGGAATGAGCCACGGCCCCGATCCGCCGCTTCCTCCCCACGGACTCCACCAGGTGGCGGCGTTCGAACTATTATATTCTGGCACATTATGCGAATCCGATATCTGGCTTGTTCCCGCAGGCGCGGCAGCACTCGCCCATGGGGTCCACAAGCATTGCGTTCCCACGGCTCCCCGCGCATCCTGCAGACATAATTCAACCCTGAAATCCTGGTTGAACGGGCCGGATCCCGATATTTTCAGCTGTCCGCCGTTGATATTTTGTGTTCCCGCCCCCCAATTGGAGGTGTCATATGATGGAATGAACGTGACCGTAGGAGCGCCGCTGGCAGCGGAAGCCGTCTTTGGAAGAGAATAGACCACGAACGCGAAATATGCGGCGGCAAACAGCGCGACGGAGGTTCCGATGATCTTAATGATTTTTTTTGTATTCATGGTCATATTATTTCACAAGATATGTGATCGTCACCTGAGAACCTCCCCCGTGTGCGTTGATGGCAACCTGAACACTCGAAGAGGCATTTCCCCCGGCGATGCCCCGAAAACCGGACAAGCTATTCATGTCGTTCGTGATCGTCCACCCGTTCGCCGGAAGATATTGTTTGTATTGCGTGTAGAGCGACACCACCGTACTCGACGAATCGTATTCTGCCGTGTATTGGTTGGTGCTTGAGGAATAATTTATGGAGTAGCTCCCGCTGATCGCCGCATTGCTGTCAAGAATGAGCGACTTGGGGAATTGCGGCACAAGCTGACCCTGCGGCGCAAAGACCGGTGCCGGACCGGAACTCGCCGGCTGTTTTGACGACGGCCTCCAGGCAAATGCGAACACGACGGCAAGAACAACCACCACGACGCCGACCCACACCCAGATGCGCTTTGAATCTTTCATCTCTTTATAGTAACAGATGCGCGGAAAACGGGGGCTGTGGATAATCGGAGATAGAAAACGCCCCTCTCGTTGTTCTGAGAGGGGCGAAGGATCACTGGTTCGGCACAAGCCCGATCTGGCTCCGCTGGGACGAAACAATGTTCGTCCCGTCAAAGCCGAGACCGACGGAAAGGAGGGGCGACGTGCTCGTAAGCGGGGTGACCGCTCCCGATGCCGCATCCACCCAAGCGTACGCCGTCGTTGCATTCACAGGGTTTGCGTATGCAACGAGGACGCGGCCGTTGACGTCGTCCGCAACGATGCGGAACGGAATGCCGGAGAGCTTTACGCTCTGCGTGACCGTCCACGTGCTCTCGTTCACGAGCACAAGAAGCTGGTCATAGGTGGAAAGCACGGCAATGGTCCCGGAAGCGGGGCCGCTGTCGAACACTATCACCTGCCATCCGCCCGCGGTAACATTCGCCGCCTGCACCGCGCTTGCCGGCGTGATGCCCGGAAGCGGGAGCGCAGGCTCCTCTCCGGTATACGCATCCGACGCGCGCACCTTATGAAGCAGGGGCGACGGCGTATCGTTTACGGAGAGAACGAATGCATCGGTTTCGGTGCCGAACGTCCCCATCGCGATCGGTTCCGGATCGTTACCAAGGTTGGAAGCGGTGACAAATGGTGTTGCTCCTTGCCCCCCAGTAAGATCAAAACAATACGCTGCATTATTGGATGGTTGCGTAAAGCAGGTAAATCCATTTTTTGCAGCGGTTGCCATGATGGTACCCGAAGGAAGGTTCTGGGCATAGGGGGTGTAAGACCTATCGCAAGATCCAGCACCACCATTTTGGGCACTTGCATCGTATGCAACTCCGTCGACGATAAAAAACCCTGTTACATCATCTACGGCGATGCTATGCAACAACGCCCCAATATAACAATTGCTTTCCGCGGTTCCGTCGGCTTTGTATTTCCGAACGTAACCGTTTTGCCCCGACGGAGCACCCTGCGCCTGATCGAGAAAAAACCATTCCCCGGTCGAAGAAGACGCAAGATAGTTCCGCGCGCCGAGGAACGCAAGCGTTCCCGGAGTGCCGCAATTGGTGCCGTTGGAATTTTCGCAAAGATTCATGGTAATGAATCCCGGCGAATAGTGCGGGGTGTCAAAGGAAAGACTGAGAGCGATCTGGGTCGGGCTCACCACTTGAGCAATGGCTCCGCTTCCAAATACGATCCCGCTCGTGATAAACGTTTGTCCTACCGCAAAACCAGATCCGTTGACCTGGATATTCCCCACTATGATCTCTGCGTCCGCATAGATCGTTGCAGGCACCACCGAGGTGATGTCGGGCAGAGGCGCCGCGTTCACGGTGACCGTTGCGGAAGCATTTGCGCTTCCTCCCGCTCCCGTGCATACGAGCGTGTACGTTGCCGTACCGGTGGCCGTCGGCGTCTCCGTTACGGAGCCGCTTGTGGCCTGGGTTCCGGACCACGCACCCGATGCCGTGCAGGACGTTGCGTTCGTTGAACTCCAGGTGAGCGCCGTCGTGCTTCCGAGCGTAATGACGGAAGGCGACGCCGTGATCGAGGCGGTGGGATTTTGTGCCACCGGCAGGTCTATCGTGACCGTCGCGGATCCCGTGATGTTTGTATATCCAGGAACCGTTGAGGCCGCCGTGATGGTGGCCGTCGTGGTCGCGGTAATCGTTGAAGAAGAGGTGAATACTCCTCCCGAGGTGATCGTTCCGGCAGTTGCCGGACTGACCGACCAGGTGACCGCTTGGCTCGGGTTATCCTGCCCTGCGACCGTCGCGGTGAAGGAGATGCTATCTCCCGCCATAATGGTTTTGGTTGCCGGGCTGACCGTCACCGAAGTGACCGTGGTGGTCGTTCCGCCGCTGGAGGTATTCCCTCCGCAACCGGTGGATGTGATGGTAAAGGCGACGCCCAGGCAGAAAAACAGCCCGAGCGCAAAAGACGATACACTGTTCGCAAAGGCAGCTCTGCGCATGGTCGTTCCTCCTTGTTCCGTAATTCCGTGATATTCCGTTGTGATAGGCTTGCAAGAGCCTCCGCAGACTAAAACAGCCCGCAGTCGTACTGGTTACAGTTATAGCAGATAAATGGAGGAATGTAAAGGGGGGGTGGATCAGCACTGCGCCGGGCTTGCTCCCGGCACGCAATCTATCGTGCGCGCGCTCACGGTGGTCTGGAGATTGATGACATCGCTTGCGACCGCCGGATCGGTGGAGCTGGGCGCTATACCGATGGAGATGGTGACGCGCGGCGTCCAATGATCGCCTTCCACCTGTCCATAGAGCTGGAATTGCAGGTACCTCACCGATACTTCGTTGCCGGTGACGGCCTGGGCCGGGTTTGCGTTGACGGATTCCATAAGCGCGCCGGTGGTGGAAGTGGAATACAAAATATGGTTGCTTTCGGCGTCATAGAAATCAAGCGCATTGCAGGTCCATGAGCCCGACGGGGCGGGAGGGTACGAAAGCGTACAGCCGCAATCCGGAACGGATCCCGCGGGCGTGGTGCCGAGCGCGCCGCTGCCGGTCTGCGTGTTCCCTATCGTATTGCAGAAAAGATATCCCGTGCGGATCTGGCGCGCCATCTGCTCGAGCACGAGGCTTACGTTGCTCTGCGCCGAGATAAGCGATGAAACCTGCCGCTGGGTGCGGACCGCGTTCGTGAATCCGCCCACCGCGATCGTGATGATGATGATGAAAAGCCCCACGGTCACCATCAGCTCGACAAGCGTGAATCCTTTTTTCATGTTATTCATGGCTGCCAGTTATAGAAATGGTCTTCAAGAGTGATGCTGTTGGAGATCCCGCCGTCGGTCCATGCGACGGTCGATTGCACGTCAAGTTCGTTGCCGTTGTTCGCGACGTAGATCGTGCGGGTAAAATTCGTTGCCACGGCCCCGGAGGGGTCAAAGCTGAAGAGGTGCGTGGTCGGATTGAAATACAGCGTGCTGCGGGCGGCGCTCGGCGGAGAAGACTGGTACTTCAGGCTTGAAGGGCTGCACGTGACCGTCTGGTAATCTATCGGATAATAATATCCCTGCCCGTGCGGAAAACAGCTCCCCCAGCTGTAGCGCGGATTTCCGGACAGGTATTCGTACACGTCGTGATCGATCAAATTTTTCGCAAGCTCGATCCCTTCCGCGGCAAGGTACGTGCCCTGCGTGTCGTACATGGTCGTACGGTTCAACTGGAACGATTTCGTAAGGAGCGTGGCGATACCGATGAATCCCGTCGTAAGAATGCTGAGTGCGACGAGCGCTTCAACGAGCGTCTGGCCGCGGCGGGAGGAATGGGCGAAAGGGCTCATGGTTACATTCTATCGCATATGGGGCATTCTATAAACTGACCTGCCCCGCGGAATTGACGCCGATCGTGCGCACGGCGCTCCCGTCGGCAGTGCTCAGATAGATATATGCGGTCGGCGCGGCGGGAGTGGTGAACGACCCGAGAAAAGTGTTGTTGCTGATGTTTACGAGAGTATACGGGTCGGGAGGATAGAACAGTATGTCCTGGATGGTATCACTCGCAGCGCCGCCGTCGTGCAATACGACGCCCTGCGCGACGTGGACATTCCAGCTTCCATTGGCGTAAATTTTCATAGAACCCGCGCTGACCGCGCCGGCGGCGGTCGTGCTTGCAAGCGACGGGCAAATCTCCCTGCCGCCGCCGGATACCGGCTGCGCGGTATTATATTCAAAGAGCGAATAGGTGGAACTTGCATAATTAAAATGCACGCCGTATGCGCACGTCTTGACGTTCGCGGCATAGGTCGCGACGGAAAGATCTTTCGCCTCAAGGATAAGCTCCGCGATCTTTGATTCCTCTATGGAGAGCGATATCTGGTCCTGCCCCGCGTGGGTATACACGATCGCAAGGCCCGAAAGCAGCGCCGTGATCGCGAGAACCACGAGTATCTCTATCATGGTAAAACCGTTCTTGTTCATCCGTATATCCATTCTATCACTTTGGCGGCATCTTCACCGGATCCCGAGCAGCGAGAAGTACCAGCTGAAGATCGGCGCTCCCCAGAAAAACAACGTCGCCGCACCAAGCGCGAGGAACGGCCCGAATGGCAGCGTGCCCTTCATGCTGTTCTTCCCACGCACGATGGCGAGCACGCCGACCGCGGCGCCGGCGACGAACGCGAACACCAGCACGAAAACAATGTCCGGCCAGCCGAAGACGAGCCCGAGCGGGATGGCAAGCTTGAGGTCTCCCATACCCATCCCCCTGCCGCGCGTGGCGGCAATGAGCAGGGCGAAGAACGCGCCGGCGCCGACCGCGCCGACGGCCCTCGCGAGGATCGCGCTCCCCTGCGCGCCGAAGATCGCGGCATACGGGCCGAGGAACGACTGGTTCGCCGGGCCGAAATATCCGACAGAAACGATCGCAAGAAAAACGCCGATCACGCCGAGAAAGATGTTGATCTCGTCCGGGATGATGCCAAGCCGGATATCTATCGCCGCCATGACGAGCAGCGCCTCGAACACGGCGACCCACAACGCGGCGATAGCGATGAGCGGCGCGGCACCGGTTCCCAGCACAAGCGGCACGAACGCGAAGACCGACCCCGAGAGCAATTCAACGATGGGATACTGGATGTTCAGCCGCGCTTTGCAGCGCCGGCAGCGGCCGCCCTGCAATAAAAAGCTGAAAAGCGGCACCAATTCGAACCATCGCAGCGTTTGCCTGCAATGCATGCAATGCGACCGGCCGCCGATCATCTTCGCATCCAATAAAAAATGCTCACCGTCATAGCGCAGTATGACGACGTTCAAAAAACTTCCGATCGCGATGCCGAAAATGAAAAGTGTGACCAATGTCAGCGGATCCATCCATAGTATGATAGCAGAAAACGCCGGCCGTTACTTTAAAAATATATTGATCGTCCCGCCGGGCGCATCAAAAAACCCGCCGAAGCGGGATTTTGAGGAATGTTCCAAAAACAGGGAATGCCTACAGCGAAACGCAGAACTGCTGTGCGGTCTGGGTGCAGGTAAGCGTCGCGCCATCCGTTATGCCCGCTGCCGTAAAGTTCGTCGGAGGGGCATAATTGGTCCATTCTGAACCGTTCGCGCTTTCCATGTTTGCTCCAAGCTCATAGGTGGTAGCCCCCGTATTCCAGGCATAAATATAGTTCTTTCCGCTGCTCGGATCGTTCGGAACGGAATTCACCCCGATACCCGCGCCGGTAAGCGTCGTCTGGAACGTGGCCCACGTGGCAGGATTTGGAATTGGATATGCTCCATTTTTGTTATAGTAGAGCTCCAAGCCGTTCTGCACCTCGTGCAAGTCGGAAAGCCGCCGCGCGTCCCTGCCTGCCTGCTGGGTCGGGCCGAGACCAACCAATACGACCGACGCCAAAATGGCGATGATCGCAACGACGATCAAGATTTCAATCAGGGTAAAGCCCTTTCTTTCGTTTTTAATCATGTTCTTTTAGAGGGAAATCTTCTCGACCTTTTGATAATATCAACTTAATCATTATAGCATTTAGTGGATGCTGTCCGTGAGGTTGTATATGGGGATAAGAATTGAGGCGAAAAGAAGGCCCACCATAAGGCCGATGCCGATCATAAGCACCGGCTGGATGAGATCCACCAGATTATTGGTGATCTCGTTCGCTTCGCGGGTATAAATGCCGGAAAGGCGCATGAACATCTCCTCTATTTTTCCCGTCGTCTCCCCCACCGCCACCATCTGGGAAACAAGGGGCGGGAAGAACTGCGGATATTTTGCGATGCTCTGGGAAAGGAGCGATCCCTGGCGCACGTCTTCCGCAATATCGTGCACGACGTCACGGTACAGCGAATTCCCCACCATGTGCCCGATGATCTCCAGCGCCTGCGCGATGGGAATGCCGCCGTGCACCAGGAGCGCCGCCGAGTTGCCGAACCGCGCCATGATCACCGGCGAATATACTTTCTTTACGATCGGCAAGCGGATCTTCGCCTCGTCCAGCAATGCCTGGCCTTCGTCCGTCTGGGAATAATTGATGCCCAACACGCCGAGTATGATGACGGCGACGATGACGGCGATCCACCACGCATGCAGGAAATTCCCGGTATTCAGGAGCACCTGCGTGTACCACGGAAGCGCGACACCGTTTTGCGCAAACACGCTGCCGAGCGACGGATACACGAATGTGACAAGGATGAACGCGACGATGATGAACAGCCCGATGACGATGCCCGGATAGACGAGCGCGGATGCCGCCTTGCTTGCAAGATCGCCTTCCTTTTCCGTGTAGTCGGCAAGGAACGCCGCGACCTCGTTCAGGTTGCCGGTGACCTCCGCCGCGCGGATCATTTCAATATAGTAATCGGGGAACACCTTGCCCTGCCGTGCCATCGCCTGCGAGAAAGAAATGCCCGCGTCGATGTCTTCCGTCACCTGCGAGACGGCGCCTTTAAGGGTCTGGCTTGCGGTCTGTTCAAAAAGGATCTTGAGCGCGTTATTGAGCGGCAGCCGCGCCTCAAGCAACGTCGCCAGCTGGCGCGTGAAGACGATGAGGTCCTTGCGGCTTACGCGGTTGAAAAATCCCGCGATATTATCGAATGCGGTCGGCGGACGTACGGCGACGACGCTCAGCACGAAAAGGTCATGGCTCGAGAGGATCGCGCTCGCCGCATCGCGGTCCGATGCCTCCACAAATCCGACCTGCGCCGCCCCTTCTTTTGTTTTGGCCTGATACTTGAACTTCATAGGAATTTCACCTTTAGGTTCTTTCCAGCAAGATCCTCAGCTCGGCCGGGTTCAGCGAATACAGCTCCGCATTGTCCAACGTCACCTCTTTGTTCTTTATAAGATTCACCAGCGAGCGGTTGAGCGTGACCATTCCCTCCTGCAGGCTCGTTTCAATGACGAGATCGATCTGGTAGGTCTTCCGTTCGCGGATAAGGTTGCGGATGGCGGGATTGACGATCATGATCTCCATCGCCGGAATGCGGCCGCCGGAGATGCGCGGGAGCAACCGGATGGAAACGATCGCCACGAGCGTGGCGGCGAGCTGGGACGTCACCTGCCCCTGCTGCTCGGCCGGGAACGAATCGATGATGCGGTCGATCGTCTGCGCCGCGGAGTTGGTGTGCAGCGTGGATACCACGAGGTGGCCCGTCTCGGACGCGGTCATGGCCGTGCCGATGGATACCGCGTCGCGCATCTCGCCGATCATCACGACGTCGGGGTCCTGGCGCAGCACCGTGCGGAGCGCGGCATGGAAGCTCGTCGTGTCGCTCCCCACCTCCCTTTGCGAGACGATGCATTTGTCCTGCGTGAAAAGATATTCCACCGGATCCTCGATGGTAATGATATGATCGGTGCGCGTGTGGTTGATCTCGTCTACGATAGCCGCAAGCGTAGATGACTTGCCGTGCCCGGCGGGGCCCACCACAAGGACGAATCCCTGCGAGAGCTGGGCGAAATCATGGAGCAACGGCGGAAGATTCAGCTCCTCTATGGTTTTGATGCGCGTGGGGATAAGGCGCAACGCCGCGGCGAGGTATCCGCGCTGGAAATATACGTTCACGCGGAAGCGCGCTTTTTCCTCGAAACTGTATGCAAAGTCGATCTGCCGCTGGGTGAGCAATTTTGCCTTCTGCTCCGGCGTGAGCATCTGCGATATGATCCCTTCCGCGGAATCCGGCGTCATAACCGGTTCTTTTTGGAGCGGCACAAGCACTCCGTCAATGCGCAACGTCGGGCGGCGCCCCACCGAAAGATGGAGGTCCGACGCATTTTGTTTCGCGGTCGTCGTCAGGAGATCATCCAACTGCTGTTTATATTCGTTCATATGTTCATATTACCACAACGAGGCAGCCAGGGAGAAGTATGGTACTGGAAAGGCACGCCGTTCTTGGCGACATTTGCGTTTCCGGCATCGTGCTTCCCTCTCTTCGCCTACGAGTCGTCCGTCTCTCTGATGATCTCCTCCATGGAAACCCTTCCGCGGAGCGCTTTCACGGTGCCGTCCTGGCGGAGCGTGATCATCCCCTGCTTCCGCGCCTGCGCCGTGATCTTTTGCGTCGTGGCGCCTTCGTTGATGATCGTCTCTATCTGCGGCGTCACGAGTAAAGCCTCGTAGATCCCCGTCCGGTCAACGATGCCGCGCCCCTTGCAGGTGGCACATCCTTTGGCATGGTAGATCTTATATGGCGCGGTGTATTGCGAAACGACCTCCGCGGGAAGTCCTTCGAGCGCCGCCTTGATGACCGCCTGCATTTCCGCCGGAGCTTCTTCCGGTTTCTTGCAGTCCGGGCACAGGACGCCCACGAGGCGCTGGGCGATGATCAGGTTGAGGGACACGGGCAGAAGGAACGGTTCCACCTTAAGGTCGATGAGGCGCGGGATGACGCCCGCCGCGTTGTTCGTGTGGAGCGTGGAAAGCACGACGTGTCCGGTAAGCGCGGCCTGTACCGCAAGTCCGGCGGTCTCGCCGTCGCGGATCTCGCCAACCATGATGATATCCGGGTCCTGGCGCAGGATCTGGCGGAGTCCCGATGCAAAGTCGTATCCGATCTCCGGCCGCACCTGCGACTGATTAATGCCGGCCACAAAATACTCCACCGGATCCTCGAGCGAGACGATGTTCACGTCCTCGGTGTTCAGCGATTGCAGGAATGCATAGAGCGTCGTGGTCTTACCGGAGCCGGTAGGGCCGGTGATGAGCACCATGCCGTACGGCTTTGCGAGACCCTTCTTGATCGTCGCGCGCGTGGGGTCAAGCAAGTCGAGGTTCTCGAAGCTCTTGAGGCCGGACGTGGGATCGAGCACGCGGATCACGATCTTTTCGCCGAGCGGCGTCGGGAACGTGGCGACGCGGAAATCGATATCGCGGTCGAAAAGCTTTGCGCGGAAGCGGCCGTCCTGCGGAATACGCGTCTCGTCGATCTTAAGATTGGATATCACTTTGACGCGCGAGGTGATCGGCTGGGCAAGTTCCTGCGGCAACGACGCCACTTCCTGCAGATCGCCCTGGATGCGGAAGCGGATACGCAGCGTCTTCTGCTGCGGTTCGATATGCACATCCGACGCTTTGTTCATCACCGCTTCTTTGAATGTGTCCGCGACGATCTTGATGATCGGCGCATCCGCGCTGTCTCCGCCTTCAAGCTCGATCACCTGCTGGCCGCCCGAACCCTCCTTGACGTTCAACGACCGCACCGCCGCCGCGACCTCCGCGCGATACGGGGAATATTTTCGCAATGCCGCCTGAAGATCTTCGTATGAAATGAGATAGACGCCGAGATTGAAATGGTTCTGCCGCGCGATGAACTTCAGCGCATCCTGCGCTTTCGTATCGTCGGGATGCAGCATGCCGACGATAAGCAGCCCATCCTGCATGCTGATAGGAACAGCATGATACGTCCGCGCGGTCTCCTCGGGAACGATTCCCATAAGCTGTTCGGTGAGCGCCTCCGGATCTATTTTTTTATACGGCACCTTGAGCAGCTCGCTCTTCAGCGCCGCCACCTGCTCGTCGGGAACGATCCGCTCCCTCCCGATAATGTCTTCGGGCGACTCGCCGCTTACGATCGCGTCGCGCTTAAGACGCGTCGCGATCGCGTCGGTGATCATCCCGCGCGCCTGAAGTTGCTGCAGTAGTTCGTCGCTGGTCATACTGTATTCTATATACTATTACGGTGCGATGAACGGGTTCGGCCGCCCCACTGCCGCAGGGCCCTGCGGCGTCGGCAGCGTGACTGTGGATTTCAGCACCGCGAATGCCGGACTTTGTATCACCGTCTCCGGATGCAATGACAGCTGCGTGATGGGAGCGATGGTGCTCAGGCTGCCGGTTGAAGGGATGGCCACCAGCTCCGGCTGGGCAAAAAATACATAGTAGATGGCGGCGCCGGCGATGCCCAAAAACACCAGCCATCCGATGACGCCCAGGAGATTCGTCTTTTTTTCCCCTTCTTCAACGATGATTGCCATAGTATTTTTTATTACGGTGCCTGATAGTACGTTACGACCGTTACGGTAAAGGTGAACATGTCCTGGTTTGCCGCCTGCCCTTTCACGGTAACGGTCGCGGCGGGCTGGAGCGATGCAGCGGTGACATCCAGAATCCTGATGTTCGTCTCAAGCCCCTGGAGGAAAAGCTTGAACGCCTCGTAGCTTCCCGATCCGGTGACTTGGAATGAGACCGTGCCGGTGGGCTTGATGACCGACCCCGCCGCCGCCGCACTCCCTATCTGGCTGCCGCTGGCAGGCGCCGGCGGCATGGCCGTCTGCAGCGCCTGGATCGCGATCGACGTTCCCTGTATCGCAACGCCCGCATTCGCCGCAATGCCGTATATCTGCGCCAATGCCCCCGATACGTCCGGACCCACCGGCAAAGCCAATGTCACCGCCTGGCTTGACGATGCATCGCTTTGGTACGCGGCAAGCAAGCTCTTCCCCTTACTCACGATCTGATTCTCGTTATTGTAGAGCGTCGCTTCGCTTTCTTGCTGCCCCTTGATGGTCTCAAGGTTCGCGTAGGCCGGCACGATAAATTCAAAGTAGACCACCAACGCCGCGGCAATGATAAGTGCCGCGATGATAAGACTGGATAAGCGTTTGGTTTCTTGTTTCATAGTATTATTTGCCGGACACCCCGAATACCGAGGGGTTCATGATCAGCGTCGCGCTGAAATCCCATCCGCTGCCGGAAAGCTGCGGAGCCGTCACGTTGGATACCGTCACCGCTGAGACCTGGGGGGAATTTTCAAATATGGCAACCTGCTGGTTCACATCAGCTTCGGACTTTGCCACGCCGGAAAGCGTGATGCGGCCACCGGCCGCAAGCGTGAATGATTGATAATAGACGTTCGCCTCGGTGTTCTGTTCAAGCCATGAGAAAAACTGGGAAGTGAGCACATGGTTCTTCAACAGTGCCTGAAGGTTCGATATCTGCGAATAAAAATCTATCAGCTGGGATTGTTCGCCCGTGGAAATGGAATTGTCCAGCGCACTCACCTTGTTTTGCGCATCGGTAAGCTGCGATTGCAGATATGGCGCATAGCCGAACGAGAGCCCGGCATAGATCACGATGGAAAGAAAAAGGATGCCGCCGGAAAAAAGCAGGGCGCCGACGGCCCACCCTTCCGTCCCGGACGACGGATCCCTGCCCAATTGTTCTATTACTTTTTCTGGAAGTGGCATTGGCTGGTTGCTGATTATTGGAAACCTGGCTACCTGGCGAATTGCTTCATGCCGAGACCGAGCGCCACCGTCATCGGAGCTCCAAGTTCCGGAATGAACGGACCGATCTCGTCGGGAACCTCGAACCGTGAAAAGGGCGTCGCCTTTACCACCGGAATGCCGAAATCCCTCTCAAAATATTTTTCGATACCGGACAAGTTGGCGCCGCCGCCGGCGAGGACGACGCGTTCCGTCTTTGCCGCCGTAGGAAATTGCTGGCGATAAGTATACTCCGCCTTCTTTACCTCATTAACTATAGCATCCAAAAACGGCATCATTATTGTGGATAACTCGTAGTTTGGCCCGGTGCCCAGGATCCCCCGCTGCTTCTTGAGCTCTTCGGCGCGCATGGGATTGATCCCAAGACTCGTCGCGAGCGCCTGAGTGAGCGATGCCGCGGCAATATCGCTCTGCGCACTCCACACGAGCACGCCTTTTTCCATGAAAATGATGTTCGTGGACCTGGAGCCGATATCCACGATGGTCGTCGCGGTCGGATCGCCGGCGAAAATGCGCGCAATGGAGAGCGATTCTATCTCGAGCGCGCGCAGGCGCAATCCCGCTGCCTGGAACATATGCTGATATTTCTTTATCTGCTCCTGCGGAACGGAGATCAGCAAGATCTTCTGGTGTGCGAATCCTTTGTCATCCACGTAATCCGCGACCCTCATCCAATCGAGCGCAACCTCGCTGAGCGGCATGGGAACATATTGCTTGGCCTGGTACACGAGCGCCTTGGCAATCTCCTTTTCCTCCATGGCGGGAAAATCCACAAGCGTCATGAACACGTCGAATGGAGGCAGTGACGCGATGGCGTCCTTCGTCGTCGTGCCAAGTTCACGGATGAGCGCCTTCAACAGCGCCACCGCATCCTTTTCAAATATTTTAAGGCCGCTCGTTTGCAGCGCCTGATTGGCCCGCGTAAGATACCCGCTCGATTCAAGGAAGCCGTAATTGGTGACGCGCGGCGCCTTTTTGCCGGCTTTCACCTCCACCATCTTGATGGAGGTCGTACCGATATCAACGCCGAGATACGCATCGGTCGGGAAAAATGAAGAAAATGGGTTGTTCATGAAAAAGCTGATGACCTTCCGCTTAAGATCTTTTTAATGCACGTTATTCTACTATAATAGCATGAATTTCAACTTCTTCGGAGACGTTTTTTTCCCGCCGGCGTGCGTCGCCTGCGGCGATTCCATCCCCGGCGGCATCATTTGCGATGCATGCAAAAACAGCATCGATGGATTTGACACCCTTTTCTGCGGCATCTGCGCGGCGCGGCTTCCCGACCAAAAGAAGATCTGCCATACGGACGCGCCGTTCCTGTTGGGCGCCGCCGCGGCATACGACGGCAACGCGCTTCGCGCGCTCATTCACGCGCTCAAGTTCCAGGGGATCGCCGCGGCGGCGGAACCGCTCGCCGCACTCCTCGTCCGCTACGTTGCGCGCATCCATCTCTCCCTCGACGGATTCACCGTGACGCCGCTGCCGCTCTCGCCGCAACGGGCGCGGGCACGCGGATTCAATCAGTCCGCGCTCATCGCGCGCCCCTTCGCGGCGGCAGCCGGGCTCCCGTTCGAAGAACGCCTGCTTGCGCGCGTCCAGCATCGCAAACCCCAAAGCGACACCGAAGATATCTTCGAGCGCCGTGAAAATATCAAAGGGTGCTTTGCCCCCGCGCCCGGCGCCGCGATCGCCGGCAAAAAAATCGTCCTCATGGACGACGTTACCACTTCCGGCACCACCTTTACCGAGGCCGCGCGCGTCCTCAGGCGCGCGGGCGCCAAAAAAATAATCGCCCTCGCGGCGGCGAAGGCGTAAGCAGGATGATATGCCGCGCTACTGCGGGAGGATCTTGCTGATCAACGTGCTCACAGTGAAGAACCCCTGATAGGCATCCGACAGCGAACCAAGCGATTGCTTGATAAGCGCGAGCGACTGGTCCGGCGAAAGATTCTGCATGAGCGCCGCCTTCGCCGCAGCATTTTCATTTTCCGCATCGTTGAATGACGCCTGCGCACCGTCGAACGCGGCCTGGAGATCGGCATTCGGCGAAGCGCTTTCAAGGAACGACACCGCGCGCTCCGTCTGCGTCATCCGCGCCTGCGCCGTATCAAAAAGATCCTGGTTCTGCGCCCACAGGATAAAATTGTTCACGTTCTCGCTGAGCGGGAGAAATGTTCCCTGCCGCCACGCAAGCATTTCCCGCGCGATGGCCTCGCTGCCGGCGATGCCGACGACATTCAGCTTTGCCGATTCCGAATCATAAAATCCCGCCGCTTCTCCGAGTCTTCCCAGTAGCTGCGACTGCAGCGGTTGGGCATCGCCCGGAACGGTGGTGCTCGCCAGGTTCGCCCGGAACGTCTGTACTTCCTGCTGGGCGCAGGAGATCGTCTTGCCAACCAGCTGCTTGCGCAATGCAAGTTCCTGTTTTATTTCGTCGGCATAGCTCAGCGTCGGATCGTTCTGGATCGCCGATATTTTTGCGATGTCCGTGGTGGTGATGCCGCACTCGGCCGCATGCGCGACCGGGGCGCGAAAGAATCCGGAAACAAAAACCACGCCTGCGACGGCAAGCAGGATGCTTGAGGGCAACAGGATGGAAGATGCGCCCGTGGCGAATGCCTTTAGATGTTTCATCTTATAGGCGGTCAATGAAAATTTAATGTGAAAGCTGCTGGAGCGCCTGGTCGACGGAGAGCGTGGTGGAGGCGGTGGTCGACGCGGTCGATGTCGATCCATCGGTGCCTGCGGCCGTCGTGGAAGCGGATGAGGTTGCCTGCACGCCGAGCGCGGCGGCGAAAACTTTGGTGAGCGCCGCAGGCGATGCGGCGACCGATCCCATCGCGGCAGTGGATGCCACCTGCGGATATTCAATATCCGCAAGCTGGATCTGCATATCGATCGCCTGCGCCTCCGCGTGCAATCCCTGCGGATCGATCACCGAATATTGGATGGGCGCAATGGAACTTGCCGGAGCAAAACCGTTCGTCAAAATAAGTATGAAAAATCCGGCGAGGGCGACGGCGGCCCCCGTTTCAAGCAGATGCAAAAAGGCGAACACCCCGCGCATCGTCATCCGCTCGCTTCGCGGAGAGAGCAAAATCTCCCGCTTGGAGCGCTGCGAAAATTGAGCGTCGGGCTCGATATTCCTGAATTGTTTAAGAATGTCAGATAATTTCATCGTCGTTGCTTTCATCACCCAGTTTCTTTTTTAACTCCCTGACGGCGCGATGCTGGGCAAGCTTCACTGCGCCTTCGGATTTTTTGAGGATCGCCGCGGCTTCCTTGAGCGGCAGATCTTCGATGAACCGCAGGATGATCACATCCTGATAGTCCGGCTTGAGCTCGGCGATCGCACGATGCACATTCTCAAGCTGCATTTTTGTTGCGAGGTCGAACTGCGCGGCGGCGGGAATAATGGATGACTCCGGGTCAAGCTTGTCGAGACTCACATCGTCCTTCTTTGAACGATAGTGGTCGATCACCATGTTCCGCGCGATCTGGTAGAGCCAGCTCGAGAACGGATGCCCGCGGTGCCGGTAAGTGCGCACCTTCTGCCAGGCGGACAAAAACACGTGATGGGTGATATCCTCGGCTTCCTCACGGCTGCCGACCTTGACCACGATAAAACGGTAAATTGCCGGTTGATAGCGGTCATAGAGAGAGCCAAAAGCCGAGGAATCGCCCCCGACGGCTGACCGAATGAGTTTTTCTTCCTCACCGTCTATCATGTACAACGTGAATTATGTGGATAAGTTACTCGTCTCTAGCAAAAATGCCCCACACAACATAGGGCACTCTTTATACGTTCAGTATAGCTCTTTGGGGTCGGGCAGGCAAAGCAGGGAGACCTTTTCTTTGCCTGCCCGCCGCCGCTCCCCTATACTATAGAAACTATGCCTGGAAAATTCATTGTTATAGAGGGGCCGGACGGGTCGGGAAAAAGCGAGCAATTAAAAAGACTTATCGCAAGGATTCCTTCGGGAACCATGGCGCATGCTATCCACTTTCCGCAATACGAAGAGCCCTCTTCCTATTTTGTACGGGAGTATCTTGCGGGAAATTACGGAACGCTCGATGTCATGGGCCCTTATGAAACGTCTCTTTTTTATGCGATGGACCGCTATGACGCAAGCGTAAAGCGCCTGATCCCGTGGCTTCTCGCAAATGAAACGATCATCCTTGACCGCTTCGTCGGTTCGAACATGGGCCATCAGGGATCGAAATTAGAAGATAAAAACGAACGGATACGATTTTTTAAATGGCTTTATGACCTTGAATACGGGATATTGAAGATCCCCAAGCCGGATCTGAACATCATCCTGCACATGCCGGCGGAACTGTCGCTTGAGCTCAGGAAAAAAAGGGCGGCCCGGGAAACAGCGCCGCTAAAAAAAGATATTCACGAAGCGGATCTGCCCCATCTTCAAAGAACGGAAAAGATATACCTTGAGATCGCGGAGTTGTTCCCCGACGATTTTACCGTCGTGGAATGCGTGGAGAACGGCCAGCTGCTTTCCATCGACGCGGTGCACGAAAAAGTGTGGGCGATCGCATCTAAAACGCTCGGGCTGTAACGCGGCGCTTCGGCCTATCTCTTACTCGCCCTTCCCCCGCAATCGATTCCTCAATTTCTCTTCTTTTGCGAGAATGGCCTCTTCCGTGCCGCGGCGGGCAAAGCTGTAATCGTTCATATCCACGATCATCGCTTTGCTGATGAGCGGAAGTTTTTCCTTCAGTAACCGAAATTTTTCCTGCTCAATAAAGCGGTAGTTCGGATGGCCCTGCGGTCCGGTGCGAAGCTCCGCCTCCCAGAAGAACTGGCGCAGGTTCTGGTATTGCTGGAACCGCACGCGGTACGCAAGCGGGACGACGTATTGCGCGAGTTCCGGAGAAGATGCTTCTAATTTCTTGAATAACGGCACGATCGATTCCAGTGCCGCACGATACCGCTCTTCAAGTCCGGCCCATGCGATCTCCTGCGGCATATCGTATCCATGGCGCACGCTGAAGAGTTGGCGCTCCTGCGTCATCATGCGATGGCGGTGCAGGTCGCGATACGCACCGATGTCCATTAAAATATCAAAACGCACATAGCTGTTCTCAAATGCGCGACCCACCTTGTGCCAGCGCGCAGTGCGGCCGTGCATATACGCACCAAGCAATTTCTCTTTTTCTTCCGGCAAAAGTTTTTTCGCTTTCATCAGGGACGTTTCCCAGCCTGCATGGCTTGCCGCATAAAGGATCCCCGCAATCACTTTTTCTTCCGCATCGGCGTCATATTCCACAAGCTTCACCACCGGCCCCGTCGCGGGTGTCGCCTCATCGGCGGGCACAAGATCTGCGTACGTCGCCTTTACGAAATCACGCGTGATCTGCATGCGATGCCCCAGATATTCCTGATACTGCTTTGACTTCTCATCCTGCAAACGAAGCAGCAATGACGGGATCTCCTTATCCAGTTCCCCTTTCAAGGTATCCGCGATCCACCGGAATTCGCCCAGTTCGTGCGCGGCCATCCGGTTCACCGCATATTCCAGCGCCTGGGCGTTGCCGCGGAATCCGACCTGGCCAAGCGTTGCCATCGGCAACATGCCGCGCAACGTATCAAACGCCTTCTTCTCGAGCACGCCCTCCTTTTCTTCATAGTTCGCCTTCAGCCACACCTTTAGCTCCTCAATGAGCGCGGCGTATTCTTCAAAAAGATTATCAAGTGCAGTCTTATATTCCGCGAGTAAGCCCAGCTTCTCAAGATCCGGCTTTGGCGTGTAATACAGATAATTTCCGCCGATCTTTTTTGCAAAGCTCACATAGCGGGTGGATTTCTCGATCGGTTCCAAGCCGATACGCTGGTCCTCCAGATACTTCATCGCCACCTGCGAGATGCCCCAGAACGCCACGTGCGTTCCCGTCATCTGCGCGATGGAATCATCGCCGTACTGCGAGAGCCACTTCACGTAGAACGACTGCGCGCGCTGATTGTTCAAAATATTCTTGAACCCGTGCGTGTTCAGCGATTCGATCGTCGCCTTCAGCTCCTCGCCAAGCTTCGGATCGCTGTCAATGATCGGCTTCAGATATTCGTCATGGAGGATGCGCACGAGCGACCCGCTTGCGCGGCTCGCGCGGGAACAGAGCGCGCCCACGATCTCCGGCGGCAGATTGCGCAGGACGGAAATGAATCCGTCGAGGTCGCTTACGAACGGACCAAGAAGGAATCGCTCCTGGTCGGTCCACTGCTCTGCGGGAAAATCAGGACGGTATGCTTCGTTCTCTTTCATGGGCGCATTTTTATTTCCCAAACCTCATCCACTGGTTGTTCTTCTTGAAGTTCTTCCAATACTGCGACGCCTGCGGTTTCATCGCGCCATAATATTTGCTGCCGAGCGCTTTCTTGCCGTACGGATGATCAGCGGGCGAGGAAAGCGGCGTGAACGACATCTGGGCGATCGGCATTTTATAGTAAAGTTTGATCGGCAGCGGTGAAACGTTATGGAGCTCCAGCGTCATCTTAAGCTTGTTGCCCGGATCGAGATAGCCGGCGGTCGCGTGGATGATGAGACCGATGCGCCCGAGCGACGACTTGCCTTCCAGGCGTCCCACCATATCATCGCCGACGCCCACCACTTCGTAGATCATGCCGAGCGCGAACTCGCCGGGATGGATGACGAACTGCTTCTTCTCGTTGATCTCCGCTTTCTCCATGATGTGGTCGATCGGCTCTTTCGGATCGATGCACACCTGGTCGTTCGTGCGGAACACCAAAAAATCTTTGCCAAGGTGGAGGTCGATGGACGCCGGCTGGATCGCATGCGGGAACAGTGGTTCGACCGAAATCCTTCCGCTTTTGAGTGATTTTTTTATGTCGCGGTCGGAGAGGATCATTGCTATAGATTGTACTCTATAGAAAAATATCCTGCAAAAACCCCGCCCCCCTGGCCTAACCGGCCACCACTGGATTTATAACAATATTTCTGCTAGATTCTTTGAAGCATTTCCCGGAAAGGATCCCTGAGATCAGTATGCAAATACCATTGAACTATCTCTGCAGCCAGTGCAAGGCCATATGGTGCCGGCTTTGGTTCATAAATGCACCGATCCACTCCATCAACACCGCACTTTTCTGCGTAAACTGCGCCGAAAAGAATGAAAAAAGAAACCACGGCTTTTTTTGGAAAAGCGACCGCAGGAAAGGGAAAGGCGACACCATCGGGCAATACGTTCCCGCCCTTCCCACGGGAGACAGGTCCGGATATTGGGATTTCCACAATGCCCCGCCCGAAGCGCACGCATGGTGGAAAAGCCTCCGGGAGAATCCCCGAAGTTCAAACTAAGCCGTTTCGCGCCATCCCCCGGACGACAAAACCATTTCGTCCGGGGGATTTTTACTATAAATTTTTTCTGTCGATGAGCGGGTAAGGGGAGTCGGACCCCTGTCGTCTGATTGGCAACCAGATGTAATACCGTTATACGATACCCGCTTTACGGATTCATTATATAGAGCTCCGCAAAAAAATCAATCTCACCGCGGCCTCTTTTGCTGCTGTTGTGCCCCTGAACGAAAGATACATCGAACTTCAGACGCACCCGTCGCGCAACTCATCTCGCGGCTCTGTGAGTACTTTACGCAGAACCCCGGCACACTCGACTTCTCGATTATGGACTTGTGATCCGTAGTTTTGAAGACGCGTTTTCCCCTCGTGAGGGAGGGGCCCACGCCCGCAGCAATGCGAGCGTGGATCGGTGTGCATAAGTAGACCACCATGTCTTCCCCACGTGATTCAAGGTGCATGGCTGGGCAGCTGCTGACTCGTTCCTCGCTACAATAAACTGCTCAAAGTAACTCGCAATTCGACAAACTCACACTACGTTAGTGACTTAGTCGCTTGTTTGTGGTACTGTGCGCGCATGGGGAAGGTCGAATCAGGAGAGAACAAGCGGAAGCACCTTGAGTTTATCCAAGGCGTGATCAACCGCATGGCGGGCAATTTGTTCTTTTTGAAGGGATGGGCGATCACTTTGATCGCGGGTCTTTTTGCCTTGGCCGCCAAGGACGCCAATACCAAATTCTTTGCCCTCGCCTTCGGGGTGGCGGTCGTGCTTTGGGCGCTCGATGGGTATTTCCTGAGGCAGGAGCGCCTGTTCAGGAGCCTCTATGACCACGTGAGAAATCTTGACGAAATGGAGATCGATTTTTCGCAGGATACCCGTCCATTCAAGAGAGAACCAAAGAACAAATGGTATCGATGCGTCATCTCCGCATCACTACTTTTGTTTTACGTACCACTCCTTAGTCTCATGATCTTCGTGATGAGGTTCTTGAGCAGTTAACGATGCCCAGGTCAATCTTTGTCAGCTACAAATACGGTGATGCGGATGTGCAGGCTCTGAGGCCGTCGGGAGGCGGGCTCGTTTCCTTGGTCCCCACTACGGCACGCCATTACGTTGACGAACTCACGCGATGGCTGGACGCGAATGACCATATCTATAAAGGCGAGAACGACGGAGAAAGCCTCGCTGGATTCAAAAACGAGACCATCGAGTCGAAGCTGCGGGACAAGATTTTCGGTACGAGCATCACCATTGTCCTCATTTCGAAAAACATGAAAGACCCGTCGATGCTCGAAGAGGATCAATGGATTCCGTGGGAGATTTCGTACTCGCTGAAGGAAATGACAAAGAATAACAGGACGAGCAGGACGAACGGCATGCTGGCCGTCGTACTGCCAGATCGCAACGGGAGCTACGACTACTTCGTGAAAACGATTTGCCAAAATGGCTGCATGACCTGGTACACAAGTTCAACCTTTGGCATCATTTCGAAAAATATGTTCAACCGCAAAAGCCCTGATACGTTTTTCTGCACGAACCATCCCAACTCAGGCCGCGTCCACAGGGGCACCAATCATTCATACATCTATCCGGTGAAATGGGACGATTTCATCACAAATATGAATTGGTACATCAATATCGCGGCCCAGATGAGCCAGAAAGTGAACGACTTCGAAATCACGAAGACGAATTGATTGCCATGGCGCGCAGAGTTTTCTTCAGTTTCCATTTCGAGAGGGACATCTGGCGGGCCAGCCAGGTGCGTAATAGTTGGGTTACCAAGCCAGACCGCGAGGAGGCAGGCTTTTGGGATGCCGCGGAATGGGAGAAGGTCAAGAAGGAAGGTGATGAGGCCATCAAGCGCTGGATCAATAAACAGCTCGATGGAACCTCGGTCACTGTCGTCCTTATTGGCGCGGAGGCCTCAAATCGCGAGTGGGTCAAATACGAGGTCAAGAGGAGTTATGAACGCGGCAATGGCATGCTTGGAATTTACATCCACAACATGAAGGACCAGAGCGGGAATAAGGATAAGGCTGGTGACAGCCTTTTCGGCGAACTTGGCAAAGATAGGTCCGGCGATCCCGTCTATTTCTTCCAGCACTACCCGACTTACGACTGGATCAACGATGACGGCTACAACAAGTTGGGAGAGTGGGTGGAAAAGGCTGCTAAGAAAGCCGGGAAATAGTACACAGGGTGGTCTGAGTCGGATTCGGTCACGAAAACTCAGCGCAGCAGTTTTCATCTTTCGCGACCGCCCTCAACACCTCATCCAGAGCATACCCACAGAAGAAGCCTCAGATTAGCAGGAGTTCCCGAGGCCGCACTGATCCCCGCTGGGGAATACCGCACAGAATGCCTGGAAAACTTGCTGTTTAGCGCAGGTTCTCGCGTCTTGAGTGCATCCGTGTTCACGCTACCCTTAAAGCAAAGGTCGCAAAAGCAGAGGTCTTTGACAGCTCGCACATATGGAGTCCCAACCTGCGGCAAGCTACCTCCGGATGTACCGCAAAAAGTCCGGGCTCAGCCAGCGTGAATTGGCAGAGGTGCTCGGACTGATCACGGAATGGCGCATATCTGAGCATGAACGGTCGATCACGGTCCCGCGCCTCCTTACCGCGATCAGTTACGAGGTCGTCTTCAATGCTCCGCTTGCTAAGTTGTTCCCCGGAATCTATGAGACCGTCCGAGGAAACATCGAGTCCCGATTGGCAGAACTTGAGTCCCGGCTGCAGGAGAGCGATGCCAAAGGGCGCGCCGCAATACCGATCGCTCGGAAGCTGGAATGGATTTGCGAACGAAAGAATCTTGCAGCCGACGAAGTCCCCGCGTAACGCTCGGGATCAATAGCCGCATTTTGGCGATGGAACTTCGCTTTCGCCGGTGTGGCTTCGCCGCGATGGAGGTACCGAGAGAGCTGCTCGATACCGGGGTGAGAACGTTTCGTTCTGCGGCCGAGATCGCCGGAGTGCTCGGGCCCCTCGTCAAGCTCTTCGCCCCTTCGGTGATCGTTATCAAGGTCGCCGCTCACCATGACAAGCGCTATCGCGATGGCATGGTTGCCAACGTCAGGCGTCTCCGTCAAGAGGCGTCCGCGCATTCCATTCCGGTTGATCGCATATCTGCGGATTGGGTACGCAGCGCGCTTGGCGGGAGTGCGATGAACAAAGAACAGATCGCCCGAATGTTGATCCGGACCTTCCCCGCGCTTGGTTGGAAATTGCCGCCCACGCGTGAGCGCAAGCCGTGGGTCAGCGAAGGATGGAATATGGCGATCTTCGACGCCGTCGCCATCGGGCTCGCATATCTTGAAAATGCACCGGTGGACGTGCCGGGATGTTGAACCACGCCGGTAGATGGAACCCTTTCGCCGGTCCCTCCTCAGTTGGCCTAGGAAATTGCGATTCCGCCAAATGAAATAACAATGAGGGACCGACGAAAGGGCTTGGACTGCGTTCTTAGCCGATGGCTACGGCATCGGCTCATCGTCCGACAAGCGAATGGCATCCAAGTTTTCGATCAGTATTTCGAACGCGAATTTGCCGAGGTACCATGCGCCTTGATTGAACTTGAATGCCGAGACTCCATACTCCTCGCATGCCCTTAAGATGTTCTCCCGGACCATCTCTTCCGACAATTTCTCGTCGCCGATGATGCCGATCGAGAAGGCGACTCGACGGACCCAAACGTCGATTGGCTGGAGGAACCCGAGGTCGTCCTGTCGCAGCGCATCTTCGAGGTCGTAGAGGTCAACCAGGTCTCGCAAGTAGAACGAGGCAATCTTCGGGCCGATCTGCGTGATACCCATCAGGGCGTCATAGAGGTTTCGGACGTTGCCGCGCCTGATCTCTGCAATGCTGTACCGCGTCAGATTTTCGTCAGGTAGTCCTTTGACGAACTGCAGGATTCCGACGATCATCTGTACATCTCTCGCCTTCCCAATCTTGCCCTTGCCGATGACCGTGGAAAGGTCGGAAGAAACGGCATTGAGATCACACCTCGCGAGCGTTGCGAAATCGGTGTTTTTGAAATGCGCATCAAGCACCGGCATTGCCGCCTTTTCCACTTCCTCAGACACTTCATCCCGTCTTCCCTGGTAAAAGGAGTGCGAGAGAAGGAGCGAAAGGCCGCCGTACCAATTGGCCTCGAGGCTGGCAGTGGGAAAGTCGCGCGCAAGGATTACCGTCTTGTAACGGTCCCCGAAGCGCACTATCTGATTCATCAATCGCCCATTCATAACCGATTGCGCCCGTCCTCCAACTTCTCCGTTGACCTCCAATTCTATGCGGACCGATCTGGTGGTCGAGGTTCAGTGCTCCGCAATCCACGCCCGTGTGAGGGGGCCGAAGTAGCCGGTGGCAGGGATGCCATGGGAGGCCTGAAACTTCTCCAAGGCGAGCTTCGTGTCCATGCCGAAGTATTCCGTCTCGTAGCCTAGGGAACCGGCATATGTGGGGACGGAGACTACTGGGAAGCCGTTGGTGTTGAGGTAGTGCTGGAGGCTACGCACCTCAGGGTCCCGCATGCCGAGGAAGAGGTTTTTCGTGAAGCTCGGGGTCCCTCCACAGAGGGAGGATGCTGATGCGGAGATCGCGATTCCTTTGGTCTCCGCCTCCGTTACAAGGGAACAGAGGGCATTGACCAGCATGGTGAGGGTGAGGAGCGGAGAGGAGGAGGACGAGACGATCGTGGAGGAGCTCACGATAAGAAGGGCGCCGTTTCCTGAAGAGGAAGAGGATGCCGTGGAGGAGGAGGGCGCGGGGGCGAAGTAGGAGCCACCACCACCCGATGAATAGACGATGCCTCCTCCAGTTCCTCCACCACTAGTCGCTTTGGAGCTCTTCGAAATCACATAAATATGGACCGCCGAGTCGCTAAAGGTGTCCGTGAAGACGCCGTTCGTCACAGGCACCGAGCGGCTTTCGTTGTATACTACGGCGTCGCCGGTCGGATTGGCACCGTTGATCGTAATCGTCGTCGAGAGCGGCGTACTGCTCTCGTTAACGTCGGTGAGGCGCGCAGCGAACACATAGATGTTGTTCGCATCCTCACGCACCATGACATCCACACGGTTGTCAGCGCTATCTCCGGTGCGATTCGTTGACACCGAAAGGGTCGTGCTGCTCAGGATGACGCTCGAGAAATGCTCCGTGTCCGTCACGAACTGAGAGAGGACGCTATAATCCTGCGGAGTCTCATCGGTCCATCCTGCAGGGCCCCACCAAGAGACGCCCTTCATACCGTGGATGACCGCAAGCCATGCCTCCATGTTTACCTGCGCCGCGGTTGGACCATATCCGGAGCACGGTTGCGAACTATCGCAAAGACCAGCTTCGATGAATGCAATCCGCGGTACCAGATTGTAGGTGTAAGCCGCGATCGCGTCCCAATTGGTCACTTCGTCAGCGACCGTCCATCCGCTCGTTTGGTAAATAAATGGATAAATATCCGAGGCATACACATCAGTGAACATCGGGGTGCTGTTTGGAACGATTGAAAAATACCAACCGTTCTGGCGATCGGCTATGGGATAATAGCCCGCCAAGTTTGTGACAACTGGATGGTTGGGGTCATTCTCGTTCGTTGCCTGCGTAAGGGCAAGCATCCTACTTGGCAACACATGCCCTGGCGTGGGACCAATATCTGGTTCATCCATCCATGTCCACATGAACAAATTCGGATTGCTGCGATCATTATTCACATAGCTGATGGTGGTAGTTACGGCATTTGGATCGTTCGCGGCATATGTTGAGGAGGTTTGTCCGGTCCAATTCCCATCTGGACCGATAAATGGCGCTCCTACTGTGTCCATGCAGGTATTGAATTCGGTGTAGTTATACGCATAATTATTCTCCCAACAATCGCTCCATCCATAAGCGTTCACCGATGAGCTCGCAAGCCATTGATTAACCCATGCAGCGCTCCCATCGATAAAAGGAGTGACGGGGAAATAAGGCTGTCCGTTGAGGTAGATGTCATTGTTAGCGTCAATGTAGACGCCACTCGGCAGACCGTTTGTGTACTTTGTGATTGTCCCATTGTAGACGGCTTTCTGCGTGCCGTTCGCGTTCTCCAGTTGGACCTCGAAGGAATGATTGCCCGCGGCAAGCGAACTTACGTCGACCGAGAGCCGCTCATGGTTCGTCATCGAACCGTTTTGCGTATAGACCCTGGTGCCGTCAATGCTTGCAGTGAGAATATCGGTGGGCGACTCCCCCCACATCGTCACGTCAATGGGGATGGCGCTTCGGTCTGCTGCATCGGGATAGCGGACGGTGATATTGGCGGTGGGTGTAGCAATCGGCGCATTTGAAAGGTCGAAGTCGTCGAAATATGCCGATCCGGTTTGCGTCCCGTCAGCATCATCGAATCCAAGGTAGACCCGCGTAAAGGGGCCAGCGATAGTTTGACCCGCTAGATAGATATCCTGCGCTCCATCGAGGATCACCGATTCGATCCCATCCCCACTCCCCGCAACCGTATGCACCTCAACAGAATGCCACGCCCCTTTCGAGACGGCAATCGCCCCCCTATTGCCATTGCTGTCCTGAAGATAAAACGAGCCTCCACTGCAGGCCAACCATAATTGCGTGGTTCCCTCATAGATCACGACCGGATTCGTTTCGGTGTATGCAGGATCAATATAGAAGTAGAAGCGGGCATAAAGGGCCGTGGAGGTGGGTATGTTTTCGAGAAGTTTTACAGAGCCGCCACTGACAGGCAGGGTTGCTCTGAATGAATACTGGCCCGAATGGACAGTCGAAGTGGATATCGCATACTCGCCATTCAAATAGACGGCATCCGAAGTAGTGGCCGATCCCGTGCCTGACCAAGCACTGAAGTCGCCCGTTTCAAAATCATCAAAGAAAAGAATGCTGGAACTCGGCGTGGTTACCTGGATACTAGTGGAAGTGACCGATGCCAGTCCCGAGGTATCGAATGCCTGGAC
This sequence comes from Candidatus Parcubacteria bacterium, assembly GCA_027450205.1. Taxonomy (GTDB): domain Bacteria; phylum Patescibacteriota; class Minisyncoccia; order UBA6257; family 2-01-FULL-56-20; genus JAKAGE01. The sequence goes on from DAIDJL010000005.1 coordinate 50,479, forward strand.
AGAATATGTATAGGTCGTACTTGCGGTGACGCTCGTGTCGATAAAAGTTGGAATCGACGAAGAGGCAATGCTCGAGGTAGGCGTACAGGAACCTATACATCGAAAGATAGTGTATCCCCCGAGGCCGGGACCCGAAGGATCGGTAGAGGTCGCCCATGAAAGATTGACGGTGCCCGCGTCCATTGCTGCGCCCACAACGCTCGTGGGGGTGGTAGGCGGTATGCTGTCGATCGTAACCGTCTGGGTCGAGGTTGCGCTACCACCGGGGTTTGTGGCGGTGAGAGTGTAGATGGTGGTACTTGTGGGGTTTACCGTGATGGAACCGGAAAGGGTGGTCGTAGATAGCGCGAATCCACCAACGTTCGCGGCGATCCCCACGGAGGATGCGTTATTGACAGACCAGGAAAGTGTCGATGAGCCACCCGAGAGGATGAATGCTGACGAAACCGAGAAGGAAGCGATAGAGGGGACCGCGACGCTATCCGTCGCTTCAAAGGTAGCGATGCCATTGTACGCGACAGACGGCGATGACGTTGCATAAGCGGTGGCACTATAACCTCCGGCGAGACTTGCTACCTTGTATTCGAGAAGACCTGCGTTTGTAGCCGGGCCTGGCATGGCAACGAGGGTAGACCAGGTGCCAGTCGGCGCGAAGACATCATATCCATCATTAAAATGTCCGATCAGTAGCTCATCGGTGGCGGAAGTGAATACTGTCGGCGTGGAGGTTGGCGATGTTGAGGTCGCCACTTTGTCGAGTGGAATACTTGATATCCCAGAAAATGATGCAAAGAGACAACCTCCGGACCCGTTCGAGTTCGCTCTCGTGCATGTTATTGAATCCGGTCCAGTAGACGTAGCGATTGCATAAAATACTTCCTGTTGCCCTCCTGAGGTTGTCGAAGAATACGGCTCCGCGACCTGGAATACACTCCCTAGACTGCTTGACGCGCCGTAAAAGGTCTGTCCCGCGCCACTTTCTATCCACACGTACATGAGATTGCCGGCGGTAGAAGTCACGTTCATCGTGCAGCTTGTGCTTCCAATGCTGCATGTTGAAGTTGCGACGAGCGAAATCGTTGCTTTCACTTGCCCGGCCATCCCGAAAAACACGTACAATAAACAACCTGTTACGAGCGCATTTATTAGGAGTCGCCGCAATGTCATTGAGGTGTGGAATAAATAATAGATATAATGGCGGAGGGTTCGAGTTACTCTGTTTTAATTATACTAAATAATATGAAACCTAACGAGCACAGCGAAAGCCAATATAATAATCAGGGCCGGAAGCTCCCCAGTTGACACTCAGCATAAAGAGTCCGCTCGTCCACCCACTGTTATAGTCGTTGCCGCGATCAAAATCCCATGTGCCCTGATTGCCACCGTTGAGATACGTCAGAAGCGCTCCCATTCCTTGTCCAGAATTCCAGCTATTCGGAGGCGCTACTTCGTTTTGGGGGACATCCGATGTCCAGTTCGATACATTGGTGAATTCGCACCAGCTCCAGGTCGCACCTCCCCCTGAACAGGAAGGCACGTTCATGGTATTCGTGGCGTCACCTTGATCCATCGTGCTTCGTTGTACGTGCTCATCCACATTTCCCGCCAAATCCCAAATGACCGAGCCATCGGAAAGTACGAGTGTGCGGCGCTGATTTTGAGCAGCAGAACCGCCGGTTCCTGTACCACCGCCTGAAGTCGGACCGTCGGTGCCTGTATATCCATCAGCATCATTCGGGCCCGCCGGAGAAACTGCATTGGGGATACCGTCGTTATGGCCGGAATACACATACCCGGAGCCGACCGATCCGCCCGACCAGTTCGCCGCCTGCCCAACTGCATTCATGGCGATCGTCATATACTCATCGTTCGTGAGAAGATGCGCACCGATGGAATCGCAGTATTGCTTTGCGGTAGGTTCGCTCACAAATCCAATGGGCCATCCACCGGGCAGTGATGAAATTTGACGACCGTTGGCAGTGCTGCATGCATAAGATGCATCGTCATACGTGTCATATCCGGAATTGTAGTCATTCAAATAATTCCCTTTACCGTCAGAACACACTGCGTCGTATTTCATCACCCAGAATGCGGGCGTCCCATACGTCGGGTTGCCGGGAACCAAGACCCAGTTCCGCCCACCCGCAATAGTCTGGCTGCTCCCGCTCCGGAACAGATTGGGATTTGCCCCGGTGGCTGCGATCTGTTTCTGTGATTCAGGCACCGCGATCAGTTTAAAGTTCGTTCCGTCGGTCAGATACTCGTAATACAGATTGGTCGAGGTCTGATTTGAGGGATCGACGGGCAGCGATCCCAGCGGAGACCCGCTTGATATGTTTTTGAAATCCACCGGGATCCATCCCGTGCCGTCTACGTTCCGATACGTTGAGCTCGCCGCGCAATGGAAATATCCTCCCGAAGGGAAGCCCAGCCCCGAACAATCCGTGCCAGCGGAGCTGGTAGCGGTGGGATCGGGGATGGAGATATATGCAACATTAGGGGTACCCAGAGAGTAAGAACTATTTCCGCTCTGGTCAGCCATATATGTCTGAATTGCATTGGTCAGAGTATTAAGGTCAGATAAGCGATTGACATCCCGTGATTGCTTCAGAAGCTCGGCGGGATTGAGGACGAGAACGACGACCACGGCAAGGATGGCGAGGATGGCGATGACGACGAGAAGCTCGATGAGGGTGAAGGCCCTCTCGCTATTCCTCCGCTCCGCATGGTATGAAGAGGATGGTGCGGCCATCAGTGAGATAGCTTAATCTTAGCATTTTGACTGTACGATGAGTTATCCATGCATAAGTGAGCCAAGTATCCTACGATAGGCCCTCAGTTTCTAGGTAAGCCCATGCGAGCAACCACCTGACGAAATCGCGGCTCTTCGCGAACCAAATCCCAGCGTATATCGACGTTGAGATGGATCAGCCAATCGCATCTCTGATCGAATGCTCGTTCGAGACACTGAAGCGCCTCTTCCTTCTTTCCAAGCCCAAGAAATACTAACGCCTCATTCCAAGCAGACACGTAAACGGCAGATTTGAGGTTGCGCAACTTGTTAAGGCAAGCCAACGCAGACTTTGTATCACCTTGTTTCCCGTATGCGTAGCCGAGGCTTCCGTAGGCGCCCGGTGACTCTGCGATTTCGAGCGAGCGCTTGAATTCCTTGATCGCGGTGGATTCGTCGCCCGCCACTTCCCAAACGTAGCCGGACATCATATGGCCCACCGCAAATGGTCCAAAATCGATGAGTGCCCGTTCGGATTCGGCAAGGGCCTCTTCCGTGCGCTTGGCGAATCCAAGCATCCACGGCAGGGTGAAGACAGTCATAGGGGAACGCCAGTCCAAGTCGGCGGCCCGCCGTGCATGAGCGATCCCATCGTCGAATCGACCGCGCGCGATGTCAAAATGCGCTTGGATGAGATGCGCATATTCGTCATCTGCATTCAGTTCGAAGGCTCTTGCGAGGTCCTTCTCCGCTCCTGTCCAGTCGCGGTCGTAGGTCGCACGGGTGAGGCCGTAGATCGCGTACGCGGAGGAGAATTTCGGATAATGAACCAAGGCTTCCTGCAAGACGGCTCTTGCCCGTTGAACGCTTCGCTGAGGAAAATCGAGGCAGAATCCTGAATGTCCTTGATTGATGTAATTGATGGCGAGACACGCATAGGCGTCAGCATCAGGCCCATGCCGCAAAACCTCCTCATAGCGCTGTACGGCTGTTCGAAGTGCGGGGAGGGTAAAAACGTTCATGCGATCGAGGGCGATCGCCTTCAATCGTTCCGCTTGGCTTACCGAAGGACCGTCAACCTCGGTAACGGGAACCCCCGAAGCAAGGTGATAGCCTCGCCCGCGAGCAGTGGCTATAAATTTTCGGGGAAGCTTGCGACGAAGCTCCTTGATGACATCATCGACGGGATGGCGATTCCATTTCGCCGGAGCACGATTCCAGGGAGTGAACTCTTCCCGAAGGATCACTCCGCCTTTTCGCGCCGCGAGTTGGAGCAATACCTCGAATTCAACCCCGGTCAGCTCAACGATCACTCCGCCCATCCGTGCCTCACGCAGATGGGCGTCGAGGAATAACGGGCCGACTCTGAAAGACGGTTGCGGGTCATTCGAGAGCGTCATAGCAGGTGAGCGGCTCCCCTACAAAACTCCTACAAATCCTACAGTTTTCGGGACCATCAACTCTTCCATGTTCGCCGTAAAGTAAGCCAGATGCAACCGGATTCCACATCGAGGCCCCGCAAAGGACCTCGGCGGACGGGAAGCCGGGGAAGGAGGTGGATATGGAGCGGGAGGCCATCATCATCGATTCGGACATGAGTCACGCCACTGAACTGCAGCATGCGCTGAAGTCTATCGGCTGCAAGGCAATGGTATACAGCGACAACAAGATTGCCTTGGAAATGATCGAGCGGCATCGTCCCGATCTGGTGATCGTGGTCCCTCGCTCCCCGATGACGCTGGCTGACGCGCTTCTGTCTGTACGGACAGCCGTGAAGCATCTGGAAATCCAACCGGAACTCCTTTTTGTGCTCAGGTGGACGCCTCGGGGACCGGCAGAGCGTCTCTTGGGTGATCGATGGAAGGTGCAGGTGGTCTATGAACGATAGGGAACCGATCGTTCGGGTTGTCGAGGAAGTCGAGTACCTGCTTGCACGACGGAAGCGCATGGCGCAAGAACGCCCGCGCCTGGAGGTCGTGCACGGCTATCACCAATTGGGAACGATTTGCGTTCCCGGGGAAACAATCGACGGATGTTTTCTCCGGTTTTCCGAGCGGGAGATCCCGATTCCCCTCTCCCTGCCGGGTCTCATGCTCTGTGACTGCCTGGTGCGGCATCGTCACACGCCGCTCAGCATCGCGCGTCTTGAGCGCATTCTGACCAATGACCCCTTCTACCGGCGTCTCGGTGCAAATTCATTCGAGCATATCGTGGAGACGCCCATGTTCACGCGCGTTTCGCTCAGAGTCTACATCGCACGGCTGCGCGAGCAAATTGCGAAGGCAATGAGAAAGGGCGGATCGACGCTTTCGCCGGACGACGCGCTGGTAGCGGATACGACGGACTCGAACGTGGTGGTGCATCGCATCACTCTGCCGGTTGCAACAGTCCACCGAACGGCGAAGCTCAAGTAATCCCGCGAAACTCGACGCGGAGAGGGATCGACATGTACCGGATCGTCACGGAAGACAAGAACGTGGAAGGGATCAAGGCGGCGCTCATCGCCTTTGATCTCGACTTCACGCTCTTCCGTGGCATCGGATCGTGGCGGGGTAGAGAGGAGCCAAGCCTCGCGGTCGAGCTCGACCGCATTTCCCGGGAAACTGCGGAAAGCGTCGCCCTCAGCATCAAGGCGATGAACGATCAGGAGGCGGTCCTCCTGCAAGAGTTTCCTATCAAGACGGACCTCCTCTAGGAAGTCACTCTTCGAAGACCCCTCTGTTGGGTCTGTTGCAGTGTAATTTTTTCTGTATGTAATCAGCTTCTTTGCAGGGAGTATCGGCATGATGCCGTCTAGAAATCCTGTCAGATTTGCGTGAGGGCATCGACCGCTACAAAATCGACTACATCGATGTAGCGGGAAAAAGCAGATGCGTGGCCGGAATCGGTCATATCAGATGAAATATCTAAGGTTTACGATGGTCGGGGCGGAGGGATTCGAACCCCCGACCCTCTGCTCCCAAAGCAGAATAAGGCGGCTATGGTTCCTTGTGGAAATCTGCTGCGTGGTTGTGCTTTGGATTGAATGGGTTAGAGTATCGCTACTTACCCTTGTTGATCGTTGTGGCTCTCGGAGGCTTTGACCGCTACAAAATCATCTACATTCAGGATTTCTCGTTGTATCGGCAAAAGGGGCGACCAGAGGAAAGCTCCGCCGGAAACCGGAGACGAATCACAAAGGTTTATCGCCTCAACCCACGTCATCGCGACGGCAAGTAGCCCAAGCGACGGTGCAGTCGCTTGGATATTCTCGAACATGACCCGACCACAATCCCCGGGCCCATCGCCGAGTGTTTCGGCAAACTGCGGTGCGGTGTTCGTGTTCATTGGCTCGGTAAAGATGACCTTCGCGATCTCACGACTTGGCGGAAGCGAATGCCAGCTTATGCGGGGCCGACAGAAATTCGTACCAACACCGCACTCGACGAGCCAAGGGAAGCCCGCCTCCACTGCAATTCGCCTAGCATCCATATTGTCGAAGCCGAGAAAGGCAAACGCAGACTGCAATTTACCGCACTTCCAACCCCATTTGATTTCACGTTGTTCTTCGGTGACGACCCATCCCCAGCCTCGGCAGAGCGCGGCAAGATATTCGACCTTAGGTTTATTGCGCCAAAGTTCTAATGCTTGCTCTTCTAGGAGTATCTGAGTCCGCTGGTTACAATCCTCAAACGGATCCTTATCGAGGAGATGAACCCGAAGTCTCTGCCCATTCGCCAAAAAGAATGCCAAGGCCAGAAACGCTTGCCCGACCTGCCCGGCGCCTAAGACTGAAAATGGGGGTAAAACGATCTCTGAGGGCACGATTGGGAGACTGACCGAGTTTTGGACCCACGCCTCGCGGAAGGGAGGGATACCAACGGCTTGTGCAAGCGCAGAAAATGCCAAGTAACCGGATATTGCGCACGCGCAGATCGGATGAGCCGGATTATGTCCCGGCAGTGTCGTTCCGTAAGCAATCTCATTACCACGCGCATCTCCCCTGATTTCGATTCCGTGCCCTTGCTCGCCTGGTATGTCGCCGAGGAGGATGCGAATGCCACCTTCCGGTTCACCGCTTCGAAGCTCGCACCGAGGTCCTAGCGCGACCGGTGCCGATGGCATCTGGTCTAATCCCGCATGGATGAGAATCCGTCCGGTGAACTGACGCTCGAGGGCCGAAGCCAGAAACCAAACACACGGCCAAAGGTCATTCGCAGTCGCTCTCGTCGGTTCGACGATGATTGAGACATCTTTAGCGAGACGACGATCAAGCTCTTCAGACGTCAATGCATCGATATCGGCCTTCAGAAGCCCGTTGATAATCCGATCATTATGGCGTTCCATGCTGAGCCTTATACAAGTACGACGCGTCGGCCAATTTCTGATCCACGAAATTCATGCCAGCCGTCGTTAGTTCGCGCATGAATCCCAATTCGCGCTAAATCCCACGGCTCTCGACCGTACCAAGGCACCACAAGCGACCAGAACCCGATCCGTGAGCATATCTGGTTGTCTTCATCGACCGCACTTAGTCCGACCCAGTCTCGCGGATGCGTATGAATGAGCGAAACGATCTTTTGGCCTTTTGTCGCAAGCGTACGATACAGTTCGAATTTCGCTCGCTCCGAGAGCTCAAGCGAGAGCGGTCCAGCATTGTCTTCGCAAAGTTCGTGGTGATAAAGCACGTCGGAGGCGATCGCGTCGTCGCCATCCAATGACCCGATCCAGATTGCCGCGCTTTCCCGCCATCCGGCGCTCCGGTCAGCCAATTGCCGGAGCGTTCTCTCGAATAACGACTGTGGAACCAGCAGTCGAGTATGCTTTAGCTCTTCCGGTTGTACCCGCGCCCGGGAACGTGAAGCATCGTCCTCAGAAAATCGAGGTATCCCACGATTTGGTTTTCCTTTTTTTGCCATGCTCGGCTTTGTCTCCATTCTGGGTGGTGGTGAATCCCTTGGCGATCTTGATCCCAACAGATAAACCCAGGTGACGACCTAAATTTGATTGTGCCTTCAAAAGTCACATCGCCATCGGGCCATACTTGCGGACTACCGCACGGGATGAACGAGCAGCTGATCGGCTCATTCCAATATCCAGTACAATCGAACCGCGCCAAGAACCCTCGACCATCGGGGGCGTTCAGACGTACTTGCACTACGTCGCCATCTCGCCCCGCGAGTTCCCAGAAACCCTGATCTACACCGGCCCGAAATTCCGGGGATGCAACGTCGCGCGTGAGCCGTTCGCCGCTATCCATTTCTTTCCGGTCCCGGCTTCACGAGCCACACCGTCTTGCAGCCCTCAAAGCTTCCGATGTGTTTGTTCTCGTTGATCGCGGGGCCTTCCGGACTGCCCTCTCGCATCTCAAGATTGGCGCTCGCGGTGTGCGCGATCTTGAAGTGCTTGCACGCCCACTGAAATACGTGCTTCCACTTGGCACGGGCGGGAAAGTGGTGGGTCGCAGACTCACTTTCAAAGTGGATATCAACGCACTCCAGCTTGAGTTTGCCGTGGTGCCGACCTGGATGGTAGCACTCGGCTTCGGCGGTGAATTCCTCGACGAGTTCTTCTGTTCCGAGGGCGAGCACCGAAGCCAACTTCTCGGCTAGGTGCCTGTGGTTGGGTTCCACATCGCACTCGACCTTTACGCTTTCCACCGGCCTGCCGTGACGATGGACTTCAATCGTCACGACTACCGCTTCCCCGGCGGAACCTCCTTCGCTAAGCTGCTGGTTTTCCATAGGTTGTAGTTTTCCTTTCTGTCTCCGCACTTGACGGAGCGACAGGATGACCTTATCCTGTAATAGGAAGTCTAGCGAATCGCCCCGTAGGTGTCAACACCATCAGGATGTGAATATCCTGTGCAAGGACAAAACCATGAGCATTTACGAACAAATCGGAGCGAAAATAAGAGAACTTCGGGTGCATCACCTCGGAAAGGGAATCAGCCAGGAAACCCTTGCCGAAGCGATGAACACTACCCCCAACACGATTTCCCGATGGGAAACCGCCACATATAAACCATCCATTGAGGATTTGGAGAAATTGGCACGGTATTTCGGAACCACCATCGGGGTATTCTTTCCAAACATCGATCCGGGGGCACGCGTTCAGGCACTCCTCAGTGCTACAGGCGACCTCGACGATGATGACCTTGACGAGCTTACCCGTTACGCACAGTTTCGTCGGGCCAGGAAGGAGTTGGATCAGGCGAAGAAACGAGGGAAGCGAAAAGCGCTATGATGGCGAATCCAAACTACGCATCACTAAAGGAGCTTGCGCGAGCGAAGAGGGCGCAATACGGTGTGACTACCGAGGCTCTCAACCTGATCGTAGTGAGGAAGATTTACTCAGACGAAGGGATTCGCATCGACAATTGGGAGTTCCCGCGAACCATCCGCGCTGCCTACATGAGCGATGACGCGGACCCTTCGGTCGCGATCAACAAGACACTGCCGAGAGAACCGCGTCTCTTCTCACTAGTGCATGAGCTGAAGCACCACTACGTTGACCGGCCGAAGATCGAGCAGGGGCAAATCAAGTGCGGCGACTACAACGAGAACCAGACAATTGAAATTGGAGCTGAGGTGTTCGCCGCCGAATTTATCTATCCGGAAACCGAGTTTCTGGAACGGCTGCAACTCCTGAATATCGAACCGGGACAATGCTCGCCCGAGGATGTTGTACGCCTCAAGCGCGAATGCAGGGCCTGCGTCAGCTATCAGTTTCTAAGGAAACGGCTCGTGCGGCTGGGATTCGCCATGCCTCACGCCTTCGATAAAATCCAGTTTCAAAAACTCGAAGAACAACTGTATGGGCCGCCGATCTACAAGCAGAAATGGTTCCAGCGGCGGCGTGGTCGTGCCCAGGCAAAATAGCTGGACCAATGTCATTTGCCAAATGCATGTGGATGAGTTTTATTTCACTCGCCGGGGCAGAGGATGTCGTTCCTTCACACTCAGCAACCTCAACGCTGGCGCTTTGGGCTTGATGCTCTCTGACCCTACAGAGTAGTGTTACCTGTCACGTCTTCTTGGCCCTTTTCTACTTGCTCCTTTGCGCTCTGGTTCATCAAGTTTCAGACTCTGAATGCGCTGGAGTAGCTGCGCGGCGGATTCGTAGGACCGGCCTTCGCGCGCAGCAAGATCGGCTTCGGTGGGCACCAACTCGCCACGGAAGGCCTTGGCGAGAATAGATTGTGGAAGACGATCTATTTGCTGTTGGGTCGCTTTGTAGTGTGCCTCGATCTTGTCTGCGAGTGCGAATAATACGTTAACACGCCGCACGATCTCCTCTTGCTCTTCGATCAAGGGAAGATTGGCTTCATACTCTTCAAGAAGATCTTTGCGCACCCCATCCTGCCCAACGGTTCGCTCAGATGAGCTGATTACATAATTGCGTAGCGGCGGATCTTGCAGCAGAATAAAGAGAAAATCGTTATTCAATTCATTAGATGAGATCGGCACCGCTTTCATGAGAGCGACGTTGTATGCACCTTCAATTCCCCGCAGAATCTGAAACAGTGGTGGACCATATCGCCCTATCATCACATCAGTCTTCCTGCAAAGGCGTCGCGCCATATCTTTTGGTATATAGGTCAGGTTGTTATCCGATTTGTAGTCGCGAATTTGAATGAAACGGATATAACCCTCCTGCGCCTTATAGGCAAAATGCTTCTTCGGTGGTTGACTGCCGCCGATAATCTCACATATGGAACCTATTGTCTTAGTGCCCCAACTTGCAAAATCGATCTCATGCTCCTCCCGCCAGTCGGCGGTGAGGCGGCCGGAGCAGGCTGCTGCGAGAACGGATTGACGGAAGCGCTTGAGCAGCACTGGAATCTTCGCCATGCGCTCCTTGCACTGCTCAACTTCCGCGAGGAGCTTCTCCAGCCTTTCCGCGATTCTCCACTGCTCGGCGGAAGGCGGCACCGGGATACATAGTGTTTTTATAAACTCAGTCGGAACACGAAGCTGCCCCGCCGTACCTGTGAAATTCTCCTTTGCCTGACGACGAACACTGCTCTGTGACAGATATCGATAAACATAAAGCGGGCTAATGCCCGACAATGGCCGGGCAACATGCACTTCAGTCGTGCCGCATCCAAGGCCATTCCGTAGATTTCGTGCAACCGCGCCCTTGCCGTTTTCCATACAGGGAGTGATCTTTGCGAAGAGGACATCGCCGTCTGCAAAATGGGTAAACCCTTTTCGAACATCACCCAAAGGACGCTCTTCTCGAAAAAGAAAATCGGGGGAATCTTCGCTGATTGCGGCCATAGGAGCAAACGTAACCATTGTTTTGTCGTCAATGGTTTTGTCATGACGGGGGTTGATTGCTGAAACATCGACGAGTGCAGCAATATCCCAGCCCTCGGGAAGTTCGTCTGTCATGCTTCCACGCCTTCCTCTTTTTCCACGAGGGCGACAATCTCGCGCAGGCTATCCACAATGGCTTCGAGTTCCGTGATCGCTTCGGCGGCAAGCTCCTGCGGTTCCGGCAGGTCGTCGGAATCTTCGAGGGATTCATCTTTCAGCCAGGTCACGTCAAGCTTGTAGCCGCGTTCCTTGATGGCCACGAGCGGGAAACTGCGGAAGCGTCCGGTCTCTCCCCCATCCGTTCGCTTACTCTGCCCGTTCGGGTCCTTGCCGTAGGCCTTTTCGAACTCGGCGAAGTGCTCGCGGGTGAGCGGGCGGTCTTTCTTGGTGATGCCGGGCACGTTGGAGCGGGCGTCGAAAATCCAGACCCTTTCCGTCGGCAGGCCTTTCTGGAAGAAGATGACGTTTGCCTTGACGCCCTGGCTATAGGGAGTGAATGTTCCGCGCGGAAGGCGCAGCACGGTATGCAGATTGCAGTCCTGCATGAGGATTTCAAAGACTTCGCCCGCCTTGTCCTCAAAGAGGCAGTTGTCTGGCAACACAATGGCGGCACGGCCGCCCGGCTTGAGCGTATTTACGACGTGCTGCACGAAGTTGAGCTGCTTGTTGCTGGTTTCGATGGTGAAGTCTTCGCGCTCGGGTGCCTGGTTAGCCCCCTTGGTGCCAAACGGCGGATTGGTGAGTACGACATCGTAGCGCTCGCCACGGTCCGGCTCATAGAGCGTGTCGCCGAGATAAATACGCGGCTGGACGCCATGCAGGTAGAGATTCATGAGCGCAAGGCGGCGCGGGCGGGCGACGAGGTCCTGTCCGTAATACGTCTGCGTGCGGATGCGCTTTGCGTCGGCGCGGTCAAAGACCCCCTTGCTCTCGGCCACGAGCCATTCGTAGGCGCTCACGAGGAATCCGCCAGTGCCGCACGCCGGATCGGCGATGGTGAAATCCTTGCGTCCGCGCGGATCGGGCTTCATCACGCGACAGATGGTCTGGATGAGCACGCGCGGCGTAAAGTATTGGCCCGCGCCCTTCTTGCCTTCGCTTGCGGCCTTCTCAAGCAGTCCTTCAAAGGCGGCGCCTTTCACGTCCACGTCGAGAGAGGACCATTCCTCTTCATCGATCATGTCGATCAGGCGGCGGAGATTGACGGGATTGTTGAAACGCGAGGTGGCCTGGGTAAAGATGTCGCCGAGCAGCCCTTCGGCGGAGCGCAGCTTGCGCAGCACGTCGTTGTAATGATCGGTGAGGTCGGTGCCGGAGAGTTTCTTCAGAGTGTCCCAGTCACATCCTTTGGGTATCTCCACCCCCTTTTCTTCGGCCATCTTCAAAAAGAGCAAATAGGTAAGCTGCTCGATGTAGTCGCCGTAGTCCACGCCGTCGTGGCGCAGCGTGTGGCAGAAGCCCCAGAGTTTTTGAACGATATCACTCATGCAGCGATGGCCTCATTGATTTTTTGTACGAGCGCGGGAAGGCGACCCTCGAAGACCTTGGCGGCTTTCCCCCATCCGCCAAAATCGCTCAAAACCGGCTGACTGTCGAAGTCATCCTGATCGATGGAGAGATTCTCCTGCAGGTGCGTCCGGATGCGGTCGAGCCAGACGAGTTGATCGGCGGTGAAGGCGTTGCCATTTTGGATGGCGTGCATGGCCCGGTCCGCGCGTTCTGAGGCGTTGAGGAGCGGGTTTTGGGTATCGGCGGCGTTCTTCACCATGGAGATGATGTCGGCAAGTGCCTTGTGGCGGCGCAGTTCAAAGGCTTTTTGGAGATTGGGCACGGTGAACCGCTGCGGCGTGGCGGCCAGCGTGTCGCGCAAGGACTTGAGCGCGTCGGGGTTCCAATTCTGCGGATGCTTGAGCAGGATCGCAATGGCGTCGATGTCCGACTGATGGTCGGCGACGTAGGCGGCAAAGGCGGCGAGATAGTTATCGGGCTTATATTCTTTGCCGTCCAGTCCGCGCACGAGCCATTCGGACGAGACCTCATCCTGCGCCGTATGGGCGACGAAAAAGACGCGGGGTTTGCGCTTGTAATCCTGGAGCAGGCGCTGGAAGTCAGGATTGCGCAGCAGGCCCATCGTGGGAGTGAAGTTCTTCTGGAGGGCCGCAGCGAGAGTTTTTGCGAGTGCGGCGAGATCGCCTTCAGGCACGAAGGCGGCAAAATCCGCGCGGGCATCGCCGTGCATTTCCTTATCAATGCGCTGGAGACGCTTGGTGAGGCAGCGAATGTTGTATTCCCGGTCCCGATTGGCCCAGATGTCCTCGACGATCTCAGGGATAGTGCGCGTGACTCCGGCGGGCGGATCGGCGGTCATGGCCGTCGATTGGCGGAAGTATTCGAGCAGGGTTCCGTCGAAGCAATCGAAGACGACGAAATGCGATTTGTCGGGATACTTTTCGCCTTTGCGCGTGCCACGCCCCAACATCTGCTCGAAGAGGATGCGGGACTTTACGGGGCGCAAAAAGACAATGAATTCGAGATCGGGGATGTCCACGCCGGTGGTGAGCATATCCACGGAGACCACAATCCCGGGATTGGGGCGGTTGCGGAACTCTCGGATGCGCTGAAGCGGGCGGTCCACGGTTGGGCTGCCGGTGATCTTCTGGACGAAGGAGTCTCCCCTGCCGAAGACATCCCGCGCCTGGTCCACGAGTTGGTCCGCATGGGAGGTGTGCGGAAGGTCGTTCGCGGCGAAGATGAGCGTCTTCGGGAAGCGGCCGTACGTTTGCTCATGCTCCGTGGCATACGCTTTGATCTCTTCGAGAATCTTGCGATTCGA
>DAIDJL010000006.1 GCA_027450205.1 Candidatus Parcubacteria bacterium
ACCGGATAAAAGCTACTCCGGGGATAACAGGCTAGTATTGTCCGAGCGTCCCTAGCGACGACAATGCTCGGCACCTCGATGTCGGCTCGCCACAGCGCGGGGGTGTAGAAGCTCCCAAGCGTTTGGCTGTTCGCCAATTAAAGTGGCACGTGAGCTGGGTTCAGACCGTCGTGAGACAGGTCGGTCTCTATCTGCTGCAGGCGTTAAATACTTGAGGGGAGTTGGCCTTAGTACGAGAGGACTGGGCTGAACATACCTCTGGTCTACCGGCTTTGCTACCAAGTGAATTGCCGGGTAGCTATGTATGGAAGGGATAAGCGCTGAAAGCATCTAAGCGCGAAGCCCACCCCAAGATTAGGTATGCGTGATTTCGTCATAGACTATGACGTTGATAGGCGTTCGGTGTAAGACCAGTAATGGTTTTAGCCAAGACGTACTAATAATCCCGCCAACCATCCCAATGCTGACTTGCATTCGATCCATGGTGTCTATTGTGCTTTTCGGGCACGACGTCGCGATCTGCTGATCGCGCGTCTCGTTCTCGGCGACCTTCGTCGCCTCCGAAAGTCCCTCAAAACACAATAGACACCATGGATCTCATTTCTGATCTACAATCAGAAACAAACAAAAGAGCGAGCAGGGCATCGTGCATACTCTTTTTGAATGGTCACGTTCCTACGTGGCATTTCCGTTCAAAAAGAGTATGCACGATGCCCTGCGAACGGCTTTTTGATGTCGGTGCTTCATTCGGGCGTGTCCCACCTCTTCCCATTCCGAACAGAGAAGTGAAAGCGTCCCAATCCCATGATACTTACCGCTTGCGGTGGGGAAAGTAGGATGTGCCGACATCAAAGTGCCGTTTTTTATTTCGTTGGATTTTGCCATACCAAAAAAGAGAGGGCATTGCGCACCTATGTGCGCAATGCCCTTTTTGTTTCATACCGGAATGATCCGGGAAATCCATTTTGTGTATGCGACGGTCAAGCGGTTTCCGCCGCTATCGGTCTCGTCCAGCGTAAGAATTGCCCATCCGGGAGATTCAAGAATGCCGCGGGGCGGGTAGCGTGCTTCCTGCGAGCCGGTAAGCCGCATGAGTTCTGCGGCGAGCTCTGTTGGCCCAAACGGTTGAGGGAAGTCGACGCTGTCTTCGAAAGGTTCTTGCCCGAAAATGCGTATGGAACGGTCACGCCCGCGGAGCGGGGCTAAGTATCTGAACTTTTTTCCGGGGAGTCCGCCCAGTGCTATCATCAGGCATTTGCTAAGGTGCGTTTTGTCATCGCTTGCCCCGATCGCTTCGCGGGCAAGCAATTCTTCAATGCTTATCGTTGCTACCATCGTTCACCTCACGATGAGTATATTCCCGCCGGTCGGATTGTCAACGAAACATGCATATGTTTTCCAATATCATCTATAATGAATATATGTCCATTCGCCGTGCCAAGCAGCTTATCTATGGGACGCTTTTTTTGCTGATCGCCCTGGCGGTCTGCGGTGGCGCCTATCTTTTGTTCATTCATCCGTTCGCGAGCGCGCCCGTCGCGGTGTGCACGCCGGGCACATGCGCTCCTACGGGAACGGCGCCGCTCATCGCCGGACCGGTGCTGACGTTCGTCACAAGCCCCGGCCATTACACGTTCCTTGCGCAGGCAACCAATCAGAATGCCGGCTACGGCGCGCAAGTTTTGGATTATGAGATCGATCTGGATGACGCATCCGGAACGGTTCTGCGATCCATTCCGGGGGAATCGTTCATTTATCCATCGCAGAGCAAATATCTGGCGGCCTTGAACCAGACCGTTGCCCAGCCATTCGATCATGCGGCACTTGTCTTCACCGGCGTATCGTGGCTGTCGAGTTCCACGATCGGCGCGATCCCGGCGGTCGCGGCCGGACAATTTGCCTTGCAGAATATTCAGGCATCCACGTCGCCTGTTGGCATATCCGTCGGCGGCCAGCTTATCAACACGGGTGTCGCTTCGTACGGGCAGGTCGTCGTGATGGTCATCTTTGATGACGGGGCCGGGAACCCGATCGGCGTTTCGCAGACGGAGCTTGAGGGCGTGGCGGCGGGCACGACGAACGATTTTTCGGTGCTCTATCCGGCGGAGCCGAATATCAACCCGGGACATGATCAGATTTTGGTTTATGCGCTCCGCTAGCGATCCACGCGCTTTCGCCTAGCGGAATTTCAAACTTTCGTTTATTCTATGCTCGTATGGTAGCCCTCTTTATACC
This sequence comes from Candidatus Parcubacteria bacterium, assembly GCA_027450205.1. Classification (GTDB taxonomy): domain Bacteria; phylum Patescibacteriota; class Minisyncoccia; order UBA6257; family 2-01-FULL-56-20; genus JAKAGE01. The sequence goes on from DAIDJL010000006.1 coordinate 2,236, forward strand.
CGTCGGAATTTTGCTCGCCGCAAGCCTTACTATTTTGTCGGCGATCTCCCTCCATTTTTTTGTTTTTCAGATCGCCTGGATCGTCCTCGGCATATGTCTCATCGTGGGATCGTTTTTTATTGATATTCGGACGATCTTCAATGCGCAATGGGTGATCTGGGGGCTGTACGCGTTCGCGCTCGCACTCATGGCGCTCGCACTCATCGCATCGCCGCTTGTCCGCAATACGCACAGCTGGCTCGTGCTTGGACCGATCAGCGTGCAGCCGGTGGAGATCATGAAGGTCGCGCTTATCCTTCTTTACGCCAATTATTTCAGCCGGCGGCACATGGCGATCGCGCGGTGGAAGAATATTTTCACCTCGTTCATTTTTTTCGTCCTGCCTGCCGCGATCTCGGTGAAGCTGCCGGACCTCGGCTCCGCGGTGATCTTCTTTGGCATCTGGTTCGGATTTCTGCTCCTGCTCGGCCTGCCGTGGCGGCGCGTGCTTGCCGCCGTCGCGGTCATCCTGCTTGCGGGAGGGCTCATCTGGACATACGTGCTGAAGCCGTACCATCGCGCGCGCATCATCGGGTTCCTTGACCCGAACCAGAACACGCTTGGCATAAACTACAGTGCGATACAATCAAGGATCGCCATCGGCTCCGCCGGTTTCTGGGGGCAGGGATATGGGCAGGGGACACAGGCCCAGCTTGGGTTCCTATCCGAGCCGTCGGAGGATTTTGTCTTCGCGGCGTTCATTGAGGAGTGGGGAGTCGCCGGCGGCATCGTGATCATCGCCGCATTCCTATTCCTTGTGTTCCAGATCCTGCGGATAGGAATGCTGGCAGACGAAAACTTCGAGAAGTTCATCTGTCTCGGTACGGCGATGATGCTTGGCGTGCAGTTTTTCCTGAACGCCGGCTCAACCACCGGGATCATGCCGGTTATCGGTGTCACGTTCCCATTCCTCAGTTATGGCGGGTCGAGCATGTTTGCGAATTTCTTTACGCTATCCATGGTAAACTCCATCCGCAAGCGCTCATAGTCCGTTCTTCTTTATTTACGGAACGCCGCAATGAAACTCGTTACCAAGAAAAACATCATAAGCACATTATTAGTTCTGGTCCTTCTCGCCGCCGCGGGCTGGTTTTTTTTCAGCCTTGATCCGGCGCGCGCCGCCGGAAGCGATGCGCCGGTGATATTCCAAGTGAGCGCCGGCGATGGTTTCCGCAAGGTCGCACAAAACCTGTATGGCGAACATCTCATCCGCTCGGCATTGGCATTTGACCTTTTTTCTTTGGTGGACGGCCGCGCATTCACGCTGAGGCCGGGATTGTACCGCCTGAATGCATCAATGAACACGCCGCAGATCGTCGCCGTTATCTCCGGCGGAGGAGCGGGGGAGGTGACGGTCACGATCCCGGAGGGATCGAATATTTATGATATTGACAGGATCTTAAGTAACGCGCTCGTGATCCAGCCGGGCGCGCTCATCACCATGACGAGCACGCAAAATCTGGAGGGACATCTTTTCCCCGACACCTATCAGTTCTATACGAACTCCAATGTGGCGGATGTGGTGAAGGAATTGACCAACAATTTCAACCTAAAGGCCGGACCCCTGCTCGGCGCCGATCCGGCACATGCGGAGCGGAACCTTATCATTGCTTCGATTTTGGAAAAGGAGGTGCGCGGCCTGGAGGACCAGGAACTGGTAGCCGGTATCATGTTGAAACGGCTGAGTCTCGGCATACCTCTCGATATTGACGCAACGGTTTGCTACGCCAAGCTGGTTTCCGGGTCCTCCAGCGTCCAGGTTTCCAGTGCGCAGGCCTGCTCTTTGACGGCGCTTGACTTTAAAATCAATTCGCCATACAATACCTACCTGTATAAGGGTCTGCCTCCCGGACCAATAGGCAACCCGGGCATTTCCGCCATTACCGCCGCGCTTCATCCCCAGTCCTCCCCCTATTTTTACTATTTGAGCGATCCTGCGACAGGAAAAACAATATTCGCCAAGACCCTTGACGAACAGAACCAAAATAGAGTTAAATACTTAGGAAGCAATTAAGAAACGGAACCCTCGAAAAAAGGAAGGGCGGAGCCGTTTTTTTGCGTATTGGGACCGTAGGGAGTGCCGGGCGGTTTTAAAAGGCCGAACAATGAAATGACCACCATATTTTATTTCATCGACGTATTCAAAGATCCGCCGCGAAGCTACCATTTTTTAGGGCTTCGCGCGCACGCGTTTTGATGCCAAGAAAAATAGAGTAAAACTTTTTAAAAATAATTATGGCAAAATTCACCTCCACAAAAGACTTTTCAAAATCAAAACCGCTCATCTCCCCGTATAACCTCAACGAGGCGCAGTTGAAGTCATATCAGTGGTTCCTCGAAAAAGGGTTGAACGAACTGCTCGAGGAGATCTCTCCGATCCGTGATCATACCGGGCACGAGTTTGAGCTGTATTTTTCCAATTATCGCTTCGATGAGCCGAAGTACGACGAGACGACCGCACGCTACAAAGAAGCGACGTACGAGGCGCCGCTTCGCTGCACGCTTCGCCTGGTGAACAATCGCACCGGGCACGAGCATAAGCAGGAAGTATACTTCGGCGATTTCCCGATCATGACCACCCGCGGCACGTTCATCGTGAACGGCGTGGAGCGCGTCGTTGTCGCTCAACTCGTGCGTTCTGCGGGCGTCTACTTTACCGCAGTGCCGTACCGCGGCCGCCAGCTTTTCGGCGCGAAGATCATCCCGAATCGCGGCGCGTGGCTCGAGTTTGAGACGGATATTGACGGCACGATCAGCGTCAAGATCGATCGCCATCGCAAAGTGCCGGTGAGCGCCCTGCTCCGCATCTTCGGCATGGACACGGAGACGATCAAGAAGACATTCGAAAAAGAAGACACCGGCCCCGTCAAGTTTATCGATGCTACATTAAAAAAAGATGTGGCCAAGGATGCCGCGGAATCGTACATAGAGATCTATAAGCGCCAGCGCCCGGGCGACCCCGCCGCCGCCGATACCGCAAAGAACCTTATTGCCGCAATGTTCGAGCGCCCGGACCGCTACGACCTTTCCGAAGTGGGCCGTTATAAGATGAACCAGCGGCTCGAGCTTTCCAAAAAGAAGGTGAATAAACTGCTCGATGCGGAGGATCTTACGATGATCATCAAAGAGATCATCAAGCTCAATAACGACGCCGAAGCGGAGCCGGACGATATAGACCACTTGGGCAACCGCCGTCTCAAAGCGGTAGGCGAGCTCCTGCAGGGCCGCCTGCGCATCGGCCTCGCACGCTTGCGCCGTATCATCCAGGACAGGATGTCCACCGAAGACAAGGATAACCTGATGCCGGCACAGCTCGTGAACTTCCGCCCGATCGCCGCGGTCATCAAGGAATTTTTTGCATCATCCCAACTTTCGCAGTTCATGGATCAGGTAAATCCGCTCGCGGAGCTTGAGCATAAGCGCCGCATTTCCGCGCTCGGTCCGGGCGGTCTCACGCGCGAGCGTGCGAGCTTCGAGGTGCGTGACGTGCACCGCTCGCACTATGGCCGCATCTGCCCGATCCAGACACCGGAAGGTTCGAACATCGGTCTCATCAACTATCTCGCCAGCTATACCCGCATCAATGACTTCGGGTTCTTGGAAGCGCCGTACGCAAAAGTGGTGAATGGCGTCGTTACGAAGGAGATCGTCTGGTACGACGCTTCGGAGGAAGAGAAATTCAAGATCACGCACGCCGGCAGTCCGAAGGATGAGAATGGCAAGCTTATCGGCCCCACGCTTGAGGCGCGCATCAAAGGCGAGCCGGGCACGGTCACGCCGGACGAGGTGGATCTTATTGACGTTGCGCCGCACGAATTCATCTCTGTCGCCACGTCGCTCATTCCGTTCCTTCAGCATGACGATGCCAACCGCGCACTGATGGGTTCGAACATGCAGCGCCAGGCGGTCGTGTCGGTCAACCCCGACGCCGCATATGTTTCAACGGGCCAGGAGGAGAAGGTGGCGCTCGATTCCGGATATGTCATCGTAGCCGAAGACAACGGAGAGATCGTGGAAGTCGACGGAGCTCATCTCAAGGTAAAATATCCGAAGGCAACCAAAAATTACACGCTTGAAAAATTCAAACGCTCCAACCAGTTCACCTGTATCTCGCAGAAGCCGCTCGTTACGCGCGGGCAGATGGTCAAAAAGGGGCAAGTGCTCGTTGACGGTCCTTCCATAGAGAACGGTATTCTTGCGCTCGGACAGAACCTGCTTGTTTCGTTCGTATCGTGGGAAGGCGCGAACTTCGAGGACGCGATCATCATTTCCGAGCGTGTCGTCCAGCAGGACCGCTTCACCTCGATCCACATCGACGAGTACTCCTGCGATGTGCGTGATACCAAGCTCGGTCCGGAGGTGACCACGTACGATATCCCGAACGTTTCGGAAGATAAATTGAAGAACCTCGACGAAGAGGGAATTGTCCGCATTGGCGCAGAGGTAAAAGCCGGCGACATTTTGGTCGGCAAGATCTCGCCGAAGGGCGAGTCGGAACTTACTTCGGAAGAACGTCTGCTTCGTGCGATCTTCGGCGACAAAGCGCGCGATGTGAAAGATACTTCGCTCACGCTCCCGCACGGAAAAGTCGGACGCGTGGTGAATGTAAAGATATTCGATCGCGAGCGCGGCGATAAACTGGAGCCGGGCATCATCCGCCGCATCCAGGTGGAGATCGCGGAACTTCGCAAGGTGCAGGCGGGCGACAAGCTTGCAGGCCGCCACGGAAACAAGGGCGTTATTTCTCAGGTGCGTGCCGTGGAAGACATGCCGTATTTGGAGGATGGAACGCCGGTGGACATCGTTTTGAATCCGCTGGGCGTCGTATCCCGTATGAACCTCGGACAGATCCTGGAAACACATCTTGGATGGGCCGCATCGAAGCTCGGTTATCGCGCTATCACTCCGGGATTGGATTCAGCAACGGAAGCCGACATCCGCGGCGAGTTGAAGAAGGCGGGCCTTCCGGAGGACGGCAAGGCGGTATTGTTCGACGGTCGCACCGGCGAGGCATTCCAGAACCGCGTCATGGTCGGGCAGATCTATATGCTCAAACTGAACCACCTCGTGGAGGACAAGGCGCACATGCGCTCCATCGGCCCTTACTCATTGATCACCCAGCAGCCGCTCGGCGGAAAGGCGCAGTTCGGCGGACAGCGCTTCGGCGAAATGGAGGTGTGGGCGCTCGAAGGCTATGGCGCACGCCATACGCTTCAGGAGATGCTTACGATCAAATCCGACGATGTTGTCGGGCGCGCCGCGGCATACGAATCGATCATCCGCGGCGAATCCATCAAAGAGCCGAACGTTCCGGCATCGTTCAACGTGCTTGTGAACGAATTGAAGTCGCTCGGGTTCAATATTCAACTTTTGTATGAGAACGAGGGCGATCGCAAAGACGCATTCTCGGCGTTGCGCATCACCGTCGCATCCGCAGAAGATATTCTGCGCTGGTCGCATGGCGAGGTCATTAAGCCTGAGACGATCAACTATCGCACCCAGCGTCCGGAAAAGGATGGCTTGTTCAGCGAGCGCATTTTCGGGCCTACCAAGGATTACGAATGCTACTGCGGCAAGTATCGCAGGATCCGTTACAAGGGCGTGGTGTGCGACAAGTGCGGCGTGGAAGTCACGCGCGCCGCGGTTCGCCGCGAGCGCATCGGCCACATCGCCCTTGCCACGCCGGTCAGCCATATCTGGTTCCTTAAGAGCATCCCGTCGCGTCTCTCCTTGGCGTTGGACGTTTCCGCGCAGAAGTTGGAACGCGTCATCTATTACTCCGCGTATATCATCACTGACATCAAAGAAGAGAATCGCAAGCAGGCGCTTGAGGACCTCGATCGCGAATTGAAAGGCAAGTTGAAGACCGTCGGCAACAAGGACAAGACGGTGAAGGGGGAGATCGAAGACGCCGCGGATACCACCAAAGAATATTTGGAAAAGTTACGCATCGGACAGATCCTTTCCGAGAACGAATACTTCACGCTCTCCCGCAAGTTTGGAAATATCTTCAAGGCGTCGAGCGGCGCCGAGGCGGTCCAGTCGATCCTCCAGAAGCTGGATCTTAAGAAAGAAGTGAAATTGATAGAGGCAGAGTTGGAAGGAGCGAAGGACCCGATGGCGCAGAGCAAGCTGCTCCGCCGTCTCAAGATGTTCAAAGCAATGATCCGCAACGGCGGCCGTCCGGAATGGATGATCACGACCGTGCTCCCGGTGCTTCCTCCGGACCTTCGTCCGATGGTGGCGCTTGACGGCGGACGCTACGCAACCTCCGATTTGAACGATCTCTATCGCCGCGTCATCAACCGCAATAACCGCCTCAAGAAGCTTTTGGAGATCAAGGCGCCGGACGTCATCGTCCGCAACGAAAAGCGCATGCTGCAGGAGGCGGTGGACGCGCTCATCGACAATTCGGCACGCTTCGGCACGCAGCAGCTTTCGGCGCAGCGCCGCCCGCTCCGCTCGCTCGCGGACATGCTCAAGGGCAAGCAGGGCCGCTTCCGCCAGAACCTTCTCGGTAAGCGCGTGGATTATTCCGGCCGCTCCGTGATCGTCGTCGGTCCGAAGCTCAAGCTTGACCAGATGGGCATTCCGAAGCGCATGGCATTGGAACTGTTCCGCCCGTTCGTGATCAGCGAGATCATCAAGCAGGGCCTGGCGCACAACATCCGCAGCGCGTCGCGCTTTATCGAAGAGCACACGCCGGAGGTGCTCGCCATTCTTGAAGAGATCATCAAAGACAAGCATGTGCTCCTTAACCGTGCTCCGACACTGCACCGGCTTTCCGTGCAGGCGTTCCGCCCCCAGCTCGTTGAGGGCCTTGCCCTCAAGCTCCCGCCGCTCGTCTGCCCGGCATTCAATTCCGACTTCGACGGCGACCAGATGGCCGTCCATCTTCCGCTTTCCGAACAGGCGCAACAGGAAGCCCGCGAGATCATGTCTGCAGGCCGCAACCTTTTGAAGCCGGCCACCGGAGACCTTATCACTGCGCCGATCAACGACGTGGTGCTCGGCCTCTATTACATGACGCGCATGGAGGAGGCAAAGGGCCCGCTCCATCACTTCGTCGATTTCGACGAAGCACTGCTTGCGTATCAGTTCAATGTGGTCACCCTTCATACGCCGATCAAGATCGACGGAATGGAGACCACCGTAGGCCGCCTTGTCTTCAACCAGACGATCGCCGGCAACACGGATTATGTGAACGACATCATGACCAAACCGAAGCTTTCCAAGCTGCTCTCAAAGATCTTCGAGACGAAAGGCATGGACGCAACGCGCGATACGATCGATCGCATGAAACTCCTCGGTTTCGAGATGGCGACCGTTTCCGGCATTACGTGGGCGATGTCCGACCTTAAGGCCCCGCCGGAAAAGAAAGAGATCATTCAAAAAGCGACGGACGAGGTCGCGCTCATCAATGAACAGTTCGCGGAGGGATTGCTTACGCCGACGGAACGCCGTAGCCGCATCATCAGCGTCTGGGAGAAAGCGAAGGATGATCTCGCAAAGATCGTCACCAGTCTTCTTTCGAAGGACAACCCGATCTATCAGATCGTCGATTCCAAATCCCGCGGTTCATGGTCGCAGCCGATCATGATGATGGGCATGAAGGGGCTCGTGCAGAATCCGAAGGGAGAGACCATCGAGCTTCCCATTAAATCTTCATTGAAAGAAGGTCTTTCGGTGTTGGAATACTTCATTGCAACCCACGGCGCGCGCAAAGGTACCACCGACACGGCGCTCAAGACCGCCCAGGCCGGTTACCTTACCCGCCGTCTTGTGGATGTGTCGCAGGACCTCACCGTCCGCGAGGAGGACTGCAGAACGAAAGAAGGATTGGAGATCTTGCGCAGCGATGGCAAGGAATTCAACCACAGTTTCGCTTCCAAATTGTTCTCCCGCACCGCCCTCGCCGATGTGAAGATAGGGAACAAGATCCTTGTGCATGCGAATGAGATCATCGATCGCAACGCTGCGGAAGAGATCGATGCGTCCAAGATCGATTCAGTGGTCGTCCGATCACCCATCACGTGCAAGACGCTCTATGGCGTCTGTGCCAAGTGCTATGGATATGACCTCAGTAACAACGAAGCGGTCAAGCTCGGCACCGCGGTCGGCGTCATCGCCGCCCAGTCCATCGGCGAGCCGGGTACCCAGCTTACGATGCGTACCTTCCACCAGGGAGGCGTCGCCGGCGCCGATATCACTCACGGTTTGCCCCGTGTGGAAGAGATCTTTGAGACCCGCGCGCCGAAGGGCCGCGCCATCCTCGCGCCGTTCGACGGCACGGTGGATAAGATCGAAGAGCGCGGCACGCTCAAGGTGGTTCGCTTCATCGCCGAGAATAAAAAAGCAAAGGCGCAGGAGATCAGCGTCTCGCGCGGCACCGTCCTTTTTGTAAAGGCGGGGGATAAGGTGCAGAAGGGCGACCGCCTTTCGGAAGGAAATCTGGACATCCATGAGCTTTTTGAGCACAAGGGCACGGCAGAAACCGGACGCTACATCGTGAACGAAGTGCAGAGGATCTATCTCTCGGAAGGTGTCGCACCGAACAACAAGCACGTCGAAATGATCGTCAAGCAGATGTTCTCGCGCGTAAAGATCACTGACGGCGGCGATGCGGATGATTTCGTAATGGGAGAGATCGTTGAGAAATCGAAGTTCCTCGAGGTGAATAAAGAGCTCAAGAAAGCGGGCAAGCGGCAAGCGAAGGCGGAAGAGGTGCTCCTGGGCATTACCCGTATATCGCTTTCCGCGGAGTCCTTCCTTTCCGCGGCATCGTTCCAGGATACGTCCCGTGTGCTTGTCAAAGCCGCTATAGAAGGCAAGATCGACAAGCTGCGCGGTCTTAAGGAGAACGTCATCATCGGCCGGTTGATCCCCGCCGGAAAACGCGATCTTCCTGCGGACGAAATGCTCCACGAGTCGGACGTGGCCGAAGAAGAGGAAGCGGCCATCGCGACCGAAAAATAGCAATATCATCCGATGTCGCCCTTTCCCGATAAGGGCGCCATCGGGCTGGACTTTTCGGTCCGGCTTGGCTACAATACAACCCAATGACCAACGAAGAAAAAGATAAAAAGGAATACGAGCTCGCGCTGCTTTTAAAGAGCGAGGATGACATGTCCGGCGTTTTGGCGCTGGTAGGAACTCATAAGGCCGAAGGTATTTCAGAGCCGCGCGCCAAACGGCTCCAGCTTTCGTATGAGATCAAAAAGCATACAGAAGCGGTGTTCGCGTATATCACCTTCAAGATGTTCGGCGATGATATGAAAGCCCTTGAACATGATCTGAATTCCCGCGCCGATGTGCTCCGTTTTATGGTGATCGCATCGCCGGCTCCGGCCGAGCGTAATGCATCCTCTGCCATGCCGCCGCGTGAAGAGCGCCGCCCGCGCAGTTCAACGCAATACGCCGCCCCCTCCGCGCCTTTTGAAACGCCGAAGCCTGCCGCGTCCAAGCCGCTCAGCAACGAAGCTTTGGAGAAGAAGATCGAAGAGATCCTGCAGTAACGACCAATATAAATAAAAAAGGCCCAGTGATGGGTCTTTTTTATTTACTACACGGTGAAAGGCACCGCGCCACCTCGACAGATACTATCCATAATATGCATGTTTTTATGGATTTCAATTCGGAATCAATGGTGGACCAAGGCGGCCGGTCAGCAGACCGGAACGCCGTCCTTTTAAGCAGTATATCTGTTCTCGAATCCTTTTAGAGAGTTTTAATCCACTATGTGCTAGAATGGGGCTATAAATAAAAAGGTCCAATAATAATAAACAACCAAGCGAATATAACATGGATTTAAACAAGGTCATTTTGGTGGGTCGGGTTACGGCGGATCCGCAGGTGCGGTCAACTCCGGGGGGGCAGTCGGTCACAACGATCGGCGTTGCCACGAACCGCACATGGACGGATAAGGCCGGCCAACGGCAGGAGCAGACGGAATTTCACAACGTGGTGCTCTGGGGTCGCACCGCGGAGATCGCCGGGCAGTATCTTACGAAAGGCGCGATGGTGCTCATTGAAGGCCGTTTGCAGACGCGTAGCTGGACGGATAAAAACGGACAGCAACGCAAGACGACGGAGGTGATGGCGGAGCGCATGCAGCTCGGACCTCGTGCGGCAAACGCCGGCGGCGGAGGGCAGGGTGGTAGCTATGGCGGTGGCAAGAGCTTCGGCTCCGGCGCCCCGGCTTCTTCCTCGGTTTCGCACAGTGGCGACGCCGATGCGGCTCCTTCGCTCGACGAAATTCCGGTGATCAACCTGGAAGATGACGAGATCAAGCCGGAGGACATCCCGTTTTAGCCAAGGATTCTGACGCGCAGAGAACCACCCTTCTCGGATACGGCGTTCCGGTTTACTAACCGGCCGCCTCGGCGCTCGCCACCTTCGTGGCTCCGCGACGCCCCTCAAAAGGTGCTTCTCTGCGCGTCGGGAATACCTTGATTTTAAATAAGTAATGATGTACTATTTCACTCATGGCAAAGAAAGTAAAAACAGTGTTAAAACTGCAGCTTGAGGCGGGCAAGGCAAATCCTGCGCCTCCGGTAGGTACCGCGCTCGGCCCTCAGGGCATAAACATCCAGGATTTCTGCAAGCAGTTCAACGATGCTACGAAAGAAATGACGGGCGATGTCGTTCCGGCGGAGATCACCATCTACGAGGACCGCACATTCAGCTTCGTGCTAAAGACCCCTCCGGCATCGGCATTGCTCAAGCAAGCCGCACATATCGAGAAGGGTGCTGCGAACCCGCTTACCGGCAAGGTTGGTAAGGTGACAAAAGCGGATATCCGCAAGATCGCCGAACGTAAGCTTCAGGACCTGAACACGGATAATCTGGAAGCTGCTGAAAAGATCATTGCAGGCACCGCCCGCAATATGGGAATCGAGGTTACTCCGTAAAATAGTTTAAAAATCCAGCAAAATCGGGGTTTGTCCAAAAATTATCATTGGGCACCCTGGCGAAAGCCGATCGTAATTGATCGGCTTTTTTGTTGCATCCAAAGGTCGGCAATTTAAACGCCCTTATGAGATGCAAGGAGACAAAAAACGATTTTCCCGTTGGGAAACCTGTATCCGCTGCGATCGCCGCTGCCGGAAAAATTATGAATTCGGACGAGAAGGGGAAATAGTCGCGGTTCTTTGTCGGGATTGCTTGCGGGCGATAACGCCAAAAAATCATGGAAGGATTTATCCCTCTCGGCGCAGTGTCGAGCGCGGCTACGCGATCCGTGCTGCTGCGCCAACTCACCGATACTGAAACGCGCGTATACCAGTGCTTCATGGAGCGGCTCGGCAATATCCGCGTGCCAAAAGTGGTTGAACTGCAATCTGTAGCAAACCAGGTTGGGATTAATTACAACAAGGCGAGAAAGTGCAAAAACTCTCTCGTGAAGAAGGGTTTTCTCGAGCAGTGGACGACGACTTTCCGCGATCCCGAAAAAGGCCACGGATTTTTCCGCAAGGCGACGTATTACAGGATCAAATTTTAAGCAAGTCCGTCTTTAGCTTTTCTTTAACTACCTTGTGCTATAAGGGAGTTATGGAAAAAAACAAAAAGGCCGGACTGTCGGATAAAGAGATTGCGGAGCTTATCGCAAAGATTACGGACGAGCTATGCGAAATGGCCCTCCTCTTGTTCGCAATCATGCAAGATAGCGAGGTTTAGAAGAATTCCGCCGGACCATCCGGCGGTTTTCTTTTGGGCTTGACAAGTATACTGTATTTGATATAATATACCAGTACCTTAAAAACCTCATATTTTGCTTGGTAGCCATAGCCAAAAGGCATTGAAACGGCGATGCTTTCTGGCTATGGCTACGGATAGTAGCCCACTGGCAGAAAATAGGAGAAAGCGCTATGACAGTTGCCACGACAGCGAAGACCTATGATCGCCAAACCGCAACGTTTCTCGCGGTGGTCGGTCAGAATATGCCGGAAATCTCCGGCGACGTGATGCAGGGATGGATCGAGAACCCGCGTGCGCTTCAAAACGCGCTTCGCACGGCTCTTTGCCCGCCGGAAACGGCCGCCACTCCGCGCGAATTCAAAACGTGGAAGACGGTGAAGATCGGAACGCAGAAATCGGTGAAGGACCTCTCGAAGGCGCTCACCAACAACGGCTTCCGGATCAGCGACTGGGCCGCGGACATCCTCAAACGGACGCCGCTTGCCGAAACGGAAATGGAAATTGAGCTCGTGCTCGTTTCCGTCGCCGACCTCGGCTTCACGAAGACAACCCGCCGCGACGCGATCTACAACCGCGCGAAAGAACTGGGTCTCGACCTGATTCCCGCGGAAGTCGGCCCGCAGCTCCGTCTCACTTATTCGGATCAGCCGATGGGTGAGTGGATACTCATGGGTATGGAACCCATCGCTCGCTCCGATGGCTACCTCGTCGCGTTCAACGTGGCACGCCACGTGGACGGCCAGTGGCTTAGCACGAACTACGGCGACCCCGACGGTGGGTGGAGTCCCGGCCGCCGTTGGGTGTTCGCCCGCCGCAAGCAGAATTAGTCCTCGGGCACTGGGTCAATTGATCCTTACTTTGACTCTGTAGCCCTTAGCCCTTTGCATTTTCTTTGACCCGCGTTTGGATAACCTCCGACGCGGGCTTCTTTTTGCCGACATGGTAAAATGGAAATCAGATAGTAGGCCTCACACAAGCCCGCGGCCACGGTTGCGGACGGCCGAATTCGAGTATCACTGGATGCGGAATGGCGACGGGTACGCTTGCCGCCAGCGTCGTCCTTTAACACTTCAAAAAAATGAAGATACTTGGTGCGTTGTGCTCGTGAATTACCCAAGCAGGGGAGATTCCGAATTAGATACAGCTTCAAGAGTAATCGAGGAGCAGTGGCGCAGATGGCGCAACGCACGTTCGCTAACTCCGATGGCAACCTCAACGTGTTCAACGTGGAACGCAACGAGGACGGCCAGTGGCTTAACACGAACTACGGCAACCCCGACAATGAGTGGAATCCCGACAACCGTTGGGTGTTCGCCCGCCGAAACTCTCTTTATTTCCCCGCTCTCGCGGGGTTTTCTTTCGCCTTATTCGCTTGGCGCATCCATCCTCCAAGCTGTTTTCCCAATTCATTAAAGTTTTCCGAAAGCGTAATATATTTCTTATTGTCGAGAGCCTTTATTTCCCAAAGCACTTGCAAGAAGAATTTTACGAGATCGAGCCGCGTCGTTGCTTTTTCGAGATGCAATGATTTTTGCTCCGGCTTTGCGTAGCTCGCCGAGTAAAGGAGTTCAAGCGTTTCGACCAGCAGACGGTCGATCTTTATGCCAAGCGAGTATCTTGAATCTTTCGGCACATGAGGCAGGAACTCATGCCAGGCCTTGTACGCGCTGATGAAGCGTTGGATAATCGGAAGCTGAGGTGTCGGGGGGGGGGGTTACATGTTGCATTTTTATGAAAAAAGAAATGGTGGGCGGTTTTGAAAAAATCGCCGCGACAGAAAATTTATTGGAAGCGTGGCGCGAATTTTTGCCCGGAAAGCGCGGCAAGCGCGACGTGCAAGAATTTCAACTGCGGCTGATAGATAACATTTTATCACTAAATTCTGATTTGCTAAACTGCCGCTATCGCCACGGCGGGTATATGGCGTTTAAAATTTCCGACCCGAAACCGCGCGATATCCATAAAGCGAGCGTGCGCGATCGGCTTTTGCATCATGCGATCTACCGACAGCTTTATCCATTTTTCGACAGAACATTTATCGCTGATTCATTCTCGTGCCGAAATGACAAGGGAACTCATGCCGCGATGGATCGGTTTCGCGCATTCGGCCGCATTGCGAGCAGGAACAATACGAGGACGTGTTGGGTGCTCAAATGCGATATCAGAAAATTCTTTGCAAACATCGACCACGGAATTTTAACGGAAATTATTTCGCAATATACGACCGACAAGAAATTGACCTGGCTCTTGCGGGGAATCATTGAAAGTTTTTCATCGACACGGCCCGGCGTAGGGTTGCCGCTTGGCAATCTTACTTCGCAGTTGTTCGTGAACATCTACATGAACGAATTTGATCAGTTCGTAAAGCATAATCTGCGAGCGAAGCATTACCTCCGTTACGCAGATGATTTTGTTATCTTCGCGCCGAACTCGGAATGGCTAAAAATAATTCTGCCGGAAATATCGAATTTTCTCCGGAATCGGTTAAAACTGGAATTGCACCCTAAAAAGGTTTCCATCGCGTCCCTCGCTTCTGGCGTGGATTTTCTCGGCTGGGTACATTTCCCGGATCACCGCGTTTTGCGGACGGCAACTAAGCAGCGGATGATAAGGCGCATTGCTCAAACTGAAAAAGAAGAAACATTGGCATCGTATCGCGGACTTTTGGGGCATGGCAATGCAGAGAAGATTAAAAATAAATATTTGCCGCTTGCAGGGTAGGGGTACAAATATATTAATTAATTTCTTAATTAATTAAGATTTGCCCCCTCCGTGTCTTTTCTTGGGTTTCTCCGTCATTTCTGTTGTCTTAGCTTATATGTATATTTGCATTTTCGGTTTTTTGTTTCCAAAGCCAAAGTGTTTATAAGTTTCGTTTCGGCAGTTATACACACTTTGGCCCCGCGGAAACTTTTGGCGGGGCGGCTCAGAATGGAAGCATGATCGTTTGTTCGATTTGTTCCAATAGCGACTGGTGCGACGACGATTGCGATTGCGCGTGCCACGACGAGGATTTTGATGACGATGAGGACGAATTCGATGAAGACGATCTGGACGATGAGGACGACATCGAGCCCGAAGAAGATTAGGCCACCACCATGACGCCAATCCTTACCATCTGCGGTTTCATTGTTTTATACATTATGGCTCGCCGGATGGCGTCGCTGAAGCGTGATGATCAACTCGGCTTCCGGCTCCCGAAAAAGTCCTGGTGGCAAAAATTACTCGGAAAATGAACTGGGATTTTTTCAACGGATTTTGGGCTGGCGCGCTTTCCATTGCGCTTGTCGTCTTCGCGCTCATCTGGTCGGTGGACGAGAAGGACGGCGACGATGAGGATGATGACGATTACCACTACGAGTCGATCGACGACGATCATAACCACATCCAACCCGCATGACCTTCCAATACTTCATCGGCGCAATAATTGTTACGTTCGTTCTCAACTTCTGCATTGTGGCGCTTGTTGACGGCGTGGTCGGGATCTTCCTCAACGTTACGGGAAGCAAGTGGCTCAAGGTCGTGGTCAAAAACGACGGGCTGAACTACTGACATGCAGCCGCTCGATCAAATCTTTTTGCAGTGGTCGGCCGTGGTAAACCCTTCCTGGATTCTTGCCCTTTTTGCATTAACCACCTTGCACGCTTTCTTCTTCACTTTCATTGATAACTGGCTATGAGTAAACAAAGGTCGAATAAAAATAACAACAACAAAGCTATGTTCAAGAAAATTTCGCTTTGGGTCTCGGGCGCAGGCGCAGCTGTCGTCGGCATGATTGCCGCAGCGGCCGCAAACGCGCAGACGATTCCGGCAGGGAGCTTGACCGTGCCGTCCTCGACGGTTACGAATCTCCTGGCCTCGGTGTCCAACATCTTCACGGATCAGGGCATCTTGGGCCTCGTCGTGGTCGCCGCCGCGATCCCGCTCGTTTTCTACTTTGCGAAGCAGGTCATCGGCCTCCTTCCGAAGTCGCGAGCGCGCACCCACTAAGCGCAGCTTTGCCGCCCCGCTTAGGGCCTATAGGCGAGGGGATGCAGTGAGGACACCCCTTCGCGTATGCGCATGAAAAAAATCGTTGCCATTTCAATACTCGGAAGTTTGGCGCTTGCGCCTGTTTTCGCGTTCGCGCAGGCGGCGTCCGGCACGATCCAAATGCCGTCCGATATGACGGCCCAGATTCTGACCCAGGCGACCGCTTTACTCGGATCGTTGAGCTCGTACATGTCGCTTATCATCGGCGTTCTTCTGGCCCTTGTGGTGGTCGAATTCGTGATCGGCGCTATCAGGCATAGGCAATAACATGGAACGCCCCCGCCCACCACCATGAACAGCAAAAAATTATATACAGGCATTTTTCTCGGCGCACTGTTCTTCGCGGTTGCGGTTTTCATCGTGCCGCACCTTTCCCATGCCGCCACGTTCGAGTGCGATTTCAACAACGTGAACATAGGCGGCGATACCGGATGGTACAACTGTCCGGGCATGGATTTCTCCGACCAGTCGCAGATATATACATTCAGCGGTTTTCCCGCAGGGGGAACGATGGTGCAGGTATGCGCCGGGAACGACACGAGATTTCACGGCTGCGGCATTTTTTATACCGACAGCAGCGGAAACCTGACGTTCGGGGACGTGTATGCGGCGAGCGGGGACTCGTGGCTCCATTTTGCGAGCGGCAGCGACAACAGCATGAGAAGCGACAGCCCGATCTACGGCACGACCGCGATCGCGCCGTCGTATTCCCTCAACCTGGTTACGCCGGCCTCGAACGGATCGCTCGCGGATTTTTCCCAATGGACGTTCAACTACGGCGGGCAGAATCTCATCACGACCTCGGACAATTATTATATCGACGTTCAGTATTACAATTCTGATTATTCCGTATACGGCGAAGATCAGAGCGCGCAGTTTTCCGGGAGCACCTTCGCGAGCGGGGGAGCGAACATCAGCTTCAATAAATCGAAAACGCTTCCTGCCGGGAATTATTCGGCATATGTGGGCTTGGTAGACGCATCGAACTACAACTACATCGTCAATAAAAGCTTCAACTTCACTGTCGTGCCTGGGCCCGCCGTGTTCACCTGGAACGCGGACACGGGGAGATATGAGGGATCGTTCAGCCCTGCGAGCGTAACGCCCGGAACCCCCGGATTGTTTTACATATACACCTCGGACGGCACCGATCTCTCCGTGGACGACAACGCTTTTGCGGTTTCCTGCCCTGGACAGTACGGCATAAGCAACCCCGGACAGTTTGACAGCACGGGTTCGCTCATCAAGGACAGCAACAATTATCTCTATGCCACGTGGAACTGGTGGGGCTGCGGGCAGATCGCCACGATCGCATTCGGGAATAAGATAACGGCGCCGTACGATTACGCCATATCGCCCTATCCCAATTACGTGGGCGATAAAATCTATCTGTCCGACAGCCCTGTTACTCCGGTGGCACCGACGGTTCCGCCCGCATCGGTCTCGCTCTTGTTCCCTACGAACGGCACGACCTCGCCGGATTTCAGCAACTGGGTCGTCGGGTGGAATGGCGACGTGCCGTACGGCGAGATGCACGTCGTCTACGGCATGTCGAGCTCGTCCTTGAACTACGACGACCATATTGATTTCAGCCCGTTCGTTTCGGCGAACCCGCTGCCGATCTACAAGAGCCAACCGCTATTTTTCATACCGCTCGCGATTCCGGCGACCTGGTACGCGCAGGTCATGGACGTGGGCGCGACCGAAACGGTGTTTTCCAACATCGTGAGTTTCCAAATCAATCCGAATTTTGCCAATCCGACCTCAAATGCGACCGATACGACCCTCGCGGGGCCGTTCTTGGGCGTAGGGGGAGGGGAAACATCGTCCACGATCCCAAATCCGACAACGAATTGCCAATATACGAGCTCCAGCTTCCTTTCCGATCCGGTAGGGAATATCCAAAACGGCATCTGTAGTGCTTTCGTATTCCTGTTCATCCCGAACGGCGCCGAACAGACGGCCTTGAATACCCAATTCACGAACACCTGGACGCAAATATCGAACCGCGTGCCGTTCGGCTACGCAGGGATCATTATGACCGCCTTCCAAAGCTTCAAGGAAGGTTCAACGACAAGCACGCTCATCACGAGCTCGACTTATATCGCGCTCTCGTTGGTGCTCGATCCCTTGAAAACGGGGATCTCATTCATGCTCATCCTTCTCCTCGCTTTCGCCATTCTTCATTTCGTCCGGAACATCACGCTATGATCACCTATTACCTCATCCTGATCTTTCTGTATCTCCTGGGGCTCATCGTCTCGCCCTTACGACTTCTGCCCATCGCGTCGCTTTCGGTGAACCTCACGGGCACGCTCACAAGCGCGGGCAACTATCTCGCGCTCTTCGATATTTTCCTGCCCGTCGGCACGCTATTCACCGTCTTTGGCATTGTGATCGTGATCGAGGGCGCTTACTTCACTTACAAGGCCGTGAAATGGGTTTATACCAAGATTCCGGGCATCAGCTAACCATGACATGCGACATCTCGATCTATTTTCCGGCATCGGCGGCTTCGCTCTCGCGGCGCAATGGGTTTGGGGCGACGAGTACGAGAACGTCGGCTTTTGCGACAACAATAAATTTTGCCAAGCGGTTTTAAAAAAGAATTTTCCCCATGCGAAAATCTATTCTGACATCAGGGAGTTATCAATCGGGCGACTTATTGCCGACGCCGACGACGGCGGACGTGTTCACGCCGAATCTCAAAAGCTCGCAGGTGAAAAAGGGAAGCAAGCACAGCGTAAATTTGCCGAAAGCTATCAACTCGATCTCCTCACGGGCGGTTTTCCGTGCCAACCCTTCAGCTTTGCCGGGAAGCGTCGGGGCAAATCGGATGACCGTTATCTCTGGCCTGAAATGTTGCGAATTATACAAGAGACAAGGCCCCGTTGGATCATTGGCGAGAACGTTGCTGGGATCGTCAATCTGGCGCTCGACCAAGTGCTGGCTGACCTGGAAAACGAAAACTACGAAGTCCAGCCGTTTATTATTCCAGCTGCTGCCGTCCAAGCCCCGCATCGGCGAGATCGGGTTTGGATTGTCGGATTTAATGCTGCCGACGCCCGTCGCGAGCGAAATGACCGGAGCGGAATACACAAAGACGGTAAATTACAAAGACGGGGTCTTTTATCGCCGATCCGCGGGAAAAGGGGAGAGACACGGGGCGAGATTGGGGCAGATTCTGCCCAGATTGCCCGAAATCTTGCCTACGCCAAAGGCGCAGGACAGCCGGGCTGGCTATACGGACCGCGGCAAGTCAAATTTTGGGGAGACGATCCAGGGATCAGTTGGCTTGAAGCTGCAGCCGCTCTTTGTGGAGTGGATGATGGGTTTTCCGCCGAATTGGACGGATTTAAACTTACCGCAAAACAGCACCGGGTAGAGAGGATAAAATCGTTGGGCAACGCCATTGTGCCCTGGGTGGCAAAAGAAATTATGGAAACGCTAAAGGTCGTGGATGTATAATTCAATTAATAAATGGTGCAACATACTAAGGAGGCTATAATCGAACAGTATCAAAAGATGAAGGATTCCGCGAAGCTAACGCAACGCGAGATGGAAATTTTTGAATTGCGATATGGCATTACCGACGGGAATACTCGAACGCTCGAAAAAGTTGCCAAAGCCTTCGGAGTTACGCGGGAGAGAATCCGGCAGATTGAAGCTAAAATACTTTGGAAAATAGGCTTGGATGAAACTGACAACGAAAATCCCGCGTAACGCGGGATTTTTCGCTTGCCGCCCAGATATAAGCATAGCGGTTCAAAGAATAAAAGTCCGGTAGCTATGAACGCCCGTTTTTTTAAGCTAGATTTTGGAGTGTTAGTTATCCCCAGCTCTAGTCGTATTTTCGGTATATTTTCGGTATACTTAAACCATCGGTGATTCTTTAAATTTTGTCCGAAAATGCTACCCATAACAAAGCAGCAAAAAAAGGTTTTAGACTTCATAAAGGATTTCATCAAGAGAAATTCTTTCCCTCCCACGCTCGAAGAAATTGCTTCGGGTTTAAAGCTTTCTGCGGTTTCAACCGTGCATCAGCACGTAAACGCATTGATTCATAAAGGACACCTACAGAAAAGAGAAAATTTCGCACGGGCTATTGAGGTCAAAAAAGAAGAAAAAATTTCTGACTTTGTTGAGATACCACTTCTCGGATTAATTGCTGCCGGCGCGCCGATCGAAATGGTGCAATTACCAGAACTAATAAAAGTACCTCGCGAATTTGTAGTTGGAAATAGAAAACATCACGCATTGCGGGTTCAGGGACACAGTATGCAGGACGCCGAAATATTTAACGGCGATATCGTGGTGATTTGCGAACAACCGAAAATTGAAAATGGCGGAATCGGAGTCGCGCTAGTGAATGGCAAGGCAACTCTTAAAAAAATTTACTGGGAAAAGAATGTGTATCGTCTTCAACCAGCAAACGCTGATTACGAGCCGATATTTGTGAAAGAAAAAGATTTGGAAATTAGGGGCAGGCTTACGGGGATTGTTAGAAGTAGATTTGAACTTGTTACTAAAGAAGGCAATCTCTTGCCGCTCACTAGGACAGCTAACACTTTTGATCAGAGGCTTCAGATTTATAATCGGCGTTTCATCGGAAATAAATCGAAATTGTTAGGATTCATTTCGGACATCGTTGCAGAAAAGTGCGGATTATACCAATCATTCTGCGATATTTTTAGCGGTACTGGTGCTGTTGCAAATCACTTCAGTCGTCCAGGAGTTAAGGTTATCGCTAACGATATTTTGGGTAGTAGCTACATCAGTTTAAAATGTTGGCTTGAAACAACCGCCTACGATGCGGAGAGGATTGCTGGTTTGATCAACCACTTAAATAACCTAAAAACATCGGGTCAAAATTACGTTTCCAAAAACTTCGGCGGGACGTATTTCACTGTTGCAAATGCAAAAAAGATAGGTGCTATAAGAGAAGAGATCGAGGTTCTCCAGGTTTCCCCACAGGAAAAGGCGATACTCTTAACGTCATTGATTTATGCAATGGATAAAGTTGCAAATACCGTAGGTCATTATGAGGCATACAGAAAGGTTCTCGACACGATTCAAGAAGTGAAATTATTAGTTCCTGATATAAATGTTCAAAACAATCAAAATAATAAAGTCTATAACAAAGATGCGAATAAGCTGATTAGGGAAATCGAGAGTGATATTCTATACATTGATCCTCCTTACAATTCTCGCCAATACGGTGATTCGTATCACTTACTCGAAAATATAATTTCTTGGAAGAAACCGAAGGTTTTTGGAGTCGCCAAGAAAATGGAAGAACGGGCGCATCTTAAAAGCGAATATTGCCTAAAAAGCGCTCCTGAGGCATTTCGTGATCTGATTTTGAATGCCAAGACAAAACATATCCTTTTGTCGTACAATAATACCGCTGAGACTAAAAATAGCCGCTCTAATGCCCGAATTTCGGATAAAAGCATTTTAGAGACTCTGCGGATGAGGGGAGCGGTCGATATTTTCGAAAGAGATTATAGGGGTTTTACTACGGGCAAAAGCGATGCCTCTGGTAATTCGGAACGGGTTTTTTACTGCAAAGTTACAAAATAAATTTATGAAAAGAGTCTGGTCGCTTTCAACAACCGTAAGGAATCCCGAAAGAATTCAGCCTTTCCTCAATGTCTTAAAAGAGATGGATGGAGAGGCCTTTGATGAAGCTGGGCAAGTAAAGTTTCAAACTTTATTGATTCAAAATCGGCTATACCAGCCGACTGGTCTTTCGGAGAGAATGTTGGAGTATTACGAAACATCTGGAGATAAGATGAGTTTCGATCAAGCTCAAGAGATTTTTGAGCATATGAAGAACAGGTCTACTGTGCTCCGAAATGATCTTGGGCTGAGAGGGAGAACGTCAGTTGCGCCACTCACTAAAATGGGTCTGGCCGTCGCAAAGCAAACCTCCGGACAAATCAAAATTACTGATTTAGGCAAAGCATTCTTGGAAAATAAAATAGATATCGGAGACGTTTACTTTAGATTTTTCATAAAATGGCAAATACCTAATCCGGAAAGCACCGAATTTAGTGATGATGGAACCTACAATATAAAGCCATTCGTAGGTGCGTTGCACTTAATTGATCGGGTGAATAAAAAAGAAATCGAGAGAGGCAATGAACCAAAGGGGTTGAGCCGGGACGAATTCGATTTATTTATACCTTCGCTGGTGAATTATGGAGAAATAGATTCCTATGCGGAAAAAGTTATTGCCTTGCGAGATTTGATGAATGGCAAGAGCAAGCAGGAAAAACGGCAGATATTGAACGATTCGAGCCGCAAATTTGCAATAAATTTTCTCGGTACTGATGACGTTAAAGAGGTCGATAAGCTTATTAATAACTTGAGCGATTATGGAGATAACGCAATCCGATATTTCAGGCTCACGAGGTATTTCCATATTCGTGGCGGCGGCTTCTACATAGATATTGAACCGAGAAGGTCTGTTGAGATAAGCAATCTCCTCGAGCACGACAGTGCCGCCGCGCAGACCTTTGAATCAAAGGAAGCATATCTAGACTATGTATCTGATATCACTCAGCCTAAATTGCCCTGGGAGACAAAAGAAAAGCTAACCGAAATCGTAGAAAAACTTATAGAAGAAGTGGGTGCATATGAAAAGAGGCTTGGCCTCTCGGCAGCGCATCGCTTGGTATACGAAACATTTTCTGAATCACAATTAAAGTCCTATGCCGAGGAGCTTCGTACCTATCGCAGAAGTCTGCAAGACAAGGAAAACCACAATGTTTCTCAAAATGTCGAGAAAGTTAAAGAGTATGTCGTCGCGCTCGAGAACATCTTCGATGCGGAAGATAAGCCAGTCGCTCTCGAAAAGTATGTTTCTCTTGGCCTCAACGCGCTGAACGACGCTCTACAGATCAAACCGAATTATCCAGTGGGCGATGACAACGAACCAACTTTTACTGCTCCGGCGAATACTCCCGACATCGAATGCTTCTATGAAACCTACAACGCGATATGCGAAGTTACCATGCTCACAGGGCGTGATCAGTGGTACAACGAGGGCCAGCCAGTGATGAGGCATTTGAGAGATTTCGAGAACAAGAATACAAACAAAAATTCTTATTGCTTATTCGTTGCACCCCGACTCCACAGGGATACTGTGAACACTTTTTGGACATCAATCAAATACGAATACGAAGGTCGGGCGCAGAAAATTATTCCGCTTTCAATCAGTCAATTCATTCAGCTGCTGAAGGCGCTTATCGCCATTAAGGAGCGCGGGGGATTCCTCAACCATGCGCAACTTTTTCAACTTTATGACTTGATTGTTGGAAAATCGTCCACGGCAACAAATGCCTCAGAATGGATCGATGGAATACCGTCCGTGATTGATGCCTGGAAGACTTCCGTTATAGCTTAATTATGAAAACAAACCTTATTCACAAAGGAGATTGCGTTGAGATAATGCAAAAAGAAATTGATAAAGGGTCAATAGACCTAATTTTTGCCGACCCTCCATATAACCTCTCTGGCAATGGGCTTCAGTGGAAGGGTAATACGACAGGGGGTGATTGGTTTATGGTGAATGAGGCGTGGGATAGAATGTCAGCGCCGGAGTATATGCAATTCACCCGACAGTGGATCGGCGCCTCGCATCAAACCTTGAAGGACGGCGGATCGATTTATATTGCTTGTAGTTATCATAATATCGCCGAGGTGATGATCGTCTTAAGACAACTGGATTTTAAGATTAATAACATAATTACATGGCAGAAAACGAATGCCATGCCCAACATGACTCGGAGAGTTTTTACTCATTCGACTGAATTCATAGTGTGGGGAGTGAAAGGTAAAAAGTGGACTTTCAATAATGAGGATCTGAAGAATCTAAATCCCGATAAACAAGCAGACGGAAGCCCTAAAGCGCTCAGGGATGTGTGGCCACTCCCGCTAGTTCAGGGTAAGGAAAGAATTCGGGGCAAGGACAACAGGGCTATCCATCCAACACAGAAGCCGGAAGAACTCCTTCGGCGAGTAATAGTAGCTTCAAGCAATAAAGGGGACATAGTGCTTGACCCTTTTTTGGGAAGCGGTACAACGACCTATATGGCGAAAAAACTTGGTCGAAAGTGGATTGGCATTGAGAAAGAAGGTAAATATGTCGAAGTCGCTAAAAAAAGAATGAATATATGAGCGATGCCGTCGTTGTAAAATCTACCTCCCGGACTTCGGCGCAAACTGAAGACATAGTCCTAAGAGAAGGCGAGAAAACGCGCCTTCTCTTTCGCCCTATGATGGTTGTGAACCCAAAAGAACCAAAGCACTCTATAAAGGGTTGTTTTATTTTTCAGAAGAAAAAAACGTCAGGTAATTGGGATGATTATAAGGTCGGTGATCTCACAACCCTGAAAGATGCCGAAGGAATAAAGCTAGAACTCCATAGCGCCGAAGTCTATAATTTGCTCAACGAACTAAATAGCAGATACAGTATTTTTGATAAGTATGGAATAAAATTCGGGACAAATAAATTTGTGCTAACGCCCGACAATGTTGAAGAAGTAATCGAGCAGCTGCTTAAAGACCCTTCTAACCTCGAGAAATTCAAATCTCTTAAAAGAGAAGATTTGGAAAAAATAAATGTCGTTACAAACATTAGTAACCTCGAATCGCTTTTGCAGGTATGGGAGAAAAATAAGACCAACTCCTCTGAATCGTTCTGGCAAGGTGTTATCAAGGATGATTCATGGTTGCTCTCGCAGGTCTTTTCTACGCCCGTCGTACTTTTTAAAGACGAGGCGTATATGGGAGGGAAAAACGTCGATAATAAAGGGGGATCGATCACGGATTTTCTCTTTAAGAATAAACTTACCGACCATGTGTTGATTGTGGAAGTGAAGACACCGGAAGCCGACCTTCTGGGGACGGCTTATAGGGGCACCTATTCGATCAGTGCCGAACTCTCTGGTGGTGTAAACCAACTCCTCCAGCAGAAGGATAAGCTGCAAAAAGAATTTTATACAATAACTGGCAAAAGCGATGAATCATTCGGGGTGATTAATCCGAGATGTATGCTGATTGTGGGAAATTTAAACAAGCTTGGAAACGGAGAAAGAGACTCGTTTGAACTGTTCCGAAGAAATTCAAAGGACGTTGAAATCATTACCTATGACGAGCTTTTTGCGAAAACGGAAATGCTCAAGAATCTCCTTTCGCAAGAGCCTTTTATTAAAGGGCTGAAGAAAAAATAAGAACGGGAACATGGTGAAGTGCTTCGCTAATTAATTGAACCCTACTGTCTGATTTTCACGCCTTTCACGCTGAACCAGAAGAAGCTGTAAAGCGTTGCGACAGTTATCAACAGGAGAAGCACAGAAATAACTATCTCGCCGTAGGTGAACCCATTATAATAACTGGGATCGGTTGATGTGCTTTCTCCGTAGAGCGTAACGCACGTCGAGCTTCCGAACTGGAAAGCCCCGCTGTCGTTTCCGGCGGGGATTTTTAACGCGCCCTTATCGAGCATGAGCGGGTTGGAATAGCTGCACGTTGTGGTTGAGTTTGTCATTAAAATGAAAGGCGTTTTAATCAGACGAGCACGCCTTCATTTTAACCCCTTGCGTCAAGGTCGAATCAAATGCCAAAGTGTTTATAACTCAAAATAATATTGATAGAACCTAATTAAAAAACAGTTTGGCTATGACATAACTGGACGGCGGAAACGAACCGCCGTATAGTCCGGCAAGGTCGATAAAAACAGCATAAACCCATTGTCCCGGAAGGGATCAGCCGCAAGGCATGGTACGACCAATGGGGTCTCGCAATTTCCGTGTTTTTCGAGTAAAATGACGCCCTGGAGCAATCCGCAAGGGTTGTCTCCCGCGAGCCCACTGAGTCGTATCGGTGGGCTTTTGCGTTAAAAATAAATTAATATGAAACTCAACGATGCAATAAACTTGTACCTGAATTCCCGGCATCAAACGAGAAAATCCAGGACGGTTACGCAAGATTTCATGCACCTCTCGGATTTCATGTTCTACATGAGGGACATTGATCGCGAAGTGGAATCGATCACTCTCGAAGAATGCGAAAGCTGGCTGGGAGTCGTGAAGGAACTGGGATACGACGACAACACGCGGATCAAAAAGGCGATTGCGCTCAAACTGTTCTTCGAGCATATGTTCCGGCGCCGCGTTCAGGTGGGCTTTGACCCCGATCTTATCCCGATACCAAGAAAGGTATTCAAATTCCCGCGGGTTGCGACGGAAGATCAGTATCAGCGGTTACTTGCGGCGGTGAAGGATGAGGGGAAGTGCGGCGAAATCACCTATGCGGTTCGGGATAAGGCGATCCTTATGCTTATCCACGACACTGGAGCGCGAAACGGAGAAATCGTTTCTCTCGACATGGACGACATCGATCTTGGCAGGAAGTCGGCGCGAATTAAGACGGAAAAGTCGCGCGGCGAACTGCCATATCGGGAAATCTTTTGGAGCCGTGAAGCTAACGAACAGCTGAAAAAGTGGGTCGTCATCCGGGAGAAGTTTCTCACAACGATGGAACTTGATGAACCAAAAGCAGTGTTCTTTGGGATCAAGGCGGGGAGCGGTGCGTCAAACTATTCCGCGAAGGGGAGGAGATTGCAGGTTGGTTACGTTTCCGAACTGTTCCGCAAATACTCGAACAGGGCGGGGCTGCCAATCATCAATCCTCACTCTTTCCGCCATCTGTTCGGCCGCGATCTGGCGAAGAAGAAGGCAAACAACTTCGTCATCTCGAGCATGATGGGCCACGCCAGGGTCGAGAGCTCGTATCCTTACACGATGCTTTTCGGGAAGGACCGGGAAGAGGCCTATCGCAGTTTGCGAGGGGAATAGCTTTTTTAAAGCATGTCATAGCAGGGCGTTTATCCACAACCGACGCTTAGCACGGCTGCATGATTTCGTGCTATCATCAAATTGCAACTTTAAAGTTTTTTCAATATTACGATCGATTTTAACGATTTTTTTAAATTATTGGAGGCCTCACGAGAACTATGGGGATCACGGTTGAGGGCTAAAAATTACCGCGATAGAAAAAGACCGGCGCACGCCGGTCTTTTTTGTTTGCAAAAACTTAGTTGAG
Organism: Candidatus Parcubacteria bacterium; assembly: GCA_027450205.1. GTDB lineage: Bacteria > Patescibacteriota > Minisyncoccia > UBA6257 > 2-01-FULL-56-20 > JAKAGE01. The sequence goes on from DAIDJL010000006.1 coordinate 29,116, forward strand.
ATGTCGGCCATTTTCGGCTACTATAAGTATACATTATGAGCGAATATCATCCTACGATCGGCCTTGAAATCCACGCGGAACTGAAGACGCGGACGAAGATGTTCTGTGATTCCTTGAACGATCCGGACGAGAAACATCCGAACGTGAACGTGTGTCCGGTATGCATGGGGCACCCGGGAACGCTGCCGGTGCCGAATCGGAAGGCTATCGAGCACGTCATCAAGGTGGGTTTCGCGCTTGGCGGAACGCCGAATGCCCGCTCGCGTTTCGACCGCAAAAATTATTTTTACCCCGATCTTCCGAAGGCGTACCAAATCTCGCAGTCCGGCCAGCCACTCGTGATCGGCGGCACGCTCAAGGGGGTCAAGATCAATCACATCCACTTGGAAGAGGATGCCGGCAAATTGATGCACGATGATGCGGGCGCCGATGGTAATGGAAGCACGCTTGTGGATTATAATCGCGCCAGCGTGCCGCTGATGGAGCTTGTGACGGAACCGGACATCCATACCGCGGAAGATGCCGTGGCATTCATGAAAGAACTGCAGCTTATCCTGCGCTATCTTGGTGTTTCCGACGCCGATCTTGAGCGCGGCCAGATGCGCGCCGATGCGAACATCTCCGTCTCGCCGGATGGCACGCTTGGTACGCGCGCGGAGGTGAAGAACCTGAACTCGTTCAATTCGGTGTTCCAGGCGATCAACTACGAGATAAAGCGCCAGACGGAAATTTTAGATAAGGGAGAAACCGTGCATCAGGAGACGCGCGGTTGGGATGACGCCAAGCAGAAAAGCATCCCGCAGCGCTCAAAGGAAGAAGCGCAGGATTACCGTTATTTCCCGGAACCGGACATCCCGCCATTCGAGACGGCCATACTTGGACTCGAAGCATTGAAGGATTCCATTCCGGAATTGCCGGAGCAGAAACGCGAACGGTTTGTAAAGGAATATGGGATTGATCGGAAGGCCGCCGATGCGCTGGCGGGGGATATTGCGCTCGCAAATTATTTTGAAGAAGCGGTCTCGGAATTCCGCGAGGAGGTTCCGGGTGGCAATATATCAACGATCTATAATTATCTAACAAGCGATTTGCGCGGACTGATGAATGCCACCGGCACCGGCTTCGCGGACCTTAAGGTGCGGCCGGAGCATCTGGCTCAGCTTGCGATATTCATCGATCAGGGCAAGCTTACGAGCCGTATGGCAAAAGATACGTTGGGGAATATGTTTAAAACCGGCGCCGACCCGGAGGAGATCATAAAGAGCGAAAGCATCGGTATCGGCAGCGAGGATGAAGTGGAAGCGGTCGTGCTCGCGGTCATCGCGGAGCACGCCGCCGCGGTCGCCGATTATAAGAAGGGGAAAACGGCGAGCTTGCAGTTCCTTATCGGCAAAGCGATGGGACGGTTGAAGGGTCGCGCCCGGCCGGACATGTTGAAAGAGATCTTTGAAAGACATTTGACTTCATAGCCCGCTGGTCTAGAATTGATATCAGCAGTGCATTGCGGCATCCGTGGATATAGCCTTTTGCGAAGTGAGAGAGAATTTCGTTTTTCAAGGGGCTCTATTCACGCGGCCGTTTGCAAATTAAAACCCCAGGAGGTCATCTTTGATTGCCGAATGCGCTTTTTGCCGGCAACCCACCGAGCCGGTCGTTCAAGGCGGTAAGGTTGTCCTTGCGGAATGCCATAATTTGGCCTGTCCGCGAAATTTGAATTCAAAACCTGGCAGAACATTGCTATTCCGTTGTCCCGGATGCGGGCAAGCTCTCACCAGAAGGGATACTTCGCTTTCCGAAAAAAGACTCGAATGCCTGCCCTGCGGCGAGGATGTCGATGTTCCCGATTGTTACGTGCCGGATCCCGACATAAGGCGTACGCCGGTAGGCTGACCCCCCCCTGTTCCCATCATTGCCCGGGCGCCATTATTCTTTGGCGCCCGTTTTCTTTGTTAAAAAATTTTCCGCGAGCAGAAATGCCTCATGTTCGCCACTCACCCAATGCACGTCGGCGGTATTTTTAAACCACGTCATTTGGCGTTTTGCGTATCGCCACGTATTTGTTTTTATCGCCGCCGCGGCAGCCTCAGGCGACGTTTCGTGATGCAAAGAGCTGATCATCTCCCGATAGCCGATCGCGTCAAATGCGACAGGCGTCGGGCCGTATTGTTTTATGAGCGCGGCCGTCTCGCCGACAAATCCTCCGCGCATCATCGCATCCACGCGCCGGGCGATCCGTTCGCGCAATACATCCGCCGCGGGATTGAGGCCGATCACGAGCGCGTCAAAAAGCGGTTCGTTCCTCATGCGTTGTGCGGTGAAGGGTTCTCCGGTCGTGATCGCGACCTCGAGCGCCCGCACCACGCGCCGTGGATTTTTGGGGTCCACGACGTATTCTGCCTCGGGATCGAGCGCGACCAATCTTTTGAACGCCTCGCCGAGCCCGTTGCGCGCGATATCGGCTTCAATTTTTGCGCGAAGTTCCGGGTTCGCTGCCGCGTTCGGAATTTCCAAATTTTCAAGTACGGCCCGTACGTATAACCCGGTGCCGCCGACGAGCAGGGGAACCTTGCCGCGTACAGCGATGCCGTTTATCGCCGCAATGGCATCGCGCTGATATTCCGACACGGTATAGCTTTCGTTGGGGGCCTTGATGTTGATAAGATAGTGAGGGACCGCGCGCTGTTCGTCCTCGGTCGGCTTTGCGGTGCCGATGTCCATACCGCGATACACCTGCCGGGAGTCGGCAGAGACGATCTCGCCATTGAATTTTTTGGCGAGCGCGATCCCGAGGGCGGTCTTTCCGCTTGCGGTGGGGCCGACAACGGCGATGATCTTGGACTTCTTGACCATTTTAAAAAGATTATGTATAATTTGACATTATAAGGGAAGGTGGTACAATGAAGGCAGGTGGGTATATGGCGCCGGAAGGAGGAAGGGGAATATGCACATTGTTGTGGGCGTGGTCGTCGGCATCGCGACGGTGATGGGGTTCATCGTTCTCCCCATCCTTATGGCAAAGGGCTTTCATCGTCTGGACGATCCGCCTTTGCCGAAGCTGAGGTAAGACAGAGCGATCTACGGGGTCTTGGCGCATGCCGGCGAGACCCCTTTTGTTTTATGAAAGTATTCCTTTAGAGCGCCTTCTCCTTTATTTCCTTTCCAATTTTCTCCAAGAAAATATCGGCCGGCGTCTCCCTTTCTTGACCCGTGCGGTCGCGCACGTTCACGGTCTTGTTCGTCTCTTCTTTTTCTCCGACGACGATCAGGTAGGGGATCTTCATCATCTCCGCGGCGCGGATGCGCTTGCCGAGCGATTCGTCGGCCTCGGAAAACTCCACGCGGACGCCGGCATTCTCGAGCGTGGCGCATACGCTGCGGCCATACTCGGAGAATTTTTCACTGACCGGAATGACCGTCGCCTGCACCGGCGCAAGCCAGACGGGGAACGCGCCTGCGAAATGCTCGATGATGACGGACAAGAACCGCTCGATCGATCCCATGATCGCCGCGTGGATCATCACGATGCGCTCACGCTCGCCATTCTCATTGATGCAGAACAGGTCGAAGCGTTCCGGCTGGTTCATGTCGAGCTGGATCGTTGCCACTTGGACGGAGCGGCCGATGGCATCTTTGCCCATGAAATCGATCTTCGGGCCGTAGAGCGCAGCTTCGCCTGGAGCTTCAACAGCTTTCGCGCCATGATCTTTCACGAGTTGGCGCAGATGATCTTCCGCGCTACGCCAGAGTTCCGGCGTACCAAGATATTTTTCGGGATGCTCCGGATCGTGCAATGAAAGGCGAATGGAGAGCTCGAAGCCGAACGCGCCATAGAATTCAGTGACGATATCCCAGATCTTGAATATTTCTTCCTTGATCTGCGATGTGCGGCAGAACACGTGTGCATCGTCCTGGGTGATGGAAAGCACCCGTGAAAGCCCGGCAAGTTCGCCCGACTGTTCGTCGCGATAGACCTTCGTAGTGTTTGCGTAGCGTTGGGGGAGTTCGCGATAACTCCATTGCTTGCGGGCGTAGATCTGAGTGTGGTGAGGACAGTTCATCGGCTTCATTGCATAGAGGTGTCCTTCGCGCGTCTCTATTTTAAAGAGCTCGTCCTTGAATTTGTCCCAGTGGCCGCTTTTCTCATAAAGATCTTTCTTTGTGATATGCGGAATATCCACCTGGAGATATCCGTGCTTCTTGCGGAGAGACCAGACAAAGTCATCAAGCAGATTTCTTACGGTCGTTCCTTTTGGTGTCCAGAGCGGAAGGCCAGGACCGACGAGCTCGGAAAATGTGAAGAGATCAAGCTTGGGGCCGAGTGTTTTATGGTCCCGCTTTTTCGCCTCTTCAAGGAGGGTTTTATATTCCTTTAACTTTTCCTTGCTCTCGAACGCGAGTCCATAAATGCGTTGGAGCTGCTGGTTCTTCTCGTCGCCGCGCCAGTAAGCACCCGCGATTTTGTCTAACGCGAAGCCATCGACGGGGATCTCGGAAGTATTCTCCACGTGGCCGCCGCGGCAGAGGTCCATAAAGGCATCGCCGGTCTCGTAGACCGTCAGCTTTTCCTGCTTTTTACCAGGAGCGCCATCGCCCGTAAAATCATTTATTAAATCCAGCTTAAAAGGCTGTTCGGCAAAAATTTTGCGGGCCTCCGCGGGCGCGACCTCGCGGCCGGTGAACGGCAGTTTTTTATTGACGAGCGAGCGCATCGTCTTCTCGAACGTTTTCAGATCATCCGGGCCGATGGCGCGGGGGAGTAGGAAATCATAGTAGAACCCGTTCTCTACCGTGGGGCCGACGCCGAGCTTGGCGTCCGGGAACTCCTTCAATACCGCGGCCGCAAGCAGGTGCGCGAGCGAGTGGCGGATATGATCGAGCCTTTCTGCAGAACCGTCCGATGAGGTGTTTGCCATAATATAGTCATTCTATGCCAAATATATTGATTTTTAAAGTGGTTGGCCTATGATACCTTATATGCTCGATATCAAGTTCATCCGTGAGAACGCGGCAGCAATAAAAGACGCGGCCACAAAAAAGAATCTTGACCCGAAGGTCATTGACGAACTTTTAGCGGTGGACGCCGAGCGCCGTGAATTGATGACGTCATCCGAAGCAATCCGCGCGGAGCAAAAAAAGGCGAAGGATCGCGAAGCGGGTGCGAAGCTGAAGGAACAGTTCAAGGAGCAGGAAGAAAAATTAAAGCCGCTCGAAAAACGGTTCAACGAGCTCATGGTGCGCGTGCCAAATGTCATTTCGCCGGACGTGCCGATAGGAAAGGACGAGACCGAGAACAAAGAGGTGTTCCGGTGGATCCCGAATGGCGACGGTACGGGAAGCAATTCCGGCGAGCCGCGCAAATTCGATTTTCCGCCAAAGGATCACCTGGAGCTTGGCACCGCGCTCGACATTTTAGATTTTGAAAAAGGCACGAAGGTTGGCGGATTCCGCGGCTATTATGTAAAGAACGACGGCGTCCTGCTCGTGATGGGGATCATGATGTATGCCATCAATAAAATGGTGGAGAAGGGGTTCAAGCCGATGATCCCCCCGACGCTCGTGAAGGAGTTCGCGCTGTTCGGCACGGGATATTTCAAGGGAACGAATTATGATCCCGAAGTGGACGAGATCTACCAGATCGCGACGAGCGACAAGGAGGCGACCGGTGAGAAAAGCGCCGAAAAAAAATTCCTCGTGGGAACATCCGAACCTTCGCTTCTCGCATATTATTCGGACGAGATGCTAAAGAGCGACCAGCTTCCGATTCGCAACGCCGGTTATAGCCAGTGCTATCGGAGCGAGATCGGCAGTTACGGCAAGGACGTAAAGGGCATGTACCGCGTGCACGAGTTCATGAAGGTGGAGCAGGTGGTGCTTGCGGAAGCGGACATCGAAGCGGCGAATAAATTGCAGGACGAGATGGTGGCGATCTCCGGTGAGATGCATGAGGAGCTTGGCCTGCCATACCGGCGTTTGCTCATCTGCACCGGCGATCTTGGCGCGGGCAAGTACAAGCAGTACGACACGGAGGCGTGGCTTCCGGGCATGAATCGCTGGGCCGAAACCGGCTCTGCGAGCAATTTTCTCGACTGGCAGTCGCGCCGGTTGAACGTAAAATACACCGACGCGAAGACGGGCGAAAAGAAATATGTCTATATGTTGAACAACACCGCGTTGCCGAGCCCGCGCGTCTTCATTGCGATTCTGGAGAATTATCAAACAAAGGACGGCAAGATCGCAGTGCCGGAAGTGCTACAGAAATACGTAGGGAAAGCGGTCATCGGATAAAATCCGCCAGAACGAAAGACAGCTTCTCGTCGAACGGTCCATCCTGGGGAGGCGAGAAGCTGTCTTTCGTTATATTATTGAACTATGCAGATCGCGCCATATGTTTCGGACCGGAAGAAGAAACGCAAACGCATCCGGGCATATTTTTTTATCGCTCTCGGACTGGTCATTCTCTACGGGATATTTTTTATTGTACAATGGGCGATCTTCCATTCGCCGATCTTCCGCGTGGACAACGTGGTGGTGCAGGGGAATAGTGCGGTCGCGAGCGCGGATGTGATCGCACTCGCGGAGTCCAGCGCGCTTTCCGACCATAATATTTTCCGCGCCGCGCTCACTTTCAAGAACATGCTGCTCTGGCCTGACCACATTCCGTCAAGCGAGCTTCAGCTGGTCCCGCAGCTCGCGAGCGCGAGCATTTCCAAGGATTTTTTCTCGCACACCGTCACGATCGCCGTTACCGAGCGCTCGCCGTTCGGCATTTGGTGTTTTTCCGCTCCGCCATCGGGAGCCGGCATGCCGGTAGCGACGCCGGCGCAAACGTCAACGGCGATTTCGGCGACGTCGGGAACCGCGCCGTGTTATTGGTTTGACGACACCGGCACGATCTTTGAAAAGGCGGGCGAGACGCAGGGGAGTCTTGTCTATGTGGTCTATGACCGGGCGCAAGCTCCGCGCGGGCTCAATCAACAAGTGCTATCAAGCGAATTCCTTCCGAACTTCATTTCCATCATGAATGTTTTGCGCACGAGCGGTCTTGGGGTGCGGGAGATCGAATTGAACGACCTTGCGCTTCAGGAGGTCGACGTTCCGACGACGAACGGGCCGACGATATATTTCAGCCTGCAATTTCCGGCCGACGAATATTTACCGGTCATCCAAAAGCTCATGCTGCAACCAGCGTTCGGCAAATTGCAATACATCGACTGCCGGACGCAGAACAGGCTGTTCTATAAGTGATAGATGAAGATGGATGTTCCCGCACGCGCGTCCGGCGCGGGGACGTTGCCCATGGTGCCGCCCAGAAGCGTACCGGGTGCTGCCGACGGCGGACGGAGCGCGGTCAGCCATGAATAGGTATCAGACGCATTGCGCCACTGCCCTTGTCCGGGCCCGAGCGGCTGGATGGCTTCTTCGAGCGTGTTCACCGAAACGGCGAGCCAGTGTATGCCTTGGTCGGCGGGATTGCCCATGGATGACGACCAGTTCACTTCCTTGCTGCCGAGATAGTAGTGCGGGTCGCCGCCGCCGAAATAATCCACTGCGATCTTATTCACTTGCGGATGGGCGTTCACCCACGATTGCAGCCGCAGAAGATCTTGCCCCCAGTCATAATTCGAGTCGGTCACGAAATGGTATCCGCCCTGCGTGCCGCCGCCGATCTCATTGAAATATGAGAGAAAGTGCGGCGCGGTAAAAAGCGTTTCAAGCGTGAGCCACGCGAGGAGCAGGACGAGGAAGACGTATTTTGTGAGCGAAGAAAGGAATGAGCGGGCGAGCGTTCCGAAGTTTTCCGCCGCGAGCGCCGCGCCGAAATCGATCTGCATGATCCATTTCTTCCACACGACCGCGGCGAGGATAAAAATGAGCGGAATCGTGGGCATGAGATGTCGGATGCCGATATTGAGCGGGCTGTGCATGCTGTATCCCCAGTAGAGGACGACGAACGCCGCAAGCGAAAACTCGGTGAAGTGGAGCGTGAGATAGGTGATGATGCGGTCTTTAATGCCGATGCCGCCCGGCGGCAGCGATCGTTTGATGGTCCACCAAGCCGCAAGGCCGAGTCCGAAGAGGACGATGATAAGCGTCGGAATGGGTTCTTTCAAAAGGAAGAGTGTCGGGAAATAGATCCATCCGCCGCTTTGCACTACATGGCCGAGGAAATAGATGGTGTTCCCGCCATCCGACCGCTGGAGCACCATGAGTACGCCCAGCATATATTGCGCGACAGGGCGGAACACGCGATTGCCTGCCATCCAAATGTCCGCGTCGGCGAGGCACCGCATGCCGTGGCACATCTGGCCTGCCGGCGTGGGTCCGGTGGCAAATGAGGTAAGGAGCGTGGCCGTGTCGGCGGCCTGCCGGGTCATCGGTTCGCCGCTCGTAAAGAGGAAGTAGACCGGATAGACGATGAACACGTAACCGATGGCGAAGATCAAAATGCATCGCCATGCGTAGTGGCACAGTTTCAGGAAAAATGTTTTCGCCCGCCGCGAGGCATCGGTCACGCGCCATTGCGCAGCGAGGTCGCGCAGCCACAGTACGATGAAAAGAAAAATGAAAAGCGGCGCGAGGAGCGGCGTCGAGAACTTTGTGATCTGCGCCACGCCGAACGCGAGCCCCGCATACCACAGATGCTTCGTGGACGGCTCATCGATATATTTCACAAAAAAGAACAAAGAGAGGACGACGCCGAACGCCGCGCCGACATCCGTCGTCACATAGTGCCCGTGCGCAAGCACGCTCGGGTCGAGCGCAAAGAGGAATGTTGGCAGGAGCGCCCAGAGTTTTCCCAAAAGCCGCCGCGCCAGGAAATAGACGAGAATGATCGTGAGGATGGTGACAAGGATCGGCATCACGCGCGCGGTGTCTATGATCGCCCCCGCGTCGTTACCGGAATTATAGAGGAACGCGGCGCCCATATCCCATTGGCCGTTTACCTCGGATGTCCATGCGACATTGTTCGTAGGGAATGTGGGTTGTACGAACATCAGCACGGGCAGCATTGCGAGCGCTTTGATGAGCGGCGGGTGCTCGGGGTTCAGCCGGTAATCGAGGTTATGCACGTAGCCGTAGCCGGCGGGGATATGTGCCAGCTCGTCCATGATCGCGGAGTCGGTGCGCGACGCCCAGAACATCAGGCCGAACGATGTGACGCAGATCAGCACAAGGGCGGTAACCGCCCACCACGTGGCGAGTTTTTTCATCATATGAGTTCATTATACAAAATCCACGAAAAGGCGTGGTAAAATATTTCCATGGCCGATCCCGGGAAGAAATTGCACTCCGATCATGCGGCGGACGATATCCGCGCGGACGAGCTTGTAAAGCTTACACAGCGCGAGGTCGGTAAGGACGGCGACCGGCTGCGCGACATTCCGGTGACGAACCGCAACTACTGGCGGTTCCGTGGCGAAGACAGGCGGCCGTTGCCGCGCGGCATAAAGTGGGCGGCGGCCGGACTCGTCGTGATATTCATCGGCGGATTTGCGGTATCGTACTTTCTTATAAAACAGGAAGTGGCGGCGACGATCTCGTCGCGGCTGGGAACGTTGCAGGCGGGCGTGGCCGACCTTCAAAATCTCGACCCGCGATCCGCGGCGACGAAGTTTTCCTCGCTCAATGCGCCGTCATCGGCGGAGGGGGTATGGAATTCGCTTGTTTCGTTGTTCGCAGGAAGCAGCGCCGCTGTCCGATCGGTTGCCGATCTGACGAATCAGCTGACAAACCTTTCACAAAATATGGCGAATATCGAGAATGACGCGTTCGGATTTTTCTCCGGGAACGGGAGCAGTACGTTGGCCGCCGATCTTGCGAGCACGCGCGACACGCTCGCCGCGCTTGATGCGGACACAAATCAGCTTTCCGGCGCGGCATCGTATTTTGGCTCGGCATCGCCGATCAGCGGACAAAGCTATCTTGCGCTGAAGACGCAGGTGGAGGGCGCGGAAAGCTTTCTGAACGCGTTCGTGCCGTGGCTCTCGGATACGTCGACGACGCATCATATTTTGGTCCTGTTCCAAAATCCATCGGAGATGCGTCCGGGAGGTGGATTTTTGGGAAGTTATGCGGATGTTTCAATAAGCGGCGGGACGATCAGCAATATTGCATTTCATGATATTGCGGACGTGGACGCCGCATTCAGGCAGAAGATCGTGCCGCCGGTGCCGCTCCAGCTGGAAGAGACCGCGTGGCGCCCCGCCGATGCGAATTGGTTCCTTGACTTCCCGACGTCCGCGTCGGAGACGATCCGGCTTTTTGAACGGTCGGGATTGTACGCCGGTAATGTCTCCGGCACCGCGTCCGGCACGGCGACATCATTTGACGGCGTTGTCGCGGTGACGCCGCAGGTGGTGAGCGACCTGCTGTCCGTGACCGGGCCGATCACTTTGCCCGGCGCGACGGCGCATTCCGCATCAACCACATTCACTGCGGACAATCTTGTCGTGCAGATCCAAAAGATCGTGCAGGCGGGGCAGGCAAGGTCCGGCGGCGGCAACGCGACGTATCCGAAGGCGGTACTGGCACAGCTGTATCCGGCACTTTTCCGGCAGCTCGCTTCTTCGACCGATGCGCAAAAGCAACAGATTCTCGGGTTGGCGCTCAATTGGATCTCCAATAGGGATGTAATGTTCTATTTTAACGACCCTGCGTTCGAGACGTTTGCCAACGCATATGGCGCGACCGGCGATGTCTACCAGTTCCCGCAGAATTTCAACGGCGATTATTTGGCGATCGCGAACGCGGACATCAACAGCGATAAGTCGGAGCTTTATATGGCGCAGGACGTCAATTATACTGCCTCGATCGGAAGCGACGGCACGCTGACGGACAGCCTCATCATCAAGCGTACGCATAACGGCAATCAAAGCCCGTATTGGTGGTATCGGACGACAAACCAGGATTATATGCAGGTCTTTGTTCCGCCCGGGAGCACGCTCGACAATGAGAGCGGCGGGATCATAAAGAACGTTCCCGCGCCGATCAACTATGCGCGAAACGGGTATAGTACGGATCCATTCCTGCTCGCGATCGCCTCAACCACGCAGCAAAATTTCAGTTACCCAAAAATAACGACACACATGGAATCCGGCAAGCAGGTGTTCGCCGTATGGTCGCGCACGTATGCGGGCGCGGCATCCACGCTGTCACTCAACTATTCGCATGATCTTTTCATGACGCCGGCGGCGGGAGTGGAATATCAGTTCGTGTTTGAACGCCCGTCCGGCGCGACAGGGGATTATCACATTGAAGTTGATGCGCCGCTCGGCTATGTGTTCGCGGAAAACAACCTGGCAAGCTTCACGTATGAATCAACCAGTACGCCGGGGCGGCTGATGTTTACGCTTACGCTGCAGAAGATCTAAGCCATAGTTGTTTTCAGCATGCAGCAGCGGACCATCCTTGTGGTTACGCGTGATTTTCTGTAAAATCACCGCAATGGAACACATCCGGAACTTCGTCATCATTGCGCATATTGATTCGGGAAAGTCCACGCTCGCCGACCGCCTGCTTGAGATGACGGGTGCGGTGCCGATGCGCTCCATGCAGGCGCAGTATCTTGACCGGATGCCGCTCGAGCGCGAGCGGGGGATCACGATAAAAATGGCTCCGGTGCGCATGGAGTATGCCGCCGACGACGGAAAAAAGTATGTATTGAACCTGATCGACACGCCGGGCCACTCGGATTTTGCGTACGAAGTTTCGCGTGCGCTGAACGCGGTCGAGGGCGGCATACTATTGATAGACGGCACAAAGGGCATCCAGGCGCAGACGCTCTCCAATTTGCGCGGCGCGCAGAAGGCGGGTTTGCGCATCATCCCTGCGGTCAATAAGATCGACCTCGCGCTTCCGCATATTGAAAAAGTGGTGGAGGCGACCGCGGAGCTTCTGGGCGTAGCCCCCGAGGAAGTGTTCCGCGTTTCCGCAAAGACGGGCGCGGGAGTGAAGGAGCTGCTTGAGGCGGTCGTAAGGCTTGTGCCGCCGCCGAAGCATGGTCATGGTGCCGCCGGCCGTGATGATATTTCCAAAGCGCTCATTTTCGATTCAATGTACGACGACCATAAGGGCATCATCGCGAATGTGCGCGTGTTCGGCGGAGAGTTTGCCGCGGAGGATATGCATCTTGTGGCGAGTGCGGATGGATTTAAGGCAAAGGAGGTCGGATATTTTTCTCCGGATATGAAGGCTACGCCGAAACTCCGCACGGGCGAGATCGGGTATATCGCGACCGGCCTCAAAGAGCCGGAGCTCGTTCACATCGGTGATACGATTCTGGCAAACCGCGACTCCACCGGCGCGGGTGGTCCCGGCGGCGGCCGCGCGAGCGAACTGGCATTGCCCGGCTATCGCGAGCCCGCGCCGGTGGTGTTCATCTCGTTCTATCCGGACGGCGATACAAAATATGATGACCTCAAGCGCGGATTCGAAAAATTGCGATTGAATGACGCGGCGCTCAGCTTCGAACCGGATTCCAATGAAGCGCTCGGACGTGGATTGAAGGTCGGCTTCCTCGGCCAGCTTCATTTTGAGATCATTTCCAGCCGGCTTGAGCGCGAATACAATCTTTCATTCCTCACCAGCTTTCCGTCCATCGCATACCGCGTGCAGGACAAGGGCCGGGTGTTCGTCATCAAGCAGCCGCAGGATTTTCCCGACCACCCGGAGAAGGTGTGGGAGCCGCTCGTCGATCTGGAGATCCTTACGCCGCAGCAATATCTGAGCGCGGTGCTCAATATGCAGACCGTCTTCGATATGGAAATAATAGAGGTGAAGAACATCGGCGAGAATCTGCTCGTGAAAGCGATCATGCCGCTCCGCGAACTGATCCGGGATTTTGACGACCGGCTGAAGTCCGTGTCACAGGGATATGCGTCGTTCACGTACGAGCTGGCGGGGGAGCGCGAGTCGGAGGTGGAGAAACTGGAGATCGTTGTCGTGAACGAAGTGGTGCCCGCGCTCACGCGCATCGTTCCCAAAAAAGACCTGGAGCGCGAAGGGCGCCAGACGGTGGAGCGGCTGAAAGATCTTTTGCCGAAGATGCAGTTCTCGCAGGCGCTCCAGGCAAAATCGCAGGGCCGCATCATCGCGCGCGAGACGATCAGCGCGATGAAGAAAGAGCTCGGCAACTTCGGCAAGAACGGTGGCGATCGCACGCGCAAGATGAAGCTGTGGAAAAAGCAGGAGAAGGGCAAGGAGCGCCTTCAGGCGGGCGCCCGCGTGGACATCTCACCGGAGGTCTTTAGGGAGATCTTAAAAAAGTGATGGTATTTTGATGGCGTCAAGTGGTATAATTTATAATCATAGAAGACATGCCGATATCCCCCTTTCCCCGTTTTTATATCGGAAAGATCGCCCTTGCGGGATTGGCTGTTTTTGCATGTCTCGCGGTAGCCTCTTCCGCCCATGCTCAGATCTCTTTCGTCCAGGCGACAAGTACATCCCTCTATTTGGGTGGTGCGGTTACGAGCACGGATACCTTTGCCGCGCCGACGGCGCCGGGGGATATGATCGTGGTCGCCCTCTCTGATTGGGGCGATAGCACTTATCCGACAGGCACCATATCGGACACGCAGGGCAACATGTTCTATCTCGCGAGTTCCACGCAGTGTCCGTGCAGCGGTGATTACGCTGATAGCTATCTCTATTATGCTCCGGATATCAAGGGCGGTTCCGATACAGTTTCGTTCCGATGGAACGGGGGATCCTGGTCTTCTATCGGCATTGCCGAATATGCCGGCATCGCTTTCGCGAATCCTTTTGATCAGGTGAACCAGAGCAGCACGAGCGGCCTCTCGGTAAACACGGGGGATATCACGACCACTGCCCCGAACGAGCTGCTTTTCTCGTTCACGCCGTCGCCGCCCGCAGCATCCACGACGGTCTCTTCGGGGTGGACCATGGAGACGATGATACCGCGCAATGGCGGTGGTAATATGGCGATCGCCGGCCAGATCGTGAGCGCGACCGGAACCTATTCCAACACTTTCGGCGGCGCCACGACCACGCAGTACGGCATGTCGGCCATGATAGCTTCGTTCTTCTCCAACGCATCCTCGTCTCCGGGCATCACTTCCTTTACTTCAAATCCCGCGACCATTTCCTACGGCGCCACTTCTACGCTCTCCTGGAACGTCGCCTCAAGCACTCCTACGACCACGATATCGATCTCTCCCGGCTTCTTCTCCACGAGCACGCTCGCTGGGTCTTTTGTGGTCGCTCCCACTTCCACCACGGTTTATACCCTGAGTGCCGTGAATGCGAACGGAACGACGGTTGCCACGACGTCGGTCGCTATTGCCCCGCCGTCCGTCGCGTCTTTCTCTGCAAGCCCTTCCTTGATCGTTCCCGGAGCGGCGTCGGCGCTTTCTTGGAATATCGCGGGCGCAGGAACGTCTCCCGTCGTCACGATCTCTCCCGGATCTTTCTCCACGAGCACGCTCTCGGGATCTTTCACGGTTACCCCCGCTTCCACCACGGTTTATACCCTGAGCATTTCTGCTTCCAATGGCACGGCAACCGCCACGACGTCGGTCGCTATTGATACGACATCTCCTACGACCCCTGCCAATCTCGGTGCGGTTCCGTACGGCACAGCGGCCGTGTCTCTCTCCTGGTCGTCAAGCACGGATGTCGGAGGCCCCGGCGTCCAGGGATATAAGATCTTCCGTTGTGCCGGGTCATCGTGTACTCCCGCGGTATTGATCGCCACTTCGTCAAATCCTTCCTATCGCGATACCGGCCTCCCCGCTTCGACAACATACACGTATGCGGTCGCCGCGTATGACGCCGCAGGACTTGCTTCCGCCACCTCAAGCGCTGTGAGCGCGACGACCGCATCGCCGTATGCGATCTCCTTTGTGCAATCGACAAGCACTTATATAGGCGCTTCAAACGGCACTCTTGCATTTCCGTTTTCCGTGACGGCAGGGGACACTATTATTGCGACGCTAGCGGGAGCGAATAGCGGATGTTACGGTATCAGCATCACGGACAGCGAGGGCAACGCTTATAAAGGGGCGGTTACATCTACCATCTCAAACGGCGTCCTTGGTATCTATTGGGCGAGAGTTGCCGCAAGCGGTGCGGATACTGTGTCGTTCAATGACACCTGCGGGTCGAACCAGGACGATTTTACGCTCCAGGAATACGGGGGTATTGACGCATTTCCTCTGGATGGCGCGAATGTTTCTTCAACAAACCCTACGGGAGGCAGTCAGACTACGGGAAATGTGACGACGGGACATAAAAACGAATTGCTGTTCTCTTTGGGATTTGACCAGGCGAGCGGTCCCGTTTCTTCGCAGTGGACGGTCAGTGCGGGGTGGGTGAAAAGAGAGGCGCCCACTGGAGGAGGCAACACAACTGCAGCCTTGACCGCAGATGACATTGTATCGGCCACCGGCACCTACGCCAACATATTTGGGGGGCTTCCGAGCGGTGATAATGTCGGAGCGGCGATCGCCGCGTTCAAAGCGGCGACCGCGCCCGCGATTTCGTCATTTGCCGCAATGCCATCCGCTTTGATTCCGGGAGCGACCAGCACGCTTTCCTGGAGCGTCTCGAACGCCTCCTCTGTTGCGATCTCTCCCGGAAATCTTTCCACGAGCACGCTTGCCGGCTCCGTCATCGTAGCTCCGACATCGACCACCATATACACGCTGACCGCAACGAATCCGGACGGCACGAGCACGGCAACGGTGAATATAACATTAGATACCACTTCCACCCCTCCCCAAAATCTTTCCGCAACCCCGGGTAACGGGCAGGTATCTCTTTCGTGGAGTGCGCCTTCCTCGACGGGCGGATCGCCTCTCGCCGACTATGTCATTTACGATCGCCTTACGGGATCGGGTAGCTTCATTCGGGTGGCAACGACCTCGGTCTCGTCGACGGATTTCGCCGTCACTTCCCTTACGAACGGCCAGTCCTATGACTTTGTCGTGGCGGCGGAGAACGGCGTCGGCGTCTCGTCGTTCAGCGATACCGTTTCAAGCGCGCCGGTTGCTCCCTCCGTTCCTTCGTCCGTCGTTGTCAATGTTGCGGCGGGATATGCCGTCGGCATTCCTCCGGGCATTATCACGCCGTCATCCACCCCCCCTGTTTCTCCCGCATCTTCTCCTGCGCCCCCCGCATCTTCTCCCGAGGAAACGTCTTCGTTCTCATCCCTCGCCGCCACGCTTGCCTCCCTTGAAGCGCAATATGAGGCTCTCATTCGGATGACGCAGGGGGTTTCGCTTTCATCGTCATCTTTCACCTTTACCAAGAACCTCTCCTTGGGCATGCGTGATCCCGAGGTAAAAGATCTCCAGCGCTATCTGAACACCCATGGATTCCCCGTGAATTCCATCCCCACCTATGCAGGATCCCTGGGCTATGAGACAGAATTCTTCGGCATGTCCACCAAGACAGCCCTGCAGAAGTTCCAGGCATCCGCGGGACTTCCTCCCACCGGATTCTTCGGACCGATGACGCGGCGGTGGATAGGGAGTAATAGTAATAAGCAGTAGCCGATCTTTATGAAGAGCGGTGTTATATAAATAAAACCCCGTTTTTGTGTTTCGAAAAACGGGGTCTTTACTGCTGTTGGACATTTTTATTTTGCATCTGCCGGAAGTCGTTTTGCGATGCCGGCGAGGATGAAAAAATATTCTTCGTCCGTCATGTCGCGGTCTGCGGCGGTGAGCCCTAAGTATCTTCGCAGAACAAAGAGCTCCCTTGCGGACATGCCTCGGGAGGCCATTTCCTCGCAGATTTGCCGCGCGCGTTGCGGTGTTCCGGAGAACACCATCATTTCAAGCTCTTCAAGTTCTTCGGTCATTGCCAGGGAGGTGTGCGCTTCCATCGAGCAAACGGGCGCGCTCAATGAATGATAGCGGGGCGGTGGCGTGCCAACATTGCCATTCCCGCGGGGGATTTCGCAGCGCATCATGATCCATTTCCGGAGCGCGGCGAGACCCTCGCAAATTCTCATGCTGTCGTTCGTTGCCCGCGGCATGAGCGATGCGATTCGTGCGTTTATCTTTGGGATCACATTTTGATTATCGATCAGAGATATTCGCGCCTGCGAGTGCCGTACGGCAGTTCTTGGCACCCGTTGGCTGGAAAGGATATCCCTCTCGATCTGTTCAAGGAGCTCCTCTTCCGTTTCCGTAGAGATAGAGATTGTCTCCATTTTTCCTCCAAGAAGAAAGTAGCCGCCCGTATGCCATAACGAGCGGCTGATCGTTTCGAAAGTCAGGGGATGGTAGCGGTTGTCTGATTGGAATAGCCGCTGACGATCCCCGATTGCGAGGATCCCGGACACGATGAGCCCGCCACGTAGTCGGCCGTTGCGGTCACCACGTAGTAATACGTATTTCCGGAGACCACGTTGGTGTCCGTATAAAACAGATATGGGGTGTCCGATCCCGAAATGAGGGAGTAAGGCCCTCCGTTCGTTGCGCTTACGTACACTTGATACGTGAAGTTCTGCCAGCACGGGCTGCTGGTGGACGAACTCGCGCCCCAGGAGAGGTCGACCGAATGCTGGAATCCCGTTCCCCCAAGACTGATCGATGGTTTGTTGGTCGCGGTACTCGTCACGGTGAGCGTCGCACTCGCGGCGCCCGTCACCGTCGGCGAGAACATTATTCCGAACGTCAGAATTCCGTGCGGCGGTATCGCCTTTGGCAAAGCGACGCAGCATGCGGCGAATTCACTGCTCCCGGAGATAGAAAACGAATCGATGGTCACCGTGAGAGAGCTTGTGTTTGTGATGGTAACACTCGTTTCGTTCTGGGACCCGACCGTTACCGTTCCGGCATCCCAAGTGGTTATGTTTGTTTTAATGGTTCCGGCGTTCGCCCAGGAGGGAATTCCTCCACAAAACACCGCTATTGCCGCGATGGCGAGAAAGGCCAGCTTCTTCCGCATTTGACCTCCTTGTCAAATTTCTGGTATTAATATAACATAAGATTTAATACTTTCCAAGTGTTTCACTGATCGATAAATAAACTAACCACTTTTTGCCATGGCGGAATTTAGGGGGGGGAGAAGCGTCATTTTTGTGGTCGTGCTCGCATTTTCAGCGGCGACGTTCTTTGCGGCTCCGTACGCGGCCCATGCAGCCCTCTATAACGCCGACGGCGTGATCGGGCATGTCGATCAGAATGGAAACTATCTCTATACCCCGGCAGGAACGAACAACGGGCCGAGCGCATCCGGGTTTGATGCGGTAGGGGATGTCGCGCTCGATCCGGTGAATCACCGGCTCTTCGTGGGAGATCAAAACAATGCGCGCGTGCTTGTCTTCGGTCTTGATACGAACAATAACATTATCAGCCAGACGGCGGCATTCGTATTGGGGCAGAGCAGCCCGACGTCCACGGTTGCCACGACGACGCAAAGCAATCTCATGTATCCGGACGGCCTTGCGTACGATCAGGTGAACAACCGTCTTTTCGTTTCGGATAATGCCAACAACCGCGTGCTCGTATTCAACGTCGCTCCGGGAACGATCGCGAACGGGGAGACCGCCTCTTACGTCCTTGGCCAGGCAAGCTTCACGGCGAACACCGCCGCCACTGCGCAGAACGGGCTTTCCGGACCCTATGGCCTTGCATATGATGCATCAAGCAGCCGGCTGTTCGTTTCCGATCAGACCAACAACCG
>DAIDJL010000007.1 GCA_027450205.1 Candidatus Parcubacteria bacterium
TCTCTCCTTCGGCGACACAGGAACAGATGTCTCCACCCTCCAGGGCATCCTTATGAACGACGGCTATCTTTCCCAGGGCGTCTTCACGAACGGCACATTTGATGCCGCCACCCTGCGTGCCGTAGAGACCTTCCAGTGCGTGCAAAACATCGTCTGCACCGGCGGCTATGGCTATGGCCATGTCGGTCCGAAGACCAAAGCGGCGCTTGGGATGTAGGGGGGGGTGGGATATAGATGCTTAATATATCCCGGAAATGGTGATATAGTATGTGAATGCTTATTGATGGTATCGCCGTCTTTATCGCTCAATATTTCTATTTCCTCGTACTTCTCATAGGGCTCATTTTCTTTTTCATCCAGCCGTGGAACATCAAGAAAAGCATGATGATCCGTTCCGCGATCATCGGCCCATTGGCCTACCTTCTCTCACGCATCGCAGGATTACTTTACTACGACCCGCGCCCGTTCGTTGTCGGCCATTTCGTTCCGCTCATTGCCCATGCGGCCGACAACGGATTTCCTTCCGACCATGTGTTGCTCACGGGGGCGGCGGCGATGGTGATTTGGTTTTATGATAAAAAATGGAGCGCCGTGTTATGGGCGCTCGCCCTGCTTATCGGATGGGCGCGGGTTTACAGTGGCGTCCACCACGCGGTAGATATTATGGGAAGCATTGTCATTGTATTGTTTTCCGGATCGGCATATTACTACGTTTCAACCTTTTTATGGCCGACGCGTGGCCGTGTCCAAAAATAGCGATTTCGTAAATATGAATATGAATATGAATATGAATGTTTTCCACGCCTGCATGATCTGTGTATAAGCAGTGGAGAAATTGTGCGTTCGAAATCATTGACATACTCAATGGTTTTTTATACTGTTCGGGTATTACATCTAAAATTGCATATCGTTGCAACCAGGGGAAAAAGGCCGGCGATCCAATATAATCCATAACGATCAGCAAATAACTTCATGAGAACAAGGTAAGCCCGTGCGTCCGCGTGGATCAGTCGACCAACGCGGTTCGGACGGCCTTTTTCCGCTTTTTCTCCAAAAAACAAAAACATTAAATAATTATGAACACGAACATGAAAAAATTTTATCAGTCGGCTCGGCGTTGGTCCTTACAGTGTTCGGCATCGGCCTTTTGGTTTCCACGAGCGCTCATGCCGTGGCGGCAACGACATATTACGTTGACGCGAATGCTACTTCTTCGGGCACGGGAACTCTCGCGTCTCCTTTTCAGACAATTCAGGAGGGAATAAATGCAGCGACGTCTGGCGACACGGTTCATGTTGCCGCAGGGGCATATGCGGAGAATCCTGATGTTGCAGCAGGAATAACGCTTCAGGGTGCAAGCGGCGCGGATATTGAGGGCCAGGTTACCATCGCTGGCGATAGTGTTACCGTGGATGGTTTCAACATCACGGACCCAAATTCAAGTTTTGGCATTCTGGCAACCGATCATAGTAACCTTACTATCACAAATAACACGATCCATGATATCGGTACGACGCTCACGAGCGGTTCGGCGCAGGCGATCGGCATTATAAGTAGTGCCGCTGATGTGACCAACATAACGATAAGCGACAATCACATCACGAATATCGGCAATACAAACTTGGCGCATGCCGGTTCCGCGGGTAGCAGCGCAAAAGGCATTTACCTCGGCAATTCGAACGGTTCATATACGTTTTCGGGTGTTACTGTTTCCGGCAATACGATAAATGATGTTTACGCTTCGACCGCTGCTTGGATCGGCTCGCCTAATTATGGCGGCGGTGCCGGTGCATATGGCCTCTTGGTGAACCATAAGACTACCGGTCTTGCGGTGACGGGAAATACCATTGGTACTCTTGAAGGACTTTGGGCGCACGCGATCGGTCTTGAGACCGATACGCCCAACGCGACCGTTTCGGGCAATACCGTCACGGGGCTTACGGATCATAAAGGAGGGACTGACGCCATGGCGCTTCGGCTTGAATCGAATCCGGATGCTTCGACGGTAACACTGACCGGCAACACCTTTAACGGCGATCCTCTCTTGCTTTCAACCTCTACTATTTCCGTGAATGCCGCGTGGAATACCTTAAGCACCAGTTCTTACACCTATCCGGAGGTCTTGTCCGGTGGTGTTTATAACTACTATGGGCTTAACGCGTTCTCAAAGATCCAAGACGGAGTTAACGCGGTCGCGACGGGCGGCACGGTGAATGTCGCCGCGGGAACTTATCCCGAGACCGCTTCGATCATAAAACCGCTCACGCTGAACGGCGCACAGATGAACGTTCCTGGCGCCAATGCGAGCGGCACGCAGCGCTCGGGCGGCGAATCGATCGTGAACGCAATGGATATCTCCGCAAGCAATGTCACGGTGAACGGTTTCTCGTTCGTGAACGATGGCACGCAGATGAATATCGGCTCCTCTACGATCCTCTCCGGGGTGGTCGTCAAAGATAATATTTTTTCCGGATTTAAAGGAGTTGGTGTCCCGACCAATCATGCGGGGAATCTCATTATAGAAGGGAACCTGTTCAAGAACGCCGACACGAGCTCCGAAGCCATTCAGATCAAGTCGGATTCGCTGGCTGGCGGATGCAATGGTACGGAAGTTGAGAACAATGTTCTCGTGAATGCTGGCAACAACAACGGCGCAGACATTAACTTCTCTTGCACGGGGAGCAATTCGTCCAATGTGACCGTTTCCGGCAATACGGATCTTGGGAACACGAACGGCAACAGCTTCACCGCGTTTTCCGGCGTTAATGACGGCATCAATGTGACCGGCAACCATGCGACCAATATAAATGGTTCCGCGATCTTCTTCTGGGGCGATGTGTCGGGATCTGCTAATGTGACCAATAATGTCATTACCGGTGGCGCCGGCAGTGCAGTGAGCATTCATGGTAATGGTGCGTATAACGTGCCCGATGCGCCGAATTCGGGAGCGTTCACGATAACGAACAACGACCTTTCCGGTAACCTGCGCGGCATCTATCTTGGCGATGACGGCGGTGCGTTCACCGCTTCGAGTACGATCGTAGCTTCCGGGAACAATTTTTCCGGAGAATCGATAGCGGGCGTCCAGAATTCTTCCACGGTGCTTACGGCGAACAGCGTGAATGCCACCGGCAACTGGTGGGGCGCCTCTACCGGGCCGGCGGATCTCGTTTCGGGCGATGGCAGCATTCCCGATACGAACGCAAGCGGCACCGGTGCCGCGGCGATCGGCGCGGTGAAATATTCGGGCTGGTGCACGAATTCGTACTGCGATTCGACGCCCCCGACGCTCGTCTATAACACGCCGGCTGCAAACGTGGTGGTAAGCTCAACCCTTCCGGTATCGGTCACGGCAAGCGACGCAGGCAGCGGCATCGCGGACGTGGTCGTGCACTACTATCACGCGGATGCGAACGGAAATGCAACTGGCACAATGCTTGGTGCCTGCGGCTCGGGTGCGGCAAATCTCGGCGGGGTGCCCACATATACCTACACCTGTATCCTTGATGTCTCGGCACTTTCCGACGGAAATTACGTCTTAAAATCAGGTACGTTTGATGTGGCGGGCAATAATCAGACCGTTTCATTGCCATTCACGGTGAGTCATGTGGCTCCATCGGTTTCGACGCCGACGTTGGTTTGGCCGGTAAATGGTGATATCACGCCGACCAATGTATTCACGTTCCGTTGGAACTCTTCGACCAGCACAGTCTCGGGTCCCATCACCTATGAATTCCATTCATCCATGAATTCTGCAGAGACGAATGGAGTGCTCACGACCGGTCTTTGGGATTCGGGCACTTTGACCACTTCGTCGATTCTTTCAACGGGAGCGCCGGATGGTACGTGGTATTGGCAGGTGCGTGCAAAGGATTCGGCAGGTGACACGAGCGCCTGGAGCGATATTTGGGCAGTAACGTTAAATACTGCTCCGACTCCCGCGCTTGTGACATGCCTTGCGGGAACAACGGCATCGCTTGTGGAGACCGATACCGTACACTCGGCTTCGTCTACGCCAACGGTCGGTGTAAATAATCTGACGGACGGCCAGACCTATCTCTTGGTGGCCTCGGGGACATGGAAAAACGCAACTCTCAACGTAACAGATCCGGCATATGCGAGCGTCGACAATTGGACAACCTATATGCGGGGCTACGATATTGCACCGTATTACGAAGGATCCAACGATCTCGAACTTCAGGTAGACAATTCGTTCGTGAATTGGGGAGCCTATCAGCCGTCGCACGAGTATGCGTACCTTTATACCGGCACTGGCAATCCGGTGAGTTTCATCGTGTTCGACGGGAATGCGACGGTTGCATCGCCGACCCCAAATCCGTCATGGTACGGGGATAATTCAGGAGACCTTCAAGTCTCGGTCTACGCCTGTCATGCGCCTACCTATGTGACGACCGAAGCGGCGACCAATTTGGCTCAGGCTGATGCGACGCTGAACGGCCTGAACGGCGATTACAACGCGACCGGACACTCTTTCTGGGTTTCCACATCGACCTTCAGCACGACAAGCCCCATCATCCCGGTTGGCGTCTACTCGACGCCTGACCTCGGCGCAATCGCATCCGGCACCCCATTCTCCATATCGCTCTCATCTCTCACGGCGAATGCCTACGTACACGGTCAAGTTGCCGGTTCTATGCCTGCAGTGACACCGAATACGACGTACTATTATGTGGCATGGTCATTCGTAAATGGGACATGGCACCCGGGCACGATGAAAAGCTTTACTACGAAAGCGCTCAACGCAGACGATACCCTGAGCGCGCTTGGCGTTTCGGCGGGAGAGCTCTCGCCGAGCTTTAGCCCGGACACGCTCTCATACAATGTCGTGTTGCCATATAACACGACCCTTCCGCCGACCGTGACGGCCACGACGACCGATCCGGATGCGACCGACACGGTCACGCAGGCCATGAGCACGACGGGAACGGCAACGGTTCACGTGACGGCGCAGGACGGGGTAACAAATCAGACATACGCGGTCAATTTCTCGCTTGCCCCGGCGACGACAAGCTTCCTGAACGTTGTTGTTCTGGTTGACAATTCCGACGGCGG
This sequence comes from Candidatus Parcubacteria bacterium, assembly GCA_027450205.1. GTDB lineage: Bacteria > Patescibacteriota > Minisyncoccia > UBA6257 > 2-01-FULL-56-20 > JAKAGE01. The sequence goes on from DAIDJL010000007.1 coordinate 5,074, forward strand.
TGCGGCAACTTCGTCCGACTTCACCGTCACGGTGATCGCACCGGGCGCAAGCAAAACTACGTTCCCCGGCGATGCGGCGGGTACGGAGATCACGATCGATCCGAACCAGCACTTCAATGTGAACATCTCTCACGTCCAGCACTATGATGTGGGGACGAGCGGTGACTGCAATGATCCGAGCGGTCTTCCCGCCGGAAGTTTGGCGACCTGTACGATCACGGAGACGTATAAAGCGTTCGGAAACGATAATGACAGCGTTATCGTGGGCGGGGGAGAGCCGGGCGGCGGTAACAATAACGGCAATGACGGTGGAAAAGTGCTCGGTGCGAGCATCACCGGCGTTGAATTCCTCCAGCAGCAGATCGCGCAGCTCCAGCAGCAGTTGCTTGCCCTGCTCCAGCAATACCTGGCGCAGCTCCACTCGCACGGAACGCATTAGGATCGTGGGATTGCGGAAAAAAGCCCCGGGAGATCGGGGCTTTTTGCTATAATCATAGTAAAGGCCGACTCCGGAGATTCGTCATTAATTAATAATTAACTTTATAAATTCATGGATGTTTCGGTTGTCATCGCTCAGGTGTTGGGAATATTCTTTTTGATCGTGGGCATTGCCATGGGGGTGAATAGCAAGGCTACCGCGAGTGCGATAGAGGAGTCAGTGGCGCACAAAGGGATCATGTTCATGTGGGGCATACTCGCGCTCCTTATCGGGTCATGGATCGTCGTGTTCAACAATGTGTGGACGTCGGGCCTGCCGTTGCTCGTGACCATCCTCGGGTGGTTGGCGCTCATTAAGGGCGTATTCATCCTGCTTGCCCCCGCTGCCGCCGTATCGCTCTACAGGAAGTTCGGTAAGAGCGGCATGATCGTGTTCTGTGGCGTGGTCTCATTCGTGCTCGGCCTCGTTCTGCTTTATTGGTAAGCGAACACGGAGACCGCCCTGCGTGATATGATTTCTATCATGACAGTCTACAGTTCGATCGTCAGCATTTCTTGGGCGGTCATTATCGTATACTGGCTCGTCTCCGCGATGAGGGTCAAGAAGAATGTCGAGGGCGGCGCGGCGCGGGTTTTCGTATTGTAGCCATCGTCATTGTCATCATCCTGTTACAGGTGAACGCTTCCTTCCGCGTGTTCGACTATCGGTTGCCGGCGGGAGTGCAGGCGCTGGGCGCCGTCCTCTGTGTGGCGGGGATCGCGTTCGCGATCTGGGCGCGCTGGCACCTGGGCAGGAATTGGAGCGCGACGCCGTCCATAAAGGAAGGACATGAACTTGTGGCCTCCGGCCCGTATCGCTTCGTGCGCCATCCGATTTACACCGGCATCATCCTTGCGCTTTTGGGATCGGCGCTTACAAACAGCGTCATATGGGTCGCCTTTTTCATTATTTTCACCATCAATTTTATTGCCCGGATCCCCATAGAGGAGCGGTATATGCTGCAGCTTTTTCCCGGCGAATATCCCGAGTATAAAAAACGGACAAAAGCGCTGATTCCGTTCGTGTGGTAGGTTCGTGTCGCGACGTGCGGCGCCATGGCGCGGTTATTTTGCATGCTGAAACTTTTATCTTTGGTCGTACGTATGTATAAGGCAGACGGGATCCGGTTTGGCTGGTCGAAGCGGCTCGATGCCCGTCCAAAAATGTCTAAAACAATAGATTAAAAAATAATAAAAACATGATGAAAATAGTGGGTACGGTTTCGTGGATAGCGGCAATCGTGGCTGCCTCAAGCTTGGCGGTCGTCATGCCGGCGTTCGCGCAGGAGAACGTTGGCATAGGTGCCGGCGCGCAGGTACAGGCTGGAATACATGACGGGATAGATGGCGTTCGTCGCGCCGGAGCAGCTCCGGGTATCTTCGGTACCGTAAGCGCGGTGAATGGATCGACGCTCAGCGTAACGGCCCGGATGGCGCCAAGCTCAGCGTCAGGTGTTTCATCCACTGTTTATACGGTGGATGCAAGTAATGCGAGGATCTATAAAGACGGCGCAACTACGACGGTTCCCGTTTCGGACATCTCCGTAGGTGATATCGTAGTGGTGCAAGGAACGGTAACCGGCACGAATGTCGCGGCGACCGTCATCCGTGACGGCATATTCCCGCGTCCGGTAGGCGGCCCGGTCATGCCGATAGGCGGTCGAAGGTTCGATCGCGGCGCGAGCTCCACGCCGGCAATCCAGGGCAATGGCGAGCCGGTCGTCGGGGGCAGCGTCACTGCCATTAACGGCACGACGCTCACGATCACGAACGCGAGCAATGTCACATACACGATCAATGCGGCAAGCACCACGATCGTCAGGAACGGGACAAGTTCCGTGCTCTCAAACATTGCGGTGGGCGACAGCATCATCGTGCAGGGTACGGTCAATGGAACGTTCGTGACGGCGACGTCGATCATCGATCGGGGAGCGGGAAGCGGTACCGCGTCTTCATCGACGAATGTTTTGCCTCTCCGCCCCCATGACAGCGGTTTCGGATTCGGGATCGGCGGCGGCCTTGGAGGGTTCTTTGGCGCCATCGGCGGATTTTTCCGGCATTTGTTCGGATTCTAGGATCAATTCCGCGCGATAAGTCAAATATAAAAAAAGAAGGGTCCCGCAATGAGCGGGGCCCTTTGGTGTTGGGTGCGCCGCGGGTTTAAAGCGCGTCGCCATCGAAGGAGGTATCGGCAAGATCCATCGAGGTGGCATCAAGGCCGTAAGCATGTTCGGCAAGTGCACGATGAAGCCGCTTATAGAAGCGGAGCTGCTGTTCGGGGGATCCCTTGAATCGGATCGAGGCCAGCCGTTCGAATTGCGAGATCGTCTGCACCACGCGGGCCGACACTTTCGGGTCGCCCCCCGGAGGGATACAGAACGAAGAAGGATGGGCCACTATTTGTGCAACGGAGTGCAGGGTCAGCCTCCAATAAAACAATGGCCGATCTGATTCATGCAGTTCGTGCGCGGCCTGGTCGGCGAACCTCATGCCTTGTGTGATGCAGTTTGAGATCTTTACATCAGGATGCTCGGTGCTGATGACGGACATTCAAATTCCTCCACGGAGAATCGAGTTGCTGGCCATATAGTAACAAAATTTTCTTCATCATGCAAGCCAAGAAGAGGCAGATGTGCGGCGACGGGCGTTGAGCCGCACGCCGTTTGGCGATACACTTACGGGATGCCGACATCTGATGCGTTTGAAGCGAGATATGCATCGCTGAATCCCGAGCAGCGCCAATCGGTGGACACGCTCGATGGGCCGGTGATGGTGATCGCAGGCCCGGGGACGGGAAAGACCGAGGTGCTTACCATGCGCATCGCGAATATTTTACGCGGCAAAAAGACCATGCCGGAGAAGATCCTGGCGCTCACCTTTACCGAATCCGGCGCGGTTTCCATGCGCCGCCGGCTTGTGGAACTGATCGGCGCGGACGCGTATCGCGTGGAAATTTCCACCTTCCACGGTTTTGCGAACCGCATCATCCGCGATTATCCGGATTATTTTCCGACGATCATCGACGCGAATAGCATCACGGAGATCGAGCAGGTGAGCATCCTGCGCCGCTTGCTCGACACGCTGCCGCTCAAGGATCTGCGTCCGTTCGGCGACCGATATTATCATTTGCGTGCGATCCTCGCCGCGATCAACGAACTGAAGCAGCAGGGCGTCTCGCCGGAATTTTTTACCGCGATCGCCGCCGATGCAAAAAAAGAATTTTACGCGAATCCGGACCTCATGAATCAGTCGGGCAAATTCGAGGGAAAGATGAAGGGAAAATACGTGACGGCGTCCAGGCGGGTGGAGCGCAATATTGAGCTGGCTACGATCTACGCGGAATATCAAAGGGCGCTCGCTGCCGGGCGGCAATATGATTACAGCGACATGATCATGTACGTCGCGCTCGCGCTTGAACGCGATGACGAGCTCGCACAGGTGCTCCAGCAGGCGTACGAATATTTTTTAGTGGATGAGCACCAGGATACGAATGATGCGCAGAATAAGATCATAGAGTTCATTGCGGGCGCACCTGCAAGCGTCGGGCGACCCAATCTTTTTGTGGTGGGGGACGAGAAGCAGGCGATCTATCGGTTCCAGGGAGCATCGCTCGAGAATTTCCACTATTTTCGCGATCATTATAACGATGTCGTGCTGATCACATTACGCAACAATTATCGTTCGACGCAGGCCATCCTTGACGCCGCGCACGCCGTTTCGCCGCGCGAGATCGCGCTGGTGGCAAAGGCCGCGCACGCGGTCGCGGCTCGTGCCGCGCAGACGGAGGAGCCGGCGCACCTGGCGGTGCTATCGTCGCCCATAGTGGAATATTATTTCATTGCGCAAAAAATAAAGGAGCTTATCGCTGGCGGCGTGCCTGCGGAAGAGATCGCGGTCTTGTATCACAACAACAGGGACGTCGTACCGCTCGCGGCGATGCTGGAAAAACAGAAAGTGCCATTTGTCATAGAGTCGAACCAGGATGTGCTGGGGGACGAGGAGATCAAAAAGCTCGTGCGATTGCTGCGCGCCGTTCAGCATTTTGGCAATGACGTCTGGCTCGCGGAAGCGTTGCATGTGGACTTTCTGGACATTCCGCCGATCGATGTATACCGGCTTTCCAGCTATGCCTTCCGCGAGCGGCGCAAAATGTACGAGGTGATGCAGTATCCGGCCGGCCTTGATGCGGCAGGCATAAGCGATGCTTCAAGGGCCGCTTTTGCGAAGCTTTTCCAGAATCTTTCGGAATGGAAGCGGGCGGCAAAGAACCGCGGCGCGGGGGAGGCATTCGAAAAGATCGTTTATGAGTCGGGATTTATCCGGGCGGTGCTGAATCATCCAGCGGCCACGGAAAAATTGGCCAAGCTCCATGCGCTGTTCGATCTCCTGAAATCATTCATTGAGCGTCAGAAAAATTACACGCTCGATGATTTTTTCACTTATCTGGACCTGATGGAAGAGCACGACATCGCGATCCGCGGCAAGGACGCCGTGCGCCTTCCCGGCCGCGTGCGCCTGATGACCGCGCATGGCTCGAAAGGATTGGAATTCGATTACGTGTTCATTATGGATGCAGTGGACCGCAAGTGGGGTTCGCGCATGCACAAAGAATCGATATCGTTGCCGACAAAGATCTATAGAGGGGTAAAGGATGTGCCGGCCGGCGCCGGCTCTCGTGATGAAGAAGACGAGGGGGCCAACGACGATGCCGATGAGCGGAACGTTTTCTATGTCGCCCTTACCCGTGCGCGGAAGGAGATCTTCATCACGATGCCGAGGGTGGATCAGGCCGCAAAAGAACAGTTGCCGACAAAGTTCGTTGCGGGGTTAACGGAAGATATTTTAAAGCCGCTCGACGTGTCGGCGTATGAAAAGGATTTTGCAGAGCACCGTGAGGATATAGAGTTTGTTCCGGCGGACGGACACGGCGGTGCCGCAAAGTTGCCGGAGCTGGAGGACAAGGAATTTTTGAACGAGCTCTTTCGCGCGCAGGGGATCTCGGTGACGGCACTGAACAATTATTTGGAATGTCCGTGGGCGTATTTTTACCGCAACCTCATTCGCATCCCGGAAGCGCCAAATAAGAATCTTTCGTTCGGCAACGCCGTGCACGCCGCGCTCAAGAGCTATTTTGACGCACTTGGCGGCGGTGCCGGCGGCGCGCCCGGCGAGGATCGAGGCAAGACCTATCTCATTCGGCGTTTTGAGGAATCGCTCGCGCACGAGCCGATCAGAGAGAGCGAGTACGAGGAGGCGCTCGAGAAGGGCCGCCGGGCGCTACCGATCTTTTATGATACATACCACGAAACATGGTCGCCGCACGCGCTGAACGAGGTGCGTATCGACGGGATCACGCTCGAGGATGGGACGCCGATCAACGGAAAACTGGATCGCATGGAATTCCTGGGCGTGTCAGCGGCGGTCGCGGATGGTGAAGAACGCGAGCCCGTTCGCGTGGTCGACTACAAGACCGGCAAGCCGAAGACGCGCAACGATATCGAAGGACTCACAAAATCCGGCGATGGCAATTACAAACGCCAGCTTGTGTTCTATAAGCTGCTGCTGGATAAAGAGGGGAAGCGAAATATGACCGACGGCGTCATCCAGTTCATTGAGCCGGATGATCGCGGCAAGATGCACCGCGAGGAATTTACGATCACGCCCGGCGAAGTGAAGGTGCTTGAGAAGCTCGTGATGGACGTTGCGCGCGAGATCCTTGATCTCTCATTTTGGAGCAAGGGCTGCCACGAGCCGGATTGCAGATATTGTGAATTGAGGAGGGGGGTGAAATAAAGGTTCTGGCTAATGGTACTACCATGGTAAGCTTAGGGTAGGGTCGATGATGAATATTAACTAATTATTATTAATACCGATGAAACAAATGACATGTGCGGCGATGGGCGGTCCGGCAACCTGCACGGAAATGATAAGCGGCAACACTGCGGAAGAAATGATGGCCAACGGCATGAAGCATGCCACCGAGGCCCATCCCGAGATGGCGGCGGACATGCAGAAAATGTCCCCGGAAGATATGGCCAAGTGGACGGCCGATCTTCAGGGCAAGTTCAATGCGTTGCCAGAGGCGGCGGCGTAAATCACTTGAATCGATTCAATAAAAAGATCCCCATGCGGCCATCCTTTGCGCCACCCGGCGTTATTTTCTCCGGATCTCAGCTATAATCATTCCATGCGCATTCTCGTTCGCGCCAAGCCGGGCGTCAAGAAAGCTTATGTAAAAGAGACCACCGATCTTTTTGAAAAGAGCGGTGAGCGGCATTTTGTGGTCGCCGTGAATGAACGGGCGGTGGAGGGCAGGGCGAATCGCGCCATCGAGGACGCCATTGCGGAGCACTTCAATGTACTGCGCTCGCGCGTGCGGATAATCTCCGGACAAGCGTCAAAAGAAAAGGTCGTAGAGGTGATGTGAGCCCGTTGTTATAAAAAGGTGCGGCGGCATGAAATATTCATGCCGCCGATTGGTTGATGATGCTGTCGGCGATCGCTTTCAATCGCCTGTTTGCGGCTTCACGCCGGGGGTTTTCGAGGTCTTTTTGTAAAAAAAAGTCCATCTTTGCCTGGGTGACCGGCAGGCTATTCGACTCGATGACCTCCCTGAATGAGCGTTCAAGCTGCGCTTGCGATGACGCAAAACTTGCGAGCGAATCCGGCGTCGGCATTTTACCACCCCTCCTTTCCGTCGCTTCCTTCAGTATGGCACATCGTCCTCAAAATGAAATATCCATAAACTGTGCATAGGAACGCACGGATAGGGCGTGGGAATTCCGTCCTGCGCGGCAAAGGCCGGCAGTGCGCGCTAGGCTCCGCCGCTCTGCCGCCACATGCTTTCGAACAGCACTTCCATCGTATGATGGATATCCTGGTCTTCTATTAAAATGCCCACCGGACGTTTTTTATTAAGGGAAATGATCGCCACTTTGTTGGCATAGATGAAGTTGCAGTTATTGATCTCGATGGAAGAGGGGAGGAATTGTGTCGTGCGGAGTTCTTCGCCGTCGCGCGCCTTGAGCGCCGATGCTGCCTTTGACTTTGGCGTGAGGATGCGGATGCGGAGATACTGCCGGTAGCGGCTTTCAATGAAATCTTCCATATATGTCTTGCCGAGGAGGTTCAGCCATTCGTCCCAGGAGAGGATGGCGGAAATGTGATGCTTCGCCTCCAGGATATCGTTCATGATCTGGCGGATCTCTTCCACGCCGCCGTAGGCGCGCACGGTCGGTTTGACGCCCGTGTCATGCCGCAGGGACTGTAGCTCAGGAAGCACGAGCTTCAGCGCCGCCTCGCGCTCTTTGACGGTGATCATCAGGCGCTCAGGGTTTTCCGCCGCCCAGATCTTGCGCTTGCGCTGAATGTACGCGTTCATCAGCCCCTTTTTATTGAGGGAGTTGATGATGAGATTGACCGTGGTACGGGGCAGACGGGCTTTTGCCGCGATATCCGTGGCCGTACTGCCGCCCAGCTCCAGTGCGGCAAGATATACCGCAGTCTCCTGTGGCGAGTATCCCAGTTGTTCAATGACGGCCTTGAGGTGCATTTTGGGAGATTTTCTGAAATTATAGCACATTTTGAAAAAATGGTGACAAAAATGTTGTCACTTTTTAGGGATGATTCATGAAGAGAAAATGAAGGATTTTCCGATATGGGTTGCGTATATGACAAGGCATTTTGGTTATGCACAGGTGTCGCTTGCTATGCGGTTGCGGACTTCAACATGACAATGGATATACCATGACAAAAAATAATAGCTTTGCGGAAGTGCGGAAGCGGGATGGTCGAATCGTTCCATTTGACCAGGACAGGATAACGAGCGCGATCGCGCGCGCGATGGCGGCGACGGGGGAGGGATCCGCGCAGAGCGCGGAAAAGGTTTCGGAGCAGGTGGTCGGCGCATTGATGAAGAAGTATCCCGCGGGGCATGTTCCCGCCATTGAGGAGATCCAGGACGTAGTGGAGACGCAGCTTATTCTGATGGATTTTCAGAAGACCGCGAAGGCATATATTCTCTATCGCAATGAGCGTTCTCAATTGCGTGAAAACAAGAAGGAGATCCCGGAGTACGTAAAGAAGCTTGCGGCCGCAAGTAAAAAATATTTCCACAATCAGCTTGCGGAATTTGTATATTATCGGACCTATGCGAACTGGATCCCGGAGGAAGGCCGCCGCGAAACGTGGATCGAGACGGTGGAACGCTACATGTCCTTTATGAAGGAGAATCTTGGCGACAAATTGACGTCCGAAGAGTATGCGGAAGTGCAGGACGCGATCCTGCACCAGGAGGCGATGCCGTCAATGCGGTTGCTGCAATTTGCGGGAAAGGCGGCGCGGGCCACGAACGTATGCGCATATAACTGTTCATTCACCGCACCGCAGAAGATCGAGGACTTTGCGGAGATCATGTATATCTCAATGTGCGGCACGGGCGTGGGATTTTCCGTGGAGAGCCAGAATGTGCAGAAACTCCCGCAGATCAAGCGCCAGCACGGGAAGAAGCTGAAGGCGCATGTGGTCGGAGACAGCAAGGAAGGATGGGCGGATGCGCTCACGCTCGGGTTGCGCGCGTGGTTTGACGGAAAGGATGTTGATTTCGACCTCTCGCAGCTCCGGCCCGCGGGTGCGCGCCTCGCGACGATGGGCGGCAAGAGCTCCGGCCCGGAACCGCTGCGCTCGCTCCTCGCGTTCGCGCGCGCGAAGATATTGTCAAAGCAGGGACGCCGCCTTTCAAACATCGACGTGCATGACATCTGCTGCAAGATCGGCGAAGTGGTGGTGGCGGGCGGCGTACGCCGCAGCGCAATGATCTCGCTTTCCGACCTTGACGACAAAGAGATGCAGGCGGCAAAGACCGGACAATTTTATTTTGCGGACCCGCAGCGCTCGATGGCAAATAACTCAGCGGTCTATACCCGGAAGCCCGAAGCCGAACAATTCATGGAAGAATGGCTCGCGTTGGCGAAAAGTCACACGGGCGAGCGGGGGATCTTCAATCGCGGCAGCCTTGCGGTGCAGATCCCGAAGCGCCGCCAGCGGATATTGGGGCAAAAAATATTGAAGCTTGGCACTAATCCGTGCGGCGAGATCCTTCTCCAGCCGAAACAGTTTTGCAATCTTTCCGAAGTCGTAGCGCGCGCTGAAGATACCGAAGAAACATTGCTCAAAAAGATCCGTATCGCGGCGATCCTCGGTACCTATCAGTCAACGCTCACGAACTTCCCGTATCTTTCAAAGGATTGGAAGCGCAATTGCGAGTCGGAGCGCCTGCTTGGCGTCTCGATCACGGGGCAGTGGGATTGTCCCGCCGTGCGGGATGAGGCGGTGCTTTCTGCCCTGCGCGACCGTGCGCTTGCGGTCAATAGGGAATACGCGAAGCGGTTCGGCATTCCGGCATCGTCGTCCGTTACCTGCGTGAAGCCGTCGGGCACCGTGTCGCAGACGGTAGATGCCGCGTCCGGCCTGCATGCGCGCCACGCACAGTACTATATCCGCCGTGTGCGCATTTCGGCCACTGACGCGCTCTTCCATATGATGAAAGACCAGAAGGTGCCGTACTTCCCGGAAGTCGGGCAGTCGGTATCGTCCGCTTCCACGTATGTTTTCGAGTTTCCGGTAAAAGCGCCGGAAGGCGCGGTGCTCAAGGACGATCTTTCCGCGATCGATCAGTTGGAATACTGGCGGAAGGTGAAGGTGAGCTTTACCGAACATAATCCATCGGTGACGATCTCGGTCGGTGAAAATGAATGGATCGCCGTCGCGAACTGGCTCTACGAGCATTGGGATATGATCGGCGGGCTGTCATTCCTTCCCCGCGAGAACCATGCGTATCTGCTCGCGCCATACGAGGAGATTACCAAGGAACGATACGAAGAAATGGCGGCGAATCTTCCGGCGATAGATTTTTCACAGATACTTCTCTATGAAAAAGTGGATTCCACGGATGTAAAACAGGAATTGGCGTGCGCGAGCGGCGTGTGTGAAATAGACGATCTTCATGCGGAGGGTTCGGCGGTGGACGCCGCAACCATAGTAAACTGATGTACGAAAAGATCATCAAGCCGGTCTTCTTCCGGTTCGATCCCGAACGCGTGCATGATTTTGTTTCGTTCGTCGGCCGGATCCTGGGCGCATGCGCGCTTACGCGGTGGATCGTGCGCGCGTCATGCGATTATGAACATCCGTCGCTCGCGACGCGCGTGGCGGGGATAGATTTCAAGAACCCGATCGGGCTCGGCGCGGGATTCGACAAGGATGTGCGGCTGACGAAGATCATGCCGGCGGTGGGATTCGGTTTTATGGAAGTGGGCGCGATCACGCACTTTCCGTACGGAGGCAACAAGAAGCCGCGGCTCGCGCGGCTGCCGGATGACAGGTCGCTCATCGTGTATTACGGATTGAAGAACGATGGCGCGGCGGCGGTAGAGGAAAGATTGCGTCGGCTGGATTTCACATTCCCGGTCGGCATCAACATCGCAAAGACGAACCGCGCGGACATAAAGGGCGCCGCGTCAGTGGAGGATTACGCGGCGACGTATCGTGAGCTCGCACATTATTTTTCGTACGTGACGATCAATATCTCGTGCCCGAATGCGCAGGACGGCTGCACGTTCCAGGATCCGGTGATGCTCGACGCGCTCCTCGGTGCGCTTGCGCGCGAGGTAAAAGTGCGGCCGGTGTTCCTTAAGCTTTCTACGCATCTTTCCGCGGATGAGGTGGATGCCATCCTCGCGGTCGTGGAGAAATATCCTTTCGTTGACGGATTCGTATTGGGGAACCTTTCCAAGGACCGCAGCATCCTGCATTTGCGGTCATCAAAGGAAGAACTTGACGCCATTCCCGCCGGCGGGATCTCCGGCGCGCCGGTCCGTGCGCTTTCCACGGCAATGATCCGTCATATATATAGGAAGACGGGCGGGAAGTATATCCTCATCGGGCTCGGCGGCGTGTTCACGGCGGAAGATGCGTACGAAAAGATCAAAGCGGGAGCGTCGCTCGTGCAGCTGGTGACGGGACTCATCTACGGCGGGCCGATGGCGGTCAAGCGCATCAATCGCGGGCTGGTCAAACTGCTTGCGCGTGACGGGTACGCGACGATCGCCGATGCGGTCGGAAAGGGGGCGCAAAACAGCGCGGACGCCGCGGCGCGCCGGTCCGTGATAAAATAACGATGATATGAAGATTCAGAACTTTGACGAGCTTGCGACGACGGATGCCCGTCGCGCGCTGCTCACCATTGCCGAAGCGGGATATGAGGCGATCGATACGGAAACGGTGTTGAAGCATGCGATGCGGTTCACGGGGGATACGCTGACCCTCGCGGACCGATCCGTGGATCTTTCGACGGTCGGAAAACTGATCTTTATCGGGATCGGAAAATGCGCCGCGAAAGCGGGGGCGGTCGCGGAAGAGATCCTTGGCGATCGGATCACGGACGGCGTGGTGGTAGATGTGGCTGCGTGTCCTGAACTCCTGCACATAAGAACATTTTGCGGGACGCACCCGCTGCCATCGGACGAGAATATGCATGCGGCGGAGGCGATCGTTGCGGCGCTTGGCGGCCTAACGGAAAAAGACCTCGTTATCTTCGTGGTCTCGGGCGGCGGTTCCACGCTGTTGTTCCTTCCCGAAGATAAGGCAAGCCGCGAAGAGATCCCGATCATGACCGCGCTCATCGATGCGGGCGCGACGATCCAGGAGATCAATGTGATCCGCAAGCATCTTTCTTCCGCGCGCGGTGGTAATTTGGCGAAAGCAGCGTATCCCGCACGGGTGGTTTCGCTCATCTTTTCCGACGTGGTCGGCGACGATCTTTCGTCCATTGCGTCCGGGCCGACGGTCAAGGACACGACGACGATGGACGACGCCGCGCGCGTTCTTACAAAGTTCAACGTACTTCGGACGTGCAAGATGGAGCAGTGCGGCCTGATGGAAACGCCGAAAGAAGACAAGTATTTCGCGAATGTTTCGAATATTCTGGTTGTTTCCAACCGCCACGCCCTCGAAGGAATGAAGGCCGCGGCGGAACGGCTCGGTTTTCTTGCCGAGATCCGCGGGACGGAACTGATCGGCGAAGCGGATGACGTCGGTAAAATGATCGCGGACGCGGTCCGCGCCGCTCCGCCGCGCACGGCGTTGCTTTGGGCGGGAGAGACGACGGTGACCGTGCGTGATCCCGCCGGCCGCGGCGGGCGCAACCTGGAACTGTGCGCGTCGGCGCTGCGGTTTATCGGCGATGGCGAGGAAATTTTATCTTTTGCCTCGGACGGCCGCGATCACGGCGCGTTCGCGGGCGCGATCTGCGACATGATGACGAAAAAGGCCGCGGGCGCAGCAGGTGTGGATCCCGAGAAATTCCGCGCGGCGGATGACACGTATGGATTGTTCGAAAAAATTGGGAATTATGTGATGACGGGAGATACCGGGTCGAATGTGTCGGATTTGATCGTTGCATTAAAAATATAAAAATATATGAAAAAATACATATTAAAATTTGAGGAAGTCGGTATCAAGGACGTCGGGATGGTGGGCGGAAAGAACGCGTCACTCGGCGAGATGATCCGTACGCTCGGTGCCAAAGGCGTGCCGGTACCGTCCGGGTTCACCGTTACCGCCGACGGTTATTATTATTTCTTGGCAAGCACCGGGCTCGACAAGTTCATTAAAGAAACATTAAAAGGCCTCAACACCAAGAATTTGAAGGAGCTGGAACGGCGCGGCAAGCTGATCCGCGATAAGATCGTTGCCACGGAATTTCCAAAAGATCTGAATGACGATATAGAGAATGCGTACCGCAACTATATAGAGAAGCGCTATGGCAAGAACGCCGACGTGGCGGTGCGGTCCAGCGCGACCGCCGAGGATCTGCCGGGCGCGAGCTTTGCGGGCGAGCAGGAGAGCTACCTCGGCATCCGCGGTGCGAAGGAAGTGGCGGTGGCGGTGCGCGCCACGATGGCTTCGCTCTTTACCGACCGGGCGATCTCGTACCGCGCGGACCGCGGCTTTGATCACCTGAAGATCGCGCTCTCTGCCGGCGTGCAGAAAATGGTGCGCTCGGACAAGGCATGCTCCGGTGTGATGTTCTCGGTGGACACGGAATCCGGGTTCAAGGATATTGTCATCATCAACGGCTCGTGGGGCCTTGGCGAGATGATCGTAAAGGGCGAAGTGACGCCGGACGAGTTCATTGTGTGGAAGAACGGCTTGAAGACGAAAACGAAAAAACCGATCATCGAGAAGAAGCTTGGCGTCAAACTGCGCAAGATGATCTATCATCACCAGGCGGGAAACGGTGTTGCGAGCATTCAGCAGACGAAGATCGTGCCGACCTCGACCCGGGAGCGCGACACGTTTGTGCTGAGCGATAAAGAAGTGGCCCAGCTTGCGACGTGGGGCACTATCATAGAGAAGCATTACACCGATCACTACAAAAAGTGGACGCCGATGGATATGGAGTGGGCGAAGGACGGCGAAACTGGCGAAATCTTCATTGTGCAGGCGCGCCCGGAGACGATCCAGGCCGGCCGTGACTTCTCGAAACTTAAGGAATATACCCCGCTTGAGACGAAGACGCCGGTGTTAACTGGCGCGTCAGTGGGATCGAAGATCGCAACGGGCAAGGCCCACGTCATCATGGACGCCAAGCACATCAACGACTTCAAGCGTGGCGAGATCCTTGTAACGACGATGACCGACCCCGACTGGGAGCCGATCATGAAAATGGCGGCAGCGATCGTGACGGACAAGGGCGGCCGCACATCACACGCGGCCATCGTCTCGCGCGAACTTGGCATTCCGGCGGTCGTGGGAACGGAGCGCGCCACAAAATTGATCAAGACCGGCGACATCATCACGGTGGATACGACGGGCAGCGGCGGGAATATTTCCAGGGGCGCGATGAAGTTTAAGGTGGTGGAACATGACCTCAAGAAAGTGCCGAAGCCGAAAACGAAAGTGATGGTGAACGTCGCCGTCGCGGACAGCGCGTTCGAAGTGTCGTTCCTGCCGAACCGGGGCGTGGGCCTCGCGCGCGAGGAGTTCATTATCGCGTCAAAAATGGGTTTGCATCCGATGGCACTGCTCAACCTGAAAGACCAGACACCCGCGGTGCGCGCGGCGATCGAGGCAAAGATGCGCGGGTGGACCGACCCGAAGCAGTATTATATAGATAACCTTGCGTTCGGCATTGCGAAGATCGGCGCGGCGTTTTGGCCGAACCACGTCATCGTGCGTTTCAGCGACTTCAAGACGAACGAGTACCGCACCCTGCTTGGCGGTGAGGCGTACGAACCGCGCGAGGAGAATCCGATGATCGGCTGGCGCGGCGCGTCGCGGTATTACGATCCCAAGTTCAAGCCGGCATTCATGATGGAGGCCGCCGCGCTCAAAATGGTGCGCGAGGATATGGGGCTTACGAACGTGATCCCGATGGTGCCGTTCTGCCGAACGGTGGACGAGGGAATCAAGGTGCAGGAGACGATGGCGGAAGCCGGGCTTGTCACGAACTATATGGCGACGCGCAAAGCCGGCAAGCTCGCGAAGGGGTCTATTATGAAGCGGGGTGTACCCGCGGCCACGCCGATCTACGTAATGTGCGAGATCCCGTCGAACGTGCTCCTCGCGGACAAGTTCCTCGACATCTTTGATGGCATGTCCATCGGCTCCAACGACCTCACCCAACTGACGCTCGGCCTTGACCGCGATTCCGGTATCGTCACGAAGATCGCGAACGAGAACAACGAGGCGGTGAAGATCCTGATCGGCGATGTTATCAAGAAGGCCCGTGCGCGCAAGAAATACATCGGCATCTGCGGCCAGGCGCCGTCGGATTATCCGGACTTCGCGCAGTTTCTCGTGACGCGCGGCATCGAGAGCATTTCCCTGAACCCCGACACCGTGGTGCCGACCACGATCGCGATCGCAAAAGAAGAGGCAAAGATGAAGGGGAAGCGGCGCGGGAAATAGTGTTGGCGCGCGAAAAAAATAAGATTAAAAAATTATTAAATCTTATTTGACTTTGCCAACCCGGACGATATGATGGTGGGGAAGCGAGGTCCACGGAGACCGTGGGCGAAAACCTTGTCTGGCATAAAAACAGCTGTGAAAGTGCGGCTGTTTTTATTTTAAATAGTTTTAACCGGCAATATTCTACTCTGGTGTGGGCCGGTCGTTTATGTTGGTAGGATCTCGCTCTTGCCAGACGAGGGAAGCGGGTTCGAATCCCGCCCGGTCCATATAGTGACGGGGTGGATGCCCGAGCAGAGGATGTCAGAACCTAAAACAATACCTTCTTAAATATCTATAAACGTGCTTAATTAGTGCTATAATACCCCTATGGCACACAAAGCAACGTTTTTTAACTGTGAGCGGTGGGGTGATGAGGCGAAGTCATATCTGGAGGGGAGCGCCAAGCTAAAGGTGGCGGATGTGACGGTGGAGTTTGTGGATGATATATTGAGCAAGGATAAGATCCCGGCGCCGGGGAGCGCCGCGGCGAACTTCGATATCGCGGGCGTGTTCATGGATTCGCCGGTGGACGCGGCGGTGATCGCGGCGCTTCCGGAGCTTAAGTTCATCGCGACGCTTTCGACGGGCTTCGATCATATTGACCTTTCGGCCGCCGCCGCGCGCGGGATCCCGGTGTCGTCCGTGCCGGCGTACGGCGAGAACACCGTCGCCGAGTTCGCGTTCGCACTGATCCTCGCGCTCTCGCGGAAGATCATCAAAGCCAACGCGCGGGTGCGCGTGGAAGGCAAGTTCACCACCGACGGCCTGTGCGGTTTTGATCTCGCCGGGAAGACGATCGGCGTCATCGGTACCGGCCGTATCGGCAAGCACGCGATCCGGATGGCGAAAGGATTCGGGATGAATATCGTCGCGTACGATGTGTATCACGACGACGCGTTCGCGAAAGAGATAGGGTTCACGTATCTCTCGCTCGAGGACCTGCTCAAGCAGAGCGATATCATCACGATCCACGCGCCATATCTTCCGTCGACGCATCATCTTATCAATATGGACAATGTTCGGCTTATCAAGCGCGGGGCGATCCTGATCAACACCGCGCGCGGGGCGATCGTGGAGACAAAGGCGGTCGTGGAGGCGTTGAAAGACGGCACGCTTGCGGGCGCGGGGCTGGATGTGCTGGAAGAGGAGGTGGCGATGAAAGCGGGGGACATGTCGCTTGATGCGAACCTCATCCAATTACCGAACGTGATCGTCACGCCGCATGACGCGTTCAACACGCATGAGGCATTCATTCGTATTTTGGATACCACGATCGATAACATTGTCGCCTTTGTGAACGGCGCGCCGACGAATGTGGTGAAGGCGCCGGCGGCGGAAGCAAAATAACGCGCGCCATGAAGGTAAGTTCACTGAGCGCCCGACAGATCCTCGATTCCCGCGGCCAATGGACCGTGGAGGTGGCGCTTACATTGCAGAACGGCGTCCGGGCGACGGCAAGCGTGCCGCAGGGGAAGAGCACCGGCGCCACCGAGGCACGGGCACTTCCCGCTGCCATGGCGGTGCGCAATATAAAGAGCGTCATCGCGACACGCATCATCCACAAGGATTTTTTGGACCAGGCCGCGCTTGACGAATTTTTGGTAAGGCTTGACGGCACAAAGGCCAAGTCGCGCCTTGGTGCGAACGCCATTCTGGCGGTTTCGATCGCATTCCTGCGCGCCACCGCCCGTACCAAAAAGGTGCCGCTTTGGAAACATATCCGCGACGTTTACGGTATCTGGGTGGATCCGACAACGACCACGCTCCATCCGCGGCTCTTTATGAACGTGGTGAATGGCGGCCTGCACGCGGGCAACAACCTGCATTTTCAGGAATATTTGGTTATTCCGCGGGTACGGACGTTTGCTGAATCCGTTGACGTTGGCACTAAAATTTATCACGCGCTCGGCGCGGCGCTCGCGCGCGCGAAAGGGCACGGCGCGGCGAACCTCGGCGACGAAGGCGGCTTCGCGCCGAATTTTAAGGACGACCTGGAGCCGTTCCGCATGATCCACGCCGCGGCAAAAAAATTAAAACTTGATAAAAAGATAGACCTTGGTATTGACGCCGCCGCGACCGATATAAAAGGGATGACCCGCGCCCGGTTGAACAATCTATATAAAAAATTGATAAAAGAATATGCGCCGCTCTATATAGAAGATCCGTTCAGCGAGAATGATTTCAAAAATTTTGCGGCGATCACGGCGGCGAACGCGGGCGCCGGTGCGGGCGTGAAGTCCAAGCTTTGGATCGCGGGCGATGACCTGACCACCACGAACACCGACCGCATGGCGCTCGCGCATGCGAAGAAGAGCGTGAATGCCATTATCATAAAACCGAACCAGATCGGAAGCGTCACGGAAGCGCTGAACGCGGTACGCCTGGCGCGGGAATACGGCTGGGCGGTCGTTGTGTCTCATCGCAGCGGCGAGACGAACGACGACTTCATCGCCGACTTCGCTTACGGTGTCGCTGCGGACGGCTTCAAGCTCGGTGCCCCCGCGCGCGGCGAACGTGTCGCAAAGTACAACCGGTTATTGGAGATCGAGGAAGGAAAATAAAAAACGGTCTGCCGCGCCGTTACGCCGTCTTCTTCTTTGGGCCGTGAAAATGGATAAAATTGTCGAGGCCGAGGTAGTTCCCCGCGCCCGAGACGATAAGGATGAGCAGGCAAATGATGACGATCACCTCGTTGTTGATGAATTGTGAAACGCTGAATGCGGCAAAGCTGATCGTGGGCAGATAGCTCACGAGCGTGAGGGCGATGCCCACGATCGCCGCGAGGCGGGTAAGGAGTCCCAACATGAGACAGGCGCCGATGATCAAAAATGCCCACTGTGCGAACGGCTGCAGCCAGCCGTTGCCGCCAGCCGCGGCAGGTGCCGTTGCAAGCCATGAATAGAGGTTGCCGAATGAGCGCGCGCGGATCTCGGCGCCGAGCGCGTGATCAAAGAGCGTGCTGAAGCCGAGGTAAAAGAAATTGAGTCCGAGCGCGACGCGGAGAAAAAAGATGATGACGCGCAGGGAGTGGGGGAGTTTCATAAGAATGCTATGATAGTATTATAATATATCCATAAGATAACCGTCATGGGGATGGAAAATGAACGCAAGCATTCGTTGGGGCACCGGGCATACGTCCTCTTTCTTTCAAAGAGGATAAAACTGGTGATATTTTTGTTTGCGTTGACCGCCGCCGCATGGTACAGCGAGCGCTGGGCGCCGTCGTATTATCTGCCATTCGTGCAATACGGCGTAGGGTTGCTTGCGCTCTTTAGTGTGCTCTATTTTTTGGCGATCATGCTTTGGACATATATGGAGTACCATTTTTATACCTATATGTTCACCGAAGAAGCGTTCATTATGACCTCCGGATATGTCATGCGCACCGAGCTCGCGGCGCTCTATCACCAGATCCAGAACGTGAACATCCAGCGCGGTCCGCTGGATCGGCTTGCGGGTGTGAGTCAGATCGTCATTTATATGAATGGCTCCGAACGCGACGGCGCCCACAACAAAATCGTCCTGCCGGCGGTGGGGAAGACCAAGGCAAAGCTGGTCCAGAAGGAGTTGCTTGTGCGTGCGCGCAGGCATGTGGGAAGCCGCTCCGCACTCGCTGAGGAGTGAGCGCGTGGATCCTTCCTACTGCGGGAAGGTGAACTGCAATAACTTTTGCCCCCGATCGATGAGGTAGAGCGCGTTTTGCTGCGGATCGTACGATGCGTTGGTGCCTGCGGAGACGGTGATGAGGTTTTTCAATGCCGCATCGGCGAGATCAAGGAATGCGATGCGGCCGGGGTATTCCACGAAAAGGTGCGTATTGTCCTTATACCAGATGAGCCCCTGCACATCCGGGGTGTCCGGAAGATCGAAACGATAATACCCCTGCGTCGGGAATACGAATACTTCCAGGCTGTGGTATTCCAATGCCGCGAGCGCGGTGCCGTCGGCGGTAGGGAAGAATTGTTTGACGTCATTGGCGATCGTGGAAAGTTGTTCATTTGGCACGTTATATGAATAGAGGGTGTTATCACTTGCGAGGATGCCGAGGACGCCATTCTGTATCCACGCGAGCTGTTTGACGGGTCCTTTGATGAAGAGAGAACTGTCGATCGTATTGCCGGAGAACTTATCGTAGGCCACGATCTGAGATGTGCTTGATGCTGACGAATAGCGCGCCCACGCCATGACGGACGGCGAGACGGCAATAGGGGATTCTATTGCTTCTCCTATGGGCGCGGTATCAATGATGGTCGCACGGCGCGTGCCGCTGTCGATGGCCACGATCTGTGCGGGGGTCTGCACGATGATGCTCGTATCGTCGTATGGATCTATGAATACATTTGTGGTTGGCGTGGACCTTATGCCCGACCGCCTCATGAGCGCGGAAAGGTTGGTGCTTGTCGCAGCCGTAAAATCGTAGAGAGAATAGGTCGTGGCGCCGGTTTTCTCACTGATCGTGCGGATGATCGCGGTCCTAAGGTCGGTGCTGTGGCTCACTATCGTGCCGTATCCGATGACCTTGCCCCGCCAGGAGATCGTGGCGCTCGCATTTTGCACGACGATATTTCCATCCGCTTCAAAAAATCCGCCCACTGCCGCCGTGTCCGTCGCGACGTTTACGGCATTTTTTGGTACGAGCACGGCATACTTCATTTCGGTGACGAGCGACGGGGCAACCTGCGCGTTTTCGGTCCACGCATCATAGCCGGCTTCCGTAAGGGTGAGGGTATAGGTCTTTGGGAAGAGGCCGGAGATGAACGTGCCACGGCTCAGGAACGCCGACTGGTTCTGGATAGGTTTTCCATTCAGGGTAATTTGCGCATCGTCGGGGAATGACCTGACGTAGATACCGCCGGCCTTTTCTGCCTCGAGCGTGGAAAAGTTGATGCGCCATCCTTCGGCAAAAAGCACGACGGCTGCGCCGATGACGATGAATAAAAGAAGAAACACATAGAATATGCGTTTCCGAGTCTGAAGTTTCATTGCAGACTGATGGTACTACAGTTTTGTCCCCTTTTCCAGTGTCGGCGGGCTTATGCACTTGATATCTTTTTCCCGCGCGGTGGTATAATGGAGTTAGATCCCGCGCAGATTTCGGATCAAACAATATTAAAGGGGAAAGCAAATCTCTGCCGCCCGTGGGCCGCAGTTGAGCTTACCCACCTGGCTGTTACGCCAGAAATCTGACGGGATTTAATAAAACACCAGCACACGCCGGTGTTTTTATTTTGCGGTCCTGTATTACCCGATGTGCCTCTTGTTTTAAAAAATCGCCGGGCAAATAAATTGCCCGGCATTGTTGTTGGGTGTATTGTCAGCGTATGGGATATGCGACAAAACCCAATCCGTTGATATTTTCAGCGATCTCGATCCTCCATTCTTTTACCGGCCGCCGTGCGTTCGCATACTCTTTGGTGATGCGCATGATCTCGCGCGCCATTGCTTCCGGCGTGGGGATCGGAGACCAGAGCTTGGGATTGTTCATAAAGGGATGCTCCGTGAATATCCGGCATCGGGTCGTTCGGTCACTGACGCACCCCGCATAACGAAATGGTCGTGCCGAATCCGCAGGAAATACGGCTCGCAGAAAAGAGATCAGGGCGTCCAGATTCGCCGGTACATTTCCTATAGGTTTTGATGCCGGTAGGTCTGCAGCGCGCATTTTCAACTCCTCCTAAAAACAACCTATCGTTTTATGGCGGCAATGTCAATCTTTGCCGCAAGGATAAAGTCGTTTTCCGACAGTCCGCCCATTGCGTGCGTGGTGAGTTCGAAGCGCACCTTGTTATAGAAAATGTAAATGTCCGGATGGTGGCCTTCGGCTTGCGCAATGTCAGCGGTGGCATTCACGAATTTCATGGCTTCCACGAAATCCTTAAAGGTGAATTCGCGGGAGATCTTTTTCTCGTCGCCGGAAACGCTCCACTCCGGCACCTGCGCGGCGTATTTTTGCACGTATTCGTGGTCGAGCGGCGGCATACCGCCTTCACACGGGACGCAATGGTTTTGAGATAAATTATTGATGATCATGATAACGGTATAAGCGATTTAGCTAAAAACTCGCGGGGTTGATGTGGAACGCCGCGCCGACCACGGCGCCGAGCAGGAAGGTGGCAAGCGCGGTGGCGAGCATCAGACCGACGGTTTCGGCGAACTCCCGCCAGAACTTCCGGTCGAAGACGACTGCGCCGTAGAACGTGAATCCAGCGACGAGCAGAATGCCGACGGATGTAGAGACGACGAATGCGGGGAGCATCACGTGGATCAAGAAGTAGGGGAGCGCCAGCAGGACGACGGAGCAGAAATATGATACCCACGTGAGAAATCCGGAGAGCAGGGCGGATTTTTCCGTGTCCTGCTTTGCCTGCAGATACGATGCCGAGCCCATGGAGATCGCGGCGGAGAAGCCGACGATCACGCCCGCAACGCCCGCGATGAGCGTGGAGCCGGTGACGCCGAGGAATCCGGCGTGGACGCCCGTGATCTCCACTATCGCGTCGGCGAGGCCGAGCACGATGAATCCCATGTAACTCACGCGTCTCTCTTTGAGTTGGCCGATGAGCGCCCGCTCGTGCGATTTTTCATCCTCTATTATTTGCGCGAACCGCTCGCGATGCGATTCGGGAATGGAAGCCGCAAGGTTCTGATATTTTTGCACGGCACCGGTCTCGTGCGTCTCTAAAAATTTCGTGATGAACGTGACGCCGAACGCGATGCGCAGGAACGAAATGCCCCACACGGTATAATGCCGTGGGTGGATCTTCTTCGCATCCGCCTCCGGTAGGAGCGATTTCCAGAAATCGTAATGTCCATGTTCCTGTTCCGAAAGCCGCTCCAATGCCGCACGGTTCTCCGGATTCTTTTCCATTTGCGCGAGCCGGTGGTACACAACGTACTCCGTCAGCTCGTTCGTGGCATTCCAGGCGAAAATATCTTTCATATTCATATATCTTCATTATACCGCAAAACAAAAGCAGCTTTTCACCTCCAGGCAGATGACCGTTCGGCGAAAAGCTGCTTTTGTCTCTTGTCGGGCCGCCGGGAATCGAACCCGGTCTAAACGCACCCCATGCGCTCGTACTACCGGTATACTACGGCCCGTTTAATATTGCTAGTGTTCTTTTCCGAGCGAGTGATAATACGCAGGCCCTGACATATCATTTCGCCTGCGTACTGCCTCATCTTCTTCGTCGTCTTCGTGTTCATTTGCAAGAGCCCATTCTTTAATGATCTTCCCCGTGGTTTCGCGGCTGGCCATTTCAAACAAGACCTTTTCCGAAAGCGGATCTAGTTTTTGGAGTGAAAGCTGCTTCAGGGTTTCCATGATCCGATTATGCAAATTCGCTCTTCGGGGAGGAGAATAGCTGCGTTTTTGACGCGGCACATAATTTTCTCCCAGAGCATCTGCATTGCTCGCGTTGCGCAATTCGGCATATTCCCTGCACGTTTCGAGGAATGCTTCCCTGGCTTTTTCGGTCCCAAAAAGCTTTAAGACGATATCAAGCTTTTCCTTTCCTGAAAGAGCCTCAAATTTTTGCTCCGTATCTTCCGGTGGTGCTGCTCCCTCAAACTTTGATTTCATATTTCCATTATACCACCGTCTGTGTACTTGCTATTTTGTCGCAGCCGCTACCGCCGTCTTCCGCACCGCCTTGCGCGGTGCTTTATTGAGCGTTCTCAGGCAGCCGGTGCAGACGAGCTGGCGCTTGCCGTCTATCGTTGTGTACTGCAAATTCGGGTACTTTCGGGTCCAGTTCGTGGGATTATAATGGCCGCGGAGCAATATGCGGTGCCCGCCCATCTGTGAAGTTTTCTCGCATCGCGCGCATTTCCTCATATCTTTAGTATTGTGTTTATTGAAAGTATTGTAAACGAAAAGGAGGTTTTGCGCAAGTTGGATGGTATCGAGATCGGACTGAAGAAATATTGTCCTTAAAGGGCGTCGCGGAGCCGCGAAGGCGGCGAGCGCCGAGGCGGCCGGCCAGAAGGCCGGAACGCCGTACCTTTAAGGACAATATTTCTTCAGTCGGCTTAGTCCAGCTTTACCTTTAGCTTGTGCACCTTCTTCTTGTTCGCCTTCGGCAGGGTCACCGTCAGGATCCCATTCTTGAACTTGACCACCGCACCCTCGGGATCCACCTCCTGCGGCAATATGATGGAGCGGCCGAATTTTCCCCAGTAGCATTCCTGGTAGAGGTAGTCCTCGTCGCGAACGGTCTTCTCGCGTTTGCGTGATCCGCGGATGGAGATCGAGTCGGCGGTGACGTTCACGTCGATGTCGTCCGGCGCGACGCCCGCGATGGCGGATTCCACAATGATATCATTTGCGGTCTGATAGACGTCAACCGTAAGCTGGCCTTCCGGTTCACCGTCCGCCCAGAGATCCTCCTTTTCCTCTTTTGTGCGGATCATCTTGGGGCGGGGACCGGGTGCTGCGCTTGTGCGCTCGGCGAGCGCGCCCGTGGATGCCTTTACGAGCTCGACGTCATATTCGCCGTCGGCTTCCGTTTTTGCGCCGGAAAGATCCTCGAAAAATTTTTCATCCTCGCTATTCATGATCATGGGTTTATATTATACGATGAGGTTTATTGGTTGCGCCTTTATTTTTTCAAAATCATTCAATACAAAAAAACCGATAATGATTAAGAATACCACAGAATAGACTGCGCCTCCATAGGTAAGTATAAGATAATTGAATGTGGTGTGTAAAATGGCGGCGAGCGCGAGGCCGAAGGTGAGATAGCGCCCCGTTTTCCCTTTTACGATGCCGCGCGCCCAGTAGTAGCCGACCGTGCCGGACGTGAGCGTATGAAGGAGCGTGGCGCCGACAAAGCGCAGGGAGACGGTCTGGAGCACCACGGGGATGAGCTCCGCGGACGGCGCGATGCCGGAAACCGCACCGATGTTCTCGAGCGTGGCGAAGCCGAGTGCGGCAACGATCATATAGATCATCGCATCTACGGGTTCGCTGAAATTCGGATTCCGATTGATCGCAAAGTGCGCGGCGGCGAACTTCATGACCTCTTCAATGACGGCAAGGCCGAACAGAGAGCCGAGCAGGGGGAGGAAGGAAAGCGTCTGCAGGCTGACATTTCCCGTCGTCCATCCGGTGAAAATATTCTCGAGCGCGACGGTAAAGAACCCGAACGCCATGCCGGCGACGAACGTGAACGCGATGAGCCGCTTCGGTTCCGCGTGCGTCTCCTCGCCCAGATAAAAAACGAGCCACGCAAAGCCGGGAAGCAATCCGCATACCAGCGCGATGATGAGCATCAGCATAGTTTTATTCTACCATGCCGGGATGATGGAATGATGGCGGGAATTGCGGTGGCCTACCACTTTTCCACCATCAGCATCGTCCCCGGATGGAAGATCTGCCAGACCTCTTCGGTGATGAACGGCATGAACGGGTGAAGCATTTTGAGCGAGCCCAATAACAGCTGTTCGAGCAATGCGTACGATTCGTTCTTTTCCGCGTCGGTGCCGTCGCCCAGTTTCTTCTTCTCCGCCTCTATGACTTTGTCCGCGAGCGTATGCCACACGTAGTGATACAATTTTTCGCCGGCAAGGTGGAACTCAAAATCATCAATGTGTTTGGCGACCTCTGCTTTGATCGCCGCAAGTTCTTTTATTTCCTCGCGCACCGCAAGAGACGCGGCGGCGTCCGCGCGTGCTTTATCGTTAAACGTTTCCGGCTTGTTCATCTGGATGAACCGCGCAATATTCCAGATCTTTGTGGAAAAGTTGCGATAGCCGCGGACGCGGTCCTCGGAGAGCTTGAGGTCGTTGCCTGCGCTTGCGCCGATGATGAGCGAGAGCCGCGTGGCATCCGCGCCGTATTTGTCCGCCATGGTGAGCGGATCGATGATGTTGCCGAGGGACTTGGACATCTTGCGGCCCTTGTCGTCGCGGACGAGGCCGTGCAGGTAGACGCGGCGGAAGGGGATATCGTCCATCAATACCTCGCTCATTAAGATCATGCGGGCCACCCAGAAGAAGATGATGTCGTAACCGGTCTCAAGCACCGAGTTCGGGAAGTAAGTTTTGAGATCGTCGGTTTTTTCCGGCCAGCCAAGCGTGCTGAACGGCCAAAGCCCGGACGAGAACCACGTGTCGAGCGTGTCGGGATCCTGCGTCCACCCATCACCTTGTGGTGCCGCAACGCCGGCGAAAATCTCATCGCCCTTATACCACACCGGGATCTGATGCCCGAACCAGATCTGGCGTGAGATGCACCAGTCGCGCAGGTTGTCGATCCAGTTGAAGTAAATGCGTTCGAACCGCTCGGGCAGAATTTTTATCCCGCCATCCGTGACCGCAGACTTCATCAATTCCTTTAATGTTTTTTTAGCATCGCCGAACGGCTCGTTGACGGCGATAAACCATTGCAGTTTTGGCAATGGTTCGATGATGCCGCCGGTGCGTTCGGCGGTGGCCACGTTCTGGGGGATTTCCTCCTCTTTTATGATGAGCCCGCGCGTGCGCAGTTCCTCCGCGACGATCTCGCGCGCCTCGGCCGTCTTTTTGCCGTGGACGAGCGAATTTTCCACGGTCATCTTTCCGTACTCATCTATTATCTGCACGAAGGGGAGCGAGTGCCGCTGGGCGATCTCCCAGTCGATCATGCTATGCGCGGGCGTGACGCCGAGTGCCCCGGTGCCGAAATCTTTTTCCACCGATTCGTCCGCGATCACTTTGACGTGGATCGGCGTGCCGCAATAATTCACGTCAAATTCTTTGCCGACAAATTGTTTGTAACGCTCGTCGGATGGGTGCACCGCGACGGCGGTGTCGCCGAACTTTGTTTCGAGTCGCGTGGTGGATATGGCGATAGGGAAGTCCGTGCCGTCAGAAAGCTTTCCGTAGCGGAACGTATATAATTTTGCCTTGCGCTCTTCGTAGACGATCTCGTCGTCGGAAATGGTGGTCTGGCCTTTGACGTCCCAATTGATCACGCGGTGCCCTCTATAAATAAGGCCGAGGTCGTACATCTTTTTGAACGCGGCGCGGACGGCGACTTCGCGCTTGTCGTCGAGCGTGTAGGCTTCGCGGCTCCAGTCGAGCGACGCGCCCATGCGCTTCACCTGGTTGACGATCGTGTCGTGGCTTTCCTGCGCGAACGCGCGTACGCGGCGCAAAAATTCCTCGCGGCCGAGGTCGTGGCGGTTCTTTCCTTCCGCTTTGACGATATCTTTTTCCACCTTGGACTGCGTTGCGATCGCGGCATGGTCGGCGCCGGGGATCCAGAGCGTGCGCTTGCCGTTCATCCGTGCGTAGCGCACCATGATGTCCTCGATCGCAAGCATCGCCGCGTGGCCTATGTGTAAGGTGCCGGTCACGTTCGGCGGGGGAAGTACGATCGAGAACGGTTCGGCATCTTTCGCGGTCACGCCTTTTTCTACGCACGTGTCGGGGTTGAAATAGCCGGCGTCCTCCCACATTTTATAGATGCGGGATTCGACCTCGTTCACATCGTAGCGTGGTTCCATAATGTTGGATTATACGGTATAATAAGCAAAAGAAAAGGTCGTTGATCATTAATCAGGATATAACGTCATTTTAGAAATGGAAGAAACAAAAGACGGTCAGAAGATAATGTCGGTGGGCCGGACAACGTGCGCGTGCGGGCCGGGATGCACCTGCGGCTGCGGACATCATTACGCGCATCGCGCGATCTGGTGGATCGTGGCTATAGTGGTTCTCGGCGTCGTATTCTGCATCGGCGTAAAGGCGGGTGAATTCCGCGACGAGCTTCGCAGCGCGTTCGGCGGATATTACCGCGGCTATCCGATGATGCAGTACGGGACGTATAACGGCAGCGGCGTTGTTGTGCCGGCGCAGGGTGGCGTGCAGGGGAGTGCCACGGGCACGACTTCGGCACCAATGATCCCGGTGCAGCAGTAAGAGCGAATACAAAAGCCCCCTCTTTTTTGAACACCCACCATCCCCGGTGACGTCTGTGTTCAAAAAAGAGGGGGCTTTTGTATTTGTCTATTACCAGGGGAGGGAGTAGAGTATGGGCAGCTGTTCGGAATGGTCAAAGAAGCCACTCCCGCCCATCTAAGAAGTGGGTGAAAATCGAACCCTCGGGAGAACGAGGGAGAAAAGGTGATGTATGGAAGCAAGCAAGCTTGAGCAATTAGCCCTCTGGCAATGGAAACGATTGACGGCTCCGCTGTTGTTCGTGGGTGTTGGATGTGTCTGTGTGATGATGTCATTGGTCATCACGCTCACTATGCAGCCGCGGCGTCACGAGGGATTTCTTTTCGCTATTTTTGCCGTAGAAATCCTTCCCTTTCTTGGCGGAGTCAAGCTTTATTTTATCCGCAAGAAATATCAGGAAAGGGCGGCGATCAACAACGATGAATTCGGCCGCATTTTTGGAAGGATGTCCTTCGGCCTGGACGCTCCCGGCGTGCGGCAGATCGTTCAGCTCCGGGTGGATACCATTCTTACCCAACGTGCGGGCAGGCTCGATGATGCTTGCAAATATCAGGAGGACTATCTGAAGGAGGTCAAGGCTGCAAGCGGCGACGTGGCAAAAGTGGAAGAAATGCTTGGAAGGGTGACCGCTCTTGCGCGGGAGGTCAGGATCGCAAAGGTCGAATTCTGGAACGCCCGCCGGTCGGCGAAGAATTTCGGCTATAACGTCAAGGATTCATTCAAGGAATATCTTGATAATAAGACCGAGTCCTCACCGCCTTCCCGTCCTGGCTATGTATGTGCCTCTCCCGACGAAGACGGCATTCCTTTTTGACCAGCTCCGTTTTTTTGGGACCAACAAACCCCGGCATCAGGCGTGCCGGGGTTTTTCTATGATAGATTTTCGGGTACACTACTTTCATGATCGAATTTTCCGTATTAAAAAAATCTAAAAAATCAGCGGCACGGCTTGGCGTATTAAAGACGCCGCACGGCGAAGTGATGACGCCCGCAATCGTACCGGTCGCCACGCTTGCAACGATCAAGGCCCTGCGCAGCGACGAGGTCCTGCGGACGGGAACGCAGCTGCTTATTTCAAACACCTATCACCTCCACCTCCAGCCGGGAGAAAAGATCGTGAAGGCCGCAGGCGGCATCAATAAGTTCATGGGCTGGCCGCGTCCGACAATGACGGATTCGGGCGGGTTCCAGGTGTTCAGTCTCGGCTTCGGGCGGGATCTTGGCATCGGCAAGCATTCGGTAAAATCCTATCCGGGAAAACTTGAAAAGGCGATCGATCGCGGGCATCAGCCGAATCACGTCAAAATAACGGAAGACGGGGTGCGGTTCCGCTCGCCGCTCACCGGAGAGGAGATGTTCCTCGGGCCGGAGGAGTCCATTGCGATCCAGCAGCAGCTTGGCGCCGATATCATGTTCGCATTCGACGAATGTCCGCCCCCCGGCGTGACGCACGATTACATGAAACATTCGCTTGCCCGCACCCATCGATGGGCGAAACGCTCACTCGCGGCGCGCACTTCCCGGCAGGCGCTCTACGGCATCGTGCAGGGCGCGGGATTTGAAGATCTGCGTAAAGAGGGTGCGCGCGCGATCGCACGCATGGACGGGTTTGACGGCTATGGCATCGGCGGGGATCTCGGCGAATCAAAGATAGCGTCGCGGAAGATCCTGCAGTGGGTCAATCCGCTGCTTGATCAAAAGAAACCGCGGCACCTGCTTGGCATGGGTCACGTGGAGGATATCGAGCTCATCATGAAGGGCGGCGTGGACACGTTCGATTGTACGGTGCCGACGCATTACGCCCGCCGCGGCATCGCGTTCGTCGGCAAGAAGAGCGGCATGCCAGGAGGCGCCCACGATGGCCGCGTGGATTTCACAAAATCCTCATTGTTGAAGGACAAAGATCCCATAGATCCCTCGTGCGAGTGCCTTGTGTGTCAAAATTACCGGCGCAATTACATCGCACATCTTGTGCGCGCGAACGAGATCGCGGGCGGCGCATTGCTCACGTTTCATAACCTGTTTTTCTTCAATGCCTACGTTGACAAACTACGGCAAAAGATTGCGAAAGGTGCATTGTAATATTCGCCACCACCCGCCCGTAGTACTCAGCAGGTCGAGCGGGGGCAATGTCGTACGCTCCAAATAAACTATACAGATCAACGCACGGAACATGCTTATTAAAAGTGATAAAGGGGTATACACCCATCTGAAGCTCCTCAAAGATCTGTCAGAGATCAAGGCCGTCCTTGACGTCGAAGCGCAGCTCATCAGGGCATTGGTGAAGATGGCGATCGCGCGTCAGGCGATCGGCTTCCGACTTTCTTTCTAGAAAAGACGCCTATGCACATGCGATAAAATTCCGCTCTCCGAAAATGAGGGGCGGGATTTTTGTTTTTGGGGATTCGGCGTGAAAAGATTATAATAAGGTTAAATAGACGCCCATGTCCTCCTACTACAACCCCCAGCGCTCGCGGAACATCTTCGACCCGAAGTCGCATGAGCCGTTTACGGTGAGCCGCAGCGGGATCGATCTTTTCGTGCAATGCTCCCGATGTTTTTATATTGATAAGCGGCTTGGCACCGGACGCCCGCCGGGATTTCCGTTCAGCCTGAACAGCGTCGTGGATGCGCTGCTCAAAAAAGAGTTTGATATCCATCGCGCCGCGGGCACCGTGCATCCGCTGATGAAGGAGTACAACATCGACGCGGTGCCGTACGCGCACAAAGAGCTCGACGCCTGGCGCGACTCTCTCCGGCGCGGCATACAATTTTTGCACGAGCCGACGAATCTGCTCGTCCGCGGAGGCGTGGACGATGTCTGGGTGGCTCCGACGGGGGAGCTGATCATCGTGGATTATAAAGCGACGGCGAAGGACGGCGAGGTATCGCTTGACGCAGAATGGCAGGATGGCTACAAGCGGCAGATGGAGGTGTACCAGTGGCTGTTCCGCAAGAACGGCTTCAAGGTCTCGCCGACGGGCTACTTCGTATACTGTAACGGCAATACTGATGCGAAGGCGTTCGATGCGCGGCTGGAATTCGACATCAAAGTGATCCCATACGTGGGCAATACCGACTGGGTGGAACCGACGATCGTTAATATGCACAAGTGCCTGATGAGCGACACGCTCCCGCCGGCCGCCGATGATTGCGACTACTGCGCCTACTATAATAAGCGTGCACAGCACGAGAAGGCGAAAAGGGGATAGGCGACGGACAGGATGCTCCTTTCTATACTATAATAGGCCTATGGCGATCGCGCTCCCCGAAGACAAGGTTTTCACCATTGCAGAATATATCGAGATCCTTAATGTATTTTTTAAGTCGCAGTCTGCGCGGATCATCGGGGAGATCTCCGAGCTCAAACGTGCCGCGAGCGGCCACGTCTATTTCAGCATTAAAGACAAAGAAAATCCCGGTTCGCTTGATGCGATCATGTGGGCGCGGAACTATCAGTTGTGCGGTATCGCGCTCGAGGTCGGGATGGAAGTGATCCTGAACGGACATCCGAACGTATATCCGAACAACGGACGGTTGTCGTTCGTGGCCGACACGGTGGAACTGGTGGGCGAGGGCGCGCTCAAAAAGGCATACGACGATCTGCGTAAAAAACTGGAGGCAGAAGGCGTTTTCGCGGCGGCACGCAAGCGCGTCCTGCCGGAGTATCCGCAGCGTATCGGCGTCATCACTTCGCTCAAGGGCGCGGTCATCCACGATTTTGAGAATAATCTGGGCAAGTTCGGTTTCACCGTGAACGTGATCGACGCGCGCGTGGAGGGTGCCCAGGCGGCGCCGTCACTGCTCGCCGCGATCCGTGCGATGCGCGAGATAGTGGAAGATGAAGGCTCGCGCGGGACGGGCATCGAGGCGCTTGTGATCATCCGCGGCGGCGGCTCGCTTGAATCGCTCCAGGCCTTCAACAATGAGGTGCTCGTGCGCGAGGTCGTCAACTTTCCGGTGCCGGTCATCGCGGGTATCGGTCATGATCAGGACGTGCCGCTCATGGCGCTCGCCGCGGATCATATGACGAGCACGCCGACCGCCGCCGCGCATCTCTTGGGCCGGTCGTGGGAGGAGGCATACGCAAAGGTGCGCGAATTCTCGGGACTGCTCAATCGTTTTCCGCTCGAATTGCAGCGCGTGCAGAACGGCCTTGCGAATACGTGGGACGGGCTGGTCAATATGTTCGAGCGGTCGCTGGAGGGCGCGCGCCAGACGCTTATGCTCGGTGCACAGGCGATCAAGCATAACGATCCCGCGCGCCAGCTTGCGCTGGGCTATTCCATCGCGCGCAGGAATGGTAAAGTAGTACGGAGCACTGCCGGCCTGCGCGCGGGCGACGAGATATCGCTCACGGTCGCGGACGGCGAGATAAGCTCTATCATAAAATCAATCGACCATGGCAAAAAACAAACCGCACGACCTAAAAAAATATCTGGAGGACATCAAGAAGATCTCGGATTGGTTTGAGGAGCAGGAAGAGATAGACCTGGAAGAGGCGCTCGTGAAGATCCGCGAAGCGGGGGAGCTGATCAAGTTGAGCAAGGACCGTCTGGCGGAAGTGGAGAACGAATTCAAGGAGATCAAATTGAAAATAGAAGAAGGATGATAAAAAACCCGCTCATTCAAAGAGCGGGTTTTTTTAATCGCGAATATTGGTGTTCTGTTATGCAGCCGCAATCGCAGGGACATCCTTTTCGCGCGCGGCCTTCAGCGCTTCGGCCCACCAGATGAGCTGGTCAAGCATCTGCTCCGCGCTCGCGTCGAACGATTCCGTCTTGAGCACCCCTTTTTCGTCGAGCAGTGCCCACGGAGCCACCATGTGCACGGCGGTGCGCATCGGCGCCATCTGTTGTTCGGTGACGATCGGGCGGAGCTGGTCCACGGCGCGGGCTGCGCCGACGGTACCGTATCCCACGAACGCGACCGGTTTCTTGTGCCATTCGTCGGCCACGTAGTCGATCGCATTTTTCAATGCCGCCGCGGGGCCATGATTGTATTCCGCGACCGTAAAGATGAACCCGTCAGCCTCCGCGATCTTTGCCGTCCATTGCGCAACGACCGGGTTCGCGTACGGCTCTTTTTTCATGGAAGGGGAAACCGGCTCATCAAAGAAGGGGAGCGGATAGTCCCGAAGGTCCAGCAACTCCACATCCAACCCTTTTGCTTTCGCTTTCTCCACGATCCACTTCGCCGGCTGCTCGCCGAACCGTCCCTGCCGCGTAGTTCCTAACACAACTTTTATTTTTAACATTGTTTTAATGATTTATTTTCGACTCTTTTCTTTATTTTTTTGCATGTCGTTCACAAGGGTGTGGAGCAGTTTGACGGTATATTCCATGTTCACCGCATAGAACACCTCCTTGCCGCTTCGTTCATCGATCACGAGATCGCAGGCCTTGAGCGTTTTAAGATGCTGGGACACCGCCGGCTGGGAGAGCTTTACGATCCGCGTGAGCTCGTTCACCGTCTTGCGCCCTTTGATGAGCGCTTCAATGATGCGATACCGCGCGGCGTTCCCGATGCCCTTACCGAACTTGTTTATCTCCTTGCAGAGGTCAGACATATTCAAATATTAGCATATGCTTATATGAAGTCAAGGGGGAAGGGGGTGGGTATCGCGGTTTTGCTATAATAGGGAGGCCTATGCGCGGGATCAAGAGCGCCGGCTCTCGCGAAAAGGAGTATAATTAATTACATGAAAAAAACATTAACAATTCTTGCGGTCATTTTCGGGATCGGGTTCATCGTGCTTGCCGTCTATTACTGGATGACGCCTGCGGACATGTTGCCGGTGTTCCTGCCGGGCTATGATGCGGCAAAGATGGCCCCGCACATCAAGCACGGCATTGCATCGCTTGTGGTGGGGCTCGCATTGCTCATCTACGCATGGTTCGCGAGCGCGAAGAAGGTCTCATAATATTTAATATCAATTTTCGGCGATGACGATCGAGATCCCGGAAGAGGTTCCCGAAAAGGGATTCTATTATCATTACAAGCACGATCCGGACGGGCCGGTGAACAATTATGCATACGAGGTGGTCGGCGTCGGCCACCATACGGAGGATTACCTTCCGATCGAGGATGTATTGATGGCGGTATACCGGCCGCTGTACGAGGATGCGGGCGTGTACAAGGCGGGAAAATTATTCGATCTGCGGCCGCTCAAAATGTTCATGGAATTTATTACAAAGGAAGGGAAGACCTTCCCGCGATTCAAAAAGATCGTTGACGAAGGCGTAATAAAAGAGCTCGAAGCGATCCGCGCGCGGATGTACGGGGAATAAAGCTACTGTGGCCGACGGCGATCCGCGGCGCTCCCTTGGGTGGGGCGTTCCGGGATTACTTAAATATCAGCACACCCACGATCCCGATCGCGATGCAGTAGATCGCAAACGGGCCGAGCGTTTTTGTCTTGAAGTAGCGCGTGAGGAATTTGACGGCGAACCACGCCGCGAACGCGGCGGCGATGGCGCCTGCGATGGAATTGTCGATGAGCGCGCTGTTTCCGGAGGCAAGGAGCGGCGGGATCTCCAGCAGCGCCGCCGCGCCGATGATCGGCGTGGCGAGGAGGAACGAGTACCGGAGCGAATCCTCGTGCGAGAGGCCTACCATCAGGCCGCCGGCGAGCGTTGAACCGGTGCGCGAAAATCCGGGGAGCAATGCGAGCACCTGGAGCAGTCCCACCTTCGTGGCCTGCCAGAACGAGAGCCGGTGCGCGATCCGCTGGTCGTTGTTCTCCACGCTTTCCGCCGGCATGGCCGCACCGCGCCCAGCGCGCGTGCGCAGCCGTTCGGCGAGCAGGAGCAGTACGCCGTTCAGCGCGAGGAAGATCGCGGCGGAGCTTGGCAGCAACAGCGACCCCGTGATCTTGTCTTTCAATAATAGGCCGATGAAACCGGCGGGGATCGTGCTGATCACGAGCAGCCAGCCGAGTTTGGCGTCGGGGTCCGCGTCGCTTATCTCCCGCGCGGCGAGCGACCGGAAGATCCCTTTTATGATGCGCACCCAGTCTTTGAAATAGATCGCAAAGAGCACGATCGCGGTGGCGAGGTGCGTGGCCACTAAAAATTCCAGGAACGGTTCGGCATTCTGGTCGATGTTATGCCACCCGAGCAGGCCCGGCAGCAGCACGGTGTGGCCGAGGCTTGAAATGGGAAACAATTCTGAGATTCCCTGTGCAAGACCGAGAATGATCGCCTGAAAGAATGTGAGCATAAAATTATTAAAATTTGATCATATTTCCATATCGCCGCGCGCCTCTATTTTATAATGTTTTTTGCGAAGAAACGCCATATAGCCGGCGATGCCGATCATCGCGCCATTATCCAGGTTATATTTGAAATCAGGAACAAAGAACGCCGCGCCGATCTTCTTCGCCTCGCGCGCAAGCCGCGCGCGGAGCGCCTGGTTTGCGGCAACGCCGCCGGAGAGCATCACCGACCGCGCGCCATGATCCGCTGCCGCGCGGATCGTCTTTTTGACGAGCACATCAAGGGCGGCTTCCTGGAACGACGCGGCAACATCGGCTTTCATGGCCGCGGACAATTTTTTATCGGCTGCGTGGTCGCGTAAATAATAGAGCACTGCTGTCTTCAGTCCGGAAAAACTGAAATCATAATTTTTTTCGGCGAGCATCGGACGCGGAAACGCGATCGCGGCGGGGTTGCCGGCGCGGGCGATGCGCTCTATTTCCGGTCCGCCGGGATAGGGGAGGGCGAGCAGGCGCGCGACCTTGTCGAACGCCTCGCCCGCGGCGTCGTCGCGCGTCTCTCCGAGCCGTTTCCATTTTGAGAACGAATCGAGTTTGAGCAGGATGGTGTGGCCGCCGCTTACGATAAGCGCTATGGCGGGGAAGATGTTTTTTTGCGCCCGCGCCGCACCGCGCCCGCGCCCGCGCCGCGCTTTTTCTTGTGACAAAAGAAAACTGTAAAGATGCCCTTCCAGATGGCTTGCTCCGACGAGCGGCACGCGATATTCTTTCGCCAACGCTTGCGCAAAGGTGATGCCGGTCCAGAGCGCCGGTTCCAGGCCGGGTCCGACGGTGACGGTGATGAGGTCAGGCTTGAGTGTTGGATGTTTTTCCCGCAGCTGCCCGAACAATATGGGCAGATTCTTCAGGTGTTCGCGCTTTGCAAGATTGGGAACGACGCCGCCGAACGGCCGGTGGATGGGGATCTGCGTAGTGACGAGATTCTCAATAACGCGCGCGTGCGGTGCGCGTGCGGTGCCGGACATTTCAAGTAAAGCGATGCCCGTCTCGTCGCACGATGTTTCTATCGCAAGGATGTTCATTGGATCCGGTGAAGATATTTTATTAAGGAGCCGACGCGGTCGGCTCCTTTGCTGTTTTTGTAACCCTTACAATGGGAATTTTTTCGATCCACCGGATGAACCACCAACTTTTCTGATGATTTACCCAGCAGGAACGACCTTCCTCGTTGCCTATTGAAAATGCTTCGGTAAATGCCTTTTCCCATGTTGTGGCGGGCGCATTCACGATACAGCCCACCCAGACATCGCCTTTTTCGCGGTGCGGTTTTCCCTGCTTTGCCAGCGCTGACGGCATCGCAAGGAGTAAAATGGTCATCGTTATCGCCCAAAGGACGATCATACGCAGATTTTTCATGGTCTCCTCCCCGCGCCATGCATGCACTACCATTAGCATGCTTTTAAAGAAACTGTTTGTCAAATAATAAAAAAAACGGACCAAACGGCGGTCCGAGTGAAGCAAATTACAGCATTGTTGAAACGATAACAATGATCGCAACAACAAGGAGCGCGATCATTGCCGCCTTTTTGAGCAATGGTGCCGCATTCAGCTGTTCGTCGAATTCATCAAAAAGGTTTTTGCGGGTGGTATGGTGCATCAAACACCTCCGTACTATAAAGAATATACCATATGCATGCGGATTAAAAAGATCCGTAAAAAAGGAGACACTATCCCCACGCGCCGCCTTTATAACCTCCCCCTCTTCTGTATACTGAAATAATGATTCTTTCTCCGTCCCCCCGCCATCATCCGCAATTCCATCATTCAAGATTCTTCCTGCTTGGATTTCTTTTCCTTGCTGTTTTTTTGGGCTTTGGCTTGCGGACAAAGCCGGCGCACGCGGCGATCGCATTAGTGCAGGCGACGAGCACGCCAACGAATTATCTCAGCGTTGCCGGGACAAGCAGCGTTGCATTCGCATCAAGCACGGCTGCTGGCAATGCCATTGTCGTCGCCATAATGAGACAAGGCAATTCGGGTGCGTCCATGGCTACGGGTACCATCTCCGATACTGCGGGAGATAGTTTCGTCTTGGCAACCTCAACCTTCTGTCCGTGCAGCGGGGATTATATAGATTCATTTCTCTATTACGCCACGAATATCAAAGGAGGCGCTGACACTATAAATTTCAATTGGACCTCAGCTCCGGATTATAGCTCCATCGCAGTTCATGAGTATTCCGGTATCGCTTCTCTCGATCCTCTGGATCAGATCAACACGAGCAGCACAAATGGTGGAACCTCCGCGAGTACGGGAAACGTCACCACGACCGCGGCAAACGAGCTGCTTTTCTCGTTCGGGGCCGGGAATAGCACTTCTACCCCGACAATGTCGCCCGGCTGGACGGCGGAAACCAATAGTTTTAACGGAAATACCAATAATCCGCTCATGCTTACTGCCGATCAGGTCGTTACCTCAACGGGCAGCTATCAGAATACTTTTGGAGGATTTCTTGCCAATGCGGGATTGATTGTTGATATCGCTACTTTTAAATCCGATATATATTCTTCCCCCGGTATTATATCTTTTACCGCACTTCCTACGCTCGTTGGTCCCGCAGGAACTTCAACGCTGTCGTGGAATATCACGAATGCTTCATCCGTTGCCGTCGCGCCCGGATCTTTTAGTACGAGCACGCTTGTCGGATCGACGACCGTGAGTTCTGCTTCGACGACCGTTTATACACTGACCGCTACGAACGCGAATGGGACGACCACGGCAACAACTTCCGTTACGGTGGATTCTCAGCCTCCTACCATTCCGCAAAATCTCATCATATCGACCACCACATTCTCTTCGGTCACTCTCTCGTGGGCTTCATCCACGGATGATACTTCGGTTGCGGGTTATGACATCTATCGCTGCTCAGGTTCTTCGTGCACCCCCACGAACTTGGTCGCAACAACCACCAATACCGCGTACTACGACGCTATAACTCCGTCTTCTTCGCCGCTCTCTTTTACTTACGCGGTTGCCGCCTATGATATTGTGGGCGAAACGTCTGCCCAATCCTCTCCCGCGACAGCGACGCCTCCGCCGCTCGCTTCGTCTACGATCGTCGCGGCTTCTTGCAATGCAAGTGATGTTCAAAATGCATTGAACTCGGCGACTGCCGCGACGACCGTCGTTTTCATACCTGCGGGCACCTGCGCATGGACATCACAGGTCGCATTTACCGTTCCGGCCTCAAGCACACAACTCACCATTCTGGGTGCGGGAAATCTCGATGCAACCGGCGGGGGCGATGAAACGGTCATTGCAGATGGTTATGCAAGCGGGAATCCGCCTTTTATCATAACCACCGGGATACCATCTTCGTTTTTCCGGCTGGCGGGGATCACTTTCGAAGGAGGCAATGATGGCGGCACTGCAAATACGAAATACCATGGAATAGTTGAGGTCGGAGGCGATTCTCAGGCGGTACGCATCGATCATGTGCATTTTGACATGACAACATACGCCATACCCCAGAATGGCGCCGAGTTGGAATTTTCGGGTGCGGTGCTGGGGGTTACGGACTACAATATTTTTGATAGCGCCAACAGCGTAGATAATGCCATCCATGTATATCAAGGCAGTCTTTTTGATGATAGTTCTGGCAATGGCAACGGATCGTGGGCAAATAGCGCCGATTTGGGTAGTGGTGGTTTTATGTTTATCGAGAACAATATATTCAACGCCGGCTTTGCGGACGATTGCACTTTCGGGGGACGGTTTGTGATACGGGATAACACCCTTAATAGCGTAACGGCCCAAACTCATCCTACGGGTCCCGGCGGCGGCCGAGGCATTCGCGGTTGCCGTGCATGGGAGATCTATAACAACACATTCAATGGATCGAATACAAACCCCGTCTTTGATTCGTATTTTTTGAGCGCGGGCACGGGGGTTATCTGGGGGAATTCCGCTCCTACCGGATATACGGATTTCATTACGGTACATTCCATGAGGACGGATAGCAGTACATATGTGGAATCCGCAACGCCGAACGGATTTGGATATTGCGGTACGTCGTTCAACGGAACAGGTTCTGCGTGGGATGGAAATACAAATACTACGACCGGCTATCCTTGTCTTGATCAGCCAGGAGAGGGGAAAACAGATCTTCTTCAAGGAGATTTTCCCGATACCGTAGACACGGCTCCTCAGGCGGGTATTGCTGCCTGGTCAAGAACATCGAATGTCGTGACGGTTAACTTCAGTGGGGGGTGGTCGGGTTCGCCGATTGTCGTCGGGAATCCGGTCTTTATTGCGAATACTGCAACGGGCACCGGAGGTACCAATATCAATGGAACGTGGATCATCACTTCGGTTTCCGGTGGCACCTCACTTACTTTTTCACAAACAGCTATTAACGACTCCGCTTCCTCCGGTGGTTCGGCTTCGAGCATAACCTGGCCGCATCAGCAACTCTCTCCTTTCTATGAATGGAATGATGTATGGAATCAAGTACCAGGATATGGAAATGGCTCGCTATTGGATAACTATCAGCCAACCGTTTTAGTTCAGAATCGCGACTACTATCTTGGCACCTCCCCCTTCACCGGCGCCTCGGGCGTCGGCTACGGCACCCTCGCCAACCGCCCCACGACCTGCACCCCGAATCCCGACGGGGGAGGAGCCCCCGGCGTGGGATATTTCGCGACCGAT
>DAIDJL010000008.1 GCA_027450205.1 Candidatus Parcubacteria bacterium
GCCACGCGGCGAAGGAGACGATGAGGGAGTTCCCGGCGGTCGTGCCC
Source organism: Candidatus Parcubacteria bacterium (assembly GCA_027450205.1). GTDB lineage: Bacteria > Patescibacteriota > Minisyncoccia > UBA6257 > 2-01-FULL-56-20 > JAKAGE01. Next base: position 48 of record DAIDJL010000008.1, read on the forward strand.
GAGGCGAAACTGTCCGTGGTCGTGCCTGCGGAACCCAAGAATCCTCCGGTGCTCGTCGCCTGCACAAGGGAGATCTGGGCGTGCGCGGGGGCGGACATCGCGAATCCCGCCGTTACAATCACGCCGATAAAAACGATCTGTACATTGGTAATCTTGCGTAAGAAAATCATAAGGATAAAGGAATCAATGGAATGTGACTATCATCGCAGATGAGCTCGCCGCCGAGGAATCCGTCCAGTCCGCGCTCACCGGGCTGGCAACGTATACGTTCTTGTCCTCTACATATGTTCCGCTTACCGTCGAAGAGGTTTCCACGGTGAATCCCGACCCCGGCACCATGGTGCCGACGGACGGGTTGACGTAAGACACTCCGATCAGGAGCTCGACGGCTGAATTAGGGCTGGTAAGGCCGCTTGAAGAAATCGTGCTATTGGATTGTGTTTGTGATGCCACAGTGTCGAACGGCGCGGTACTCTCTCCGGAAATGGACCTGAACGCCATAATCCCTCCGCTCAGTTGCGTAGGAGAAGGAAAGGTAAATGTGGCGGCAATCGTGCCGGCGGATAATTGGGTCGTATTTTCCACTTGAATATTTTCCGGATTCGGATTGATAATCGTAAAACCCAATTCCGGGGTTCCCGTTGCCCCGGTCCCCGAATCGACAATTCCGGATCCCACAATATAATCGCCGCCTTGCGTGGTTGTTATATTTCCACTGTTTGAAATATTCGTGTAACCATTCCAGGTCAGTAAATGCCCATCAATAGGAGTGCTGGTGTTTACGCCACTGATTTCCTGAATTATGACTCCGGCAAATTGGTAAACAGCGGGCGTAAAAGAGGCCGCGATCGTGCATGGCCCCGAGGTCGATACCACGCCATATCCCTGCGCACTAGATAACCATCCCGACGGATAACTCGTATCAACCAAAGTGAAATTGCCGCCACTCACGCAAGGAGAAGTGACTGCGGCCAACGTGGACGTGGTAGCCCACTGCATATTAAAAGAAAGCACGTTCCCCGCCGTCACATTGTTTGCAAGAGAAAAGAAAACAGGGGTATTGCCATTACCATATTGATTGAATCCTTCCGCAGCCTGCTGTACGAGCGCGGTGGCTGCGCTTGATCCCCGGTATTCGTAAATAAAAATCGACGGTGAAGTGACGCCGGCGCTGAACGTCGCGGAGACCGTATTCGGGCTGTTCCATGAATCGGGGGCGTAAAAGATCGACGTCTCCTGGCCGTATGCCGCGTACGTCGAACTCGCGGCTTCTTTCCAGAAATTCCCCGCAGTGTCCGAAAGCGACACGGTCGCCGAAGCGTTTCCCGTATTTGAAACGACCGCAACAAGAAGATCTCCGTGCTCGTTATCGCCGGGGTATGACGCGCTGACATTCGTGATCCCCGTTCCTGCAGCAGCCGCGCTCGCCTGCTGGATGAGTGCGATCTTCGGCACCGGAGCAGAAACCGCAGCGGACGATTGGAACGTCTGCGAATAGGTTTGGTTTCCGGTATCTTTAGATAGGGTGAATGAATATGAGACCGAATCGACGCCATAAGGGGTTGATTCCCCCGCCAAATTATAATGCCGGGTAAACATAAGATTAGTGACCTTTGCCACGCCGGATGTGAGCGATTGAAAAGCGCCCCCTGCCCCCTGTTGAATATAGAGGCCGATCGATGCCGCCCGAAACGCCATGATGCCGAGCGTGAGATACGTACTATTGTTGTTCGGGGTTATCGTGACAAACTCCGTCCCGGGAATTTGTTGAATTGTGTCTTCGGTCTCAAATGCGCTGTATATATATGCCCGCTCAGTAAAATTTATCCCCGGAGTCCAAGTGACTCCGCGGCCCTGACCATCAAATGCTATGCCCCATATATAATCTCCCCCGACAAGCGTATTTATACCAGGGCTTGACTGCAGTGTTCCGCTTGCCACAAAACCATTTTGCGTAAGAGCGCTTCCATCCAGCGGATTCGTCTTGTCCACCCCGCTTATTTCATGGACGACTATCGAGGCTTCAGGAACCGAACCCGAAAAAAATGCGGTTATTGTACATCCTCCATACCCAGAAATCATCCCATAGCCTTGCGCGAGACCCTCCAGGCCGGGTACGCTTGTTGCGTTGGTGATGGTGAGTCCCCCGCTCACACAGGAAGATGATACATTGACCAAGCTGACAGATGGCGCCCACCACTGAGCTCCGAAAGCGACCACATCTCCCGAAGTGACACTTCCCGGAAATGTCACCGATATGCTGGTTGCGGCAGTGGTAATCTGCGCAGTACTCGTCTGCACAAGCTGCGGTTGATTCCCCGGCGCGGCGCTGAGCATGATCGATGTTGGATCGGACGAGGACGCTGATTCACGCAATCTGAGACTCCCCTGCGCCGTATCGACCGGCATATCCACAAGCCGCGCGCCCTGCACGTAATACTGGATCTGCTGTTCGAGGAATTGCCCTTGCTGCGCCACCTCGGCGGATGCCGACTGACTTACCTGGACATCCACCACGCTGACCAGGATGGTGATGAACGTGCCGATGATCAAACTGAAGATCGCGCTGAAGATCAAAAGCTCGATGAGGGTAAATCCGCGGCGGCGATGTCGTTCCATGTTTCTTATTGTATCATTTCGGACGCCACGCCCTTTGGTTTTTGGGTAGCGCCCTTTGGGCGTCACCCAAAAGCGGCAAGCCGCTTTTGGCAGAGAGATCTATCAATTGGTTTTTGGGTAGCGCCCTTTGGGCGTCACCCAAAAACCAAGCCGCCATTTTCCGCCGAGCATGAGGCGCGTCTGCGCTTCCAATCCCGGGAACGCGCCGAAAATGGTCAGGGTGAGCGGCATCAGCACCCATTGCAAAACAAAGATCGCGTAATCCGCGCCGGTGCGGCCGCCCGGCTTTTCCGGCAGGAGGAACAGGGAGAGCACTGCGGAGCTCGCGACGCCGACCATGGAAAGCGTAACGATGTCCCTGGTGATATGCGGCAGGTTGTATGAAAGGATGGAATGTCCGAAGTGGCGTCCGCCGAGCGCAAGCGGCAGCCATCCGAGCGCGAAAATGATGAGCGAGTTCGTCGCCCAGGAATGGAATCCCTCTATCACATTGAACGTCCAATAGCGCTTCTTCGCCGCAGGGATCTCCGGATCGTTCCGGAATCCTTCCATCATGTATGGAATGTTCTCGCATCCCCATCCCCATCGCCGCTGCTGCTTGTAAATATTCTTCATCGTCCCCCAGAACGAGGGAGCGACGTTCACATCCATTGAAACAGGATAAAAGAGCGGCTCCACGCGAAAATCGCCGTGGTAGCGCAGATATCCCTGCCAAAAAATACGCGAATCTTCCGACACAATATCCTTCTGCCACCAGCCGATATCAAGCAGGGTACGGAGCGGGATGGATTGCGACGAAAACGACGTCAGCCGCTCCGGCCGCGATTGCTGCATCATTTGCCAGAACGTCGTGGAGAACGCGACCACGCGCGCGAGCATCGGCGCCTCGTATACGTTGTTGGTAAAAAGCGGGATCGGCTGGTATATCGCGCGGGTGCGATTTTCCGCCTTCAAAAAAACATACGTAAGCCGGCTGAAATATTCAGGAAAGATCTGCGTGTCAATATCGAACACGGATACGAGCACGTTCTCCGGCGGGATCCCCCCGGGATGCGTCCCGGTTGGAAGGCCGACGATCTCACGCATTGCCTGGCGGCCCGCCCACGCCTCGTTCGATCCCTTGCCCGGGATCTCGCCCGGCAATCCACCGGGATGGTGCGTTACCAAAAACTTTCCGAACGTCGCGCCGTACTCGGCCGCGAGCTTCCGTCCCGTCTCCCGCGCCGCATCCCCCGCCCGGTCCTCCAACGCCAGCACGACGAACAATTTCTCTTTCGGATAATTGGCGCGCGCGAGCGACGCGAAACTTTCGCGCACGACCTCGTGCGGCTCGTCATACATCGGAAGGATCACAAGATGGTAGATATCGTCCAACGCGGGCACGGAATCCGGCAGCTCCTCGCGGATGCGCGCGAGCCAGTCTATCTTCATCACCCGGCGCATTTCCATGAATGTCACGCGCAGATGCAGCGAAAGGTATATCGTCTTCAGTACCCAGTAGATATCAAAAAGAATGATGAAGATGGAGACCCATACCGGCAGGAGCCAGGAAAAAAGGAACATAAAGATGAGCGTGAGCCACGCCAAAATTCCCGGGAGCATCTCAAAGAAACGTTTCATGACGTTGGTAAGGCTATCACCGTTCGGCGAAAAATCAAAGACAGGGATTATAACCCGCCGATGGAGAGCAAAAAGAACCCGCCGTAGAGCGTGAAGAACATCAAGAGCAGTGAGAGGATGACTGCATCCAGTTCCCATCCGCCGACGAACGGCATCTTCTTGACCCACTTCCAAACGATGATCACGATGAACTCGCCCATAAAGAGCAGACACGCATACGGCACTCCGATGCCGAGTGCGATCCCTATCCCGCCGAAGAATTCAAGCAATGCCGCAACGGTTCCCCAGAGCCAGCCCGGCCTGAATCCCATGCCGCTGAAATTCCCGGCGTTCTGCTTGAGGCTTTTTATCTTCGGCCATCCATGGACAAGGAGCAAGGCGCCCAGAACGATGCGCGGAATCGCAAATCCCCATCCTCCGTACCAGAAAAGTAGCATAGACATTTTTAGAAAATAGTAATAATGTGGTTGGCCGACGACCGGCCACGACCTTTCAAAAAACGCCACTTTATTATAGTATAGCATCATCGTCCGGCCTCGCTCCGCATTTGCGCGCGGTCGCCGCGACCGTTTGGCCTCATCGTCTAATGGTTAGGACAGCGCCCTTTCACGGCGTAAATGGGGGTTCGATTCCCCCTGGGGCTACAGCTTGTTTCTTTTTCTCCCGAAAGGGTGTCTCGGAGCCGCGAAGGCGGCGAAAGCTAAGGCGGCCGGTCAGCAGACCGGGACGCCGTCCCTTTCGGGAGAAAAAGAAACAAGCCTGTCTTCATGGAGAATCGAACCGCCGGAACCAATTTTCTCAGCAGAGAAAATTGGCGAGGCGGTGCCCAGACCGAATGCGAGCGACGGCGAGCATTCGAGTCGCGAGGCGATTCCCTCTGGGAAGGATCGCGTATCCCCTACATCCCAAGCGCCGCTTTGGTCTTCGGGCCAACATGGCCATAGCCATAGCCGCCGGTGCAGACGATGTTTTGCACGCACTGGAAGGTCTCTACGGCACGCAGGGTGGCGGCATCAAATGTGCCGTTCGTGAAGAC